>CAKUVI010000003.1 GCA_934699095.1 uncultured Bacteroidales bacterium | reverse complement strand
GGTACTGCCTTACCGGTGGGAGAGTAGGTCGTCGCCCAATACCATAGAAAAGCCCTGTCATCTGCAGGGCTTTTTTTGTTTTAAACTTAATTCAATTTATTTTCTATAATCACTTCTTTTTTTGTTTTCTGAAAATTAACCTACGATTTATCGTAGCAATATATGAAAACAGCCACACACACGCGGTTGCCTCTACAAATATTATCTTCTAAATATCCCTTTTTTCTATATTTTCTTGTTTCATCTCTCCTGATGATGTTTTTTAACCCTCATTTTTACAATATTATCCCAACTTTTTTTATTTTTGCATTTTAGTTCTGTAACTATGAGAAAATTTTATATCCTCCTTTTTGCGCTTGGCCTCGCGTTAATCTCACCAACTCCAACTTTCGCTGACAATACTGTCCCTATTGATTCTCTTTTTTATATTTTCGACCTTAAACCAACCAAAAAACTTGCATCTCAACTTATAGACAGCTTCAACCTCTATGAGTGCTATGACTATCCAATCCAAAAAAAATCTCACTATAATGAACAGTTCTCCTACATGCTGTCTTATCTCGGCATGGCCAACTATTCATATAACCAAGGCTCGTTCTATTCAGCTGAACGCTATTCCAATGTAGCCCTATCTCTTATACATCCTGATTCGCTAAGATGGATCTCAAGTTGCTATGAAGTTCTAAATGTTGCTCAACAACGAATCGGCCAATATCAAAAGGCTCTCGAAAATGCTAAAAAAGACTATGATATAGGCGAAAAACTCAGTGATTCCAGAATCAAAAGCTCTGCTTTGAACTCATTGGCTACGATTAATCTTGCATCTGGTCACCCGGCTGAAGCTCTTAAATTTATCGACAAGGCTATCGTCCTTGAACGGGAACACAATAACGATAACGAAAAAGCACTTTCAATCAGACTCGGTAATAAATCTGAAATTCTGATGGCCCTCGACCGCCCGGATGAGGCCCTTGAATGCGTCAATGAAGCTATCGATATAGATTTCAACCATAAACGAATGAACAAATATTACATCAGAATTTCTCAAAAAGCTGATATCCTCCTTCATCAACAAAAATGGAACGAATGCAGAAGCCTCTGCTTAGAGGCCCTGAAAGCTTTTGAAAAAAACAATGATTTAGTTAACGAAATAATCACCCTTAAGCAACTTGGAATGTGTGAAATGTCGGCTAAAAATTACGAATCAGCCGAAAAATATCTGCTAAAAGGTGAAAGTCTTTGCAAAAAAATTAATTTCATGCCACTCTTGTGGCGAATCCAAGGCCAACTGTCAAAACTTTACAAGGATACATATCGAACAGACAAGGCAATAGCTTATCTACAAAGCAGTTTCGACATCAAAGACTCTCTCAATTCTGAAAAATACCAGAATCTTTTGAGCGAATACCAAGTAGCGTATGAAACCCATCAAAAAGATGAACAAATAAAGAAACAGGAGTCTATTTTGCAGCGACATCTTTATTTAGGCGGCGCTTTGGTTGTTTTGCTGACTTTGAGTACTATTCTGGTTGTCGTGTATTCACGTTTGGCACGCCTAAGAAGACTTTCCAACGAAGTGCTTGTGGAAAACACCAAAACCCGTAACCAAATCTTCTCTATTGTCTCTCACGATCTTCGAAATCCTGTCAATGCCCAAAAACAGATGTTGGATAATATTTGCAATTTTTATGATAAGATTCCTGAAAACGACAAACGGAACATGATTGTGGAAATCCAAAAATCCAACCAAGCTTTGAGCGAGCTGCTCGTTAATCTTTTGGAGTGGGCATCTCTTGAAACAGGACGATTCACATTTAAACCTATTCGCGTTGACCTCAGTTCAGTGATAAACAAAGAAATTTATCATCTGCGTTCTTTATGTGACAGAAAGAGTGTTGAGGTACAGAAAAATGTCCCAAATGATATAATTGTTTTTTCAGATATTAATTTTTTAGAGATTATTATCAGAAATCTTTTGATAAACGCTATCAAATATTCATACGAAAACGGGATAGTTGAAATATCTGTTGACGACTCTAAAGATTTTGTCACTATTTATGT
Organism: uncultured Bacteroidales bacterium; assembly: GCA_934699095.1. GTDB lineage: Bacteria > Bacteroidota > Bacteroidia > Bacteroidales > WCHB1-69 > F23-D06. The sequence goes on along the minus strand of CAKUVI010000003.1, from coordinate 338,462 downwards.
AAAAGATCACGGAAAGGGAATGATGGAGGATGAAAAAGACAAAATTTTCAAGAAGGAATATGTCACAACTCCAGGAACATCTGGTGAAACAGGCACAGGTATCGGTTTGATGGTTTGCAAAGAATTGGTTGAGAAAAATGGTGGCAAAATCGATTTTACGAGTGAATTTCAAAGAGGTTCTACTTTCTATTTTACAACGCCAAAGGTAAAAGATTCTTCAATAAATAACAATTAATAATGTCAGTAATTAATGTCCTGCTTGTAGAAGATCACGTTTTGACCAGAATGGGAACGGTGATGGCAATAAATTCCAACAGTGACAACTATAAAGTTGTTGCGGAAGCGGGTTCCATAAAAGAGTCAATTGAAATCTTAGATGAAAATAGCAATATTGGCATAGTATTGCTTGACCTGATGCTGCCTGATGGACATGGGATAGAGGTTGTTAAACATCTTCGTGATACAAATTCTCCGGTGAAGGTCCTTATCTTGTCAGCAGATACCGACAAAAACAACATATTACAGCTGTTGGAGGTGGGGATTGACGGTTTTGTTAGCAAGTTTGTGGATATTCCCACTTTGCTCGACGCAATGGATTCAGTATGCAACGGATTGGAGTATTATGGAAAAGACATTTCTGAAATAATACATGCAGTATCATTGGCACACGCATCTTCTGAAGAGCTTTTCACGAACAGGGAAATGGAAATTATTCGCCTTTGTTCAAAAGGCCACACAGTGAAGGAGATTGCCAATGAACTTAATATCAGTGTCCGCACTGTTGAAAATCACAAGAATAATATTTTCAAGAAACTCGGGTTTAACACCACCGGCGAATTGATTCATTATGCCTATGAGCATGGAATTATTCATAATTAGCATAAATTAAGAAGGACAGTCTCCATACTTTTCTTATACTTAGAAAAAGCGAACGTAAAATTGAGTAAATTTACTCATTGACGTTCGTTTTTTTTTTGTTTTATTTTGCAAATTGAAGAATTGTTTAAAAACAAAAAGATATAAAATTATGAAAAGAGCGTACATTTTATTATTGTTTATGACAGTTGCAACAACTGTTATTATGGCCCAAAGCGGGGTGTTTCCTGCCGGTGGTACCGCACAAGGCGCGGGTGGTACAGTGACCTACACTGTGGGACAAGTTGCAGACCGCCAGCTTAACGGTTCTGGCAATTACGTGATAGAAGGTGTGCAACAGCCTTACGAGATACAGACAGTTGGGGTTAACCAATATCCCGGTATAATGTTGGAGGCCATTCTGTTCCCAAACCCGACTGCAAATTATGTACAGCTCCGCATCACAAATTACGAAATACCTGCCGATGGGCTTATGGCTCATCTGTTCGACAATAATGGAAAATTATTGCAAATCATTAAAATTGTCGAGCTCGAAACGCCCATCGATTTGACCAAATATCCAACTGCTTCATACCAGTTGAGAGTTATGGAAGGAAAACGTGTCCTGAAGACCTTCAAGGTTATCAAAAACAAATTCTAAAAGATGGTTTTTGGTTGATATAAAGACTGAAAGTATTAATAATTAAAATATAACCAATATGAAAAAAGCTCTACTATTTTTAAGCATTTTAATGCTCGCTGTAGGCACTTTGTTTGCTCAGGTGCCGCAGAAGATGAGCTATCAGGCTGTTGTTCGTAATACAAACAGCCAACTTGTAACCAACCAAAATGTATCGGTGAGGATTACCATTCTTCAGGGAAGCTTCAGCGGTATGCCGGTGTACAAGGAAAGACACACTACCGCTACAAATGCCAACGGTTTGCTGACCGTGGAGGTGGGCGATGGTATTGTTGAAAGCGGCAATATGTCGGCTATCGATTGGTCTGCCGGACCTTATTATCTGAAAAGTGAGATAGATCCGGAAGGAGGAATCAATTACAGCATAGAGGGTGTGCAACAACTTTTAAGTGTTCCATATGCTCTTTATGCTGAAAAAGCGGGAAATATTCCGGCGTTTGCTATAACTCCCACAGACAACGGCTATCTGATGGTAGTCACAATGGGTGATGGCACAACACAAACATACGAGCTGAACAACGGCACTCAAGGTCCAGCTGGCCCTCAAGGACCTGCCGGTCCTCAGGGTGAACAAGGTCCGCAAGGTCCCGTTGGTCCTCAGGGTGAGCAAGGTGCAACAGGTAACGGCATAGCATCCATCACAGGTCCTGTAACAAACGGGAATACAGATACTTATACAATACATTTCACGAATGGCAACACACAAACATTCACTGTTACTAACGGCGTAGATGGTCAGGGTGTGCCACAAACACTTACGATTGTGGGCGACCAGTTGACCATCTCCGGTGGTAACACCATCACATTGCCGACGGGCGGTTCCGGCAGCGGTACCCCAGGACGCGGCATCCAGTCTATCACCGGTCCTGTGACAGTTGGTCTTCAAGATACATATACAATAAACTACACAGATGGCACAACCAGCACCTTCGTTGTAACTAACGGTGCGGCTGGTGCTCAAGGCCCCGCCGGTCCTCAAGGCCCTGCCGGCCCAGAGGGACCACAGGGTGAGCAAGGTCCTCAAGGTGAAACAGGCGAAACAGGCCCTCAAGGACCTGCCGGTCCACAAGGTGAAACAGGCGAAACAGGTCCGCAAGGTCCCGTCGGTCCACAAGGTGAAACAGGCGAAACAGGTCCGCAAGGTCCCGTTGGTCCACAGGGTGAGCAAGGTGCAACAGGTAACGGCATAGCATCTATCACAGGTCCTGTAACAAACGGGAATACAGATACTTATACAATACATTTTACAAACGGCAACACACAAACATTCACTGTTACTAACGGCGTAGATGGTCAGGGTGTGCCACAAACTCTTACGATTGTGGGCGACCAGTTGACCATCTCCGGTGGTAACACCATCACATTGCCGACGGGCGGTTCCGGAAGCGGCACCCCAGGACGCGGTATCCAGTCTATCACCGGTCCCGTGACAGTTGGTCTTCAAGATACATATACGATAAACTACACTGATGGTACGACCACCACTTTCGTTGTAACTAACGGTGCGGCTGGTCCTGTTGGTCCTCAAGGTCCTGCCGGTCCACAAGGTGAAACAGGTGCAACAGGTCCTCAAGGTCCTGCCGGTCCACAGGGTGAAACAGGTGCAACAGGTCCTCAAGGTCCTGCCGGTCCTCAAGGTGAAACAGGTGCAACAGGCCCGCAAGGTCCAATCGGCCCAACTGGTCCACAGGGTGAACAAGGTCCACAAGGTGAAACAGGCCCTCAAGGTCCTGCTGGTCCACAGGGTGAAACAGGTGCAACAGGTCCTCAAGGTCCTGCCGGTCCTCAGGGTGAAATAGGTGAATCAGGTCCACAAGGTCCTGCCGGTCCACAAGGTGAAACAGGTCCTCAAGGCCCTGCCGGTCCTGAAGGTGCTGCAGGAAACGGCATCTCATCCATCACGGGTCCTGTAACATCAGGAAATACAGACACTTATACAATACATTTCACAAATGGCAACACACAACAGTTCACTGTTACTAACGGCGTAGATGGTCAGGGTATTCCACAAACTCTTACGATTGTGGGCAATCAGTTGACCATCTCCGGAGGTAACACAGTAACACTTCCGGCAGCAGAGCCGGGAACAGGCAACGATGGTCGTGGTATCTCATCCATCACCGGTCCTGTATCTTCTGGTCTTCAAGACACATATACGATTCACTACACAGATGGCACAACCACCACTTTTGTTGTAACCAACGGCGCGGCCGGTGCCCAAGGTCCTGCCGGTCCTCAAGGTGAACAAGGCCCGCAAGGTGAAACTGGTGCCACAGGTCCTCAAGGTCCTGCCGGTCCGCAGGGTGAACAAGGCCCACAGGGTGAAACTGGTGAAACGGGTCCACAAGGTCCTGCCGGTCCGCAGGGTGAACAAGGCCCACAGGGTGAAACAGGTGCCACAGGTCCTCAAGGTCCTGCCGGTCCGCAGGGTGAACAAGGCCCACAGGGTGAAACTGGTCCACAAGGTCCACAAGGTCCACAAGGTCCTCAAGGCCCACAGGGTGAAACCGGTGAAACGGGTCCACAAGGTCCTGCCGGAAAGGGTATCCAGTCGTTCACAGGCCCTGTTACCAGTGGCAACACCAACACTTATACCATCACCTATACCGATGGCACCACATCCACCATTACCGTGACCAACGGTCAGGATGGACAAGGTGTTCCACAAACATTGATTCTCAATGGAAACCAACTCTCCATCTCAGATGGCAACACTGTCATCCTTCCTGAAGGTTTCAGTGGTGACTATAATGACTTGACGAATATCCCGAATTTTGGAATGGTGGCCTACTCCAACAACTATAACGATCTTTCCAACAAGCCCACCAATGTGAGTGCCTTTGCCAACGATGCTGGCTATATCACAAGTGTGCCTGAACAAGAACAAGCCGACTGGAGCGAGACGAATACTTCTTCCAAAAGCTATATCCAAAACAAGCCGGAAATTCCCGTTGTGCCTACACAGGTGAGTGATTTCAACAATGATGCAGGCTATCTTACCCAGCAGGATTTGCAAAGTCAGACCAATGCCAATTGGAATGAGGAGAATCCTGCATCACCGGCTTATATTCAGAACAAGCCAGACTTGAGCGGATATCTGACCTCCGCCAACCTCAATAACTTCGTCACCAAGACCGACGACGAGTACATCGGTGGAGACAAGACCTTTGAGGATGATGTTTTAGTTAATGGATCAATTGAGGTTCCAACTGTTATGAACGGCATTGACGAAGAGGGCAATATAAACGTTGAAGGCACAGGCAATTGCGAACAGGCTGTGAACTTCTGCGATATACAAGAGATCTACAACAATCTGGCCAATAAGTTAAATGCCTTGAATAACGAGGTTGACAAGTTGTTAGACAGTATTCACAAGCTCAACAAAGCGCAAAATACGCCGAAAGACGGCGAGGCATGTCCTAATACTCCAACGGTAACCGATGTTGATGGCAATACATACTCGACAGTTCGTATCGGCAACCAGTGCTGGATGCGCGAAAACTTGAGAACCACCAAGATGCCTGACGGAACGAATATTGAAGTATTTAGTAATGTGACCACCTCGGCTTACCCACGCTATAAATTACCAATAGGTGGAGCTAACGCCGTGTCGGTACAAGGTTATTTATACAATTTCCCAACTGCAACCAACGGATTAATAATCCAGCCAAAAGCAGAGACTTCAGGCATACAAGGAATCTGCCCTGTTGGTTGGCATATACCAACATATAGTGAATGGAATGAATTGTATACGTATGTGCGTCAACAAAGTGAGTATCTTTGTGGAACAGGCAGTAGCTATGTTGCAAAAGCATTAAGTTCACCATTGTATTGGTTAGCTACTACCTCAAATACTTGTTATCCGGGATATGATGTCGAGACTAACAATGCCACTGGATTTTCTGTTGTTCCAAACTATGCAGAGGGAAATGCCTCTTTTTGGATGTCCACAAGAATCTCTAATTCGACTAATTCGACGGATTCTGTAAAACATTATTATGCTTACATATCAAACACATCAGCAAGTTTGACGTTTGCTTGTATTGCAATTTCAACAACTGCTGGAGCGAATTATTTCCGTGGTGTCCGTTGCATCCGTGACAATGCCAACGGAGAGAAAAACTCAGTCTTTGGACCTAAGGTTACCACAGCAGACGCGGAGGATAATGTTTACGACATTGACCAGATTTCTGCAACGATAACGAAAATAGGTGTTATCGAAGAGAATGGCGGAATGCCTATCACTTCATACGGTATTGTGTATGGAACGAGTAGTTCTGTTACTATTGGCAACGGCACTACAAAGCAATTGGGTACTACAGTTTCAAGTTATCCTTTCACCATGTTAGATTCTACCACGCAGACCATCACAGGCCTTACTACCGCCACTACCTATTATTACAGAGCATACGCCATCAATGCTGTTGATACTGCATACGGAGAGGTGAAATCCTTTACGACTACCGAAGACGGCCAGCCTTGTCCGAATGCCCCAACAGTTACAGATATTGACGGCAACACCTACAACACCGTGATGATAGGCTCGCAATGCTGGATGCGCCAGAACCTGAAGGTGACCAAAGCCGCCGACAACACTCCGATAGAGTATTCTAATAACACACATCCTAACACTCTTGCTAAAAACTCAGCTGGCTATGTGTATTTGGCCAAGGAAGTTATGACCTCAAATACCGAAGCAGGTTTAGTTCATGATCTTACCCACCACCTTGCCAGTCACAAAAGAGGTATCTGCCCGGTTGGTTGGCACATGCCTACCATTGTTGAGCTCACCGCCTTGAAAAACAAAGTGGGAACGTATCCGGCAAAACAATTGGCCATGGGAGGTACTGCCACATGGGCATCGTCAACTGTTACGGGTACTCCGGGCAACACGCCATCTACCAACAATACTTATAATTTCTCCGCCATCCCCAATGGTTCAAACACAAGTTTTGCGATCTGGACAGCTACCACAGTAAGCTTAAGTAGTTCAATTCCCACAGTATGGGGCATAATGTATAACAATACAACACCACAAGAAGTGAGTCCTACCGCCACTCAGATCCAAAGTCTCAAAGCGGGTGTGCGTTGTCTCAAAGACAATCCCAACACGGCCAATCCTGCCTCAGATCTGCCTACCGTAACTTTGACAGACAATGGTGCAGGAACCAATACGCAATATGCCAAGAGACTGACAGCCAATGTAACCGACAATGGAGGAGCTGATATCACCGAACGCTACATCGTTTGTGCAAAGTCTCAGAATCCTAAATACTCTGCTTCTTTGAAGTATGCCTTCACTGACAACACAGCAGATGATTTCTTAGAATACGCTGATCTGGAGCCGAACACCACTTATTATGTGCGTGCGTGTGCCAAGAACATCGCGGGTTGGTCATATAGTAGCCAGATAAGCTTCACAACCCCTGCCGACGGTCATGCTATGCGTTGTAAGAATGCCGCTACCGTAACGGATGCCAACAGCAACAGCTATCCTACCATACAGATAGGCTCGCAGTGCTGGATGGCGCAGAACCTTCGCAGCACAACCTACCCGGGCGGTGGCTCCATCACGTATAAAATACCGAACAATGCCACATCTGTTAATGCGAATTATGGCCGTTTATATACCTACGCCTCTGCCCTTAACGGGTCAGTTACATCCAATAGCACCAATGTCCAAGGTATCTGTCCCACCGGATGGCACCTACCCTCTTTAGATGAGTGCAACACACTGAAGGCTTATCTGGGAGGTCAGAGCTCTTATCAATGCGGCAGTTCCAGCCTTAATATTGCCAAAACGTTGGCATCAACATCCGGATGGAATGAAAGCACAACCACTTGTGCTATTGGCAATAGCCAAACATCCAACAATGCAGCTGGCTTCAACGCATATCCTGCGGGAGGAGTAATAATACAATCTGGAGCTCCTGTTAATTATGGAGGCAAAATGGATTTCTGGCTCAATTCGACAAGTATAAGTGGTGATCCTGTTTTCTATTTGTATTATGATTCACCTACCGTTACTTCAACACTATTGGTACGTAATATGTACTACGAGTCTGTTCGTTGTGTCAAAGGCAATACCCCGCCGTCTGTGGCAACAGAATCTGTAACATCTTATTCTGGTTCAACAGCTACTTTGGGCGGTAATGTATATACTACAGGCGGCAGTACTATCACGGAAGTTGGTATTTGCTACAGTACAAGCAATAATCCTACCATAGCTGACAGCAAGGCGACCTCCTCGGCAGCAACAGGCGCTTTTAATATTGATATTTCAGGGCTTACTGCAGGTACCACTTATTACTATCGTGCGTATGCAACTAATGAAAACGGCACCCAGTACGGCGAAGTGAAAAGCTTTACGACAAAAATGCCGCCAACCGTATCTTCGGGTTATGATTATAGCAAGACGAAAAATTCTATAACCATTGCAGGTATTCAGGTCAATGCAAATGATGCTGTCATCATAAAGAGAGGTCTGGCTCTTTATAAGCAGAACAGTAATGGTTCCTATCCGGATCATTATACCACGATTTCCTTTGAAGACTATAGCAATTCATTCTCCAATTTCACTTATGCAAAGACTGTCACAGGACTCACTTCCGGCGCCGCTTACAAGTGGAGAGGTTGTTTGATCTACAATTTTGGCAACGGCACGCCGAATGACACGGTCTTTGCGACCAATTTGAGTTCTTCCGCTGTCACCACGTTGAAGAATGCGGCCATCTCTATGGGTACAGCAACCCGTGACACCACGGTAAAAACATACTTGAAATATAACGTTCCGCTCAACATCACTGTCGGAAATCCGGCTAGCACGACTTTCGGCTTGTTGTTCAGCACGAATTCTTCGCATCTCACGCTCACCACTTTTGAGCCGTATCATAATTATGTACAATATACTAATGCATCTGAATACTACACACACTTTTTCACCGTCAATGGAGATTTTAATGCCGACACTCTTTACTATAGGGCTTATGCATATAATGCAGGTTGTGACACTGTCTATAGCAGCATCAAATATGTGATAACACCACATAAAGTAAATCAGATTCCGTGGGTTAATGTATTAAGAAAGACAAATACATCGGCAACTATAAGGTACCAATGGTTTAGTCCAAATAATCAGGATTATCCAGCGCCTACCTACAGCGGTGTGGTTTACAGCACCACCAATTCCAATCCCACCATCGGTGGCAGTGGTGTTTATAATGTTCAATCCAATCACAGTACCTTCATTAACGATAAAGATTCTGTGCAACTGACAGGACTGACAGGCAACACCACCTATTACGTCCGTGCCTATGTCAAGAACTGCGTTGGCATCAGGTATTCTGGTCTAGTTCAGTTCACAACCCCGATCACATGCGGGCAACAGCTGACAAGCAGCTCCAACAACACGTATAGCACTATACTGGTTGGTTCAAAATGTTGGATGGCTGAAAATCTGAGAGAGACTTCTTATAATAATGGTGTCTATATCAACCTTTTCGATCACAGCACATGGGTCGCCCAGATGTCGTCTTACGCATATAGAGCAAATCCGGGGAATTTGCAAACGAATGGCTATCTGTACAACATCAAAGCTTATATGGGCACAGGCACTACGAACTCGGCAGGTGTCATACAGGGAGTCTGTCCGGTGGGCTGGCATATTCCTCTGTATGAAGAGGTTGCGGCTTTGCATCACAAGATTCAGACAGTCAGTGGGTTGATCAACTCCTTCAATAATTATGTGGGATATTGGGTACCTGATGAAGGCATTGGATTACAAGAATCCGGACAATCTGTGACGTATGCCGCTTGGGGTTGTCGTCTGAAGATAACGCCCTACGCCTTGAGTATTCAAACAGGCAGCGATCTCCATAGTGGCTTTTCGGTGCGCTGTGTCCAAGACTTCGAATACTAATCCGTATTCATACTAATACTAATAATAGAGCGTTTTTTGCAACGGCTTCTCCGCAAGGAGAGGCCGTTTTATTCCTGAGGGAATTGCTTGTATGCACGCAAACGCAGGGATGCGGCGCGTCTCTACATTTCCCATTGTCAAATTGCCTCCGGCCTCTCCTAAATTAGAAGGAAAATTATTGGCTGCATTTAAGCGTAGGTTTAATTTAAGCATTTTATATGTTACTTTTTTCTTGATAAAAACTGCGATTAAGCGAGCGAAAAGAAAAGCTTGCTTGCTTTTCCGAGCGTGAGCAGTTTATGCAAAAAGTAACCAAAAAATCAAGCCGACATTAAATCCCGCACGCTCTGCCGGAACCTAACAACTGCGGCAGAGGAAAGAGTCCGTCGGCCAGCCCAGCCCACGTGCGTGATAACTTGCAAACTCTCCGAAGGAGAGTTGAACCCGCGCCTAAGAAATATTTTCATTCAATTAATCCCCGTTGGGGGGATAAAGCCCGGTAGAGCGGAAAAGATTTCCATGTCCAATATTTAATCCCCTTCAGGGGATTAACGATTAATAAATAATTTCCATGCATTAATCTGCCTGCTTAACAAAAACCTACGTTTTTATATATTGTAATATTATATTTATTATCTTTGTAAACTTTTTGTTACGTCCCAAAAATCCAATGTCATGAAAAATACATTCTATAAATCAGGAACGGAAACAGCATTTTTTTGTCTTTTGTTTGCGATTTTTTCCATTTGCAATATAGTAAATGCACAAAATCAGAATATTTCAGTCACTTCGTTGAATGGCTTTAACATAGATGATATCTTGACTCAGCATCTGGCTGGTCCCGGAGTTGTGCTAAGCAACGGAAAATTCAACAATATCACGGGAAATGTCACTTATCCACAAATAGGGACGTTTCAGGCTAATGCCTCCGGCTTTCTGTTCAATTCCGGATTATTGTTGACAACAGGCAACGTTTCAGTTGCTGAAGGTCCTAATTATTACGAAGATATGTCAGATGAGGTTGAAATATATTTTAGCGACCCGAAACTTCAGCCTTTCGTCAATGATGACATCTACGCTTGTTCAACTCTGGATTTCGATTTTGTATCTACATCCGACACCTTCTCTTTCAGCTATATTTTCGCTTCTGATGAATATCCTGAGTTTGTTTGCTCGCAATTTAATGACATTTTCGCCTTTTTGCTGTCAGGGCCGGATCCCGCAACCGGTGGCGCCACTAATTTCACAGACCGCAATATAGCTGTTATTCCCGGGACGGTTTCCGCGGACGCCCCGGAAGGTATCTATGTTGCAATTAATACTATAAACCAAGGTGTAGGTGAATCAGGATATCCTGATCAGGAAGGCTGTATCGACGGCCTTTACAGTCAGTATTATATCCAAAACCCCATGGAAGCACCTGGTGTTGAGTACGACGGATATACTGTGGTGCTTACCGCTGGCGCACATATCATCGCTGGCGAGACCTACCACATGCACCTGTCTGTAGGAAATGTGGGCGACAACAACTATGATTCAGGCGTCTTTTTGAAGGCCAACAGCTTTCTGAATCCCACTGCTTCCACTCACGACACCGCTGTTTGCGAAGATTCCTTCCCTCTTTCTTGGAATGGTGCCATATTTGACGAACCTGGCGAAAAAACTGTCATTCTGACAAACTCTGTTGGCGCCGACAGCACAGTGACCCTCATAGTCACCTCATTGCCAAACACAAGCGAAACCATTGAAATTACCATAGGCCCTGCAGAACTGCCTTACACTATCAATGACGAGGAATATACCGCTGCCGGAGTATATGAACAACATCTCGTCAATCACTACGGCTGCGACAGCCTCCTTATTATCAAACTCGCTGTAGGCTGCGCCGATACAACTGTTGAAATGAGCAGGACGGTTTGTTCCTATGAACTTCCAATCTTATGGCACGGCTCATATATAACATCCGAAGGTGTTTATAGTACCACGCTCTCCACCCAAGCCGGCTGCGACAGCACCATAAACCTCACTGTCTCAATAATTCCCATCGAAGTGGAAATAGTCCCAAACACCGATGATGCTTGTAGCTCCTCTTCGGTTCTCCTGTCAGTGTTTACCAATGCCTCAAATTATGTCTGGAGCACCGGTGAACAATCTCCTGTTATTGAGGTCTCCACCCCGGGGACTTATATGGTCACCGCAACGGAGCAAAGCTGCTCAATGACCGCAGCCTATAAACTATCCCCCTGCGAACCGTCATTCCTGCTTCCAAATAGTATAACTCCGGGGAAAGCAGACGGACTGAATGACGAGTTTTTCATTCACAGTGTCACCAAAGAGAATGTTGAATCTTTTGAAATCGTCATCTTCAATAAATACGGTAATGTCGTTTTTCACTCCTATGACATAAATTTCAGATGGGACGGAAGAGTGAACGACAAGCTTTATATGAATGAAACATACAACTATATCATCAACTATTCCGACAAGATGGGCAAACGCTATAAGATTAAGGGCTCGTTAATTGTTCTATAGAGCCAATTTGTTGTGATAATTTTGTTGTTAGTACTATAAATTTTCCTTCAAATAGTTGATGAATTTCTTGATGTTGGTGCGGCCATATAGCCAAATAACTTTTTCTTTCTCCCCTAAAGCGTTGATTATCACGAAGTTCATACAACCATCCTTGTCTTTCTCCGTGGCTGCGACCTTTATGAAATGATTCTTGTCGTTCATCTCGAAAATGATGTTGAAATTCTCTGTGGATTTTTTCAATTCCTGGTTGAATTTCTTGTATTTTCTGCTTTTTTGCTTAGCATCGCATGAGAGAATTTTCACAAATGATGCATTATGAGCGATAAGATTCATCCAAATTGGCTTTTCTGTGCCGTATTCAGCCACCTCAAAGTGCCTTTTTGAATCGTATTTATTGAAAAGTTTATCCATTTCTGCAGATTGTGCAAAAATATTTGTTGACAATCCTAAAGCGATAAAAATCAGCGCGATTTTGGGCAAAATTTTTTTCATAAGGCTGTAAAAATCTAAAAACTTAGACAGACTAAACATTAGTTTTATGAAAAAGTTTAAAATAGACAGCGATTTTTGTATCTTTGCACGATTTTTTGCAGATGAAAAAAACGGGTTTATATTTCGGTTCCTTCAATCCTATCCATATAGGTCATCTGATTATTGCCGAATATTTGGTGGAACATTCTGATTTGGACGAATTATGGTTCGTAGTGTCACCTCAAAATCCGCTGAAGAAGAAGAATTCTCTATTAGACGACCGGCAGCGGCTTCATTTGGTGAATCTTGCAATAGAAGACGATATAAGGTTCAAAGCCTGTGACGTTGAGTTTTCACTTCCGAAACCTTCATACACGAGTTTTACTCTTCAGGTGCTTCGCGAACAACATCCAAATCGTGAATTTTGTTTGATTATGGGCGAAGATAATCTACAATCGTTCAAAAAATGGTTTAATTACGAATTTATTCTCGAAAATTACCAGCTTTATGTTTATCCGCGCCCAAATTATGATGGAGGGGAACTAAGAGCCCACCCAAATGTTCACATTGTGGACGCACCTTTGATGGAGTTGTCATCCACAATGATAAGACAAAATCTGAAAGAGAAGAGATCTGTTCGTTTTATGCTTCCAGAAAAGGTTTTCAAGTGTATTGACGAGTCCGGTTTTTATATAAAATAGTAGAATATGAGTTTTAAAAGATATATAATTGAAGATTTGGAGATAATATCCGCAGGTGCAGAGGGCAAGGCCGTAGGAAAAGTTGACGGATTGACTGTGTTTGTGCCGTATGCAGTTCCTGGAGACATTGTGGATGTTGAGGTTTATAAGCGCAAACGCGGATATGCGGAGTGCAACCTTCTGAGAATCAAGCAGCCATCACCCGATCGCGTGGCCGCACCCTGCGTGCATTTCGGCAACTGCGGCGGCTGCAAGTGGCAGATGCTCTCGTATGAAAAACAGCTTGAATTCAAACAAAAGCAGGTGGAAGACAACTTCCGCCATCTCGGCAAGTTTGAATTCCCTCCCCTGATGCCCATCATCGGCTCCGAGAAGCATTATTACTATCGTAATAAACTCGAATATACCTTCTCCACCATGATGTGGCTCCCCTATGACGAGCTCGACAAAGTGAAAGATGACGAGACCTTTGACTCACGCTGCCTCGGCTTCCATGTGCCGGGTATGTTCGACAAGATTCTTGACATAAAGCACTGCTGGCTTCAGGCTGCACCAAGCAACGATATTCGCTTGTTTTGCAAACAATACGCGATCGACCATGATCTCGATTTCTATGACCCGAGAAAGCAGGTCGGACTCTTGCGTAACATTATTATCCGTACCGCCTCCACCGGTGACCTTATGGTGGTCATGATCGTGACTCGCTATAACGACAAGGTGAAAGAGATGCTCGCAGCTTTGTATCAGAACTTCCCTGAAATCACTTCCCTGACATACGTTGTAAATACAAAACTGAACGATGCAATTTTCGATCTTCCCTTCCATCTTTATGCTGGTCAAGACTTTATCACAGAAAAGATGGAGAACCTGCAGTTCAAGGTAGGACCCAAGTCTTTCTACCAAACAAACAGCGAGCAAGCTTATAATCTTTACAAGGTGGTGCGTGAATTTGCCGACATCAAGTCAGATGAGGTTGTTTATGACCTGTTCACCGGCACCGGCACTATAGCTAATTTTGTGGCTCATCAGGCAAAGAGGGTGGTGGGCATCGAATATGTTGACACTGCGGTGGAAGACGCAAATATCAATTCCGCCCAAAATGGCATCACTAATACGGAGTTCGTGGTTGGCGACATGGCAAAAATCTTCACCGATGAGTTCATAACCAAGCATGGCCGCCCCGATGTGATTATCTCCGACCCACCGCGCGCGGGAATGCACCCCAACGTCATCGATCAGCTGCTGAAGTTGGAGGTTCCAAAGATTGTGTATGTGAGCTGCAACCCGGCAACCCAAGCTCGAGACCTTACACTTCTGGCACCAAAATATAAGGTCGAGAAAGTGCAGCCGGTTGACATGTTCCCTCACACCCAGCATGTGGAGAACGTAGTGCTGCTCTCTTTGATGTAAAATTTATTGCTATCTGGAAAATGGGAAATGTTGAGACGCGCCACGGCGAGTCTCTACTGCGTGAAAACAACCGCGACCCTGTGGTTGCAACAAATCGTGCGTTTATTTTATCATACAGTGATAGTTTTTTTTATTTTTGCCGCTTAAAATCGACAAAAATGAACCTTTTTCAACTCTTCAAGAACATCCGACCCTTTGTCAAACCTTATAAATGGCTTGTTTTTATAACCTTGATTCTCACATTAGTGGGATCATTGATGGCGCAGGTCAACGCCATCGTGCTCGACCGCACGGTAGATGCCATCAATGCGCTTATCGGCACCAACTTCAGCTGGGGCCAGGCGGCGCGCATCATGACCATCATCAGTGCGGTGCTCTTAGGCAAGGAGGTGCTCTCCGCCATAATCACCTTCGCACAGAACTACTTCGGCGAGAGAATGCGCATCTATGTCAGCCGCGACCTGGCTCAGAGCGTTATAGAAAAGGTGCTCACTTTCCGCATAGCATTCTTCAACTCCGGCGACAACGCCACAGGCAAGCTGCAAGCCCGTATCGACCAGGGTGTCAGCTCGTTGTCGCGCACTGTGCAGAATTTCTTCATCGACCTTCTGCCTCTTTTCACCAGCGCCTTGCTCGCCCTAATCCTGATGTTCGCTGCAAATGTCTATGTCGGACTCGTGGCCCTCGCCATCGTGCCCGTCTATTTCTGGATTACCTACCGGCAGGCACGGCGGCTCAAAGGCTGGCGGCGCGAGATGCGCAACCATTTGGAAACCAAAAGCCAAGGCATCAAGAATATTATCGACTCTATAAATGTCATAAAAAGCTTCAATCGCGAAAAGATAGAGGCTCAGAAACAGCTTGACATCCAAAACCAGGTCACACAAAACCAGATGAAAACCCGACAAGTGGCTTTCTATTACAACGGTTTGAAGAGCTTTGTGCGGCAAGTGGGCACTGTGTTGGTCATTATCCTGACCGCTTTTCTGGTACTTAAGGAATATCCAGGCATGACAATCGGTAAGATAATGTACCATGTGATGCTATTCAGCAATGTGATTGCTCCTATTACACAATTGCAGCGCATATTCGATGATGTGAACGACGCACTGATCTACGCCGAGGGCTTCTTTGGAATCCTCAACTCCGAGAAAGAAATCGAACCGTCGGGCGACCACCGTCCTGAGAAAATCCGCGGTGAATTTGAACTTCGTGGAGTCGATTTCACCTATCCGAGTGGCACCCAAGCCCTTTTCGGCGTGAACATGAAGATAGAGCCGGGCAAAATCACAGCGTTGGTAGGTCTATCAGGCGCGGGCAAGAGCACCATTGTGAACCTGCTCGACAAATTCTATGAGCCGCAGGTGGGCACCATCACGTTGGACGGGGTCGATCTTCGCGACTACGACACGCAATACCTGCGCGACAATATCGGACTTGTTCTGCAAAAAAACCATATCTTCGACGGCACCATCGAGGAAAACATCCTCTATGGCAATCCAAAAGCATCCCACGAACAAGTGATGGACGCCGCTAAAAAAGCCCATCTCTACGACCAAGTGATGGAACTGCCAAAGCAATTCGCAAGCAACGCCGCAGATCTTTCCGGCGGACAGCAACAGCGCGTGGCTATCGCACGCATGTTCCTCAAAAACCCGCCCATCATCTTCCTTGATGAACCTACCGCCAGCCTCGACGCCATAGCCACCGAACAGATCAAGAACAGCATCGATGCCATTAAAAAAGACCGCACCGTCATCATTATCTCACATAGTATATCCCAAATCATCGACGCCGACTACATCTACGCTCTTAAAGACGGCCGCGTGGAAGAAGACGGCAACCCAGACGATATATACAAAAAAGGCGGCATCTATAAGGATATTATCGACGCCTCCGCCCGTAGCCTCAATATAGAGAAAATTGTCAAAACCATAGGATAGTTTTTTCCTCTTGTCTCCTCTTTTTCTTCCAAATTTATTATCAAACTTTTCGCAAAATTTATTATTTTCTTTTTATCTTATTGATTATCAGTGAAATAAAAATTTTATGAAACTGATTTTCATATCGTAAGCTGTATTACTTTTGTAGTGTTATAGTTAACTAATACACCAATATAATAATACAGTTATGATTGAATTCAAAAATTTAAGTTTCAGTTATTCAAAAGGGAAGCCCATCTTCGAAGATGTGAACCTTGAATGGAAATCTGGTCATCTCTACGGTTTGTTAGGGCGCAACGGCGCCGGAAAAACAACTCTTCTCAAGATCATGACCGGGCTCCTCTTCCCTTCAGAAGGCCAAGTGACCCTCAACGGCCAACCTTCTCAAAAACGCGACGACGATCAATTGAAAAACCTTTACTATCTTCAAGAGGAAATTTATGTTCCACACTTGAAAATCGACCAGTTTGAAAAAGCATTTGCCCCTTTCTACCCTAATTTCAGGCATGAGGATTTTGAAAACTACCTGAATGAAATGGATTTGATGGGCGAATTCAACTACATTGACAAGATGTCGCATGGTCAGAAAAAGAAGGTGATGATCGCCTTTGCGTTGGCAACCAATGTACCTCTCTTAATCATGGATGAGCCAACGAACGGTCTTGATATCCCCGCAAAAAGCATTTTTCGCAAGCTTATGGCGTCGTACGCCGCTGACGACAGAACCGTCATCATCTCAACCCACCAGGTTCGCGACCTCCACAGTCTCATTGATGCCGTCACTATTTTAGACAAAGGCAATATCATTATGAACGCTTCAACAGATGTCATATGCGACAAACTCTATTTCGGCACTGAAGACCAACCAAAAGAAGACGGATCTGTCTTTTATACCGAAGACACCCCGCGCGGAATTTATGTCGTGAAAGAAAACTCAGAACATCAAGATTCCCACCTCGACCTTGAACTTCTGTTCAACGCTGCTGTAAGCAATAGTGATAAATTTAAATCAATGTTTCAATAACCTTAAAATCAAATAATTATGAAAAAATACACAAATAAAATCCTGGTTATTACAGCGATTGTTGCCGTTTTATTATTGATCATAGTCTATTCGATTGACTTCCAGGTGAAATATCGCAACGGTGAAATAAAATATGAACAGACCTCTGATTCAAAAGGTATTGAAATGATCATTGGAGAAAAAGATCTTCCTTCTGGAACATCAGATTCTACGGAAATTATGATAGATGAAAATTCAGATTCAAAAAACATTTAAAATCGGACTATTATGAATATAGATAATATAAAAAATTTACTGAGAGCCTATTTCTACAAAGAAGGTAAAAGAGATCTTATTTACAGCTTTGGCATGATGTTTTTAATTTCTTTATTAGGTGGATTTATAACAGGTGATCGGGGAATATTCATGTTTATTGCAGTGGTTATGATGATTGTTTATCCATCAAGAGTGTTCAGCTCCCTATACCAAAGTTCATCAAGGATACATTATTTGTTGATACCAGCATCTAATAACGAGAAGGTTTTGTCTTCCATGCTGTTAGTGAACATTTATTATGTTTTTGGTATGATGATATGCCTGTTTTCAGGAGTGTTTTTAGGCATGCTTTTGGAAATGGCAATCAGTTCTACACCATTAGAGTTTAACGAACTGGCTTCTGCATTCAAAGATAGCGTTGTACCTGAATGGAGCTCAATTCTCGCGTTCTATTCAGCACTGTCGATATCATTTTTTGCATGCATATATTTCAGGAAAAATCCATTAGGAAAGTTATTTGGTGTTGTATTATTATGTACTATAGTTGTGATGGCAGTTTTTGCGGTCACACACAAGCTTAATGAGCTTGCGGCTGTTCCGAAAGAAATTCTCAATAATTCATATATGGTGACTTCAACAAAAAATATTAATTTTGCAAACTTGAATAGTCCTATGGAAGTAGTGCTTCAGTGTGTCGGAATTGTGTTCTTTTATGCACTAAGTTTTCTAAGAATGAAAGAAACGGAGGTTTAAGATGGATTTCAAAACCACACAAACGATATACAGGCAGATTGTAGATTGGATTTTCGAGCAGATACTGACAGGGAGTTGGAAAGAGGGGGAAAAGACGATGTCGGTGCGGGAATTGGCTGTGAAGTTCGAAGTAAATCCGAACACAGTGACACGTTCGTTCGATTTTTTGCAGACGCATGACATCATCACGAACAAGCGCGGTATCGGATTCTTCACAAATGAGGGTGCAAAGGAGAAAATAACATCGATACGCAAGAAAGAGTTTATGGAGGAGGAGGTTCCCGCATTTGTCAAAAATCTGAAGTTGTTGAATATTGACATCAACGAGATTATTGAGATTTACAACAAAAATTAAGATATGAAAAAACACACACTTTTGACGGTTGTTTTATTCGCATTATTAGAAAACATTGCGGCTCAAAACAGCTATTGGGTTTTATTCTCTGACAAAAGCAAAGATAATTTCAACCCGTATGAATACTTTGACACAAAGGCGATAGAGCGTTATCAGCTTTGCGGTGCGGATCTCTATGACATCACAAACTATCCTGTGAATTCCGAATACACAAACACTGTTGAAGCTTTGTCGCAGGAGTTGGTAGGTACATCGCGATGGTTGAATGCCGCCGGTGTTGTTGCTAACGAAAGTCAGATTGAAGCCATAAGACTACTTCCATTTGTTAAAGACGTCTATCTCATTGAAACGGGAAGCACCTTGGCAGAGGAGTCGTCACCAGCATCCGTGGAAGAAATCGTCACCAATGTTGATCAGGTTGACCTGCACAATGGCGGTCTTTTCAAGAAGAAAAACATCACTGGCAAAGGTGTGAGGATTGCCATATTTGACGGAGGATTCAAAGAGGCCGACACGCACCCTGCGTTCAAGCATCTTTTCGACAACAAGAAGATAGTCAAGACATGGAACTTCGTGAACAAGAACGAAAACGTCTATTTGGGGCACCAGCACGGGCGCATGGTTTTGAGTTGTATTGCCGGTATCATGGACGACACCACTTACTTAGGCATGGCGCCAGACGCAGAGTTCTTGTTGGCGCGCACCGAAATCAACCCTGAGAAGAAAAAAGAGGAGATCTGGTGGGTTGCAGCCTTGGAATGGGCCGACCAGAACGGAGCCGACATCGTGAACAGTTCTTTAGGCTACGGTAAACAGCGTTACGATCTCAAGGATATGGACGGAAAGACATCAATAGTTGCAAAGGCAGCTAATACCGCTGCCCGAAAAGGCATCCTGATCTGCAATTCCATGGGCAACGAAGGTGATGATTGTGAATGGATGATGCTCATAACACCCGCTGACGCCGACAGCATACTCTCTGTGGGTGCCGTGTCCTCTATTGACCATCTCTCCTATTTCAGCTCATTCGGTCCCACAGCCGATGGCAGAATGAAACCCAATGTGGTGGCAAAGGGTCATTGTCAGGTAGCAGGTAACAAAGGCAACTTCGTCTATGCCGACGGCACTTCCTTCTCCTCTCCCATGGTGGCCGGTTTCGCGGCGTGCGTTAAACAACTGCACCCCGAATACACAGCCATCCAGTTGAAAGAAGAAATCGAAAAGTCGGGCAACCACTATCCCTATTTCGACTATGCCTTCGGCTACGGCGTTCCACAAGCCGACTATTTCTTTGATAATACGAAACAAAATGAACAATCAATAATCATCAAAGAGGACAGCAACAAGATTTATGTCGTTCCTGCAAACAGTAAAGATGACAAAACACGCTCCATTTTCTACAAAATAGTGAATGGCGACAACACTATTGAAGAATATAATGTCATAAGACAGGATAAAAACTACGAAACTGGAGAGATTGTACCTTACTTTTTCTACAAGGGAAGTCTGTTGAAAAACCAAAGAATAGAGATGTGGTGCGATGGCCAATATATTGTATATGAGCCTAAAGAAAACGGCAACTTCGTAAATGACACGCTTTTGGCTGACGCTGCCACTTTAATAGGTATGGGTGACGTGATTACACTTCCCGAAAAAGACATTTTCACACGTCCTTTCAAAAAGACCCACACCACATCTCTGGTTCTCAACGCATCTTTCATACTGCCCACAATGTGGACCATGCACGGAAACGTGTGGAGTTCGGAAAGAATGTCTCGCTCATTCACATTCGACATTGACAACAACTGGCGCATTGCCAAACCGTATGGTTTGGGACTCAGAGTTGGTTTCGGATCTTCGTGGTATGCCGTTTCAGGTCATCTTTGCCCGGAATCTTACGTTGGTGATGGATTAGTTGGTGAATTGGTGAAGAGCAACATCAAGATCACAAAATTTGACTTGGAGTTCTACCAAAGATTCTTCTTGGGACGTGCCGGATCAAAGCACTGGTTCTTAGACACTGGATTTTTCGGCGAATGGAACGTTGGAAGAAGATATAAGTGCGTCACAAAGGAAGACGCCATAAAGACAACCTTTGTACAGCGCAAGTATCTTCCGTACGACATTAGAATCAGGAAGTTTGACTGCGGTGTACGTCTGAGAATCGGCATCACAAAATGGGCCGCCATCTATGGTCAATATAGAATAACTTCTCTGATAAAACCGTATCAAGGCAAAAATATGTCAGATCTTCCAAAGTGGGAGGTCGGAGTACAGATTTTCTAATGCTTCTGATGAAAATGACTCAAAAAAAGGGCGCGATTTTCATGACGTCCTTTTTTTTTGTATTTTCGCCGTTTTGCAAAGAATGTAATTATGGCTCAGAAAAAATTCGCAGTTATAGGCGCAGGACAGTTCGGACAGGCAATCAGCTTGGCACTTTCAGCCAAGGGGTTTGAAGTGTTGGTGATAGACAAGGATATGAAAAAGGTGCAGCATATCAGTGATGATGTCGCGTATGCTGTTTGTACCGACGCCACTGACAAACGTGCGCTTCTGAACGAGAACATCAAGGATTTTGATGCAGTCATTGTTGCCATCGGCGACGATTTTGTGGAGCGTCTGCTCTGTATTTCGAATCTTATCGACCTTGGCATAGACAAGATATACTGTCGCACAAAAGGTTCCCACCAGCAGACGATTCTTGAGAAGATGGGTATCACCGAGTTCCTCTCTCCGGAAGATGAGCTGGCAACATTGTTGGCCGAGCGTCTCAGCAACCCGAATATCCTGTCATATCTGCAACTCCCCGATGAGTACAGAATAGCCTCTATCATAGCCCCCGACCGTTTGGAGGGCCTCACGTTGGGCGATGTCAACTTCCGCGACAACCACCACCTCAGCTTAGTGACAATCCGCAGGAACTTTGAAGAGATAGAAAACAAGGAACTGACTCAAAAACAACACGTTATAGGCGTCCCTGACAACTCCACGGTGATAAAAAAAGATGATGTGTTTGTGCTTTTTGGAAAAGACCGCGACATTGACAACTTTATTAAAATCAACTTGTAATGTCCATATTCGGAAACAGAGACGAGTATAACGGCAAACGGAGGCTGCACATAGCCAACAACAAGGACCGAATCAGGCGAATTTTGCAAATTTGCAGTTTGGTGATATCGGTCATCACCATATCGTGCATTTTCATCTATCACGGGATGTATATCACTCCTGCCATCAAAAGTCTTATTCGTTGGATTATTTACAGCAGCTTGTTGTTTTATGTGGCAAAATATTTCACTCTGCTCTACTATTCCCTGCACAGGACAGAATATCTGAAGAAATCGTGGTTTGAGTTTCTGATTATCATATTCTTGATTGTACAGTTCATATCCATAAATGTCTTTCATTTCAACATAGTTGACAGCAACAACTTTGAGAATATCTATCTGATTTTCATACAGTTCTATTTTCTGATAATCGTATTGGTGGAATTGGCAAAGGTGAGCAGTTCCATTGGGAACTACAAGTTAAGTCCTCCGGTTCTGATGGTTGGGTCGTTTTTGTTTCTCATAGCGATTGGCACCATTTTGCTTTCAATGCCGCGGATGACGACTAATGGCATTTCGTTTATTGACGCTTTGTTCACCGCCACGAGTGCAAGTTGCATCACTGGTTTGTCGGTTGTAAGCACCTCGGCCTGTTTTACGATAAAAGGGCAGATAGTCATACTCATGCTGATCCAGCTGGGTGGTATGAGCATACTGTCATTTGCGACATTTTTCTCAACTTTCCTTTCGAGTTCGATGGTTGGCTTGCGCTATCAATACATGATACGCGACATGATGTCGGCCGACCGGCTGTCTGATTCCGTTTCCCTGCTCAGAAGTATCGTGGTCACGACATTCATCATAGAGGCGGCGGGCGTGGCTCTGCTCTTCACCTACTGGAAATCAACAGGCTTTTTCATTTCCGACAGTCAAAACCTCTTCTTCTCGATATTTTACACGGTGTCGGCCTTCAACAACGGTGGGTTTGTGCTCATCGACGACAGTCTGCTCAACCTCGGGGTGCCGGGCAGCTATTTTCCTCAGGTTGTAATCATGGCGCTTGTATTCTTGGGAGGTATAGGATTTGTGACCATACGCGACTTTTTCAGTTATCGGTATATCCGTGAAAGAAACAGATTCCACTGGAAGTCACTGATGCCGCAGACGAAAATAGTGTTATGGGTAACATTTTTGATTATAGGAATCGGCAGTGTCCTGTTTTTCTTCATCGAATACAACGGGGTTTTGAAGGATATTGACGGGTTAGGCAACAAGATTTTCACCTCAATATTCCAGATAACCACATGCAGAACGTCAGGGTTTAATGTGTTGGACGTGAATTTGATGAAAACATCCACAATTGTGATGGTTTTGGTGGCTATTTTCATTGGCGGCTCACCGAGTTCAACAGGCGGCGGTATCAAAACCACCACTATGTTCATCGTGGTGAAATCAGTTATCGCCACTGTAAAGGGCAAGAAAAACATAGAATTCGACCACAAGGCCATTTCCGGCACATTGGTGGAGAGGGCAACCACGATCCTGATGATGTCGGGCACTTTCATTCTTGTATCATGCTTCCTTCTCACGGTTGTGCAGCCAGATGTTGACCTGTTGCATGCGCTTTTTGAGACATCGTCGGCCTTCACCACCTGCGGCCTGTCAACTGGAGAGTGCGCAAATTGGAACTGTATGGCAAAACTCATCCTCACTGTCAACATGTATTGTGGACGTATAGGAACACTTACCATGGCCTTTGCCCTGACACGTCACAAAAAAGAGTCACCACACCAATATCCAGACTTGTATATCATGTTAGGTTAAAATTTTGTACCTTTGCGGCTTGAATTTTATTGTGATGGATTTCGAAGATATAAGACCATATACTGACTCAGAATTTAAGGAGGCGTACTTTCAGCTTATGCAGGACAAGCGTTTTGCAGATGCGGTTAAGATGTGCCTACAGACATACACAGTTGACGACTTACGAAAAGATTTAGAGAATTTTAACACCATTGAGGAGGTGCAGACGAGCTTCGACAAGCGTTTTTTAGACGTCTTCATTGCTCAATCATCGAAGGGTGTCACTTTGTCGGGAATTGAGCATATTGACCCTGACAAATCATACATGTACATAGGCAATCATCGCGACATCACCTTTGATCCGGCGCTTTTGCAATACTATTTCTTCATAGAGCACCGCAAAACGTCGAGAATTGCAATGGGAGACAACCTGTTCACCACCCCGCTGCTGATGGAGGTAGCCAAGCTGAACAAGATGATAAAGGTGAAGAGAAGCGGAACCATACGGGAAAAACTGCAAAACTCCAAGATTTTGGCAGCCTACATACAGAAATCACTGTTTGAAGACGGAGAATCAGTGTGGATAGCGCAGCGCGACGGTCGCACCAAAGACGGCAACGACTATACCAAGCAGGGCCTTATCAAGATGATAAGCATGGGCAACGACAAAAACCTCATTGAAATTATCAGGAAGATGAGGATAACCCCTGTGATTGTTTCATACGAATACGAGCCCTGTGACTATTTGAAAGCCCGCGAGGTGGCCCTGAGCGAGGGCGGCATCTATCACAAACGCCCCGGTGAAGACTTCGACAGCATCAAACAGGGTATTTTCGGTCAGAAAGGTCGCATGGCCCTCACAATAGGAACCCCTATCGATGAGGAACTCGATTCCATACCTGACAGCCTTACCAATAATGACAAACTTCATTCGGTTTGCCAAATAATTGACAATCAGATTTATAAAAACTATACTGTATTTCCCAACAACTATATTGCCCATGATTTGCGTGACAATAATAACCGTTTCAAGGATCATTACACGGAGCAGGAAAGGGAAAAATTTGAGCAATATTTGTGGATGAAATCACAGATTGGGGATGTGCCGGCAGAGAAGATGCACGAGAATCTGCTCAATATTTACGCCACCCCTATCGACAATCATGAAAAAGCTTTAGAAATCAATTTTTAATAAATATGGACGAAATACAACCCCCTTCGCAACCTAAGATTCTAATTATCAGACTCAGTTCTATAGGCGACATAGTGCTGACCACACCTGTAGTAAGAGCAGTAAACGAACAAATCCCGACAGCGGAAGTACATTTTTTGGTCAGAAAAAACTACGCTAACGTTGTAGAAAACAACCCACACATTCACAAAGTTCACATTTATGATCCCGACGATGTTGCCGGCACCGTGGAGGAGTTGAGAAGTGAGCATTTTGACGAGATTATAGATTTGCAAAAGACATACCGTTCGAAACAGGTTACACGGAAGTTACGGGCGCCATCTCACACTTTCAACAAGCATAATTTTTCCAAATGGCTTTGCATCCATCTCAAGATGAACGGTCTGCCGGAAACTCACATTGTGGAGCGTTATTTTGAGGCTGTGAAATTTCTGAACGTTCACAACGACCACAAGGGATTGGAATTTTACATTCCTGAGAATCAAGGCTTTGACGAGGATGATTTGCCGATGATTTTCGAAGACGGTTTTGTGGCCATAGTGTTGGCAGCCCAGCATTTCACCAAGCGGATACCCGTGTCTAAGGTGGTGGAGATAGGCAGTATCCTGCACAAGCCCATCATGCTTCTTGGCGGCAGCGATGTTGTTGAAGAAGGGGAGCAGGTTGTATCACAGCTGGGCGACCGTGCATATAATGGCTGCGGCAAGTTTTCGCTGTTTCAATCAGCTGCGATAATACAACATTCTGATTGTGTTATCACAGGCGACACAGGACTTATGCACATTGCCGCGGCGTTGCACAAACCCACGGCAGCGATCTTTGGGGCCACAATACCTGAATATGGCTATTACCCCTATATGCCAGGCGAGCGCAATATGTTCAGAAACTTTGAGGTCTGCCCTTTGAACTGCAGGCCTTGTTCAAAATTTGGAAGTAAAAAGTGCAAGAGAAACCACTTCAAATGCATGAATAACATCTCAGCAACAGAAGTCGCTGAATGGGTGAATAAATTCTAAACAGAGGTGAACAAAGCGAAAGGGGCAAATATGGATGTTATCGATTTGCACGGCAGTTGTCTGTTTGTGTCGGATGCTCATTTCCAGACGCCTGAAGACGATGCAAGCCGCCGCCGCGAAGAGACATTCATCAACATGCTTGGGCAACACCCCGATTTGAATCACCTCTTCCTCTTGGGCGACATCTTTGACTTTTGGTTCGAATATCGCGACGTCGTTCCCAAAGGCTATTTCCGACTCTTCAATTATCTTTACGAAATCAGCGAAAAAGGCACTGAAATACATATTTTCACCGGCAATCACGACATGTGGATGTGCGACTATTTCCAGGAATCGTTCAAAGCTGTGATTTACAGAAGAGAGCAACTTTTCAATATCAACGGAAAAAGAATCCTTATTGCGCATGGTGACGGCTTGGGAGGCAGACAGCGAAAATATAAGTTGATCAAAAAAATCTTCAATTTCAAGCCTAATCAAACACTTTATAGCACGCTGCACCCAAGAATTGCGTTTTCTATAGCAAGATTTTTCTCGAAAAAATCAAGAAATTCTCATCCCGACGATGAGAGAGTGTTCAAAGGAGATGGTGAACACCAGATAATGTATTCAAAAGAGATGGAGAAAAAAACAGGTGCCGACTTTTTCGTTTTCGGGCACCGCCACATTCCTTTTGAGTACGGACTTGACGGCGGAGGCGTTGTTTTCAACACTGGTGATTGGCTCGACCATTTCAGCTACATAACATTTGACGAGGATGACTCAAAGCCGAAATTAGTTTTTTTTAACACAGAATTATAGGAATATTATGAACGAAATATCTTCACAAGAAAAGGGACATAGAGCGGGATTTGTGAATATCATAGGCAACCCAAATGTTGGCAAAAGCACACTGATGAACAGGTTGGTTGGAGAGAAGGTGTCGATTATGACATCCAAGGCACAGACGACGCGCCACCGCATCAAGGGTATTGTGAACGGCGACGACTACCAAATCGTCTATTCCGATCTTCCAGGTGTACTCGACCCTGCCTACACAATGCAGAAGTACATGATGCGGTTTGTCACTGATTCACTACAAGATGCCGACATTATTCTCTATCTCATAGAATGCGGCGAGACCAAATACAACGAAGAGTTGGTGGAGAAGATCAAAAACATGGCAATACCTGTTGTTTTCATCATCAATAAAATCGACAAATATACAGAGGAGCAAGTTGCAGAAGCTGAGAATGTATGGAAAACGGTCTTTCCTGATGCAGACATTTTCGCCATATCTGCGTTAAAAGATGTTAATATTGACAGTTTGAGGCAGCGTATTGTAGAGTTGTTGCCGGAGTGTCCGCCCTATTTTCCGAAAGATGCACTCACCGACCGTCCGATGCGCTTCTTCGTGTCGGAGCTTATCAGGGAACAGATTCTTCTGCAATACAAAAAGGAGATTCCATACAGTGTTGAGGTTGTGGTGGAAAGTTACAAGGAAGAGGACGACATCATAAGGATAGGGGCTACCTTATACGTTGAACGCCCGACCCAAAAAGGAATCATTATTGGAAGCAAAGGCTCTGCAATCAAAAAGTTGGGCACAGATGCCAGGGCTTCTATTGAGGATTTTCTTCAGAAACACATCTATTTAGACCTTTCTGTAAAGGTTTTGAAAGACTGGCGCAACAACGAGCTGCTGATGAAGAAGTTCGGTTATTCATTCACAGATTAGATTTTCGACAAAAAAATATAAAATATGGCAATATTAGTTAAGAATATCAAGCAATTAGTACAGGCTGAGACCAAAAGTATAAAATTCAGAGCTGGCAAGGATATGCAGCGTCTTCCAATCGTTGAAAATGCCTTTTTATTGACAGAAGGTGACAAAATCAAGGATTTTGGAAAGATGGAGGAGTTGACCCCAGACAGGTTAAAAAAAGTTAAAGAGCCCATTGAAGAGATAGATGCAACTGGCAAGATGGTTTTCCCATCTTTTTGCGATTCACACACACATATAGTTTATGCTGGCAGTCGGGAGGTTGAGTATGTTGACAAGATCAAGGGGTTGAGTTATGAAGAGATAGCCAAGCGGGGTGGAGGAATCTTGAATTCTGCACTTCGTTTGCACGAGACATCAGAGGAGGAACTTTACGATCAAGCTTGGCAACGCCTCGAAGAGATGGCCTCATACGGCACCGGAGCAGCTGAAATCAAGAGCGGTTATGGTCTTTCAACAGAAGACGAGCTCAAGATGCTGCGAGTGATACGCAAGCTGAAAGAGAACTCCCCTATCACTATCAAGGCCAATTTTTTGGGCGCTCACGCCGTTCCATTGCAGTATAAAAACAACCCTGACGAATATGTAGATCTCATAATCAACGAGATGATACCCATGGTTGCCGCTGAAAACCTTGCCGATTTTGTGGATGTGTTCTGCGACAAGGGCTTTTTCACGGTGGAGCAGACCGAGCGTATTTTGATGCAGGGCATAAAATATGGCCTTCGTCCGAAGATCCATGCCAACGAGATGGCATGTTCAGGCGGCATACAGGTGGGCGTGAAATACAACGCTTTGTCTGTTGACCATTTGGAATACACTGGTGAGGCGGAGATGGAGGCATTGCTTGGCAGCGAGACGATGCCTACGGTGCTTCCGGGTGCAGCCTTTTTTCTTGGAATGCAGTGCGCTCCCATACGCCAGATGATTGAATACGGCCTTCCTGTTGCGCTTGCGTCAGACTTCAATCCGGGCTCATGTCCGTCAGGAAACATGCAGTTGGTGTTTGCAATGGGTTCGATAATGTACAAGATGCTTCCCGAAGAGATTGTTAACGCAACAACGATAAACACAGCATACGCAATGGACGTATGTCACGAATTGGGCACTATCACAAAGGGTAAAATTGCCAACTTCTTCATAACCAAGCCGATGGATACTATCTATTATATGAACTACGGCTTCGGTTCAAATAAAGTAGAGCAATATTTCTTAAACGGCAAACGCCAATAAAAAATCATCGTCGATTTTCGTCGAAACGAGGTTTTTGCTGAAAACAGCGAAAAATCACCTTTGTCTTACCTGATAATGGTGACAGATCCGTTCAAAAGAAACGTGGTCTCACCTGTCAGGGTGTGGACAGATAATTTGCATCCGTAGTAGTAAACGCCGTCTGGACAAGGCAGCTTCGTGAGCTCGTCGCTGCCATCCCATAATATTTCCGGATCTGTTGTGTGGAAAACCCTGCCGCCCCACCTGTCGTAGATGTCCATGTCTATCTTTGTCACGCCGTAATGTGGAGAGAAAGGTGTGAACAGGTCGTTGACATTGTCGCCGTTTGGCGTGAAGACATTCGGCAGTTCGTATTCAAGGCAGTCAAAAATATCCAGGCACACTGAATCGGAAAGTTCGGTATGGTTGTAATTGCTGTCGGCTATCATGATGGCGAAGCAGCCCACCAAGATTTCATCATTTTGGGAATTTATTATGTATGAGCATGGGTTAGGGAAACACAATTGGCTGTAGTCGAAGGAATCAATGCATGAGAATTGGGCTGAGATTGTCGGCTTGTAGTATATATAGTAGTGAACAGCATCAGCCGCAACTGAGTCGTTATCGTATTGCCATACAAATTCCACGGAATTGCAATCGCTATGAATTGTAAACTCGGGCATCTCCGGAGGAACAAGATCGTAAGGTGTGCCGCATTCTTGTTGCGAACGGTTGTAGAGCGGACCTATGGTGTCGGGTACGTAATAGTAGCCTTCACCTTGAATGTAATAGCAGTAGTTCTGACCATTCACAAGATTGTAGTCGGTGTAATATTGATGGCTTGTACTGCCAACAGTATCCCAAGAGTTGGTGTGTTCGTTAAATCTGAAAATCAAATAGCTGATATTATTCCACGGCTGGAGGTCGTCCCACGACAAGTTGAGAGACCTGTCGTTAGGAGTAATCCACAGGAAAATATTCGGTGCCGGATCTGATTTTTCAATGGTGATATCAGAATTTGAAATAGTTACATGGTAGGTTTTGTAAAAACCTTTCGTGTCTATATTATGGTCGAGATAAGAAAGTGTGTCGTTTGGATTAGATGGAGCTTGGATTGTATGAATCAGTTCATTGTCTCGAAAGAGTTCGAAATAATATGGTGGTTGGAATGCATTTGAATCAATTTCAGGAGGGAATAGCCATCGAACATTGATAGATCCGTTGGTTTCGTCTGTCAATACAACATCTGCATTTATGATCAGGGGTGCATCATTTGCGATGTTGGCGCAGGTTTTCTCCGACGCAATGCTTTCTGAGCCATCAGGGAAAAGAGCTACAACTCTGTAACAATAAGTGTTCCCGTGATACAGAGGTTCTGCGGTTCCGTTGTCGGTGAAGGTGGTGTTTGACCAGCCGGTGGTGGTTCCGATTTTATGGTATCCTGTTTCGGGAGGAATGCCGGTTTGACAAGAATCTGGCACAAAATCATCTTCATTGGTTCTGCGGTAAACGTCGTATCCGATTGCGTTAGAGCATGAGTCTGGCGACCAATCCAACTTGATTGAATTTCCTTGCGGCGTTGCAACCAAGTTTTCCGGAGCTGGGGCAATAACTCTTATCCGCATTGTTTTGAATGAAACGAGTTCCACCTGTGGACCGTTGTCTTTGGCTTTAAAAAGAACCTCGTAGGGTGTTTTCTTTACGTGTTGACAAGTAGTTTTCCATCTGAAATGTGTCATGTAAGGAACGCTGTCGGTAATCTGGGCGAATATAGCTGGAGATTCTGAAAGCATGAGGGGTTCGCCTGTGGCTGTCAATGTGACGAATGTGGATGTATAGTCGGACACTTTGACTAAGATATCTATTTCGCTGCCTGCAACCACGCAAGTATCGACTGCTTCAACCACGGGCGGCTCGTTGTCGCAGGGGGCAATTGTTATTTGCATATCCCTGACCATACTGCTTATCATAATGCCGTTGCGCCACTCTTCTATCAGGATTGCGATGTTGTATTCTCCTGCCATTGTTGGCGAATCCCACGTGAGATCGCCTGTTTTTGAATCAATACTTATCTGATTTGATGCAAATGGCAATGAATAGCCAGGAATATCCTCGCCGTCTAATCCTCTGCAGTTTATTAGACGATACGATAGGCTGTCGCCTTCGGGGTCAAAAGCACCGGGATTGTGGTAATACGGAGTGTTTACGCAGCCATTGTCGAGGGGCGGGTTCAGAAGTTGGGGCGATGAGTTACCGCCGATGAAAGGGTTTATGACGAGGATTGTCTCAATAAAAAACGGTATTTCAACAGAATTTGGTATGTTTACTATACCCGCATTTCTGTTTGGATCCTCGAATGTGATATGAAATGTACCGACAGCGGAGAATGTATGTTGTGAGATATAGATGTTCCTGCTTACATTATTTTCGAGGTTGACCTTGCTGTGTCGTTCTATTGTTGATGTTGTTCCATCTCCCCAATACACCTCGATCTCAGGTCTGTCGGCAGGACTTGGTGTGTACGTGTAAGTGGTGATGGTGAATTCGTAAGTCAGCCCTGAAATATACTTATAGCTTATCTCTCCGGCGCGCTGGTGTGTGGCGAATGCCTGCGGCAGGGCGGCGAAAAACATCATCGTGATGACTATTAATCGGATAATTTTATTTCTCATCATCGATGACTTGTGTGACTGAATTATTGTGAATAATGTACTTACAATGGCTTTCCGGACAAAATGCGATGCCGTCGTCTGAAAAATGAAGAGTGCATCCCCTATGGCTGACCCAACCTATTTGTCGGGCAGGGTTTCCGACCACCAAGGCAAAATCTGGGATGTCGGTGGTTACCACCGCTCCAGCACCTATCATTGCATATTCGCCGATAGTGTGCCCGCACAAAACGGTTGCGTTGGCGCCTATTGTTGCCCCGCGCTTAACTAAAGTCTTTCTGAACTGCTCTTTTCTCTCGATAAAGGCACGCGGATTAATGACATTGGTGAAAACCATTGATGGACCTAAAAACACATCGTCTTCGCATTCAACACCATCATAGACCGACACGTTGTTCTGGATTTTGACGCCATTTCCGATACGGACATTCCTACCTATCATAACATTCTGCCCTACAACGCAATTGTCGCCCAAAACAGCATTTTCCATGATATGTGAAAAATGCCATATTTTGGTATTGGCGCCGATGTTGCAATCCTCGTCTATAACGGCAGTGTTGTGTGCGAAATACTCCTTCATATCCTATAATCAACGATGGTTTCAGAAATATATTGTAGTTGTTCGACTGTCAGTTCGGTGTGCATTGGTAGAGACAAGACTTCATCGCATAGTTGCTCTGACACAGGGAAGTCTCCAATTGAGTGGTTAAGATATGAGTATGCGGGTTGCAGATGGGCCGGCACAGGGTAGTATATCATTGAAGGTATGCGGTTTTCTTTGAGATATTTTGCAAAATCGTCTCGAAGTCCGTCTTTAATTTTAACGGTAAACTGATGGAATGTGTGTGTTGACTTAGGCGAAATTGCGGGTAGAGTCAGAAAAGATGTGTCAACGAGAGAATGATAGTAGAAATCAGCGGCGGTACCTCTGTTGGCTAAGTAGTCATTCAGATAGTTTAGTTTCACGTTCAGAATGGCGGCTTGAATAGTGTCTAATCGGGAGTTGAAGCCGACAATTTCATGACTGTATTTTTTTGAGGAGCCGTGTCGGCAGAGGAGTCTCAGTTTTTCGGCCATGTTGTCGTCTTGGGTCATCAGTGCCCCGCCGTCTCCGAAGCAGCCGAGATTTTTGGTGGGGAAGAAGGAGACGCAACCAACATCGCCCATGGTGCCGGCCTGACGGCGGGTGCCGTCAGAGAAAACGTATTCCGCACCGAGGGCCTGGCAAGCATCCTCCACAACTTTGATGTTGTGTTTTCTGGCTATCGTCATTATTGGTTCCATGTCAGCGCATTGCCCGAAAAGATGCACAGGCACTATGGCTTTGGTTTTGTCGGTTATGAGAGATTCAATGTGATTCGGGTTGATGGTGAAGGTGTCCGGCGTGACGTCTGCGAATACTGGAAAAGCCCCTAACAGAGCCACAACCTCCACTGTTGAGATAAATGTGAAGGGTACCGTTATCACCTCGTCGCCGCGTTCCACACCGCATGCCATGAGCGCTGCCATAAGCGCATCTGTTCCGTTAGCACAGCTGATCACGTGATTGGAACCGGTGAAATGTGACAAATTCTCCTCGAATTTTCTTACTTCCTGACCTTGAATGTAATTAGAAGAGGCAACCACATCAAGCACCGCCGCGTCAATCTTATCTTTGATGCGGTGATATTGGTTTCTCAAATCTACCATCTGTATGGAATCCATCTTCTAAATGATTTCAAAAAGGCTGCAAATTTATAAAATTTATTGGTGTATGATATGATTTTCGTGATATTGAAAAACTCAAACATTACATCAACGAACACTGCTCGCATCTGTTTTCCGGATTTTCTGTCATATTCATGTCCGTGAAGTTGGAAGGTAATGCCTAATTCCGATTAAACAACAGGTTGTCTTTAAGTTGCTTATTTCTGACTCCCGTTAAATAATTTAGAGAAGCCTCACTGATTTTTGGAAATAGAAAAAAAAGCGGAGCCACTTCCGGTCATGGAGGCGTATATCGCGCCTTCTGAATACAAGTCTTGTTTTGTCTTTTCCAATTCCGGATATTTTGCAAACAGGGACTTTTCAAAGTCATTTGAAATCAAGTCCTTCCATTGTTCAACGGGTTTTTTCAAAGCGTCTCTCAGCGATATCGGCGGTTTTTTTGGGGTGACACCAGAGTAGGCCTCTTTAGTGGATATTCTGACATCCGGTTTAACAATTTTTAACTTGTAATTTGAGAGGTCCAAATCGATAGGGGAGAGGATTTCGCCGCGGCCGGTCGCGCACATGGGTTTGTTAAACAGGAAGAAGGGCACGTCGCTGCCGAGAAGGAGAGCGTAGTTGGCCAAAGCATGGTCTGGAATGTCGAGGTGGAAGAGTTTGTTGAGCATTTTGAGGGTGAAGGCAGCGTCGGCCGAGCCGCCGCCCAAGCCGGCCCCCGAAGGGATTCCCTTGCGAAGCTGTATGTTGGCGCCAGGGATGCCATAATCCTCCTGAAGAAGTCGGAAAGCCTTTACACACAAGTTGTTGTCAGCATCTCCGAGGTCTTCCTTGCTGTCGATGCTAAATGTGAGTTCGTGACTGTTCTTCGAGATGGTAAGATTATCACTGAAGAAATCGGTAGGGTAGAATATGGTTTCAATATTATGATATCCGTCGGGGCGTTTGTTCACAATATGCAGACCGATGTTGATTTTGGCATTCACGGTCGCGGAGAGTGATCCATTAGAATCTGTCATATCTTTATGTTGTCAAAATTTTTACCGAAGACACTTGCCGTTTTGGTTATCGTGATGAAGGCGTCGGGATCTATGTCTTTTATTATCCGTGTTATGGCCGATTTGTCGGTTTTATGGGAAACTATGAGCAGGACATCGCTTTCTTGGTGGTTGAAGGAGCCGTAGCCACGCAAAAAAGATGCGCCGCGATGCAGGGTTGTGTTGATTTTCTTTGCAATCTCGTCGTTTTTCTTTGAAAATACCATGAACTGGTAGGTCTGTCTGTATCCGTCAATCACAATGTCGGACACGAGGATGGAGACGAACAGCACAACGAAGCTGTAAACCAGGCGTTCTATGTCGTTGAATATGAAATAGGTGCTGCCGACGATGATCAGGTTGACGGCGAGGCTGACCCTGCCGTAGGATATGTTGCGGTATTTGCCGATCATGAGGGCGATGATGTCGATGCCGCCGGTGTTTCCGCCCCAGTTTATGGACATTCCGACGCCGAAGGCGGCCATTGTGGCGCCTATGATCACGCTCATGAACATGTCGTCAACCAACGGACTTTTGACCATGGGTTGGAAAATCGACAGGAAGCCGCTCAATATGAAAGTGCAGATCAGCGAGTTGATGCAGAATTTTGGACCGAGGATTTTCCAGGCCACGGCAATGAGGATGGCGTTCATGATGAAGGTGGAGACGCCCACCGGTATCGAATTGTTGACGAAGTAGATTATCGCGGCCGCACCCGCCACGCCGCCGCCTGCTACTCCGTACGGCAGCAGAAACGCCGCCCACCCGAAGGCGAAAATAGCCAATCCGATGATGATGAAAACGTAGTTCTTGATTTCTCTGAGAATGTCTTTGCGTGTTATCTTTATTTCCATTCTGTTAGACTTTTTAACCTGCAAAGATAAGTATTTTACTCTACCCTGATATTATGTTTTTTTAACACATCTTTTG
Source organism: uncultured Bacteroidales bacterium (assembly GCA_934699095.1). GTDB lineage: Bacteria > Bacteroidota > Bacteroidia > Bacteroidales > WCHB1-69 > F23-D06. Next base: position 303,173 of record CAKUVI010000003.1, on the reverse strand, counting down.
AGATAATCCTGTAATGAGGTTTGTAGGTCTCCCTGTACTCAGCACTGTGAGAGCAGGCATATTGCCCTTTTTTCAACATGTCGGATATGAATTGCTTTTCCTTATTGTAGTCAGGCAGGTTGAGGTTCATGCCGTCAACAACACTCTCTATGACTTGCCAATATTGAATCCAGTCTTCCAAAGAGTGTTTGTTTGTGTAATTGGCGCTTTCGATGAACCAGTTTGTGAGAGAATCGGCGTCGATCAGACCGTCAATCACAACGTTGAGGTCGATACGCACATAATCGCCCTCAATGCCGCATGCCTCCCAGCTCCGGGTCTGGCGGTCGATGCCATTTGCTTCCGACAACTCTTTGAGAAGATAGTTGTGCACGCTCGCCCTGTCTGAAATCATGTGTTCTGAGCCCATGAAATCCTGACAACATGATTTATAGATATCCACCAAATGGATTTTTGGGTAAGTCGATATCTGTTCTTTTACAAATTGTTCCACTTTCTTTTTTGACTGTGAATAAACGTTTGTCAATGAAAACAATACAGCCAGAATAACGAGAGAAATTCTTTTCATAATCCAAAAATTTGGATGCAAAGAAAATAAAATTGTAGATATAAAAAACTTCTTTTTTCAAAGATTTTCCAACAGACAATTATTCAAATTCAGAATTTAGAATTTAGAATGTATGGGGGATTGAGTGAATATTCCATAAATTTGGTGTTGTTGGACAACAATTATATTTTTTATCTAAGATTTTAAAAGGTATCAATATTTTTTGTAATTTTGCAGGTTTTATTTAGAATAACATAATAGAGTATAAATCAAATAATTAAACACTAATGAAAGTTTATCAAACAAAGGAAATCAGAAATATCGCCATCATAGGTGGTAACCGTACGGGTAAAACCACAATGGCGGAGGCTATGGCATTCCACGGAGGAGTTATCAGCAGACGTGGTACAGTTGAAGACAAAAACACATTGTCAGACTATCGTGAAGTGGAGTTAGAGAGACAACAGTCAATTCAAAGTTCTGTATTGTATGCAGAGTTCAACGGCACCAAGATCAACATGATTGATTGTCCGGGTTTTGACGACTTCATTGGTGAAACAATTTCCGCTTTGCGCGTGATGGACACCGCTTTGATGGTCATCAATTCACAGAACGGTGTGGATGTAGGTGCTGAAATACAGTGGCGCCACACTAAAGCCGCTCACATCCCCGTGATTTTCGCGGTTAACCAGCTCGACCACGAAAAAGCCAACTTCGACGAGACTCTTCATCAGCTTAAAGAGTATTTCGGCGGCAGTGTGATGGCTTTCCAATATCCGGTTAACGCTGGCGTGGGCTTTGACGCAGTCATCGACCTTCTCCAGATGAAGATGCTCAAATTCCCGGCTAACGGCGGAAAGATGATCGTTGAAGACATCCCTGCCGACCAGCAGGACAAGGCCGAAGAGATGCACAGCGCCCTCATCGAGGCTGCAGCTGAAAACGACGAGGCCCTCATGGACAAGTTCTTCGAGGAAGGCACCCTTTCAGAAGACGAGATGATCAAAGGTTTGAAACTCGGTATCGCCAACCGCGGAACCTTCCCGGTTATCTGTGTGGCCGCCCGCACCGACCAAGGCATTGACCGCCTTATGGACCTCATGATCAAGAACTGTCCTTCTCCAGAAGAAGGCCGTGCAATGAAGGCAACCAACGGCAATGAGCACAAATACAATGCCGCTGAACCTTTCGTTGGCTACATTTTCAAGACCGCCATTGAACAACACCTCGGCGAGGTTGCCTTCATAAAGGTTGCCGATGGCGAAATCAAGAAGGCTGACGATCTCCTCAACACCACCACTAACACCAAGGAACGTATCTCCCAACTCCTCGCCTTCGCAGGCAAGAACCGCGTTGAAGTTGAAAAGGCCGTTGCAGGTGACATCGTGGCTACCATCAAGCTTAAATCTTCACCTACAAGCACTACTTTAGTTGCCAAGGGAGATGACGTTATCGAACCTACTGTGTTCCCAGATCCTAAGTTCCGCACAGCAGTCCGCGCTAAAAACAATGCCGATGACGAGAAACTCGGTGCTGCCCTCAACGAAATCCGCAAGACTGACCCGACATTCCAGATGGAACAGTCAAAGGAACTCAAACAGATGATCATCTCTGGTCAGGGCGAACAACACCTTAACATCGTTAAATGGATGATTGAGAAACTCAACAAGATAGAAGTTGAATACTACGCACCGAAGATCCCTTACCGCGAAACTATCACTAAGTCTGCCGAGGCTATGTACCGTCATAAGAAACAATCAGGCGGTTCCGGTCAGTTCGGTGAAGTTCACATGCTCATCGAATCTTACTACGAAGGTATGCCAACCCAGACAAAATATCCGATCCGTGCAACCGAAACTTACGATCTCCCATGGGGCGGTAAGCTCATTTTCAACAACTGTATCGTCGGCGGTGCCATCGATGCACGCTTCATGCCAGCCATCCTCAAAGGTATCATGGAGAAAATGGAAGAGGGTCCCCTTACCGGTTCTTACGCCCGCGATATCGTCGTGAATATCTATGACGGTAAAATGCACCCGGTAGATTCTAACGAGCTTGCATTCAAATTGGCAGGCCGTAACGCCTTCAAAGAGGCCTTCAAGAACGCAGGTCCTAAGATTCTTGAGCCTATCTATGACGTTGACATCTTTGTTCCAGCTGATCGTATGGGCGATGTTATGACCGACCTCCAGGGCCGCCGCGGTATCATGATGGGTATGGATAGCGAAGGCGCTTTCCAAAACATCCATGCCAAGATTCCTTTGGCTGAAATGAACAAATACTCGACAACATTGAGCTCAATCACCTCAGGTCGTGCTTCTTATAGTATGAAATTCGCTGAATATCAACAAGTTCCTACTGAAGTTCAAAGCGAAATCATCAAGAAATACGAAGAAGAAAATAAAGACGAAGAATAATCGTTATATTATAAATCTAATTTTAAATCCTAAAAAAATGAAAAAAGTATTGGCTATCTTCGCAGCAACTATGATGTTGGCTGGTGTTGCATCTTCTTGCAGCAAACTTTGTGAATGCACAACAACCGTTGGCAATTCATCTGTTCAAACTGAAGTTAATTTGGAAGATACTGACTATTCAAGATGTAACCAAATGAACTCAGAAAACACAGTTCTCGGTGTTACAACAACCGTTAAATGTGTTAGAAAATAATACCAAGATTTGTTAATCTTTGCAAAACGAGGGCATTACACGCTAATGCTCTCGTTTTTTTACTATCTTTGCAATCGCAAACTATCATCATAAATGACAATCAACATTATAACCTTAGGCTGTTCAAAGAACATTGTCGATTCGGAAGTTATGGCCGCAGACTTTCACAAGCACGGTCATGAGCTCTTTTTTGAAAGCGCACAGAAATCAGATGTCGTGATCATCAACACCTGCAGTTTCATTCACGATGCCCGTGAGGAGTCGGTGAACGAAATTCTTAACCAGATAGAGAGAAAAAAACATCATCAAATAAAGAAGTTGTATGTTATAGGATGTCTTGTTCAGCGCAATATGGCTGAACTTAAGGAGGCACTTCCGGAGGTTGATGGTTTTTACACTTTTGCTGAACTTCCAAAATTGTTGGAATCACCTGATTTTCAGCTGTTAAACACGCATGACAGGATTCTTTCCACCCCTCGTCATTACGCATATCTTAAGATTTCTGAAGGTTGCGACCACCAATGCTCATACTGTTCTATACCATTAATTCGCGACAGACAGGTATCAAAGCCGATTTCTCTGCTGGTGGATGAGGCGCGGCGCTTGGCCGACCAAGGTGTGAAAGAGTTGATGCTTATAGCGCAAGATCTCACGTATTATGGTATTGACCGCAGCGGAAAGAGAGAATTAGCCGATTTGATGGACAAGCTTGCTCAAGTGAGAGGCCTCCAATGGATAAGGTTACATTATGCCTATCCGCTTAATTTCCCGTATGAAATCCTGGATGTCATGAAGCAATATCCCCAATATTGCCGTTATTTGGATATCCCGTTCCAGCATATCAGCGACGAAATATTACAAAGCATGCGCCGTGGAGGTAGCTCCGCTTATATTTATGACCTGATTGCACGGATTCGCGAAACGATTCCTGGCATTGCAATCCGAACAACGCTTATATCCGGTTACCCGACAGAAACTCGGGAACAACACAAGGAGTTGGTGGAATTTGTGAGACGAAATCGTTTCGAACGGCTTGGGGTCTTTGCTTACTCCCGGGAAGAGGACACCCCGGCCTATGATCTCGGCGACCCGATCAAAGCTTCTGAAAAGAACAAGAGAGTAAATGAAATCATGAAACTGCAGGAAAAAATATCTCTTGAAATTAATGAATCTCGAGTTGGAAGCACCATGAAAGTGTTGATAGACAGTGAGGAAGAGGATTGTTACATAGGACGCACCGAGTTTGATTCGCCGGATGTTGACAATGCTGTTTTCATAAATAAGGATCAATCCCTCAACGTTGGCGAATTCTATGATGTGAAAATCACGGATGCAGCTGAATACGATCTTTTCGGAAGCGTCATGTGATCAGCGCTTTATTGTTGATCGGTCTGTTCAGTATTAATTTCCATATTTGAATTGTTGGCCACATGGTACCCTCCGGTCTTCTTGCTGCCGACATACGTGATGCGCCCCTGCTTGCGGAGTTCCGAAATGCAGCGTTCCACGGTGCTCAACGAATGGGACGTCTCGGCAACGATGTCGGCTGACTTGCAATCAGGATGCCTCTGAATACAGTTGAAGACTGCTTCGACTGCATCTTTCGGGGGAAGGATTGGCTTGCGCTTCGTATCTCGATGTGCAGTTTTTTTGGAAATCTTCTTTTTGTACATTTTTAGTCTATAACTAATTATTCCTTCAGCAACTTTTTCTTCAATCTGTTCCTGGTTTTGGGATTCCAACTTGAAAGTAGTTGCCTCTTCCTGCCAAGGCATCTTTTTCATTATCACCACATTGTCTTCACACGCTTTAATGTGTCGGAATGGCAATAGCGTGGTGGCTGTTATACGTATGAAATCATCTCCGAGCAGCTGTGCAAGATGCTTCATAGATCCGTTCCGGGTGTAACGCTTGTTCTTTGCCGAATAAACGTGTGTAAAATTACCGTCTTGAAGGCAATAAAAGATGTCGTCAATTGGCACAAGAAGAATATTGTGTTCTGAATCCTCGACATCAATTTTCCGAACATCCTGGTAAACAACCCGCACCTCTTTTTCCAAAGATTGTTGAAAATGCTTCCGGTCTCTGAAGAGGAAAGGGAAAAAATTCAATGCCATATTTCGTCCAATAACAAAGAAAAGAATTCTTGAAAAGAAATTGAAAGAGCCTACTATCTGTATAACTTGTTCATTATATGACACAATGCTATGATACGCAATAGCCATATCCATAATGCCTGTAATGATGGCAACGAGCGACAGAGTCAACCAATAGATGTAATGCGGGCGTTTTTGATAAAGCTTTGGATAGAGCAGGAAGTAATTGGCATATAGAGACCCTAACAACAGAAGTCCGGCCAATAACTCTTTAAAATAACTGCCAGCGTATGGGCGCAGGATCGAGTTCTGGGTAAAAAGCCACAATGTGAGAATACAAAAAATGACATTCAGTATCACATTAATGACAGCTTTAATGTGTCTCATTGCGATTCGATTTAAGTACGGCGGTAAAGATAGACAATTTCTCGATAGGTTTCTCTAAAAAACAACCAATCGTTTTATGATTAATTTATCACCTCGAAAATATCAAATTCTAATATGTTTTATGATATGTTGATTTTCAATCATATACCCATCCCGTTAAGGGATAATTTGTGAGAGGCGACATATTCCTGGAAGACGGGATAAAATATATTGAAACCAATTGTATTTTTGTTGTTGAAAAAACAAGAAATTACCATCAAAACCGAAGCGTAATGAAAAAAGTATTGACATTGACACTGCTCGCGGCTATTTTGCTTGGCGCGTGCGAGAAAGACGAAAGACATACAACACAAGGACAAACGCTCAACCGTGTAATAGCCCTGTCTAATAACGCAAAAACGGGAAACCCCTCATTCATGCTTATCATGAATATGGGGCATAACAGCAAAGACTGCAAAGGGTGTGTGATGATTAGCGGGCACTACGTCCACGTTAATTGTATGGGTTCAGGCAGGGAGTGTACGAACATCGCAGCCGTCCAGCTTCAACAGGTTGGTACTGACTTAACGGCCATTACAACCGACACGTTTGATCTGACCTCAGAAGACTTCTTCCTCATGCCGGACCGTTCGTTGGATTATCTGGACGAAAATGGCAACCGTATCTTTCTGAACATTCCTGAGCAGATGGTCTATCGTGACACTGCTACCCTGCAGTTCACCTTCTCGGGTCTGTTTTTCAGCGAAACGGCAGCCTATATTAATTAATAATTGTTGGGATAATTGAAAGTTAAAACAATATGAGACATATACATCTATTAAATAAGAATAACTATTTCAGATAAGGCGCTGAGGCAGGGCGCTTAATAAATACTGCCATCCTGTTCAGGCGCGAATCAACGCGTCTGTGAAAAGCCAAACCGCTGCGGATGAGAAGGGGAAGGAATATGAATAAAAAGTGGTGAAATGGTAAAAAAAATGTATAATTTTGCAGTGCTGTTTGCTTAACTTGATGTTAATCGGACTTCGCACCAAGGGCGGCGGCAATGTAAAGAAGTAAAAAAATAGAAGTCCACATGATGATAAAATACAATGAATTATGAAAAAGCACCTTATCACCCTTTTGGTTATCAGTGTGTTTACAACAGCTTCTGCGCAGAGCTACACACAGGCCTTCGACAGCGTGTTCCGGCACGTGGACTTGAGCCACACCTCAACGGGGATATTATCTGAACGTGACTTACCGCCTGAAGACCTGCCGACAAACTGCTCTTGGGTGAACAACAAAGTGGTAAGTAAGACAGACACCGCTGACACGCAATACTACAAGCATAGTGTGGGAGTATGTGCTGGTATATGGTTTGATGGTCTCTCTTTGAAGTTCAATATATTACGTGAGATACATTTGCAAGTGGATTTCGGCCTAGGTATTGACATCCACAAATCAATAATACCTGAAGGGTGCGACATCGGATTAAAAGTAAATATGTTGTTTGAAGACAAATTTCCAAATAGATCGAACACATATTGGATTGCTGGTGGAGGAGTTGTTGGAGGAATAGTCCCACACGATGCAGGGAAACGTGAAGTCTCATTAAAAAGTGGAGTTCAGGCCATATTGGGTATCGAATACTTCTTTAATGCGATACCGATGTCTATTCAAACCGATACGCGACTTGGATATGGAAACATTTATTCAGCAGACGGCGTGAATCCAGGAAATAGAATAGGCCTCATTTCCTCTAATAATCCTTACCATTATTTTGATTACGGGTTTGTGTTTTCCGTCCGTTACCATTTTGGCAAAAAGAATTAATGACATAATACAATGAATTATGAAAAAGCACCTTATCACCCTTTTGGTTATCAGTGTGTTTACAACAGCTTCTGCGCAGAATTACACCGAGAGTTTCAACGAAGTATTCCGGCACGTGGACTTGAGCCACACCTCAACGGGGATATTGTATGAGCGGGTACTACCGTTCAGCAATTTGGTCAGTTACATAACAGACATCCCCCATCCAGCAGACACCTGCGACTACTGGCAGTTCGTTATGGCATACGACGAACTTTACCGCGCAGGGGCGCAAAACACGTTCCTTCCCGATTCGGTGGGAAGCATAATAAGAAATCTGCCTTCCGACAGCACAACGATCATAATCGGCATGTTGCACGCCAACTTCAATACATTCGACACCATTGCCATGCAACAACGACTTTACTACGATGCGGACAGCGTCCTTAGGGAGAACACTTCCATAAACGTCTCCTTATTCCATGAAAACACTGCTTTTATGATGGCACCGTTGGTTGAATATTCAACTTCTACCTCCGTCAGATTTGTCATTGACCGACATTTCTTTTTTGACAATACAACAAACCCTGTCAGTTATTTGGTGATTGACTTCGGAGACGGTCAAGGGGACAGAAATGTGGCGTTGAACACCGCCGTCCAGATTGTCTATGCCTCAGAAGGAACAAAAACATTGAAAATGACGTCAATATTCCGCAATGGAGATACCCTGACCACATACGCCAAACTCACAATTGACAGAAACAGTAGAAATGGGGGATCAGGGACAAGTTCTCATTCATACATTCAAGACCTAACCGTTAATGGGCAAATCATACCAGCCTATCCATATTCGGCCGGGGGAAGTTTTACAGCACGCCGGGGGGACATCCGTATATATTATGCCCATTCTGACATGTTGTTGAGAAAACCAGTATTGATTGTTGATGGGTTCGACCCAGTGAACAACAGACGTTTTGACACCTGTTATGAGAAGAACGGAAAGTCTCTTTGGGACAAATTAGGGGATGGTCTCTCAGATGGCGATAATATGGGTGATATGTTATTGGCATTAGGCTATGACGTGGTGTTGTTGGATTTTCCCAATGGCGGCACATACATCGAAGAGAATGCGATGGTGTGCATTGCCGCTATCAATAAGGTAAACGAACTGCTACAACAATCTGGAAGCAAAGAACAGATTGTGGTGGTAGGTCCCAGCATGGGAGGGCAAATCACTCGTTACGCTTTGGCCTACATGGAACAACATGCGGATGATGTCCGCACCAACTATGGCAAACACAACTGCAGGTTATGAGTGTCGTTTGACTCCCCCCATCAAGGCGCTAATATTTCCATGGGAGCACAAGCCATGGTGGATTATTTTCGAAAGTATCCAATTCCTCCTGTGATTAAACTTTGGAACAAAACTTTATGCAGCGTTGCAGCAAAACAGATGCTAATCTATCACAAAATGAGCGAAGCAGGTTCGCTTTACAACGCATACTATCAGCAAATTGCCGGTCTAAACTATCCATCCGCCTTAAGAAAGGTGGCTGTCTCGAACGGTAGTTTAAATAACCTTCCTAACGGATATGCTGAACAAAACGTTTTGGATATAGCAATAAGAACCCGATTGTTTGTGATTCCATATTTGCTCAACATTTCAATTCATAATATGACAAGTCAAGGACCAGGGGTCGTTTTTAACCTTAATCGTCACATAGGCTTATTTATAAAAATTCCTATCACGTGGACTTTTAATAACAATGGGAATAAGGGCTGTATAGATGCTGCCCCAGGATGCACGTATCCTACATTTGATATGCTAACCGATAAGATTTCATGGATGCAATATCTTGGAATTATCAGTATCAATATCAATCAACACTCCCATTGTTTCATGCCCATCACCAGTGTTTTGGACATCAAGGAGCCTATTCCCTATGCCACAGACGTGTCGAATCGGGATTTAGTGGCCGAAGGCAAGATTCCCTTTGATTCCTATTGGGGGCCGCTCAACAAGAACATGGAACACATCACTTTTGATAATGATTTGGTGGATTATTTGCTTAACGAAATTGAAACTTACATTCAAGGCCCACGCGATATACATTTGTGCACACACCCAACATATGCCCTCCATCTTCCGCAGGGTACCAATGCCACGGTGACATGGTTAGGCAGCGACAACATCCAAATTCTTCCCACAAACAATCCGAACGTCGTAAATGTCGCCCCCTTGTCCGAAGGCGATGCTGTCGTCAGTGTCGTGGTCTCAACATTGGAGCACAATGACACCCTGCATTGCCCTATTCACGTTTTTTATAGCAGTCTGCTTCCCGAGGTGGAAGGCACTACCATCCAAGGCCAGTCCATGGTCATTGATGTGGAAACAAATCTCACTACCGACACGTTCTGTATAGAAAACGGGAAAACAATGACGATAACAGGTACGTTGCATTGCGCTCCCGGCACCCGTCTCGTCGTCCGCCCCGGCGGCAGGTTGGTTGTTGACGGCGGCACATTGACCGGTGCGTGTGCGGGCGAGATGTGGCAGGGTGTGCAGGTGCTCGGCAACGGCGGCCTTTCGCAGAACGCCGCCAACCAGGGCTGGCTTGAGCTCAAGAACGGCGCCCTGATAGAGAACGCCCGCTGCGCCGTGCAGGCCGAGGCGGGTGCCGTGGTGAAGGCCACCAACACCGCCTTCCGCAACAACGGCCGCGCCGTGAACTTCATGCCGTACGTTGAGACGATGCCCGGCGGGAGCGTCCGCGGCAACCTGAGCGGCTTCGGCAACTGCACGTTCACGACCGACGGCGACAACCTTTTCGCCGAGAACGGCTGCGAGTTCACGGAGCATGTGAGGATGAGCGAGGTCAACGGGATAGAGTTCCACAGCTGCGGCTTCAGCGACGCCACAGCCGGCGGGTTCACCACCCACAGGGGCATATACGCGCAGGACGCGGGCTTCACTCTCACCAAGACCTGCCCTTCGAACATAGTGTTCACCGGCTGCGTGTGCGCGGAGAGCTACTCGCGGTACAACACGTTCAGCGGGTTCAACACTGCGATAGAGGCCAACACGAGCGGCAACCAGTACGCGATAGAGATAGACCAGACTAAGTTCAGCGGCAACGGCACGGCCGTGCGTATCAACGGCAACAACTTCGTGACCGTGACGCGCGACACTTTCGACCTGACGCAGTCGTGTTCACAGCCGCCGTTCGTCACGGGCCTGTACCTCAACAACTGCTCTGGCTACAAGGTCGAGGGCAACCTCTTCAAGGGTCTGGTGATGGCAAACGTGGGCAGCACCACTGGTGTCATGGTGAATAACTCCGGCAGCGCCGACAACATGATATACCGCAACAGCTTCAGCACGCTGAACTACGGGGTTCAGGTGCGCGGCGACAACGGCGGGGCGGATGGCGGGCTTCAGGTGGCCTGCGGCAGCTTCGGCAATGTGGCCAACCCCATATACCTGACAGGCGGCGCCACGATGAAGAGCACCGACAACGTGACTATAAACAACTGTGCGTCAACGTTGTGCGGGATTACGCCGGGATTTCCGGGACACCCGTTCCCGGTGAACGCGGCGGGTGCGAACCAAACGAACTCCGCCGTGGCTGACGGTCATCAGGCTCTGCAGACGGAGGTGTATTACGCGGCGGTGCGGGGCATCATGGCCGACACGGTGCTGGACCTCGGGGCGCTGCAGCAGTGGCACACCGTGGCGCAGCCCATCGCCGACAGGTACTCGCTGACGGAGACCGACTTCCAGATGGGGTTGGTTGACGATGTCGAAGGCGGGGACGCCGACTACGCTCAGTTCCATGCCATGAAGGCGCAGCTCAGGGACGGCAGGATGGTGAACTGGCGCGACATGACGGAGGCGCAGAAGTCGGAGCTGCAGGAGATAGCCGAGCGCAACAGCGGCCGCGCCTCGGAGATGGCCAAGGGCGTGCTCTGTTTCTACCACGGCATCTGTCTGGAGGACGGGGACTTGTCAGCGGAGGAACCACAAGGAGGCACAAAATCCGCGAAGACTGCAATAAACAACGCAGATAATGCAGTATTGTATGTGTACCCGAACCCGACGGACGGAGAATTGAACGTGGGAATAACCGACGGCGCACAAATTGCGGCCATCACGCTGTGCGATTTGCAGGGTCGGGTTGTAGAGACGCAAAATTTTGCGTCTCTACATGGCGCGTTTCAACATGGCGTAACCACGGTAATAACAATGCAAAATATCCCCGCAGGGGCGTATATTCTGCGCGTGACGGGCTGGGATGGAAAGGAATACGTGAGAAGAGTGGTGAAGAAATAGTGGGCTGCGTTTTTGAAAAATGTATTTTTGCAAGCAAAACATCAGAACAAAAATCAAGATTATGAAAAGAAAAATTGGAATTTTACTGACAATAGCGATAATAGTGTCAGGAATGGGACTCTCGTCATGCAAACAGCAAAGTTGCGATCCCTACTATATGACTCCCTGCAAACTGGTATATTTAAAAGAGCCTTATAAAACCACGTGCCTGTACTGCGAAGGAAAACAATATAAGGTGATAGCCCATCTGATTGTTGAACACTTGAACAATTACAAGTTTGAGGTGGTCGGCAAACTGCCAAAAGAGTATCAAGTTTATGACACATTGGATATCATGGCGTCATACACTAAGATTCCACATTTCGACCTATGGGTTGATCCCTTGCCCAACCCCAATCATTTACGTCCTAGTTTCGTTAAAATAGACTGTATAGAAAAAAGGTAATCACGAAAAGATTAATTACAATAGCCGTGTTCTCGTGCCTGTTCCATTTTTGTCAAGCGCAGACAAACTATTATTTTGCGGACAAGGAAAGAAATTACTGGCGAGAGGACTCCACTTCGGTCAACATCATCGTGGCAGATTTGGAGCAATACGACATGATTGTGGATAGAATTTTGGAAATGTTTTCAGACAAAACAGACACCGTGAGTTTTGTGAAAGACGACGACAATATCATCATTATCAGTGAAAAACTCAGGACAATTCCCATTAGGCAACTTATACCGACAATATGCAACAATTCTTCTGACATCTCATTCATAACCTACGCCAAAAAGGTGAGCGGGCGACGGATATGGCTTAGGAACGAGGTGTATGTACGTCTCAAAAGCGACAGTTTTTATACTTCCTTCCTTGTCCCTTTCTTGTCGCAATTCAGCAATTACACGCTGCAATACGATACCGCAGAAAATGTCTATAGAATCGTATGCAACAGTGAGACTTCCTTGATGCAAATTGCTAACGGCTTGTACGACACCCTGTATGTGGATTATTCCACACCGGATTTTTACGGGGAATGCAGCCTCAACACAATAGACCCACGGTATGATCTACAATGGGCATTGGAGAACACCGGGCAGGAAAATGGAACTCCCGGTGTCGATATTAAAGTTGAAAAAGCGTGGGCGTTTTTACAGCATTACAATAACAGTATTGGTGACAGTATCAGAGTTGCAGTCATTGACAACGGGGTGGAAGATCACGAAGATTTGAGAAATGCCTTAGGTACAAGCAGAGTCTTGCACGGTTTTCCCGAATTGTACGGAAACGGATCACCAAACCTGGGCAAACAATGGCACGGGCAGGCTTGTGCCGGCATTATTGCAGCAAGTCACAACAGTTTGGGAATCGCAGGGATAGCCCCTAACTCGCTGATTGTTCCCATAAGAGTGACCAGAGATGCACACAACATTACATTTAGCTATTGGCGAATTAAAAAGGCCATAGAAACCGCATGGAAGAAATATAGCGCACAAATTCTCAGCATATCGTGGAGTAAGCCGGAAAGTGACCTGATTAATCAGGCATTTGACAGTGCGTTGGAGCAAGGCAGAGCAGGCAAGGGCTGCGTTATAACAGTGTCTTCTGGAAATAATGGAAGTCAGATGCAATATCCCGCGACACGGACAGGCGTCATCGCTGTGGGAGCGGTTGACAGATGCGGAAACAGAGCAGGGAAAAGCAACATTGTGGAGACGTGCGATCCATGGCCGTCTGACATCAATGATGATGCCAGTTCTTATGGATCAGATTTAAGCGTTGTTGCACCAGGAACAAATGTCTATACGACAGACCGTATGGGAACATCAGGAAAAACGGATGGGAATTACACCCTATTCAGCGGCACATCCGCGGCATGTCCACACGTAGCAGGCGTGGCGGCGCTCATCCTTTCCGTCAACCCCAACCTGACCCATAGCCAGGTCAAGGAGATTATTGAAAAAACGGCTCAGAAAGTCGGGCCTTATAACTATACCATCAGCGATGCCGTCCTTCACCCCAATGGCAGATGGAATGAGGAAATGGGCTACGGGCTGGTGAATGCATTCCACGCTTTGGCAGAAGCTAAAATTTACGGTACAGAATACACCATTTCCGGACCGTCATCCATGCAGTTATGCAATGAATATACATACACGCTTTCAGGCGCTGTGCCGGAAGGTTATGAAATTGTTTGGGAGACCAACCTGCATTTGAGCATTGTATCCGGACAAGGAACCGGTTCGTTGGTCGTGCGTCCCCTGTACCCGGCCACAGGAAACAGAATCAAGGTGAAAATCTGCTATGACGGATATGTGATCAGGGAGAAAGAAATATATCCGATCGCCTCATCGGGCACGGGAATATACCCTGTCACCAACCAAGATACGGTCATTACTTCCAATGTCTTGTGGGACATTGAGCGTTCTTTAGGAAATGTGGTCACTATTGATTCAGGTGCTGTCCTAACCATCACTTCCACAATCCATTGCACTGACAACGCCCGTCTCGTCGTCCGTCCCGGGGGCAAGCTCATCGTCGATGGCGGAACACTCACGAGCGTGTGCGGGCGAGATGTGGCAGGGTGTGCAGGTGCTCGGCAACGGCGGCCTTTCGCAGAACGCCGCCAACCAGGGCTGGCTTGAGCTCAAGAACGGCGCCCTGATAGAGAACGCCCGCTGCGCCGTGCAGGCCGAGGCGGGTGCCGTGGTGAAGGCCACCAACACCGCCTTCCGCAACAACGGCCGCGCCGTGAACTTCATGCCGTACGTTGAGACGATGCCCGGCGGGAGCGTCCGCGGCAACCTGAGCGGCTTCAGCGACGCCACAGCCGGCGGGTTCACCACCCACAGGGGCATATACGCGCAGGACGCGGGCTTCACTCTCACCAAGACCTGCCCTTCGAACATAGTGTTCACCGGCTGCGTGTGCGCGGAGAGCTACTCGCGGTACAACACGTTCAGCGGGTTCAACACTGCGATAGAGGCCAACACGAGCGGCAACCAGTACGCGATAGAGATAGACCAGACTAAGTTCAGCGGCAACGGCACGGCCGTGCGTATCAACGGCAACAACTTCGTGACCGTGACGCGCGACACTTTCGACCTGACGCAGTCGTGTTCACAGCCGCCGTTCGTCACGGGCCTGTACCTCAACAACTGCTCTGGCTACAAGGTCGAGGGCAACCTCTTCAAGGGTCTGGTGATGGCAAACGTGGGCAGCACCACTGGTGTCATGGTGAATAACTCCGGCAGCGCCGACAACATGATATACCGCAACAGCTTCAGCACGCTGAACTACGGGGTTCAGGTGCGCGGCGACAACGGCGGGGCGGATGGCGGGCTTCAGGTGGCCTGCGGCAGCTTCGGCAATGTGGCCAACCCCATATACCTGACAGGCGGCGCCACGATGAAGAGCACCGACAACGTGACTATAAACAACTGTGCGTCAACGTTGTGCGGGATTACGCCGGGATTTCCGGGACACCCGTTCCCGGTGAACGCGGCGGGTGCGAACCAAACGAACTCCGCCGTGGCTGACGGTCATCAGGCTCTGCAGACGGAGGTGTATTACGCGGCGGTGCGGGGCATCATGGCCGACACGGTGCTGGACCTCGGGGCGCTGCAGCAGTGGCACACCGTGGCGCAGCCCATCGCCGACAGGTACTCGCTGACGGAGACCGACTTCCAGATGGGGTTGGTTGACGATGTCGAAGGCGGGGACGCCGACTACGCTCAGTTCCATGCCATGAAGGCGCAGCTCAGGGACGGCAGGATGGTGAACTGGCGCGACATGACGGAGGCGCAGAAGTCGGAGCTGCAGGAGATAGCCGAGCGCAACAGCGGCCGCGCCTCGGAGATGGCCAAGGGCGTGCTCTGTTTCTACCACGGCATCTGTCTGGAGGACGGGGACTTGTCAGCGGAGGAACCACAAGGAGGCACAAAATCCGCGAAGACTGCAATAAACAACGCAGATAATGCAGTATTGTATGTGTACCCGAACCCGACGGACGGAGAATTGAACGTGGGAATAACCGACGGCGCACAAATTGCGGCCATCACGCTGTGCGATTTGCAGGGTCGGGTTGTAGAGACGCAAAATTTTGCGTCTCTACATGGCGCGTTTCAACATGGCGTAACCACGGTAATAACAATGCAAAATATCCCCGCAGGGGTGTATATTCTGCGCGTGACGGACCTCAACGGTGTCATTTATCATCAGAAAATCATTAAAAAATAATAAATATATGTCGAACGTGAATTTTTTTATTTTTGCATTTGAGAATAAATTAAAATCCAGTTATTTACTAACCATAAAAAACTAATTGTCATGAAAAAAACAGTCATCATTATCAGCATTATCGTTGCAAGTGTTTATGCTGTTTCGGCGCAAAATCTGTGGCCTTCATTTGATTTCAAATCTGCTAATGTTGAAGGTGATACTTTATATTATCGTATTACTTCAACAACAACACCGACAGTGGCCGTAACACGTTGCCACGATTCCGTGTATCACAACCTTCCCTTCCCTACAATGCCTTGGGAAATGGGACAATCCGGCTTCGTATATCCATTGTATGATTATGACTCCTATGTGGTAATTCCTTCTACAGTTGAGTTTGAAGGTCAAACTTTCACTGTGACCGCCATAGACAAAGAGGCTTTCTATATGCAAAAGAACCTTCAACATGTTGTTCTTCCCAATACAATAGAAACTATCGATACGGGAGCATTCCATCATTCTATGTTAAATCAAATCGAGATGTCATCCAATGTGAAGCGCATCAATTTTTATGCCTTCTCACAAATACCCCTTTCTTCAATAGAGCTCCCAGAGTCTCTGACACACATAGGAGTTCAGGCTTTTGCATCCTCTGGGATAAAAGAAGTTAATATACCAGCTGGCGTGTCAATATTACCATATCAGGCCTTTTACAGTTGTCCGTTGACTGATATTGCGTTCAACGACGGATTGCGTGAAATCCACGAATGTGCCTTTTCGCCCGAACACATAGACACTCTGGCGTTCCCGCCATCTTTGGTGAGCATTGAGCAACTGACATACGATTATTTAGATGACACCATAGAGTGCCGTCATGTTGTGTTCCAACAAGGTACAGAACCACTTGTGATAGGAAAAAACTGCTTCCAGAACTTCATCAATCTGAAAACAATGGTTTTGCCTGACAACCTTGTTAGCGTTGGGCCACGTTGTTTTAGCAATACAGGACTCATAGAAATCGATCTGCCAGACGGTATAGATTCAATATCTTCAAATTGCTTTTCATATTGTGAATCCTTAGATAGTGTTTCATTGCCTTCAAATCTTAAGAGAATTGAAAAATTGGCTTTCTATGAGACACCGATGTTGAAAAAAATCACAATACCGCAAACGGTCGAGTATATTGGTAATAGTGCCTTTAGAAGTTCCTTGGCAAGAGGATTGGAGGAAGTGAATATTTTCTGCGAGACACCTCCTTCAATAAGCCCTACAACTTTCAACAAGCAAGACACAATACTTGTGCGCGTTCCATGTGAGAAAATAGATGAATATCAGGCCGCTCCCGTTTGGAATACTTATGATAATCTGGTTTTTGAGGATTGTGTTGGCATCGAGAATGTAGAATCTGGCAGTTGCAAGGTATATCCCATACCGGCAGACAAGTATATCAATATAGAGTTAGACGAATTCAGGTCGGAATATAAGATAGAAATTGTGAATATTTACGGACAATGTGTGTATGGAGAGAGTCTGAATTCAGGAAAGGCCTCAGTTGACATATCATCTTTAAGCAAGGGGATTTATCTGATAAATATTTTCGACAAGAAAGGACTTCTGTGTAGCAAAAAACTTATAAAGGCATAGTGAAAAAAAGAGGGTGCAATTGCACCCTCTTTTTTTTGAGCGGAAAACGAGACTCGAACTCGCGACCCCGACCTTGGCAAGGTCGTGCTCTACCAACTGAGCTACTTCCGCTTGTTGAATTCGGCTGCAAAAATACACTTTTTTTTAATATGACAAACATTTTTAGAAAAAAAATCTGAAAAAATTTTTGGCTCAAAAAAATGTGCATGTCAACATTTTAAAGATTATTGTTTTTTTGTCTTCGGTTGTTCCAAAATTTTTATATCTTTGGCGGCTCAAAAAATAGACTCAATAAATATAAGATATGTCAGAACAAATCAAAGGTAAAATATCCCAAATCATTGGTGCTGTTGTGGATGTTCATTTCGATGAAAATGTAACACTTCCCAATATTTACGATGCTTTGGAGGTCCGTAAGGAAAATGGTGAGAAGTTGATATTGGAGTGCGAGCAGGATATTGGTGAGAACACAATGCGCTGCATTTCCATGGATTCCACAGATGGCCTCCATCGTGGAATGGAAGTGGTGGCAACAGGAAGAATGATTACCATGCCAACCGAGAATATCAACGGTCGCCTGATGAATGTAATTGGAGACAGTATCGACGGTATCGGTGAAATAGAGTCAAAAAAACGCAGTGACATACACAGAATGCCCCCGACATTCGATAATCTTTCAACTTCACAAGAGGTTTTGTACACGGGTATCAAAGTTATCGACCTTATCGAGCCCTATGCAAAGGGTGGTAAGATCGGTCTTTTCGGTGGTGCCGGAGTGGGCAAGACAGTCTTGATTATGGAGATGATTCACAATATCGCCAAAAACTATGGCGGCACCACGGTGTTCACCGGTGTTGGAGAGCGCACCCGTGAAGGTAACGACCTCCTGCGTGAAATGCTTGAGTCTGGCGTCATTAGATACGGCGACGAATTTGTGGAAAGCATGAAGAAAGGCAGTTGGGACTTGTCGAAGGTTGACATGGCGGAACTTGCAAAATCACAGGCGACTCTCGTGTTCGGTCAGATGAACGAACCACCCGGAGCACGTGCCCGTGTTGCCTTGTCTGGACTGACAGTGGCTGAAGGCTACCGTGACGGCGATGAGACCACCGGCGGCCGCGACATCCTGTTCTTTGTCGATAACATCTTCCGCTTTACACAGGCCGGCTCTGAAGTTTCGGCTCTGCTCGGACGTATGCCTTCTGCTGTAGGATACCAGCCTACATTGGCCACCGAAATGGGAACCATGCAGGAACGTATTACATCTACAAAACGCGGTTCCATCACATCTGTTCAGGCAATCTATGTGCCTGCCGATGACTTGACCGACCCGGCTCCTGCCACAACGTTCTCCCACTTGGACGCTACAACAGTGCTTAGCCGTAAAATCTCCGAACTTGGTATATATCCGGCAGTCGATCCTCTCGACTCAACATCCCGAATCCTCTCTCCCGATGTCGTTGGTGAAGAACACTATAAAACAGCTCAAAGAGTCAAGGAGTCGTTGCAGAGATACAAAGAACTTCAGGATATCATCGCAATTCTTGGTATGGAAGAACTCTCAGAGGAAGACCGCAAGACTGTTCACCGCGCACGCCGTGTGCAGCGCTTTATGTCGCAACCGTTCTTCGTGGCCGAACAGTTTACAGGCATTCCCGGAAAGTTCGTGAATATCGAAGACACCATCCGCGGCTTCAATATGATCCTCGACGGTGAACTCGACGACCTCCCTGAAACTGCCTTCAACTTGGTAGGCACTATCGAAGAAGCAATTGAAAAAGGTAAGAAAGAACTTGCTGCTGCTAAATAACATACTATGAAATTGGAAATTATAACACCAAGCAATACTCTTTTTTCCGGTGATGTCTCTCTTGTGCAACTCCCCGGCATTGACGGTTTGTTTGAAATACTCAAATCACATGCGCCTCTCGTGTCCGCTCTCCGCGAGGGAAAGGTCAAAATCGTTGACGAAGCCCAAAACGAACAGTTTTTCGATATTCGCGGAGGCGTTGTGGAGGTAAGCAACAACAAAATTCTCCTCCTTGCAGAATAAATTTTGTTACGATATACTACTCTAAGGGAAGTACTTTTCATGGTGCTTCCCTTTTTTGTTGGTTTACAAACCATGTTCCCATCAGTAGAGACGTGTCATGGCGCGTCTCGGCAAAATGTTAATTATATTGGATTCAAATTTGAAAAATCCCACAACTCGTTTGTTAACAATCTTTAACACTCATAGATTATTAAATCTTAGTTGTTTATATCTATAATTTCAAAAAAAATCGAACATAATAAAAAAAATATATTTTTGCAGTTCAACATTTTAAAACTAAAAGAGTATGAAAAAAGTTTTAACTACATTAGTAATTCTCGGCGCTTTTGCCGTTGCAGGTTTCGCACAACCTCGCGCTATTGGTGCCCGTTTGGGTTGGAATGAAGAATTCTCATATCAACATTCTATCACTTCTAATTTGTACACCGACCTCACTGCAGGTGTTTCCGGTTTGTGGTCAAATTACAATGGTTACAACTGGGGATATGCTGATATCAACGCTATGTTCGACTGGACATTCAATATCAAAGGTATCTGGAATTGGTTCGTAGGTCCTGGTGCAGGTATCGGTTTCGGTTTCGGTTCTGCTTACAGATATTATGATGTTGTTCCATTCCGTGTTAATATCGGTGGTCAGATCGGTTTTGAATGGCAATTCAACATTCCATTGAACCTTACAATCGACTGGCGCCCAATGATTAACGTGTTGGGATTCAACAACACCTATTACAGACCATATGCTGGTTTGTATAGCTTCGGTGTTGGTCTTCGTTACAGATTCCACTAAAATATGAATTTCGGACAAGCCGAATAAGTTAAAAGCTATGACTCTGTTAACATTCTATATATGGATGTTAACAGAGTTTTTTAATGTAAATTCCATTAAAATCTATGAAAAGAGCAATTGTTTTTTTGTTTGTCATGTCTGCCGTGGTGTTCACATTAAACGCGCAGCCGAGAGCCATCGGTGCGAGGGTGGGCTACAATCTTGAGGCTTCCTACCAGCACTTGTTAGGCGGCAATATGTTGGAAGTGGATCTTGGTGTCACTCCGTTCATCACCCATAGGATAGTGAATACAAAAACCGGGACAGAGATCTATCGCTACGGTCGTTTGCAGGCTGTTGCGGCATACGACTGGCTGCGTGAACTCAAGTATGGTTTCGGGTGGTATATCGGTGTAGCCGCCGGCATCAGCTACGGCTATGGAGAATATTACGACCTTATGGGTTACAGCCGTTTCGGCATTCCCATTGGCGGACAGTTGGGACTTGAGTATAAATTCAATATTCCGCTCAACTTGAGCCTTGATTGGCGTCCTATGATAAACGTCTTCGGTTTAAGACAAGGCAATTTTGCCACAAATCTTTTCAATGTCGCCTTCGGAGTAAGATATCGTTTTTAATTATGAATAACAATTTTTTTGTTGACACACATTCCCATCTCTACAGGGAGTATTATCCCGAAAACTTGGAAGAGGTTATTAACCGCGCCATAAATGCCAAGGTGGAAAAGATCATACTTGCCGGTGTTGATGGTCTTACACCTCCACTCATCGCCGAGGCTGTTGACCTGTTTCCTGAAAATGTGTATGGACTTGTGGGTCTTCACCCTTCAGATGTGAGGGAGAACTATGAAGAGGTTTTGGCTGAATTGGAAAACCATATTGATGACAAAAACTATGTTGGCATAGGGGAGATCGGCTTGGATTATTACTATGACAGGGATTTCGAACAGGAGCAGCAGATCGTGTTCAGGCGCCAGCTGGACTGGGCGCGTGACCGTCAGGAGCCTCTCTCTCTGCACATCCGCAATGCCTACAGTGAAGCCATTCCCATTCTGAACAAATATGTGGGAAGCGTCAAGGGCGTTCTGCACTGCTTTTCAGGCGGAATACAAGAGGCCGAGTGGGCCAAAAAACACGGCTTCATGATAGGCGTGGGAGGCATCGTGACCTTCAAGAACAACAAACTACAGGAATTGCTGCCTGTTGTGGGATTAGAAAATATCGTGCTTGAAACCGATGCTCCCTACTTGGCCCCCACACCTCATCGCGGTACTCCGAATGAAAGCAGCTATATCCCTTTGATTGCACAAAAAGTGGCTGAAGTATTCGGAGTTTCAGTGCAGACCGTGATGGAGCAGACCACAGAAAACGCAATTACCGTTTTTCCGAAATTAATTTAATACAAAAACAATGATAGAATCTACAATTTTCACACCTTGTCAGATTGGTCCTATAACATTGAGGAACAGAACAATACGTTCGGCAGCTTTCGAAAATATGGCTTTTGGAAACCGTCCGACAAAGATGTTGGTTGACTACCACACCGCTGTTGCGAAGGGCGGGATAGGGATGACCACTGTGGCTTATGCATCAGTGAGCCGCAGCGGTTTGTCGTTCGACGGTCAGTTATGGTTGAGGGAGGAGATAGTGCCGGAGCTCAAGGCCATGACAGACGCAATCCACGCCGAAGGTGCAAAAGCCTCGATACAGATCGGACACTGCGGTAACATGACTCACAGGTCAACATGCGGTGAAAAACCGCTCTCACCGTCGGGTCGTTTCAACCTCTATTCCCCTACATTCACTCGCAAGATGACCAAGCAGGACATTAACCAGATAGTGGATGATTTCGGGAAGGCCGTTGATCTGTGCCGGCGCGCCGGCTTCGACTGCATCGAAGTGCACGCTGGACACGGCTATCTTATCAGCCAATTTCTGTCGCCATATACCAACCATCGCAAGGATGAGTTCGGCGGCAGCCTCGAAAACAGAATGAGATTCATGCGTATGGTGATCTCCAGGGTTATGCAGGAAGCCAAAGACGATATGGCCATAGTGGTGAAAACCAATATGTATGACGGGTTCAGGAGTGGTATTCAAGTTGACGAATGCATAAAGGTTGCGCAGGAGCTCGAAAGACTTGGCGTACATGCGCTTGTGCTCACCGCCGGGTTCGTCAGCAAAGCGCCGATGGAGGTGATGCGCGGTGCCATGCCTCTCAAAACCCTCGCCCACTATATGGACATGAAAAAATTCTGGTGGCTGAAACTCGGATTGCATATCGGTGGCAGAATAGTAATCCCTACCGTTCCTTACAAGGATGCGTATTTCTACGATACAGCAATGAAATTCCGCAACGCACTTAAACTCCCGCTTATCTATGTGGGCGGTATGGTTAAAAAGGAAGATATGGAAAAAGTTCTCGACTCAGGTTTCGTCGCATTCCAGATGGGTAGGGCACTGGTTCACGACACGGATTTTGTCAACAAACTACACTCCGGAGAGGTGACCAAAAGCGGCTGCAAACACTCTAATTATTGCATCGGAAGGATGTACACTCTTGATATGAAATGCCATCAGTGCATGAAAGAAAACCTACCGCATAACCTTCAAAGAGAGATTGAAAAAGCGGAATTGAAAATCGAAAATAACAGATAGACACTCCCAAAAAGCGACAAAAAAAAGGTCGCTTTTTTTTATGAATGCAAAATGCTTTTGTATTTTTGTTTTTTGTATTTTTGCGGCTATATTACGTAAAGAATAATTATAAATAAAATTCTATAGAATATGAAGAAAATTACACTTTTGGCATCTTTACTGATGTTTATCATGATGAGTTACGCAGTTAACGTAATTCCCGTGGAAGATGCAATGAAAGCATCTAAAAACTTCCTCACCGAACGAGTTGGTGCTACAAGAGCTAACCAGATGGAGATCGTTTTAGTGAATACCGAGTATTCTGTTGACGGCACTCCTGTCTATTATCAATTCAAGGTTGGAAACCAAGGCTTCATGATTGTTTCTGCAACAGATCTGGCTAACCCTGTATTGGCCTTCTCTTTGGAAAGCAACTTCACAAAAGGTACTGGCGCAGACTTGTACACAGAACAGTATAAGCAAGACATCTCCAGACTTCTTACTAACCCTGAAAGTGCACTCAAGGTTCGTAATTCCTGGAACCACTACCTTGCAAGCGATTTCAAACCTTTCTCAACAAAGGGCGCTCCTGCAGTTGAACCTTTGGTTACAACCCGCTGGACTCAGGAAAAATATTACAACACAAGCTGCCCTTACAATCCAAAGAATTCATACGACGACGATTTCCACACCCCTGTTGGTTGTGTGGCCCTCACTATGACCAATATCCTTTTCTATTACCGTTATCCTGAAAACGGTTATGGTATCGTTTCTTATATTCCACGTGAATATGATGATGAAACAGGTGAAGTTATCTATACTTATCCCGCACAAACTGTTAACTACAGCGCATCCAACTATGACTATGATGCAATGGCAAACTCACTTACCCAATATGACGGTGAGCTTTCAAAATTGATCTATCATTGCGGTGTTTCTACACGTATGGGTTATGGCTGGGATGGCTCTGGTACTCAATCCGAATATGCTATGGCCGCTCTTCAAAATAACTTCTTCTTCAATTCAAATTCTCAATTCCAAAACATCAACGATGTTATTTCAAACGACTCATTGATGTATTTGTGGGAAAATAAGGCAAAAGCAGAATTGGATGCACGTCGTCCTCTGTTCTTCTCAGGTCGCAGTGCTTCTGCTGGCGGTCACGCATGGATCGTTGACGGTTACACAACTATCGGTAACGCTACCTATTTCCATGTTAACTGGGGTTGGGCTGGCCAAGATAACGGTTGGTATCTCATCAACAAACAGAACACCCACAGCTCCGGTACATTCAACGAGGCTGGCTCTAACGCTATGATGATCAACCTTATGCCTGATTCTGCAGCAATTGCTAAACCAGCTGAAAGCTTCAAACGCGTTACAGCAAGCTTCGGTACTATCAGCGATGGCGCAGGCAATATGAAATATGCCCAAAACTCAAATCGTCAATGGATTCTCGCTTGTCCGGATGCAACATCTTATGTTTTGAGCTTCGATAAACTTAAAGTTAAAGCCGGCGACAAAGTTACAATCTACAACGGCGGTACAACTGCTTCCGGTATCAAACAAGAGTATAGCGGCAATTATCTTATGGCTGCTTGCAGCGATTACACTAACCTCGATGGTGGCACACAAGGTGATTTCACAGGCAACCAACTTCCTGCTGCCATTACAGTAAATGCTGACAGCGTTCTCGTTGTCTTCACATCTACTGCAAATTCTGAAACCGATTACGGCTTCGTGTTGAGCTATAGAGTTAACAGCTTCAGCAAGGCCGCTTGTACAAACTTGACACTTACAGACCAAACCGCTATTCTCACCGACAAGCCAAACAACGCTATCAGCGATGACGAATACCGCGCTTCTAACGTTTGTGAGTATGATCTTAACCTCAAATATACAAACCGTCTCATCTATACCTTCAATAAGTTTGATCTTAAATCTGGTGATTTTGTAGATATTTACTATTATAAGAACGCTCAAACTCGCGAACTTATCGCCCACTATGATATCAATAACCTCCCAGTCAGCTACTATACTGCAGATGTTCCTACCGTTATGCTTGCAGGTGCTCAGACAGGCAGATTCAAAATCCGCTTCGCTTCTGATAACAAATACCAAGGCACTGGTTTTGAATTCCAATATTGGGGCGAAAACACAGGTATCAACAATATTGAAGATTTTGACGTAAACATCTATCCTAATCCGGCAGTTACAAACATGACAATTGAAGTAAGTGCTGACGCTCAGACAATTTCTGCTGAAATCGTTGATCTTACAGGCAGAACAGTTTATACTGAACAAATCAACCACGACGGTGGCGTTCAGAAATACCAAATTTCTGTGAACGATTTTGCAAAGGGTGTTTACTTCCTCCATTTGAATACAACAAATGGCAGCAATATCCAAAAGTTCATCGTTAAGTAACTTAGGACACTACAATAGAAAAAAGGCGGTCGATTGACCGCCTTTTTTATTATATATAAAGGTGAAAATCAAAATTCGTCGGCAACCTCAATCCATTTGTAAACCTTGTCGCCTCTGCGTACCAGAGATTTTGTCTTTATTGAGCAATAGACACCTTTCTCAACAGTTTCAACCGGTTTGTCGTCCACTCTTATTTCAGTTATTTTGTCATTGTAAACGCCTGTGGTAGGACCGATGACAAGGATTTCGTCGCCAACAGACAAGGATTCGGTCTCCATATATACTTCTGCTACGTTGATATTGGCGAAGTAGTTGGTGATTTTTCCTACGTGAAGTTTCACGCGGGTAGCTTGTGAGCCATAACGCTCGGTCCATTCGCCCATTTTGCGGCCAAGGTAATAACCGTCCCAGAAATCGCGGTTATACACACTGCGGAGACGTGTCATCCAAGCGTCGGTTTTCTCTCTGTCGAACGTGCCGTTGCTGATGGCTTGCAAAGCTTCGTGGTAGCATTCTGTAACAACTTTCACATACTCTGGCGAGCGGCCGCGACCTTCGATTTTCAACACGGAAACACCAGCTTTCACAATCTTGTCTAAGAAACCGATAGTGCAAAGGTCTTTTGGCGACATAATGTATTTGTTGTCAATCAGAAGTTCAATCTCATTTTCAGCATCCTGAACCTTATAGGCGCGGCGGCAGGGTTGCAGGCAGGCGCCACGGTTGGCAGGGTAGTTGAAATTGTCCAAGCTGAGGTAGCATTTTCCGGAAACCGCCATACAGAGTGCAC
This sequence comes from uncultured Bacteroidales bacterium, assembly GCA_934699095.1. GTDB lineage: Bacteria > Bacteroidota > Bacteroidia > Bacteroidales > WCHB1-69 > F23-D06. The sequence continues at coordinate 276,808 of CAKUVI010000003.1, read as the reverse complement.
CGTGGACAAACATTTCGATTTTAAGTCTCTCGCCTTTAGGGCCAACAATATTCCGTCGTTCAATTTCCGAGCAGATATCTGCGACTTGTCTGAGGTTGCACTCTCTTCCGAGCACTATCACATCTGCGAACTTGGAGTAGTATTCAACGGCCTCTATGTTGGTCACGTTGCATTGGGTGGATAGGTGGATTTCCACGCCTATTTTCATGGCATAGCTTATCACGGCCATATCAGAAGCGATGATTGCAGTGACATTGCATCTTTTTGCCGCGCTGACCAATTCCTGCATCTGTTCAATTTCGTCGTTATAGACGATAGTGTTGACAGTGAGGTAGCTTTTGACGTTGTTTTTCCGGCAGATGTCAGCTATATTGGCGAGATCTTCAAGAGTGAAGTTGGCGGCGGATCTCGAACGCATGTTCATAGCACCCACACCGAAATATACGGAGCCGGCACCGGCGGCGATGGCGGCTGACAGGGCCTCGTAAGACCCTACAGGCGACATTATCTCTATGTTATTCATTTTTAGTGTCAGGTTTTTTTGAAGAGAGCATCTTCAGGAAAGCGACCTCTTTCTTTGTGAGGAAGCGCCAATGGCCACGTGGCAGATCTTTCTTGGTAAGTCCAGCGAATATGACACGGTCTAACTTTACAACCTCATAACCAAGGGATTCAAAAATACGTCTAATGATGCGGTTTTTGCCCGAGTGGATGGTTATTCCGATGTTTTTCTTGCTGTCGTCCACAAATTGAACGTCATCTGGTGTGATTTTGCCATCGGAGAGTTCGATGCCTTCGCGGAGCATATCCATATCAACGGCGGCGAAGTTCTTGTCAAGTTCAACAGCGTAGGTTTTTTCAATGGCTGAGCTTGGATGGGTGAGTTTTTTTGTCAGGTCGCCATCATTGGTAAAGAGCAGCAGTCCTGTGGTGTCGCGGTCGAGGCGGCCAACGGGGTAGATGCGCTCTTCACAGGCATCGCGCACGAGGTCCATGACGTTGGCGCGGTTGCGCTCGTCGTCTGTGGTGGTTATATAATCCTTTGGTTTGTTGAGCAACACGTAAACAGGCTTCTCGCGTTGCAGCACCTTGTCGCCATAGCGCACCTCGTCGGTCGGCATTACCTTGTGACCCATTTCCGTCACAACTTCACCATTCACTGTTATGGCTCCAGCAGAGATCAGGACATCAGCCTCACGTCGTGAGCAGATCCCGGCATTGGCGATGTATTTGTTGAGTCTGATAGGACCATGCTTTTCTTCAAATTCAAGCGACAACACCTTCTGTTTACGGGGTGTGGTACGTCCTTCCATTCTTCTGCGATCCATTATTTCTGTCAGGATCTCCGATTCTGCAATTACGTTTCTCTTACGGCGTGGCCTTGTGGATTCCTGCTCTGAAAAACCTCGTTTAAACGACCTTTCGCCTCTCTTGCCTTTGTCAAAACCACGACCTGACGGACGCTTCCGACCGTAGTCACGCTTTCTGCCATTGCCTTCAAAGCTGTCTTCTGAATCGCTGTCGTCAAACTTTCTTGACCTTCTGCCGCGGTCTTTCGAGAACGACGAACGTTTTCCACCGTCATTTGAACGTCTTTCCGTTTTTCTGTCTCTTGCACGTTTAGGCGCAAAATCTTCGTCTGAAATATCCTTGTTAAATTTTCTATTCATTTGTGTGATTATTTTCTTGTTAAATGATTTTTACAGAAGAAAAATTATTTCTTTTTCTTCTCTTCCATGTCAAGTTCTTCTTTGTATTGGCACTCCGGATAAGATTTTTTCACGAAGGAGTAAATCAAGAGTCCTAAGCCCACCACGATGAAAGGTATCGAGAGCCATTGGCCGTTGTTGAGAACATGGTCCATCTCGGATTGTACTTGAACCTCTTTGAAGAACTCAATGATAAAGCGTGCCACAAATATTACAGTGAGGGTGATTCCGGAAGTGCGACCTGCCGCAACTTTGCCCTTGGCAAACTTGAAATAATAAATGGCGAGCCCTATGAATACAGATAGGTAAACAATTGACTCATAGAGTTGTGCGGGATGGCGGAAAGTTCCAGCGATGCCAAATCCGCCGTAAATGAAATCGAAAGCCCATGGCACGTTTGTGATGCTGCCAACTATCTCGTGATTCATAAGGTTGCCGATTCTGACAAATGACGCGGCAATAGGCACAGCAATGGCCAACCTGTCAAGAATCCATAAAAAATTGATTTTGTGTCTCCAACAATAATAAATCAGGAAACCGAAAATACCAATAACCCCACCATGACTCGCAAGTCCTTGATATCCGATAAAATGCCAATTTTCATCTACAGGAAGCAGGATCTGAAGCGGAGCAGTCTTGAACATTTCAGGTTCATAAAACAGGAAATGCCCCAATCGTAGTCCTACAATAGTCCATACTATTGTCCAGATTGATATCTTATCAAGGAGTTTTTGTGATAATTTTTCGGTTTTGAAAATTTTTTGGAGAGTATAGTAAGCCAAAAGAAAGCCTAAAGCCAAGAGAATCCCATACCATCTCACTTCCACGGAACCGATATGGAAGGCCACCGGATTTACTTTCCAAGTTATAGTGCAAAGAGTTTGTAATAACATAAGGCGTTGATTCTATGAATATTTTCTTCTTAAAAGGTCGCAGAATGAGAGATACGCATCAGATGTGGAATCCCAGTAGTATTTCTGTTTCAGTTCCTCCAAACAGTCAAAGGCGTCACCCAAATTTTTGCAGTCGTTGAGTTTTTTTATTGCGTCGCTGAAATCTTCTCCCCTGTTGTGGAAGAGCTCTTTAATATAAGTGAATTTGTCGTTTATTGAGATTGCCTTGGTCAAATCGCCAACCTTGGCTCGTTGGAACTGTCCGCTGATAGAGTTGTCTTCCCTGGATTCATTGAAAAGGTCGTTCAGTGAGCGTTGGGTTTGCTGCTGGGGTTTGGGAGCGTTTTGTCTTTTTGGAGCAAAATGCATGATGTCATCCTCATCGTTGGGTTCATATTGCTTTTTGACATCTTTCTGAACCATGGGTTTCACAGGGGCTTGTTGCTTTTGCTCCGGCTTTTCAGCTGTTTTAACAGGCTTTTCTGTTATAGGTTCCGGTTTAGGTGCCTCAACAGGCTTTTCAGGCTCAAGGTTTATTTTGATTTCCTCTTCAGAGAAAAGTTCTGATGAATCGTCTTTAATGACATCATCAACAACTATTTCGGTCTCAAGTTCCAAATTGTCGAATATGTCCTCTTCCTTTGCTTCTTCCTCAATTATTGGCTCGGGAGTTGGAATGTCAGTCTTCATTTGTTGGGCTTCGATTTCGGGCTTTTGCTGTTCGGTATGAATCTCGGCCTCTATTTTTTCTAATTCTTCCTGAACTTCGGTGTTGTTGTAACTTTCGTGTTCTGTGTCGAAAAACAGATCAACATCTTCCTCAAGGGTTTTGGCCTTGGTGTATTCTCGTTTGGGCTGGGAAGGAACATTCTCAGCAATGAAGGCCTTTTCCTGTTTGTCGTTGTCAGTGGGGCATTCCTCCCTGGCGCCAGCCTCTGATTTGTATTCTTCGGTTTCAGCTTTGGCGACCATAACGTAAAGGTCTCTGATCTTTTCGAGGATAATTTCTTTCTCAATCAGAGCCATTTTGTTGTCTTCAACGCTGAAAGACAAGCAGTTATCAATCAATTCAGAAAGTTTGTTATATGTGTCGTTCATTTTTTGAAATTTTTAGCGATAAAAAAACCTACAAATATATTAACTTTGCAGTCCTAAAAATCTGCAAAAATACTAAATTCTTCAACAACTATTTTTAAAATGTTTTTAGAAAATAAAGCGAGTAGAAATAATAAGAGAGGATGGATAGAAGTGATCTGTGGATCAATGTTTTCGGGCAAGACGGAGGAGTTGCTGCGGAGGATACGTCGTGCGGAGTTCGCCAACCAGGAGATCGAGCTTTTCAAGCCGGCCATAGACACGCGTTATGACGAGAACGATGTGGTGTCTCATAATGAGAATTCCCGTATTTCGACTCCCGTCAACAACTCTTCTGAGATTCTGTTGTATGTGAACATGAGCACGGTGCAGGTGGTAGCCATTGATGAGGTGCAATTCTTCGATGATGGCATAGTTGATGTTTGCAATCAACTCGCAAACGCAGGCATACGCGTGATTGTCAGCGGGTTAGATATGGATTTCAAGGGAAATCCATTTGGTCCGATGCCCAAGTTGATGGCGGTCGCCGAATACGTCAGCAAGCAACATGCTATCTGCACTCAGTGTGGCGACCTTGCGCAATATTCGCACCGCATCGTAGCAAGTCAGAGTCAGGTGCTTCTTGGCGAAAAAGACGCCTATGTGCCGCTCTGCCGCCACTGTTTTAACGAACTTAACAAGGAAGAATAATAGTTTATTGTGCCTTTACGTTACTTCTTAATGTGCTGTTAATAAGAGATTTCAGCTCCATTATTTTACTTTCCACAACTTTTTTGCGCTCAGGTTTGAAGTCGTTGGCATATTTTGCCTTTCCAACTTTGTACTTGAGTTTGTCGGGCATGCCGATAATGTCAAGACCGATTCTGACGGGTTTGACAAGTGAGATGTTGTAGTCGTAGGTCATGTCCAAGTTGTGCCGTCCGGATATTATTGCGCTGTATTTGTCAATGGAAACCAAGAACGGATAGACGTCAACTTCATTTTTGAAGATGGTGATTTCGGTGGATAAGCTGTCGATTTTGTTCTCTGTTTTCTTGTTAAAGAGCAGTTTTTTGGAGATGTTGCGGTAAGTTTCATTGTCGAGAACGACCAAATCCTTGCCGTTTATGGCAGCGGCGCCACGCAGGGTTGAGAATTTGATGTCGTAGTTAGATTTCAGATAAGTCTCTGCCGCGAAATGGAATTCGGCATTGCCGCTGAAAGATTTCAGCATCGGCAGGATAGTGTCCACATCAGGTATCATTGCTATCAGTTTATCTATCTTGATGTCAAGAAGATGGAAGTCGAAACCGAGGAAGAGGTGGTTCAGACGCGGGGTCTTGTACATGGCGGTCAGCTGCATTTTTGCGGCATCGTTGGTGAGACCCATTTCCTCCAACACCAAAACACCGTCCTTGACATACACTTGGCCTGCTATATTCCGAAACTCCACGTCTTCAACCAAAGCTTTTTTTATTGTGGTTTTCATACTCATGTCGATTCCGAATGGCACAATGAAAGGTACATCTTCTTTGTTGCTTTTCATTGATTGGGCTTGTTCACTCAGTGAGTCAGGCGCGCCCAAACCATCGATGACGTCAAGTATTTCGTTCAGATTCAGATAGTTCGCTGTAAGGTTGAGGTTGCCCTTCAACAGTCCGGTCTCTTTTATGAAATCCTCAATGCCTGTTATTGTCCCGTTGAGTGCCACATCCGACTCGCCAAACTTTGCATTAACTTTTTTTAACTCGCATTTTTTGGTGTTGAAATCAATGTCAAGTTGAGGAGATACCAAATGATGATCTATGTCTTTGATGCCTAAATTGGCGTTTGTCATTTTCAGGGTGACAACCGGCGACCATTGCAAAATAATGTTCTCTTCGTTGTCTTTGTAGGCGGCTTTAGCCTTGAGATTCAGATTGTCGGTGACAAAGTTGACGGTCTGACCCGATTTCACACGAGCTGTATTTCCTTGATAATCAATAATGAAATGATCTTCGTCTGACATTACAAACTTGCCTTTAGGGTAGTTGAGGTTAACATTTACAGTATCAAGGTCAAGATTGAAGTTAGATATGTCATAAGTGGTTGCAAATTTGAGATCAACAGTGCTGTCTAACAGGTCGTTAGTGTATGCATCTAAATTGACATCAGAGGCTGTGATGGCAAGATCCGAGAGGTTTTTAATCTCCAATTTGCCCGCGTTTACTTTTGCGTTGAGCCATTCATCTATCTTGTAAGGTCTTTCTTGTATCGGAAATTTTATTTTGGCTGTCAGGAAAGGGGAGGAGATGGATGTTGTGTCATGGTAAAGAATGTTAAAATTAGTGAATTTACAGTCCATGTCGGCTGTCATGTCAGCTACGGAGAACCCTTTGTCAGAGTCATAGTCGAAGTTTGTCTTCATTTTTATGTCTGCCAGGCCTTCATATTTTGTAAAGTCTTTGGGCAAGAATTCAGTAAAGTCGGTGATATGAAGGTTGCCTGATGCCACGAGGTCGAAGAGCATTTTTCCGAACAGATTTTTGATAGAGCCTGTAGCGGAAAGTTTGTTTCGTTTTTTTGTGGTGGCTGTCAGAGACTTAATATTGACATTGGTTCGGTTGTTGAGGTCCATGTCGAGGTCGAGCAAGGCGTCGATTTTCTGGAAAGAGAGTGGCAGGTCGGCTTTTCTTAACTCACCATTTTTTACGGCGATATCTGATGTGATGTAAGGCCAAAGGGTGTCATTGTATAGGCCGATTACTTTCCCGGCAAGGGCGATTTTGCCGTGGAGTTCCATGTCGTCCAAGACATCACCGATGATGGCTCTCGGGATTTTCGGAATCACCTCGTCGATGTCCCAGCTTGGCGTCTCGTAGTTGAAATCTATGTCAATTGCGTTTTTCTCCTCGTTGTTGTGCGCATTGCCCGAGAGTTTGAAGTCGCATTCGCCGATGCTGCATTCTGCGTCTGCCAATGCAAGGCTCCATACAGACAGGTCGGCGTTGACATCGGATTTCAGGTGCAGGTCAAGGGTGTCAACGTAGCGGTTGGTGTCAAGGTCAACAACTGATTTCTTCAAATCTATACACAAGTCGCCAGCAATTGTATTAAAATCTGTTAAACTGCCGTCAAAGTCAAGGGCTATGTCGTCACCGGTGAAGGATATTCTGGAGCTGTCTTTAGCCAGAAGTGCGAATTTGTCGGCTTGGAGGGAGAGGGTGCCGTCGGCCACGTTTTCGTTATAGCTGCCCTTGAGCAGGATGTCGCTTTTTTTCAGTGAGGCGGCAAGGTTCGATTGACGGTTGTTGTAGCTTAAGTCAACGTCTTTTGTCTTAACTTTTTTTAAGTCAATAAAATAGTTGAAATTTGAGGTGGAATCGCTGTTGTCGGAGCGCAGCACGTTGTAGTTGGGATTTCCGTTTTCATCGATGATAATGTTCACGTTGCCATCGTCGAGGAAAAAATCGTGAACGATGACTCTTTTATTGCGCAGAAACTCCCTGACATCGATAGAAGCTATCAGGTTTTTGGCGTGCAGTAGTGTGTCGTTGTTCACTAAGGTTGTGTTTTGCAAATCGATTCCCACTTTCGGAAACGTCTTAAAAAGAGTTAATTCCGCCCTGTCTATGCTGAAGTCACAGGTCAGAAATTTGTCAGCGTTGTTATTGACAATTTTCGTCAGCTTGGAGGGTGAAAAAATGTTAAAACATACAACGGAGAAGGCAATGAGAAACAATGCCACCACAGAAGAAAGGACGATTGCCGATATTTTTAGAATCTTTTTCATTTTTCCTTCGTAAATGAATAATATTTGCCATAGTCATCGTGGTATTCCAACAAAGTGGCGTTCAATTTGGTAACGGTGTAGGTTTTTGGGATATTGCCACCCATCTCCATTTGATGTATTTGTGTCAGTTGGGTCTTGTCCAAAGTCCATGTAAAACGTTGTGCTTCCTCTTCGGTGACGTCGTCGTCGGTGTCCCAGGTGTAGCCAGTGCCCTCGGGGGCAAAATATTGGTGCACGGTGCCCGACACCCAATATCCCGACAGCAGTGTTTTGTCGAACTTCTGACCACCGAAGAGCGTGTCGCAACCACCCATGACGACAACAGTCGCTATAAAGACTGAAATTTTCAGCAATTTTCTGAACATCTGACCAGTGTTAATGTTTATATATGACATCGATTCTGCCAATTAGTTTTACAACGCAAAGGTAATTTTTTTTATTATTATTCAGGTTTGAAAGATTTTTAATTCTTCAACAATTATAAGTTCAGACAGCAGTGGAGGCTAACGAAAATATTTGTACTTTCGCGGCCGCAAAAAAGACAAAGAAATGGTACAGAAAAATAGAGTTAAAGAGCAGATTATCGCATACTTACTGTTGATTGCCGGCAGTTTTATCTTCGCAGTCGGTGACGTCATGTTCGTGAATCCTTACCTTTTGGCACCCGGTGGCACCTATGGTTTGTCGAACGTCTTGAACACAGTTTTCCCTTGGAAGATCAGTTATTATGCAATCTGTATGGACATACCTCTTCTGCTCATCGGCACATGGATTCTGGGTCCGCGCTTCGGGTTCAAGACCGTCCTCTCTACAATTTTGATTTTTGCTTTCACATGGGTTATTGAGACTTTATGGGGCTACAATCCTGTGATTCACGAGGGTATTGTTGACGCTTCACAAGCCCTTCCGAACATGGTTCAGATACCTCACAGCGATATGTTCTTCATGCCAGATTACTTCTTGAACACTATGGTTGCGGGTGTGATTTACGGTGTAGCCATCGGTTTGATATTCCGTTCCGGCGCAACCTCAGGAGGCAGTGACATCATATCCATGATTATTCACAAATACACTAAGATATCACTTGGAACCCTGGTTATAATCGTTGACTCCATCATTACACTCACAACTCTCATCGCTTTCAAGCAGATACGTCTGCCTATATACTCTATCATCATTATTTATATAGAAGGTAAGATCATCGACCTCATTGTTGAAGGCATGAAAACGTATAAGACGGTTTACATTGTGACCAACAACGTCGAGAATATGCGTCAATTTATTCTCAACGACCTCAAACGCGGCGGTACGCTGTTTGTGGGCAAAGGCCTCTATGGCGGCGCAGAGCGCAGTATGATCTACGTTTCACTCGAACGTGCCGATTTTATCAAGTTGAAAAACAACCTTCACAATATTGATCCGACGGCTTTCGTGAATATCATCGACAGTGCGGAAATCATGGGCGAAGGTTTCAAGGCTCTGCCTACGGAATAAGACTCTGTGATGAATTCTTCCAAAAGGAATATAGCAATTGTTTTGGCAGGCGGCAGTGGCAGCCGTTTCGGACATGAACTGCCTAAGCAGTTTTTCAAAATCAACGGCCGATCCATTATCGAATATTCGATTGAAGCCTTCGAAAAATCCGGGGGAATTGCCGAGGTTTGGATTGTGATGAACCCGTTACATCTTGCAGAAATGCAAAGTATTGTGAACAAGAATTCGTGGAAGAAGGTTACAAAGTTAATAAGCGGAGGCGACCAGCGAACTGATTCTACGTTCAACGCCGTAAATGCCTGTGATTCAGAAAATGTTAACCTGATTTTTCATGATGCGGCGCGGCCTTGTGTGAGTTTAAGAATCATCGAAGACACAGTGAAGGCACTTGACAGGTATGAGGCGGTGGCGGTGGCAGTGCCCGCAACAGACACGATCTTCAATGTGGGGGAGGACACGCGGCTTGTCAGGGAAATACCCAAAAGAAGCATGATGTATATGGCCCAGACTCCACAGGCTTTCTCCTTCAATGTGATACGGGAGGCATATCAAAGGTATCTCGCAGATCCCCAGACAGGTATCACCGATGACTGCGGCATGGTAAAACGCTATCTTCCTGAAGTTGAAATAGCGGTAGTGGCGGGTGACAGACGAAATATCAAGCTCACCACGCGTGAAGATGTTGTTCTTTTAGAACATTATCTTCACGATTAACGGTGGTTAAACGCTGCGACTTGCCAATTCGTAAAACATCTCGGCCCCAGTCTCAATTATTTCATCGGGGAAATCAAAATCCGGGTGATGTAGCGGGGGTTGGTCGATGCCTGAGCCCAATCCGAACAGCGCGCCGGTGTAGTGTTGCGTGAAGAGTCCGAAATCCTCGCCCCAGAAAAAAGGTTCAGGTTTGTCGATATATGTAAGACCGAGTTTTTTTGCAGATTGCATGATGGTATCCACGGCCTCTGCGGCGTTGTCGGTTGCGGCAAAGTATTCTATCCAGTTGACAGAGCTTTCTAAACCATGGATTTTTGCGGTTTCAGTATTGACAACTTCCACAATTTGTCTTTTTATCTCCTTGAGCAAGGGATCGGATTTGGTGCGTATGGTGAAGCGTAGCACGCCGTTTCCCGCTGCCACGCCGTAGGCTTTCTCACCGATTCTGAATTCTATAAGTGTTGCCACGCAGAAATCATCGCTGTCAATATTGTTGTTGTTAAGTGACATGACAAATTCGGTGATGTTGTTGGCTGTTTCAAAAGGGGATACGGCGTTCCACGGCTCTGCGGCGTGGGCGGTTTTCCCTTTGAGTGTTATTTCGCAGCTGACCACAGAGCAGGTGAAACTGTTCGGTTTGCAGATTATTGTGTTTTTCTCGGTGGCCGGGATGTTATGCAGGGCATACACGTGTTCAATATCATATTCCGAAAGCATGCCGTCACTCAGGATTTCCTGTGCGCCGCTGCCGGTCTCTTCGGCGCCCTGAAAAAGCAGCAGAACTTTGCCTCTTGGCAGCGGTTTTTTTCTCAGCATCTCTGCGACGGCCAAAAGTATGGTGCTGTGCCCGTCATGACCGCATTTGTGCGAAACTCCCTCCTGCAGCGAGTGGTAGGGTAGTGAAGAGCTCTCCTGCACGCACACCGCGTCCATGTCGGCGCGCAACAAAACCGTGGAGCCTCCGTGGCCAAAATCGTACTCGGCAAGTATGTGATGCCCGCTCCCGAATCTTCTGATTTTAGTTGGAGTAGTGTTTTCTAACTGTTCGACTATAAACGAGGATGTGCACTTCTCTTCGTTTGAAGGTTCAGCTATCGAGTGCAGATGCCTGCGTGTTTCAGTGTTATCCATAGTTTTATGCTTTTAGTGGTGATATGGCTCGTTGTGGAGTATTGTGCATGCGCGATACAGTTGTTCGGCGAAAACCAAACGGACCATGATATGCGGGAATGTGAGTTTTGAAAGCGCTATTTGTGCGTTCTGGCGCGCATAGACATCTTTTGAAAAACCGTACGCTCCGCCAATCACAAATGTCAGTGTCTTTAATCCTGAATTTGCGCGCTGCTGCACAAAGTCGGAGAATTGAACAGAGGTGAATTCCTTTCCCCGCTCATCCAACAATACCACATAATCTTCATTCTCGATCTTCTTTAAAATCATCTCCCCCTCACGCTTCTTCTGCTCCTCCTCCGACATGCTCTTGGCATTTTTCAAGTATGGCACTGCAACGGTTTCGTAAGGAAAATATGATGTGATTTTCTTAGAATATGACTTTATGGCTTCGTCAAAGATGTCGCCGTCTGTCTTGCCAACCCATATAAGTCTTATCTTCATAACTCGCAATTGTGTTTGTGAAAAGGAGCGCAAATGTACAATTTTTTAATGGTAAATTTTTTATTTTTGTGCCTTCTTTTTAGATTGGTAATTTGATGAGACGGAATTTCTTTGGCTACCTTTTTGTGATAGCTCTTTTTTTCTTGTTGATCTCCGACAAGTTCCTGACAGAAGGCATGTTTATGGATGGATTGTATTATGCAACAATCTCAAGGAACCTGTCAGAGGGACTCGGGACTTTTTGGCAGCCACAGTTCACCGTCACTAATAATGTGGAGTTTTATGGGCACCCACCTTTGGCACTTGGATTGGAGTCGCTTTTTTTCCATTTCGGGAATACCCTTTTCGTCGCTAAACTTTATTCCCTTTTTACGTACTTCATTGTGGCTTTTATGATGTTTTTCATCTGGAGGGAGATAGGCGGTGAGCGACGACACTTCCCTTTCGTGCTTTTCATATATGTCATGATCCCAATAGTTTCATGGGGCTCGGTTAACAACCTGCTTGAGAACACCATGGCGGTTTTCGTTGTTTCCTCTGTGTTGTTCTATTTGATGAGTCTGCGTGAAAAAAGGTTCATGTTCTTGGTCCTGTCAGGATTCTCTCTCTTCTTGACTGTGTTAACTAAGGGATTCACGGGACTGTATCCCCTCGCAATGCCTGTTGTTTGGTCTCTTTTTGCCCGGAAAATCCCTATTAAAAGGGCCGCCGTAGATACAATTGTGCTTGTCACTTCACTTTTGCTTCCACTGGCCTTTTTATTACTGTTGAACCCAAAGGCTTTCCATTATGCGACCACATACTATCAGTTGCAGGTTGTGGAGAGCATAAAACAAAGGCAGGTGGTGGATTCCCGATTTTTCATTGTCTGGAAATTCATCACTCAAATGATAATCCCAGTAGTTATTGTTGTTCTTCTCCATTTGGCTATCCATATAAAAAGCAAAAAGAGTTTTTGGGGTAGTGTTGATTGGAACACGGCTGTTGCACTCCTGGTGTTGTCTTTGTGCGGGGTGCTCCCGATGATGCTGAGTCTCAAACAGCGTGACTTTTACATTCTCACCGTATATCCTTTTGCTGCATTGTCGCTTGCTTTGGTGCTGCAGCCTGTACTGCTGAATTGGAAAATGAAACCAAACTTCAAACTTTATTTCAACGTTGTTTCACTGTTTCTGATCTCTTTGGCCGTAACATTTAACAGCTTTAATTACAAGCAGATAAAGAGGGATAAAGATATAATCACCGATTTGCAAAAAATACTCCCAGAAATACCGGAACATTCGATAATAAGCGTGAGTGAGAAGATGCAGCGTGAGTATTCAACCATTGCTTATTGCTATTTTTACAGACATGTGAGCTTCACCGACAAGGAAGTTCACGATTATTATCTCTGCCATAAGGGCGACTTGCCGGAAGCTGGCAGGTTTGATGATTCTAAGTTGGAATTAAAAAAATTCAGTTTTTTTAAGAAGAGATAGTACATACATATATTCAATATTGTTATTTTTGCAAAAATTTTGAAACTATGATACTTACTACGACAAATGCCGTTGAAGGCAAGCAGATTGTGAATTACCACGGTGTGGTTTTCGGTGAGGTGATCACCGGAGTTAACTTTGTTAAGGACTTTTTTGCAGGAGTCAGGAATATCGTTGGCGGGCGCTCGGGCTCATACGAGAACGAACTCCTGAAAGCTCGTGAAAAAGCACTAAAGGAACTTGAGGAACGCGCTTCTTCCATGGGTGCTAACGCCGTAGTCGGAATCGATGTTGACTACGAGGTTCTGGGACAGAACAACGGGATGCTTATGGTGACCGCTTCCGGTACTGCGGTGACCTTGGTTTAGTACCCGTTGAAAAAATTGAAATTTCAATTTAAATCGCATTAAAAAAAAGTATATCTTTGCGACCCTAAAAATTTATGTAATCAAATATGGCAAACACTGAAAAATTAGGCTCAAAAAAAGAAGAGCTTGTGCAGGAAAATGAAAATTTTGTAACCAAGACTCTCGCTTTCTTTAACAAATACCAAAACATCATTTATGGTGTTATCATAGGAATATTGGTGATTGTTCTTGCATTGATGGCATTCAACAGATTCTATTTGCAGAAGAAAAACCAGGAAGCTTCTGCCCAAATTACCCAACCCATCCAATGGTTTGTTCAGGGCGACACCGCTTCTCTTAAACTGGCTCTCGAAGGCGACGGCGAAAACGACGGCTTTCTCGATATCGCAAGCAATTACAAAATCACAAGAACTGCAAACACTGCCAATTATTATGCAGGTTTGACTTACCTCAAACTCGGACAAAAAGACGAGGCTCTTGAATATCTCAAAAAATTCAAAAAGAAAGAAGATGTACTTTGGTATGCATGCCAAGCAGTCATAGGTGACATCTACGACGACAATGGTGACGAGGCTCAGGCTATCAGCCAATACGAGAAAGCTGCCAAGAGCAAGGATCCTTTCTTCACCCCTATTACCCTTTTCAAACTCGCCCAAATGTATGAGCGCAAAGGTGACTGGAACAAAGCTCTTGATACTTATAACAAGATTGAAAAAGATTTCTATAACGAATATAACAGAATGAGCGTTGCTCAATACGCAGAAAGAGCAAAAGCTAAAGCTTCAAAATAATTTTATGACTGAAAAGAAGAAAAACCTGTCGGAATTTACCCCATTTGAGTTTTCTTCTGCGCAAAATATAAGAATCGGTATTGTGGTTAGCGAATGGAACAGCCACATTACCGATTCTCTTTTAAGTGGCGCAGTGGAAACACTCAACAAGTATGGGATTACCAATGATTTTATCAGTATTCATCATGTGCCGGGCAGCTTTGAGCTTCCCCTCGGGGCCGAATGGATGCTAAAATATACTAATGTTGATGCTGTTATCTGCATTGGATGTGTGATCCAAGGCGAGACCCGACACTTTGAATTCATATCTCAGGCAGTTGCCGATGGTATTATGAAAGTCGGTCTGGAGTTTTCGAAACCAGTGATTTTCAGCGTGCTCACAACTAATGACATGCGGCAGGCCGAAGAACGCTCAGGCGGAATTCATGGCAACAAAGGTGTTGAAGGTGCCATCTCATGTCTCAAAATGTTAAAAATGGTAGAGTCTCTATGAACAGGAAACTGAAAGTGGTGTTTATGGGCACACCGGAATTTGCCGTTGCCACACTTGACGCTATCCGTGCCACCGGCCACGATGTGGTGTGCGTGGTCACCACTCCCGACAAACCCGCCGGACGCGGTCAGCAAATGCACTTTTCAGATGTCAAGAATTATGCCCTGAAACATAATCTTCCACTTCTTCAACCCGAAAAACTCAAAGACGATCTTCTCGTTGAAGACCTGCGTGATTATCAGGCTGATGTGTTTGTGGTTGTGGCCTTCCGTATGCTGCCTAAATGTATCTACCAGATTCCGCCTATGGGAACATTCAATGTCCATGCCTCACTGTTGCCACAATATCGCGGTGCCGCCCCTATTCAACGCGCTATCATGAACGGTGAGACTATGACTGGTGTTACAACTTTTCTGTTGGACGAACATACCGATACCGGAGCAATCCTGAACCAAACCGAAGTGCCTATCACTCACGATGATAACGCCGAAACTCTTCATGACAAACTTATGGTTGAAGGTGCCGCCATCGCTGTGAAGACTTTAGATCAGATGGCCTCCGGAACCACTACCCCCATTGCCCAAACTGCCTCTGACTCGCTTAAATCAGCCCCGAAAATCTTTAAAGATGATATGCATATCAAATGGGACAATGACGCTGAAGTGATTTATAACCATGTGCGCGCGCTTTCTCCCTATCCGGCAGCTTTCTCCTTCCTTAAACAACTCTCCGATAACAAGCATAAGGTTTTGAAATTTTTTGAAATCGAGGTCTCTGAACATAAAAGTCAAACCAAACCTGGAACAATTAATGTTATTTTGCCAAAAATGATGACGATTTCAACCCAAAATTTCGATATTTTTGTCAAAACCTTGCAAATTGAGGGCAAAAAAAGAATGTCGGTGGAAGAATTTCTGAAAGGTTTCAGATTTGAAAATTACACAAATATTCTTGAATAGTGTAATATTTTGCCCAAAATTATAGATGCTTATAAACAAAATTCCATAAATATTCACAATTTTATAATAACTGCTCTATTTTACAATTTTTTCTAAATTTGTAGCTCAATTTAATATTAACCTTTTTTAAATTTTTCACACAATGAATAAGAATGAATTAATCAGCGCAATGGCAGAAAAAGCCGATTTGACAAAAGTTCAAGCTAAAGCAGCTTTAGAGGCTTTTATTGCATCCTCAGAAGAAACTCTGAAAAAAGGTGGTAAAATTTCCTTGATTGGATTTGGTACATTCAGTGTAGCAGATCGTAAGGCAAGAACAGGTCACAATCCTCGTACTGGCAAGAAAATCAAAATCGCTGCCAAGAAGGTTGTTAAGTTCAAAGCTGGTTCTGCTTTCAACAACATGAAATAGTAAGTTAATTTTTTATGATACGGAAAAGCCCTTTTCTAAGGGCTTTTTTTAGTGCTTTTTAAAAATGAATATTGAAGATAAAAAACTGCGTAAAAAATTAATTGATTATTTGGAAACTTTTGTCTCTGATGTGCGAAAATCCACCATTCAAAGGGTTCTTGGAAACAGGACACGGCACATAACGGTGGTTTTGGAAGACTTGTATCAGACGCAGAACATCAGTGCTGTGTTGCGCACCTGCGACTGTTACGGAATACAGGATGTGCACGTGTTGCAGAGCCGTAATGAATTTGAAGTTCACAAAGACATAAGCATGGGAGCTGACAAATGGCTTACGATTAACGAATATCGTCATGATGCAGATGAAAACAATGTGAAGACTTGTATTGACAAGTTGCACAGTAGAGGCTACCTTGTGGCTGCCACGCTTCCTGACGAAAAACGCAGGACCATCTTCGATATACCTGTAGAACAGAAAGTTGCATATATGTTCGGCACCGAACTGACCGGCTTGTCGGAGGAGGCCAAACGATTGGCTGATGTCAACGTGCTGATTCCCATGTATGGTTTTACGGAGAGTTTCAACATCTCGAATTCTGCCGCAATAATATTGTCGCACACATCGGAAAAACTGCGCCGCTCAGATGTTGACTGGCATCTTTCGGAAGATGAGAACGAGGAGCTTTACTTTGAATGGCTGCAGAAGAGCGTGCGCGACCCGGACGCGATGATAAGGTACTATTTCAAGAAAAACAATATGGAATTATAGACCTTCGAGTTGTTCCTGCTTCATCTGTTTTCTCCAGTTGAAGTAGCCCATTGTGGCCACCACCACGTAAACAACGTACAGAATTGCTGTGGGATAAAGGCCTTTCCAGAAGTACAAAATCACTGAAATCACGTCAACCACAATCCAAAGTATCCATTGCTCCACATATTTTTGGGCAAGCATCCAGGTTGCCACAATGCTCAGTGATGTGGTGAAGGCGTCGCCAACCGGTACAGGACTGTCGGTGAAACTTTTCAAAATAAAATAGAATCCCGCCCACAGTGCGAGAGCAACTGCAGCTATTGGGAATATCCTCTTCTTCGGAGTTTTAGAGATGGCAAAATTCTCTTTTTTTGATTCTATTTCTTCAGTTTTGTGGTGCTTTTTGTAAGTCCAAAGTGCAAGACCATAGATATTTGCACAGATATAATAGATTTGCAGACCGGCATCTGCATAAAATTTCCCGTTAATGTAAATCACCACATAGAACAGAGACATGACTATTCCAACCGGCCACAGCCACACGTTGGCCTTGTATTCCAATACCAGATAGGCCAATCCTATCAGAGCTCCAATTATTTCTATAATGTCCATTTATACTTTTTTGCCATGCATCAACGTTTTAATGTTAATAAATATTGCAATATCAAAAAAATAAATCTGCAATAACTATTAATTTTGCAGGTTAAATGTAAAATGATGAGTTTTAGAAGAGGATGTCTTTTGCAGACAGTTTTTTATGTCTGTTTGGTGTTGGTAATGCTGCTGCCTGTTTGTGTGAGTGCACAGACGGGGAAGAGCAGTTCGCAGTTGAAAAAAGACAGGCAGAAAATAGAAAATGACATCGCAAACACGCAGAAACTCCTAAAAAAAACTGAATCGAACCAGAAAGCAGCAGTGCAACAGGCCGCTCTTTTGCGTCGCCAGATCAGCAACAGGGAACAGATGATCACCAATCTGAACTCCCAGATCATAAAGATGGATGACGAACAAGAGCAGAATGAAAAGGAGCTGAAACAGTTGCAAAAGCGTCTCTCATATATGAAGGCCGACTATGCACAGATTGTATATAACGCATATAGAAACAGGCGACTTCTCGACAAGATCACCTTTATTCTTTCCGCAGACGACTTTTCACAGATGTTCAGGCGTATGCGCTACTATAATATCTTCTCGAAAAGCATAAGGGAACAATCAGAACAGATTTCCAAAGCCACCGATGAGCTTACTAAAAAGAACGAGGAGATTGTGCTGTTGAGAAATGACAAACTCAACACCCTGTCATCGAAAGAGCAGGAGATTAAAAATCTGGAATCAGACAGACTGAAAAAAACACGGAATGCAGAAAAGCTAAGGAAAGAGTCGCAGAAGTTGAGTGCCGATCTGAAGGCAAAGCAGCAGAAACGGCGGGAGATAGACGCGGCCATTCAGCGGGCTGTAAAGGCCGAGATTGCCAAGGCCAATGCCGAAAGGGCCAAAAAAAGCACAAAATCTAACACTTCCACCACTGGAACTGCGAGTGCTGCAAGTGGGTCAGCTTCATCAACCACATCTGCAACCCCCCGCGCCACGACTGCTATCGCCATGACTCCCGAGGAGAAAAGTCTGAACGCCTCGTTTGTAAATAACAAAGGCAGTTTGCCATGGCCTGTCGCCAAGGGAGCCAAAGTGAGTGATTTCGGCAACTATTCGCACCCTGATGTACCGTCAGTGCAGATTGAAAATCACGGAATCGACATTATGGTCGAGGCCGGAACCTCCGCCCGCGCCGTTTTCGACGGTGTGGTCACCAGCGTCATGAATATTATGGGAACCACTGTCGTCATGATTCGGCATGGCGAGTATCTCACAGTTTATCAAAACCTCTCAAACACAAAGGTGAAAAAAGGTGACAAGGTTTCTACAAAACAAACTATCGGAACTATTGGAAAAAGCAATACCTCAAATACTTACGAACTTCACTTTGAGATTTGGAAAAACGATAAATACGTAAACCCCAACGAATGGTTGGCAAGAAGATAATATGATGCTGATAAAAACTGCCACATATCTGCAAAGCGAAAGCGATTGGCGCAAATGCCCGGAAGCCAATATGCCTGAGTATGCCTTCATCGGGCGCTCAAATGTGGGCAAATCATCGCTTATCAATATGTTAGTTAATAACAAATCTCTTGCAAAAACCTCGTCGAAACCCGGAAAAACACAGACTATTAACCACTTTGTGATCAATAATAATTGGTATTTGGTTGACCTTCCCGGATACGGTTTTGCCAAAATATCCAAAACTATTCGCGAAAAATGGCAGAAAATGATCTCCGATTACTTGCTTTTCCGCGAAAATCTACAATTGGTGTTCGTCCTCGTTGACGCACGTATCGAACCACAGCAGATAGATATTGACTTTATCAATAATCTTGGTGAAAATGGAATTCCTTTTGCCATTATTTATACAAAAACCGACAAAATATCTTTGGGCAAAGCAACTTCAACTATTCAAAAGATGAAAAATATCTTGTCGGAGACGTGGGAGGAACTTCCGCCTATTTTCAAATCATCCGCTGTTACCGGTGATGGAAAGGACCAAATACTTGATTATATCGAAGAAATTAATAACAATTATAAGAATCAAATATAAAATTATGCAAAAGATAGTCTATTCTTTAATAATGATGACACTCGTTTTTTCATTTTCATGTTGTAAATCTTCCAAAGAGGCTAAAAACTCAAACAATATGCCTTTAATCGGCCCCCAATGGATGTTGGTCTCAATTGAAAATGAAGATATTAATAATGAATATGCTCTTCATCCATTCATAACTTTTGATACGAACGGTGCTATCAGCGGATGCTTGGGCTGTAACAGCTTTTTCGGCGATTATCAGTTGCTCAGAAAGCAGAAAATTTCAATTGAGTATAAAGGTGCAACGAAGCGACTTTGTGACAAGATGTCTGTTGAGAAGCAGTTTTTGAACGCATTGAAAATGGATATTAACCATTATCAGATAACAGGCGACCAGCTCGTGCTGTTGGCAGACAAGGTGGAAGTCATGAAGTTCAAGGGAGTGAACCTTGAAAAGGTTGAATAGTTTTAAAGCATTGGAGTACAAGATATTGTATCATCTAAATCGTCAATAGTAAAACTCTCTTTCAGCGGCAGAACCAGTGCAATATCCTTTTCGGGTATGCCTGTGCCGAGGTTGAGGTCGCTGTTGAATTCCACTAATTTCGACGTTTTTATATAACCGAATTTTGCGTAAAAATCTGCAAGAGACTCCTTTTCAGGTATAAGGAACGTAAAATCAAAGCCGTCGTTTTTGCATTTTTCTATAAATTTCGACATCAGTTTCGATGAGTAGCCGCGGTGCTGGAATTCCGGATCTGTGGCCACGCCATACAAATATGCTGCACTTCCGGATTTTGTGTTGCAGGGTATCATGAACAGCATTGAAACTATGTGGTTATTGACATTTTCCACGAAGGAGCAGTGCTCAAAGTAATAGCGTGACAGAAATTGATATACCGAATCATCCTCATTTCCGAAACATTTATGCCAGATGTTGATAATGTCGTGCATATCGTCGTTCATGAGAAGGGCTGTTGTCTTATAACCTAATTTTTCGGGTTCGTAAGACATTTTGGATTTCCTTAGTCCCGGTAATCCCATGTCTTCTTCTCTGTTAATCAGCTGATATTTTTCAGGGAGATGCTGGGCGAAGAGGTAATTGATCATTTGGTAAACGCCTTCGTAGTTAATGTCTCCCTTTTCCACGTGTGTGCAGAACATCGTTTCATTTATTTCCGAACCGTAGGTGAACGCAACAATCTGATTTTCAACGTAAAGTGCGCCACCTATGAGGTTTAGTTCCTCAAAATGTCCGAGTGCATTCTTTATAACCAAGTTTTCTGCCTTGGCGGATTCATCGTTAGGATGTTGTTGAATCCATGATTCCTCCAATTGCAGGCAATCAGCAATATTGGCTTTGGAGATGGGTTCGTAGTGATAGTTGTATAGCGACTTGAACTTGTTTACATGGTTGCGTTTTTGTGCATATTTTCTTCCTCTCAGGGAATTAAGGTTCTCTGATTTGTAGATATAATCGGCAAAATCGCGGTTTTTATCGAAGATAAACTCGTGTTTGCAGCAGTTTTCGAGTAATCGGCACTCTTCATCAGTAAGTCCCATCAAGGTGAGTGGTTGATTATTTTTTTTGGCGTCTTCGAGCAATGTGGGAATTATTGAGCAGTAGTCAGGGTTGTCTTTGTCAGAGACGGTTATGTAGGCCATGCGGCGTTCGCCATTTATGCAGGCGCGCAATACTAGCCAGTTGTCAGCAATGGTCCATTGGGTGTTGTAGAAATGTTGCCAGCAGAAGAGATTAGTGAAGTTTCTGTCGCAGGTTTGTGAGTTTTTCTTAAGATAGGGGTCGATAATATATTTATCGTTGATATTAATGGGTTTGAAGTTTAGCATAGAATATAGAAAAAACAAGCTCTTCCATATTAGGAAGAGCTTGGTGATTAATTAGTTATATGTATTATTTTCTTTTTCCTTGGCTTTGTGTTCCGACTCTTGCCATAGCGCAGCGGAAGCCAATATAGTCGGTTGCTTCATCCTCGTCGAGGTAGCGTCTTGAGCCTGGAGAAGACCAGTAAGGGATATCTCTCCAAGAGCCGCCTTTGTAAACTCGAGCGTGGTCGCTAACAAGTGAGAAGTCATAGTTGTTTGCTGTTTTGGCATACATGATATCGGTAGCTTCTGTGTTTGTGGTGGCGTTAGTCCAGTCGTCCATGTTTTTCAGTGACTGCCAGTCGCCATCGAGGTAGTTCTTGTTGTCGGCTGAGCGGTAGTTGCGTCTTCTGTCGTTTTTGAAGTCAGAGACAGGAACCATAGGGATTTTACCCACGCTGTCGCGTTCGGCAACGGTACCGTCTTCGAGGAGTTTTTTGGTTTCGAAGTAGTTACCACGGAACGGGTTGAATTCGGTAACGTCGTCGTGAGAGCTTTGTCTGTAAACGTCCATAACCCATTCAGCGACATTACCAGCCATGTGGTATAGGCCGTAGTCGTTAGGCCAGTCGGTTTTGACGTCTTTTGTTTTGAAGCCGCCGTCGTTGAGGTGTCCGGCAACGCCCATGAGGTCACCGCGGCCGCGGCGCATGTTGGTCATGAAGTCGCCATAGTATTTTTTATCTTCGGTACGAAGTTGTTGACCGTTCCATGGGTAAACTTTACGTTCGAGGACACGTTCGTTGAGGGTGTTGCCTATAGTGCTGTAGGCAGCGTATTCCCATTCAGCCTCGGTGGGCAGACGATATTTAGGAAGGAGGATACCGTCTTCCATTTTCACATTACGGTATTCACCGCTGGAGATGTATCTAAGACGTTTTTGGCCTTCAGCCTCGTATGATTCGTAGGTAAGGTAAGCGTCTGTATTGAAGTAACCTTCTGCAGAAGGAGTTTCGGCGAATTCGATATAGCCACGGTCAACGAGAATCTGTTCGTTTACGCGGTCTGTACGCCATGCTGCATAGTTGGTTGCCTGGAGCCAGTTTACGCCTACTACAGGATAGTATCTGTAGGCTGGGTGGCGGAAGTAGTATTCTACATCCGGCTCGTTGTAGCCGAGGCGGTCGCGCCAAACGTTCTCATCAGGAAGGGCGTTGTCGTAAACGACTTTCAAATCCTGAGGGATGAACACTCTTTCGAGCCAATGGAGATATTCGAGATAATCGACATTGGCCACTTCGCATTCATCCATATAGAATGAAGCCACAGAAACGCGACGAGGAGTGTTGTTCCAGTCTTTCATCACGTCTTCTTCCATCTGTCCCATCACGAAAGATCCGCCTTCGATGAAGACAAGGCCGGGACCGGTGGCTTGTTCTTCAAATGGGGCTACTTCAAAGCCACCGTTTTTGGCATCGTTATAGTTCCAGCCGGTGGTTGCCGATTTCTGTTTTTTGCAGGCAGACATGCTAAGCAAGAGTGCTGCAACGGCGAATAATCCAAATAATTTCTTTGCTGTATTCATTGTTAAAGTGTTTTTCTAATAAATTATTAAAATGACGGGCATTTAAGATCTTTGAGAGCTTTGCGTTTGTTGGGGCAAGGGAGAAGGACCTGTACGGAAACTTCGTGGCTGCCGCCTGTGGCATTCTTCAGTCTGCTGATTGTTATATCGTATGAATATGCCACTTTAAACCATTCGTGTTCAATGCCGAACATGACAATCAAGGCGTCCATGTTGTGGAATGATTGCGGCGTCAGGATAGGATTGCCGTCTTCGTCCATTCCCTCATAAACGCTGCCTTTGTAAGTCAGGCCGTGGCGCAACCAAGTGCCGACTGTGAATGGGTAGAAGTTGAGATAGAAGCCTTCACTGAAATAGTTGAAGTGCTGTTGGTGTTGGTATATGAAGTTAGGGCTGATTGAGATATCACCGAATGAAGTCTCTTTTCTGCTCTTTCTTTTAAGGTCGAAGTAGCCGCCCACATGGGCTGTCCATTTGACAGGTCTGTAATCGTAGGCGCCAAGACCGTCGGAGATGAAGCCTCTTGCACCGATAACCGGAACCATGTGGTGCACAGCCATGCCGAAATACAGATGCGGGGTGTAGCCTAAGAAGCCGGCCGCAATGTCAAAAGAGTGGATTGTGAGTTTGTCGGGTTGTACTTCTGATGTTTGATATACAAAGCCATATTTTGGGTCAATCATGTCACCGAAGGTGAGTTGCTCCCAGTTTAACCCGCGGTTCTCATAGGTGGCCTGCAATGCGAAACGCATGTTGAAATTCCTCGCAACCTTCAGCTTGAAGGAGTACATTGCGCTTGCTGTGTAGGTGTTTATGATGCCGCCCTGACCTGCACGATCGCCGAACAACAATATGCCGACACCGCCCGAAATCTTGTCAAAGTGCTCGTCGTAAGAGGCTGTGTATGTCATGAATGTGCCTGGTGCCGCCGGCCACTGGTCGCGGAAGTGGAACGCGAGTCGCGGACATACATTGGTGCCTGCGAATGCCGGATTCAAATACAACGGATTGGCGAAATACTGTGAAAACATCGCATCCTGTGCATTTGCAGTCACTCCCATGACCGCGATCACAATAGTCAATATGGCAATCTTTAGTCTTTTCATACTACTTTTTTATATAAGCGGGCAAAGATACAAAAATATCAGTTCTTTTAAACGCAAGTAACTTTAGTTTTGTTACATTTGCACCGCAATATTTTTAACGTCGTTTCGTTTAGAAAATTGCATCTTCGTCTAATTAAAATAACGATAAATGAATTCTAATTCTTGGGTAAAATTTTTCTTATTCTTCGTATTTTTTTTGTATCTTGTTGATAATCAAGCTCAAACAATTACGAAATCATACTCTTTCAATTGGCTTGACCCTATATCTTACACTTTTCCAGACGGTCAGTCGGCCTCTTGTCTCTTTTTTGAAAACGCGATTTTTACCCAAGAAAATCCTACTTTACCCTCTTTTTATGAAAAATTGTCTGTTGAAAAAAAATTCACAAATTTTTCTTACAGGGTGTTGTCCCAAGAATATACAGACCTCCCTTCCGACAAGTCGTCGTTAATTCCTGATTATTTTCTTTCCGATACCCTGAATATTGAGGTTTTGCCAGTCTGTGACCGTGAAAAAAGATATGTGCAGATATCGTTCATACCAATAGTCAGAACGGCTCAAGGAAAATATAAGTTGTTGAAATCCATATCGTTAGAGATTGTCGGCTCGGAATTTGATTTTGTCCGCACAAAGCGCGGCTATGCGTCTCAATCGGTGCTTGCAACCGGTCAGTGGTATAATTTTTCTGTTTCCGAAACGGGCATTTACAAGGTTACCCACAGCGACCTGTTGGCAATGGGTATGTCCGACCCTATCAATTCCCAGCAGATAGCAGTTTTCGGTAATGGCGGCAGGATGCTTCCGGAGGCAAACTCGGCGCAACGCATCGACGACCTACAGGAAATCCCAATTATGCTTCATGACGGCGATGATGGAAAATTTGACGAAGGCGACTATTTCCTCTTCTATGGATTGTCTCCTCATACTGTTTCATATAATCAGGAAACCCAAAGATTCTCACATACCTTTAATGTGTATTCCACTGCTTCAGCCTATTTTGTCACACAAACAGTCGGTAAGGGAGAAAAAAAACGTGTACAGACAGTTGACAATAGCAATCTGCAGGCTAATAGGACTGTTGAGGATTTCAATTTTTTTGACTTTTATGAAACCGATCTCCTTAATATGTGTGAGTCAGGCAAGGATTGGTTCGGCGACCGTTTTGACGTGACATTGAGCAGGGATTACAACTTCAAGCTGCCATCAGTGCCAGTAGGCGGGGGAAGGATAACCGTGCGTGCAGCATCAACAGCCACCGTGATGTCGCATCTTACGGTGAGCGCTAACCAGGTTCAGATAGGAAACGTAGCCCTTACAGCCCCCACAAGCACCACCATAGCCAGAATCACTTCCGGCACCTTGCCCCTCTCCATCTCTTCCAACAATCTGAGAGTCAATTTGTCATACTCAAAACCCACAGCTTCGGCAACTTCCTATTTAGATTGGATAGAAATTGAGTTTCCGTGCAGGATTGCCATTCTTGATGGTCAGACCCAATTCCGCAACGTCTCGTCTGTAGGGGATGGAAACATAACCAAGTTCGTTTTGTCGGGCGTTTCACAATCTGCTGTGGTGTGGGATGTTACAAATCCGTCAGAGATTGTGAGGATATCTCTTCAGAATGACGGTCAGAACAATTATTTCAACGCCCAGACGACTGATCTGCGCGAATTTGTGGTCTTCGACGGCTCAAAATACAAATCTGTGACGCCTTTGAATGCGGTAGCAAACCAGAATCTCCACGCCACCGAAGGTGTTGACATGGTGATTGTTGCCCATCCGGATTTCATGTCGCAAGCCAACAGATTGGCACAATTCAGGATGGAAAATGACAACTTGAGCGTGAAGGTGGTGACCCCGCAGCAGATTTACAATGAGTTTTCAAGTGGTTCACAAGATCCTATAGCCATTCGTGATTATGTGAAGATGATTTACGATAAAACAGGCAAGAACTATCCGAAATACCTGCTCCTTTTTGGACGTCCGAATTATGATTATAGAGGAATTGTTCAAGGAACATCTATTTATGTGCCTAATTATCAGTATTATGCTTCAAATGGTGTCATTTCAGAATACTATCTTTATTCAAATGATGACAATTTCGGATTGTTGGATGATGAGGAGGGGTTCAACGCTTCTGGACTCATCGACATAGGAATAGGAAGAATCCCCTGTGCAAACCAGTCTCAGGCAGCGACGGCTGTTGACAAAAGCATAAGATACACGGAACGCAGGAATCTGGTTGCCGAGAATTCGTCGCAGATTTCAAATTTGGGCGATTGGCGAAATGTCATGGCTTTTGTGGCCGATGATGAAAATGCCAACGATTTCATCTTTCATGCCGACACCTTCTCCAAGATAGTGGCGCGCCAAAATGTAAACATAAACTTTGACAAGATGTATTTGGATGCATATCAGCAGGTTTCCAATGCCGGCGGGCAGCGCTATCCGAGTGCAGTGGCCGACATCAACAACAGGATGAACCGCGGCGCCCTTGTGTACACCTATATCGGGCACAGCGGCAAAGACGGCTGGGCTGCAGAGCGCGTCTTGGAAGCAACTGACATCCAGAAATGGACCAACAAGTTCAACATGCCGGTTTTGTTGTCTCTCTCGTGCACCTTTGCCTACTACGACCGTGACGTACTTTCGCCATCTGACATGATTTACTTCAACAACAAAGGCGGCGCGGCTGCCGTGATAGCTGCCAGCAGAGAAGCCTGGTCGTCGCCAAACAACAATTTCGGCATCAATATCTTCTCCCTCATCTTCGATAAAGACGACGAACAGAATGTCTCTGTTGGAAATCTCAACAGAAAAGCAAAAAACAAGTATGGCGGCAGCAAAATCAATTTGGCCATGTTTGTGGTTTTGGGCGACCCTTCAATGCGGCTGCCGATTCCCCAATATAAGGTTGTGACTGACTCCATCAATCATTTTTCACCAAACGACAAAACAGACACTATCCGAGCACTCTCCAAAGTTACCGTTGCCGGTCATATCGAGGATGCAAACAACAATATCCTTACCGACTTCAACGGAAGTATTTTTCCATCGATTTATGACAAAGAGTTGCTGACAAAGACTTTGGCAAACGACCCTGAGAGCGAGCAATTTGAGTTTAAAACCCAGAAAAGTGTGCTCTTCAGAGGCAATTCTTCTGTGAAGAACGGATATTTCAACTTCAGTTTCTATGTACCGAAAGACATAGACTACACTTTTGGCAATGGTAAGATCAGCTATTACGCCCACAACAACTCTGAAGACGCTGCGGGCGCCTTTACCGACTTTCTGATAGGCGGCACCGACACTGCTGGCATGAAAGATGACGAGAAACCCAAAATAGAGCTCTATCTCAATGATTTCGACTTTGTTGATGGAGGAATTACAAACCCGGACCCTGTGCTGATAGCCAGAATTTCAGATAATTTCGGGATAAACACCACCGGCAATGGCATCGGGCACGACTTGATAGCAGTGCTCGACAATGCAACAAACAACAAGATAATACTCAACGACTACTATAAAACCGAGAAAGACAGCTTCAACTGCGGTATTGTCAGGTACAATCTCCAAGATCTGCAACCAGGAGACCATACTCTTACTTTGAGGGCTTGGGACATCAACAATAACAGCGCAGAACAAACCCTCTCATTCCGGGTGTCAAACGACAACAGGCTGGAACTTAGCCATGTGCTCAATTATCCCAATCCTTTCACCACACACACCGATTTCTATTTCGAGCATAACCAGTCTGCCGATAATTTCGACATTAAAATTCAGATTTACACCATTTCGGGAAAATTGGTCAAGACAATCTTCGACAATCAATATATAGAAGGCAGCAGGTCAAAACCGATTTCATGGGACGGTCTTGACGATTTCGGCGACAAGGTTGCCAAAGGCACCTATTTGTATCGGATTACAGTCAAAAACTCTGAAAATAAATTTGCTCAGGTTATAGAAAAACTTGTTATTCTGTAGTCTATTATTTGTTGTTCTATTATGTAAAACACTGATAATAAATAATTTAAGGACAACATTGAAATGTTTGACGATTTTTTTCTCGGAAAATATAATAAAGTTCAAAAAAGTACGTTAACGCTTAGATTTTTAATTTTAAAAGGAAATAATAAAAAATAATAAACAGTAAAAACAAAACATGAGAAAGATCAAAATTGCTTTTCCGTTAATTGTCTTAACACTCTTATTAACAACTCAAGTCAACGCTCAGTCGGGTAATGGACACACATATTTGGGTCAGGATTTGAACTGTATCACCACGGCGGTTCCGTTCGTCACAATCGCTCCTGATTCACGTGCCGGTGCCATGGGTGACATTGGATGTGCCACGTCAGCTGACGGTAACTCACAGAGTTACAATCCCGCAAAGTATGTCTTCAACGACAACAAGTTCGGTTTCAGCATGTCATACAGCCCATGGATCAAGCATTTGATCAATGATATCAACCTTGCATATCTCACAGGTTATTGGAAGATAACAGACATGGATGCAATTGCGGCTTCATTGCGTTACTTCTCTTTGGGTAACATTGATTTCATGGACGAGGGAGGCGCTTTCATCAGCAGTCAGAATCCTAATGAATTTGCGATAGACTTCACATATTCACGTAAGTTGATCGACCAGTTGTCAATCGCAATCACTCCGCGTTTCATCTACTCAAACCTTACAGCGGGGCAGATAGTCGGCGGTGAGGAGACGAAAGCCGGCTTGGCAGGTGCTGCCGACCTCTCATTGTTTTACGAGCAGGATTTCGATGTAAAAGCCTTCAACAACTCGACTTTGCGTGCCGGTTTGACAATCTCAAACATGGGTAACAAGATGTCATATTCATCAGGGACATTGCGCCGCGACTTCCTTCCGACGAATTTGAAGCTCGGTATCGGTTACGAGATGGATTTCGACGGTTATAACAAATTGACACTCAATGGTGAAATCAATAAATTGTTGGTTCCTACAAATCCCAAATACCTCATTGATTCAATCAATGGTGGAATAGTTTACGATGAGGCTGGAAATCCTATCATAGAATACGGTAAAAATCCTGACGTTTCAGTTCCACAAGGTATGATTCAGTCATTTTACGACGCTCCTGGTGGCTTTAAGGAGGAGATGCGTGAGATTATTTGGGCTCTTGGTGCTGAATACAGCTACCGCGATCTTTTCTTTGTAAGAATGGGATATTTTCATGAAAGCCAATACAAAGGAAATCGCCAGTTTATATCAGTCGGTGCCGGAATAAAGTACACAGTATTCGGCATTGATATTTCCTATCTTATAGCAACAAAGCAACAGCATCCGCTTGCAAACACATTGCGCTTCACGTTGAATCTTGATTTTGTCTCCACGAATAAAAATGAGATAAAGCAGCAGGGAAGATACAGATAGTATGAATGATTTGCGAGTAGGAATAGGATACGATTCACACAGATTTGCCCCCGGCCGACCTTTGGTTCTCGGGGGCATTACTGTACCTTATCATCTCGGTTTGGATGCTCATTCTGATGGTGACGTGCTTATACATGCCGTCTGTGACGCCGTGTTGGGTGCGGCCGGTATGAAGGATATTGGCACATTGTTTCCCGACACCGACAACAAGTGGAAAAATGCCGATAGTGCAGTCATGCTGTCAATGGTAGTGAATGAAATCCACGAAAAGGGATGGAATGTGAACAATCTTGACTGCACATTGGTTCTGGAGTTGCCAAAACTAAAAGCTTTCAACGAGCAGATAACCGGTAGTTTGGCCACTCTTCTGGGCGTCACTGCCGACAGGGTCTCAGTGAAAGCCAAGACTAACGAAAAGATGGGTTTCACGGGCAGTGGCGAAGGCATAGCCGCCATTGCCGTTGTCACGATTGTGAAATAAAGAAATTAAATACAACTTGTTTGAGTAGAATTTTGTATTTTTGCGGTTTGTAAAAGCAGAAACGAATGAAAAAGAATCATCTATTTATAGCCGTGGCATTGGTTTTGACAATGCTGTTGCCTGACAGGATTGTTGCCCAGAATTCAGAGATAGGGGCGTGTGTGGGAACCACTTTCTATCTCGGAGAGCTTAATCCTTCCCGGTTGTTTGCGCAGCCGCAGTTAGCCGGCGGCATAGTTTATCGCTATAACCTGTCACCGCGATGGGCACTGAAGGGAGATTTCCTTTTCGGAAAGGTTGCGGGCAGCGACCAAGTCACGAACGGCGGCTACGAAAGAAATCTCAGCTTTTGGGCTCCTATCACCGAATTTTCCATAACCGCCGAGCTTAATTTCCTCAAACTCTACAATTCCACGGGCAAGAACCACTTTGCACCATATATCTATGCTGGTGCCACCATCTTCTCCTTTGATCCCAAGGCAGCCTATACTGACGGTACAGTATATGAACTGCAAAGTTTGGGAACTGAAGGCCAGGGTTTGGAAGGTATGCCGAAAAAGTATTCACTCACGCACTTCGCAATACCTTTTGGTATCGGGCTTCGTTTTAACATTGGCAGGTATTTCTGCATTGGTGCTGAGTGGGGATTCAGGTACACCTTCACCGATTATCTTGATGATGTTGGCGGCAGATATTACGACAACGACCTTCTTCGCGAGCAGCGTGGTGATATAGTCGCTGACATGGCCGACAGAACACCTGAGCTTGTTGATGGCAATGGCATGAACCTGCCGTTGCACCAGGCTGATGAGCAGCGTGGAAACCCCACCACACACGACATTTATTCCTTCGCAGGCGTCACCTTTACTGTCAAATTCGGAAACGTGAATTCAACTTGCGATATTAAGAAACCCAGAAAAAGAAGATAGCCGTCGTTTATGGAGAGAACACTGAACCACATAGCCATCATCATGGATGGTAATGGAAGATGGGCCCAGCAGCAGGGCAAGGAGCGTGCGTATGGTCACAAACACGGCGTGGAGGCGGTAAGAAGCGTTGTCGAAGGCGCATGCGAAGCCCGCGTTCCGTACCTCACACTCTACACTTTCTCCACAGAAAATTGGAACCGTCCGAAAGAAGAGATTGACACTCTGATGCGACTGCTCACCTCTGCCATTGCTAACGAAGTGCCGATGCTGATGAAAAACAACATCCGTCTGATGACCTCTGGCAGAGTTGAAATGCTCCCGAAAGATTGCCAGGAATCGCTTCACAAAGCTGTTGAACAGACGGCAGAAAACTCAAGACTCACTCTTGTCCTGGCTATCAGTTACAGTGGACGCTCAGAAATAGTTGACGCTGTCAAAAAAATTTCCGAAAAGGTCAAGAGCGGAGAAATGAGTTCCGATGATATCAGCGAATCCACTGTCTCTTCTCACCTTTACAATCCCCAAATTCCTGACGTGGATCTCATGATCCGAACAGGAGGGGATGTGAGAATCAGCAACTTCCTGCTGTGGCAGATCGCTTACGCCGAACTCTATTTCTCTCCAGTCATGTGGCCAGACTTCAGAAAAGAACATCTTCATGAGATAATTGAACAGTTTACAAAGCGTGAACGCCGGTTCGGAAAAACAGGCGAACAGGTCCGAACACATTAAAAAAAACACTATCTTTGCCGACTTTTTAAAATGAGAATAGTTAGATATATAGCAATATTGATGATCCTGTGTTCATTGGCACTTGAGGTGCGCTCGCAAATCATTGTGGGCGGTACTGCTTCCGACACAATCGTCAAGATTGACTACTCATCTCCAAAAAAGTACGAGGTGGGCGGAATCACCTCCTCCGGAACCGCTCCGTTGGAGTCGCGCTTGCTCTCTTTCCATGTCGGCGATATTATTGAAGTACCTGGCGAGGCAATCTCCAAGTCTGTTAAAAACCTTTGGAATACAGGTCTTTATGAAGATGTTGAGATTTCTGCCACCAGAATTCAGGGCAATCTGATCTTCCTTGATGTCCGTCTTGAGGACCGCGCACGCCTCAGCGCTTTCGGCTTCAAAGGCACCACCAAGAGCGAGGAAAACGAACTCCGCGAGAAACTCAGCATCTCACAAGGTAATATTGTGAACGACAATATGAAGATAACTTGCAAGAATATTATTCGCAAATACTTCATAGACAAAGGTTTCTACAGCTGTGACATAGATATTCAGGAACTGCCTGACGAAAAGGTCAAAAATGCCGTCACTCTTCTCTTCGATATCAAAAAGTCGAAAAAAGTCAAGATCGACAAAATCAATATCAACGGAAATACAGAGGTTACAGACGCCGTTTTGCTGCGCTCCATGAAAGAGACCAAAGAACGTTTCCGTTTCATGCCTATGTATAAGGCTGACACAGCTATCAAATACGCACTGAAACACAAAGGCTACTATCAGTCGAAGGACATAAAAGATCACTTGGACGAGTATTTTGCCGACCGTGTAAAGCTTAGAATCTTCAAACCTTCAAAATTCATCAAAGAGAGCTACGAGAAGGATAAGGTGAACCTCATCAACAAGTATAACGAGCTTGGCTATCGCGATGCGGTAATAGTGAAAGACACTTATTACCTGAAAAAGAACAATATGTACATCGATATTGATGTGAATGAGGGTGACAGATACTATTTCAGGAATATTTCTTTCGTTGGTAATACAAAATATCCTACCGAGTTGTTGCAACAGCTGTTGGGCATCAATAAAGGTGATGTCTATAATCAGTCGTTGCTGACCAAAAATCTCACTATGAAAGAGGATGGTGAAGACATTGCTTCGTTGTACATGAACAACGGCTACCTCTTCTTCAGCGCAAATCCAGTTGAAGTTGGCATAGAAAACGACTCAATAGACATAGAGGTCAGAATCAGGGAAGGAAAGCAGGCAAAATACAACACAATCAGGGTTATTGGCAACACCAAGACCAATGACAATGTGATTCTGAGGGAGCTCACCACCATTCCTGGACAACTGTTCAACCGTGCTGATATCATACGTTCGCAGCAAGTGCTCATGTCGATGGGCTATTTCAACCAGGAGAAGATGGACGTGCAGCCGAAGCCTAACGAGACCGACGGCACCGTTGACATCAACTATGTTGTCGAAGAGACCACCTCCGACCAATTGTCTTTGTCGGCTGGCTATGGTGCTACGGGCTTTGTCATCTCGGCCGGCATCACCTTCAACAATTTCTCAACTAAGAAATTGTTCAAGAAAGATGCCTGGACGCCAATTCCGGGTGGTGATGGACAGCGTATATCACTGAACGTTTCTGTAAGCTCGAAGTGGTACCAATACTATAACTTCTCATTCACTGAGCCTTGGTTAGGCGGAAAGAAACCAAATGCACTCACATTCGGACTTTACTATCAAAAGCAGACCAACGGTTACGCCAAGAAGCATGAGTCTTATCAGTGCAGCCAGTTGGCGGGTGCTTCTTTGTCTTTGGCAAGCAAACTCAAGTGGCCTGACGATTATTTCCAGATGTCGCACACTTTGTCGTATGAGTATTACAACGTCCATAATTGGCCGTATTTCATCATGAAGTCCGGTTATGCCCACAGTATTAGCTATATACTGACGATTGCAAGAAACTCTGTGAATGCTCCGATTTATCCGCGTGAGGGTTCTGAGATTTCGTTCACGATGCAGCTTACACCGCCGTATTCTTTGTTCAATCACAAAGACTATTCGCAGGCCACAGACCAGGAGAAATACAAGTTGCTCGAATTCCATAAGTGGAAATTCAATGTGTCATGGTTTACGAGAATTTACGACAATCTGGTTCTCAATGTCAGGTTGAAATCCGGATTTATGGGTAGTTATAACAAGGAGGTAGGCGTTTCTCCGTTCGGCAGGTTCTATCTTGGCGGCGATGGTATGTCAACATTCACTTACGATGGCCGTGAGATCATAGGTATGCGCGGATATGAGGACGCTGTGCTTTCTCCAAACGTGAACGGAAACAGCGTAGGTGCTGCCTTTTATCACAAGTTCACCGCAGAACTGAGATACCCGATAACTTTGAATCCGTCAGCCACCGTATATCTGCTCGCCTTCGCTGAGGCCGGCAAGGGATGGCTGAATATCCGTGACTATAACCCGTTCGATATGTACAAGTCTGCAGGTGTCGGCGTAAGAGTTTACCTGCCTATGTTCGGTTTGCTCGGCTTCGACTGGGGCTACGGCTTCGACCCTGTGCCGGGAATGTCGTCCAAAAACTGGGGAAGCCAGTTCCACATCTCAATAAACCAATCCATAGATTAAACTTGTTGCTCTGAATTAATGTCTTACGAAACGCATAAATAAAATATAAAGAGATGAAAAAACAACTTCTTTTCACAGTATTATTTTCAATGATGATGATGTTCGGCTTTGCGCAGAAGTATGCGTATATCAATTCCGAATATATTCTTTCACAGATACCTGAATACAAAGAGGCACAAGCCGAGTTAGACCGTGTGGCAGTGCAGTGGCAGAAGGAAATCGAAGGCAAATTCTCCAAGATCGACTCCATGTACAAACGCTATCAGGTAGAGTCGATAACTTTGCCGGAACAGATTAAAAGAAGTCGCGAAGAGGCCATCATAGCACAGGAAAAAGCCGCCAAAGATCTGCAGAAAAAGCGCTTCGGTCAGGATGGCGACCTCTTTAAAAAACGCGAGGAGTTGGTGAAACCTATCCAAGACCGTGTTATCAACGCTGTGAATGACTATGCTAAGGAGAAGGGTTTTGCATTCGTCTTCGACACAGCCGGCGACCTCACTATCATTTATGCCGACCCGAAATGGGATATCAATGCTGAAGTCCTTCAAAAAATGGGCATATCAGGCAGTAATAATTTAGATGATTAATAATTAAATTCGGATAAAAGAGTTATGAAAAGATTCTTAATGATCATTGCGGTAATCGCAATATGCTCAGTGCAAGTGGCCAATGCCCAAAAATATGGTCACGTGAACTCAGGTGAAATATTGGAAGTTATGCCAGGCATCGACTCCATGCAGGTTAAGCTTATGGCTTTCCAACAGGAATTACAGGCCGAATATGACAATATGGTTACCGAATTCCAGACCAAGAAAGACAAGTTCGACCGTGAAGTTGGAACCATGTCGCCCACAGTGCGCCAAATGCGTGAGAAAGAGCTCAACGATCTGGCTGCAAGAATTCAGGAATTCCAAGCCGGAGTACAGGAAGATCTCGAAAACAAACGCTATGAGCTTGCCAAACCTTTCCAGGATGCTATCCATAATGCAATAGACAAGGTTGCCAAGGCAAACAACTACACCTACGTTTTCGATACATCAACACTTCTTTACTACTCCAATAGTGATGATATCACTCCGATGGTGAAAAAAGAATTAGGCATCAAGTAATTTCGGAAAGATGAAAAGAGTAATTCTAATATGCGCTATAGCCCTGTTCCTCGTGCACACAGGCTTTGCTCAAAAAGCCAAGTTCGCACATGTTGATTATGGCGCCATAATGAAGGAGATGCCCGGCGTTGACTCTATTCAAAAGGCGATCGTTGATTACCAACAGGAACTTGAAGCAGTGGGCCAGCAGATGGCTGACGAACTTAAGAAAAAACAGGAGGACTATCAGAAATTAGCCACTACCACAACTTCAGCTGCAATACTTAAAGTAAAAGAAGACGAACTCCGTAAACTCTATGAACGCCTTCAAGATTTTGTGTCCTCAAGCGAAATGGATATCCAAAACAAACAGATGGAGTTGATACGACCTCTTCAAGACAAACTTAAGGAGGCTATCAAAGTGGTTGCCGAAAATGGTAAATACAACTATGTGTTTGATGTAACAATGTGTGCTTACCATACCGACACTGATGATATTACTGCCGCCGTAAAAAAAGAGCTCGGAATTAAATAGACATATATCGGATTC
Source organism: uncultured Bacteroidales bacterium (assembly GCA_934699095.1). Classification (GTDB taxonomy): domain Bacteria; phylum Bacteroidota; class Bacteroidia; order Bacteroidales; family WCHB1-69; genus F23-D06. The sequence goes on along the minus strand of CAKUVI010000003.1, from coordinate 241,293 downwards.
TAATAATGAATTACCGCCTGCGACAAACAACATCATTGTTTCTTCTTACGCTGTTTCTTGTTGCGTTAGGAGTTAAGGCAGGCCACCATCATCATTGGAAAAATGCAGAAGACATAGTCTGCCCGTTAGATGGGCAGACTATGTCTCATCATAAACTGTCACATACTGTCATTTATTTTGATGACTCCGACAACTGCTCGTCATGTGCCATCTGTAACAGTAACCAGGAACGGTTTTTGTTGCCAGACACCTATGTAGATGCCGTAGAAAGTGTCATAATAAACATTTTTTTTGTATTAGAGGCCCCCTTTACCTACCTTGGCAAGACGGGCGTCTGTCTGTTGCGTGCACCCCCTGTTTTACAATTGTAACAGGACGGGTTTTAATTGTTGAGACTGTCTGAAGAAATTTATTTCTTCAGAGTGGTCTTGGCTTGTTTTGCACTATATGTAACAGATATGAAAAAAATAATACGATTTTCACTTTCCATAGTACTATGGATCAGCGCGTTGTGTGTACGAGCGCAAGAAATATCACACAGTCAAAATCATGATACAATCCACATAGAAGAGATAACAATATCATCAAACAGGGAGCGCACATTACGGAGGCAAGCCCCTTCATTGGTGGATATTGCCACTCTTAAGACCATGAATTCCACAAATTCGGTTTGTTTGGCGCAAACTTTAGATTTTGTTTCCGGTGTACGTGTAGAGGATAATTGCCAAAACTGCGGTTTTACTCAGGTGCGTATCAATGGTCTTGATGGTCATTACTCACAGATATTGATTGATTCTAAACCTATTTTTTCCTCTCTTATTGGTGTTTATGGATTGGAACAAATACCAGTCGAGATGATTGATAGAATAGAGGTGATGAGGGGCGGCGGAAGCGCTCTGTACGGTGCTTCGGCTGTCGGCGGCATTATAAATGTGATAACAAAGGAGGCATATAGAAACGGCGGCGGCATAGGCCACACCATAACCAACATCAACCTGGCAAATGCTTTCGACAATGTGACCCATGCATACGCATCCGCTGTGACCAGAAATAATGCTGCAGGTCTTTACCTTTTCGCTCAAAACCGCCATCGCGATGCATACGACCATAATGAAGACCTCTATAGCGACATCCCCAAATTGAATAATCTCTCATTAGGTTTCAATGCCTTCGTAAGACCTACAAAACTTTCAAAACTCAGCATCAGATATAATTATGTTTCGGATGAGCACAGGGGCGGAAACAAATTGGACCTTCAGCCTCACATGTCTGATATATCAGAAGGCGCATCCCACTTTATTCATAGCGGAAATATCGACTACCACATCGATTTTGGTCACCAGCACGTGGAAACGTACCTCGCTCTACAAAATGTGAAGAGAAACAGCTACTACGGAGGCTGCATGGAAGGCGGAGAGGAGGAAAAGGCCGAAGCCCTGAAATCCTATGGATATACTCACAATCTCACTCTGTCAACAGGCGGTCTGTGGCGATTCCATTTTGACACACTTTGGTTTATGCCAGCGTCTTTGACAGTCGGAGCGGAATACAATTTTGATATGCTATCCGATTCCATTCCAGAACATAGTCAATATTTACAGCAAAATGTCAATATCGTCGGACTTTATGCTCAAAACGAATGGAAAAACGAAGAGTGGTCCTTGTTGGCGGGTGTCCGTGCTGACAAACATTCGTTGATTAGCAGGATTATTGTCTCTCCACGAGTGAACATCAGATATAATCCAATTAGAAGTTTGTCGCTGAGAGTAAATTACGCCATGGGTTTCAGACCGCCTCAAAACTATGACGAGGACCTTCACGTTATGTTGGCCGATGGTGAAAGAATAGTCAGCAGACTTGCTGACGGATTGAGGGAGGAAAGATCGCACAGTGCTTCTGTCTCTGCAGATTACTGCATGAACAGGGGCGGAGTCGATGCTGATTTCACAACAGAGTTATTTTACACATTTCTAAATGATATCTTTGCCGAAAGAAGATATGAAACAGCAGAAGGCGTGGAAGTGTCGGAACGATATAACGCCGACAAGGGATATGTTGCCGGTGTTCATCAGGCAATAAAGATCAGCTGGCGCCGCTATTTGATGTTACAGGTGGGAGCTACTTGGCAGATAAGCCGCTACAACTCAGCGATACAATGGAGTGACGAAGCAGCACCCGAGATCAGGATGCTTCGCACACCGCAGGTTTACGGATATTTTATAGCTGAAAGTAATCCTTGGAAAAAACTGACACTGAATCTCTCCGGAAATCTGACAGGTCCGATGTTGGTGCCACATGAAGCTGAAATGTCATCTCTTACGAAGTCACAGACGTTCTTTGTGCTAAATGCCCAAGTGTCATACGAATTCGGCGTGAAACTGAGTAAAAATAATTCGGAGAATCAACGTGATATATTTAATATTCAAGTCTCTTTAGGTGTGAATAACATAACTAACTCATATCAAAAAGACTTGGATGTGGGTGTTATGCGGGATTCTGGGTACATATATGGTCCAAAGATGCCGCGCTGTTTTTTCGTAGGTGTGAAATTGAGAGGCAGAGATTAGTTTGAAAAAGGCATTTTCCTGTTGCAGATTAGCAAATTTTTACGACTTTTGCAGCCTCAATTCCAAATGAAGAAATGAACGATTTTGCTGCCATAGATTTTGAGACTGCCAACGGGCAGCGCAGCAGTGTTTGCAGTGTGGGCGTGGTAGTGGTGCGCGGTGGCGTGATAACGGACACTTTCTACAGTCTCATCAAACCTGAGCCGGATTATTATGCCTGGTTCTGCCAGCGTGTGCACGGCCTTGGTCATGAAGACACCGATGATGCGCCAGTATTCCCTGTGGTATGGCATAAAGTCGAGCCTCTCATCGAGGGTTTGCCGTTGGTTGCACATAACAGTCCGTTCGACGAAGGATGTTTGAAGGCTGTGTTCAAAGTCTATCAGATGGATTATCCCGATTATGAGTTTCATTGCACATGCAGGGCGGCGCGACGCTTCTTCGGACGCAGTCTGCCTGATCACCAGCTGCACACTGTGGCTGCTGCTTGCGGTTGCCCGATGGAGAACCACCACCACGCCTTGGCCGATGCTGAAGCCTGTGCGAAAATAGCCATGAAGTTGCTATAATGAACAATGTCCTCCACTCGTATAATCACGTTGTGAGCGCCACAGTGCTGCAGTGAAAATAAATTATCATGCTTTAGTAAAAAATCGTATATTTGCCAAATTATGCACTTTGGAGAAGTGTTCTTGGTAAATTATTGATTATTAGTATATTATAAAAATGGCAACAGAGATTAACACTAAATATGACCCTATTGCGGTTGAAGATAAGTGGTATAAATTTTGGACCGACCACCGGATGTTCCACTCGGAACCCGATTCACGTCCGGCATATTCGATAGTGATTCCGCCGCCAAATGTGACGGGTGTGCTCCACATGGGTCACATGCTCAACAACACAATACAGGATGTGCTTGTGCGCCGCGCCCGCATGAAAGGTTTCAACGCTGTCTGGGTGCCCGGCACCGACCATGCATCGATAGCCACAGAGGCTAAGGTCGTGAATTATCTCAAGGAGCAGGGAATTGATAAAAAAGACCTCTCACGTGAGGAGTTCTTGAAACACGCTTGGGAATGGAAAGAGAAATACGGAGGCATCATCCTGAAACAACTCCGCAAGCTGGGCGCATCCTGCGATTGGGAACGCACGAAGTTCACCATGGACCCGGAGTTGTCTGAGGCAGTAACAGACATTTTCGTGGATCTCTACAACAAAGGGAAAATATATCGCGGCGTGCGCATGGTCAATTGGGATCCGAAAGCACTGACAGCGGTTTCTGACGAGGAAGTGATCTACAAGGAGCTTCAATCAAAACTCTACTATGTAAGATACCAGATTGAAGGTGAAGAAAACGAATACATCACTATCGCCACTACTCGTCCTGAAACCATCCTCGGTGATACTGCAATCTGCATGCATCCCGACGATGAACGCTATGCCAAATACAAAGGCAAACGCGCTATCGTGCCTCTCGTAAACAGATCCATTCCGTTGATTTATGACGAATATGTTGAACGCGAGTTCGGCACAGGTGCACTGAAAATCACCCCTGCCCACGATATCAACGACTACAACCTCGGGATAAAACATCATCTTGAAACCATAAATATATTCAATGATAACGGCACCTTGAGCGAGAATGCCCAGTTCTTGGTTGGTATGGACCGCTTCGAGGCTCGTGAGGCTATCATTCCGCTGTTGGAAAAGGCTGGAAATCTTGTGAAAATCGAAGATTATGTAAATAAAGTAGGATTCTCAGAGCGCACTAATGAGGTCATTGAGCCAAAATTGTCGATGCAATGGTTCTGCAAGATGGGTGAGTTGGCAAAACCGGCTTTGGATGCTGTCATGAACGGTGAAATCAATTTCTATCCGGAAAAGTTTAAAAACACATACTCACATTGGATGGAAAACATCAAAGACTGGTGCATAAGTCGTCAGCTCTGGTGGGGCCACCGCATTCCTGCATATTATCTGCCAAACCATGAGTTTGTAGTAGCCCACAACGTGGACGAGGCTCTGAACATCGCCCGTCAGAAATATCCTGAACTTAATCTGACCATCAACGATCTGAAACAGGATGAAGATGTTATGGACACTTGGTTTTCATCGTGGTTGTGGCCTTTGTCTGTGTTCGATGGTATCCGCAATCCGGAGAATGCCGAAATAAAGTACTATTACCCGACATCCGCTCTGATTACGGCTCCCGACATCATCTTCTTCTGGGTTGCTCGCATGATTATGGCCGGCCTCGAGTGGCGCGGACAGATTCCTTTCAAGGATGTATATTTCACCGGGACCGTGCGCGACAAACTGCACCGGAAGATGTCGAAGCAGCTCGGAAACTCGCCCGACCCTATTATGCTGATGGAAAAATACGGCGCCGATGGCGTGCGCTTCGGAATGCTGCTGAGCTCGCCCGCCGGCAACGACCTTCTGTTTGACGAATCCCTCTGCGAACAAGGCAGAAACTTCAGTAACAAGCTTTGGAACGCCTTCAGACTGGTGAAAGGGTGGGAGATAGACCAAAATATCGCACAACCGTTGCACACCGCCACCGCGGTGAAATGGATGCAGAACAGAATCAATGAGGTGCTGGCCGAAGTTGAAGAGAATTTTAAACGTTACCGCCTCTCTGAAACCCTCATGTCTGTCTATAAACTTATTTGGGACGATTTCTGCTCCTGCTTCCTTGAAGTTGTAAAACCTGCATATCAGAAACCAATTGATGGCAAAACATATTGCGAAATTGTTGACCTTTTTGAAACTTTGATGAAGATCCTGCACCCGTTTATGCCGTTCATCACTGAGGAATTGTGGCATTCTTTGCGCGAACGACAGGAAAACGAGTCAATAATGCTTACATCAATGCCTGAAGTTGGCCCGGCAGACCATCAACTGCTCGCTGAGTTCGCTGATGCACGCAAGGTCATTGAACAGGTGCGCAGGGTTCGCAACGAAAAAAATATTGCCCAGAAACACGCCCTTAAATTAAACGTTTACGCGGAGCAATCATCTTCAGAACCGGAATTTGATGCCGTTATCGCTAAATTGTGTAATATAGAAAGCATTGAATATAAGGGTAATACTGATGTTGATGGTGCTTCATTTATCGAAAATAATGTTCAATACTCGGTTCCTCTCACCGGTCTTGTTGACGCAGCTGAGGAGATTAAAAAGTTAGAAAATGACTTGAAATACGCAGAGGGTTTCCTTCAAAATGTATTGAAAAAACTTTCCAATGAGCGCTTTGTGAATAATGCACCTCAACAAGTTGTTGATATAGAGCGCAAAAAACAGGCCGACGCTGAAGAAAAAATCAGAATTATCAAAGAACAGCTGTCAAAATTGAAATAATAGGATAAATTTTAATAAAACAATAACTCTATGAAAAAAATTTTAATGTTATCGATGATACTTTTCAGTGCAGTCGCAATTTTTGCACAGAAAAGTGGTGATTTGAATCTCAATGATCCAATCAAGGCTGACCCGAATGTCACAATTGGTAAATTGGATAATGGTTTGACATATTACATACGTCATAACTCCTATCCTAAAGACAGAGTTGAGTTTCGTTTGGCTGTAAATGCCGGATCAAATCAGGAAAATGAAGACCAACGCGGTCTTGCTCACTTCACTGAGCACATGGCTTTCAATGGTATAGAAGGCTTCCCGAGCAACTCTGTTGTTGATCATCTTCGTAGCAAAGGCGTTGTTTTTGGAGCCGACTTGAATGCATATACAAGCTTTGATGAGACTGTGTATATGATTCCTATGCCGCTCGACGATCCTGCTAATATTGATCTTGGTCTTAAGATTTTAAGAGGATGGGCTGCAGGATTACTCTACGACAACAAGGAAATAGATGAGGAACGCGGTGTGATTATTGAAGAATACCGCCTCGGTCTTGGCGCTGACGATCGTATAAGCAAAGAGTATTGGCCTGTCTTGATGAAGGGCTCACGCTATGCCGACCGTATGCCAATCGGATTACTGAGTATTCTTCAAACATTTGATTATCAAACTATTAAAGATTTCTACCATGATTGGTATCGTCCAGATTTGCAGGCTGTAATCGTTGTTGGTGACATCAATGTGAAAGAGGTTGAGCAGAAGATCAAGACAATGTTCGGAAATATCCCGGCTAAACAGAATCCTCGCAAAAAAGAGACCTACGGTTTTGCTCCAAATAAAGAGCCGTTGGTATCAGTTTGCACCGACAAGGAGGCTTCAGGCAACCAGATCATGATTATCCGCAAGCACCCTCATTTCGCAATGAAGACCATTGGCGATTTTCGTAAACAACTTTGCATCGATCTCTTCAACACAATGTTTGACGCTCGCTTCGCTGAGATGACACAGGATCCTAAATGTCCGTTTATGGGTGCATCTTCAGGTTATGGTGAATTCATTGGAAATACTGATATGTATGGTTCTCAAGCTATTGCAAAAGAAAACCGCGTTCCGGAAGCATTGCAAGTACTTATGCGCGAAGATTACCGTGTCCTGAAATATGGATTTTTGCAAACAGAGCTTGACCGTGCAAAAGAGGAGCTCCTTGAGGATTATGACCGCGCTGCCAAAGAGGTTGACAAAACAGAATCAGCCCGCTTCGCAACGCAATACATCAACAACTTCCTCCGTAATGACCCGATTCCTGGTGCAAAACGCGAAAACACCTACGCTAAAAAATTGATAGAGAATATAACTCTCGAAGAAATCAATGCCTTGGCTAAAGGTTGGATTACCGAAGATAATATCTTTGCACTCGTTACTGCCCCAGATAAAGATGGCGTGAACGTTCCTTCAAAAGAACAAATCCTTTCAATTATCAACGACAAATCTTTGGCAAACGTTGAACCTTATGTTGACACATACAAAGATCAAGAAATTCTTGAAAAAGAGAATCTGAAGGCTGGTAAGGTTACAAATGTTGAGAAAATTGATGCAGTTGGCGCCGAAAAATGGACTCTCTCCAATGGTATTACTGTTTATTTGAAAAAAACAGACTATAAGAATGATGAAATCCTGTTCTCAGCATCAAGTAAGGGTGGCAAGTCACTCTATGGCATAAAAGACCTTGCTTCTGCAGATTTTGCCACCGAAATCATCGACCGCGGCGGTATTTCTGAAATCGACTTCAATACATTGAGCAAGAAGATGAAAGGTAAGGCTGTCGGCCTCACTCCTGAAATAAGTTTGCTTTCTGAAGGATTCAGCGGCTCCTCTTCTCCAAAAGACCTGGAATTCTTCTTCCAATACCTCAATGCTTTCTTCACAAATCCTCGCATCGATCCTAACGCTTTTGAACTCGTTATGGATGAAACTAAAGAACAATTGAAAATGATCCAAGTTCAACCGATGTATAAATATTTGGGTGAATTTTTAGACGCTGCCATGAACCATGATCCATATATGAAACAGATGTTCTCATGGGATGAAAATTATCTTGGCCAGGTTAATTTCGACCGTGCCGTGCAGATCTATAGAGAACGCTTTGCAAATCCTGCAGATTTTGATTTCTTCTTCGTTGGAAACTATGATGAAAAGGAAATGAAAGAATTTGTGGAACTCTATCTTGGTTCTTTGAAGACAAATCCGGCAAAGAAAGAGAATTACAACCTCAATGTCCTCAAACCTCGTCTTGACAAATCCACTGTACAAACTGTTTATGCTGGTTCAGAAGAACAAGGTTACATGGGTATGTACATCACAAATCCTATAGATTGGAATTACAGAAATTCAATAATTGCCAGCATGGTTGGTGAAGCATTGGATATCCAATTCGTACGCATCGTCCGTGAGAAAATGGGTGATGTTTATTCTCCGATGGTGCAGATGGGTGCAAGTAAACTCCCACGCCCCGAGATGTCTCTGATGATTCTTTTGGGTTGCGCTCCTGAGAAGACCGACAAACTCGCTGATGCAAGTTTGAAGATTCTCAACGATTTCAAGGCCAAAGGTCCTGACAAAAAAACATTGGAACTCGTGAAAAAGCAGATGACCAGCACCCGCGCTAAAAATATCCAGACAAACCGTTTCTGGCTAAGCTACATCAGCAACAAGGTTATCCAAGGAGAACCTATCAGCAATCCTTCAGAATTCGATGCTGTGGTTAATTCAGTGACTAAGAAGGAGATGGTTGCCTTCATGAAGAAATATTTCAAACCTGAAATCTATACACGCGCTGATATGCATCCTGTAACAATGCAAAAATAACCCTTTTAATACTCAATCATTATTAATCTAAAAAAACTAAAAAATGAAAAAATTATTTCTTTTATTAGCGGTAGCCGGCTGTTTGACATTCACAGCTTGCAACAACAACCGAGCTGCAGACCAAGACAAGGCTAACACCGAAGTATGCGACAAAGAGAAACCTTGTTGCAAAGAGATGACTGAAGAGCAGAAAGCTGAATTCGAAGCCCGTAAGAAAGCTGCCGAAGATTGGCAAAACTGGGAAAATATCTCTGAAGATCGTAAAGTAGAGCTTCTCAATGAACGCAAAGCTGCATACGACAAAATGCAGGAGATGAAGAAAGCCCAGGAAGAAAAGAAAGCACAATTCGAAGCTGCCATGAACAATTGGGACAAGCTCACAATTGATGAGAAAAAGGCTGCTTTTGATGCTGCAGGATGCTGCGGTGGCTGCAACAAAGGCGAAGGTAAGGCTTGCTGCAAAGGCGGTGACAAACCCGGATGCCACAAAGGTGAAGGCAAAGGCTGCCCAAAAGAAGGTGGCAAATGCCCAAAAGACAAAAAATAATCTGTAAGCAGTTGTTTTAGACAATGCCGCAGTCCTTTACGATTGCGGCTTTTTTTTTGTTCAATCAAATTGATAATTATTTCACTATCCGTTATGATTATTCTGTTGATATCAATGGATAAAAATGTATCTTTGCGCGTTTAATACTGTGATTTGCTTTGAAACACAGGATAGGATTGAAATACATTCAGTATTTCTATGTTTAACAGATAAATTATACGGTCATGAAGAAAATTGCAGTCTTTGCAAGCGGTTTCGGCTCAAACTTCCAGGCAATTATCGAAGCTGTGAAAAATAAATCCCTAAATGCTGAAATAGCACTTTTGGTATCAGACAAACCATCATGCATGGCGGTCGAACGGGCAAGAACTGCTCAGATCGACACATTTACTTTTTCGGCAAAAGATTACCCTGACAAGGCTTCGTATGAAACAGCGGTTCTGAAAGAGCTGAATAAACGCAATGTTGAGTTTATCGTCTTGGCTGGCTATATGCGTATCATTGGTGAAACTTTGCTAAAAGCTTTTCCTATGCATATTATAAATCTTCATCCGGCACTCCTTCCCTCTTTTCCAGGAGCTCACGGAATCGCGGATGCATACAATTATGGTGTCAAAGTATTTGGAATTACAATTCACTATGTTGATGAAGGCGTTGACACTGGTAAGATTATCGACCAATTCTCCTTCCATATTGAAGACAGCGATGATTTAGACTCTGTTGAAACTAAAATTCATCAGTTGGAGCATAAGTATTTTCCTTTGACTATAGGTAGAGTGATAAATGGTTGATATCTATCATAAACAACTATGAATAAAGCAGTTAGAATTCTGGCGTTCCTATTTTTTTTGTCTGTTGTTTGTATATCAACAGCCCAAAAACCTACATGTTATAGAATTTATTTAATCGACAAAGCAAATTCTCCTTTTTCTGTGGATAATCCAAGCGCTTTTCTCTCGCAGAGGGCAATAAACAAGCGAACAAGGTTCAGTATCCCTATAACGGAACAAGATTTTCCTGTGAATCCAAATTATGTAAGTCAGATCAAAAATGTGGACGATAGCATTCAGATTCTGTCAACATCGAAATGGATGAACACAGTTACTATATATTGCCCTGACAGCTCCAAAATACTTCATTTACAAGGGTTTGATTTTGTAGGGGATATCTTACCAGTTGCGTCTTACCGGTTGCTTGCACCCACAGAGTTGGCCATTCAGGATGTTGGAAGTGGGGCGGATGCCGTTTTCAGCCAAACAAATCAAAAGAGTGTGGATTATGGTATTGGAGATTCTCAGATTAGGTTTAATAATGGACAATATCTTCACGATGCCGGTTTTCGCGGCGAAGGGATGCTGATTGCTGTAATAGATGGTGGTTGGTATGGTGTGGAATCATGTGAATTCTACAACAATATGATGGCAGAGAATCGCTTTGCTGGGAAATTCAGTCTTATGCCCCATTTTGTTGACACTTTGGAGAATCCGTATTCCGAACTGCACGGAACAATAGTCACATCCGTAATGGCTGCTGATGAACCTGGCAGTTTAGTGGGTACAGCTCCTAAGGCATCTTATGCTTTTATTCATTCTGAATATGTTGGAACAGAAGAATTGATAGAGGAAGATTTTTGGGCGAGAGCAGCGGAAATCGCAGATAGCATAGGGGCAGACGTGGTTAATTCATCCTTGGGATACACTACATACGATGATTTTCCGCAGGCAAATACCGATTATTCCACTTTTGACGGTCAGCATAGCATAGCCTCTCTGTGTGCCACAATACTTGCGCATAAGGGGGTTATTGTTTGTGTTGCCGTGGGTAATGAAGGTGCTAACGAGTGGCACCACATTGGCAAACCGTCGGATGCTTTCGATATTCTTTCTGTGGGTGCATGCAGATCAGACAGTACAATCGCAATTTTTTCATCTTGCGGATATACTTCAGATGGGCGTGTAAAACCTGATGTATGTGCTGTCGGAGTGAATACAGGCTGTGTTTATCCGTTTAACAACTATAATTTCTCCAATGGAACAAGTTTGGCCACACCGGTCATATCGGGGCTGTGCGCTTGTCTGTGGCAGGCCCTGCCAGAATATTCGGCACTGGATATAATGCAGAAGATCCGCGAGGGCAGTTCGCAGTTTGGCACTCCCGATTCAGTTTACGGATATGGGATTCCTGATTTCTATGCTGTTTATAAGCAATATTTGGGAGTTGGTATTCATAGTCACTCGTTGTCTGTATTTCCCAATCCAACAGACGGGATATTCAATATTCAGTTGGCAAAAGATGTTGAAATTTCCAATATTATGGTCTATGATCTTCAGGGCCGTGTTGTGGTTGTGAATAAAAAGTCAGAGACGCCGAACTCAGCGTCTCTGAATATAGGTTTTTTGCCAGCTGGTATTTACATTTTGCAGGTTTCTGATTCCAATAGGAATCAGTATCACTATAAGATAGTGAAACGTTGATTAGAAACCGGTCCAAAATGTTTCCCACAACTTGTGTTCCATTTCCTGCCATGTTTGTCGAGTTGCGCCGGCAAAGTCGGAGCTATATTGGTTCAGAAGTGTTTGAGCCTCTTGTTTTTTGCCGGAATTAATAAGATTGACGGCTTTTTGTTCTAAGGCGGGCAACTCTTCAAAAGCTTTGTTCTCGTAACGCATGATGTTGTCCATCATCATATTTTTAGCTCTGCCCCAGCGTACTTGAGCAAGTTTGTTGGTTTTGCGATAGTGCCACAGGGCTGCATTTTCGTTGTAGCGGAAGTGACCGCACACATCAAAGCCGGCTGGCATTTTGGTTGCGCCTGCGTAGATAGGGATGCGAGGGCTCTGACCGGGGTTTTCTAATGAGAACCAGCAAAGACCGCCCACTTCATCGGGAAGCCAATCGCGGCATTGCATTATAAAAGAGTAAGAGCACCACGACATAGCTATGCCACGATAGAAAGTCACAGTGTTGGGATTCAGGAAGTTGTACATGGCTCTTTCATTGCCGTCCATCCAAGGGTTTGCATTAGGGCAGATGATGGTGTCTTTGTAGAAGTTGCCGTCTTTGTCTTTGCGGTTCACTTCCATCTTCAGATTGGCAATTTGGTCAAGCACGGTGCCTTCGTATGTGGCGCGGAAGAGCTCCATTACAATGCGAACATCCACTTTTTTCTCAGGTTTGATAGAGAAGGGGAGAGCCTCGGCGTTGAGGTCCAAGTTAAGAGACGGAGCAAGATAATTGAAGATATACCATTCACGTTCTTTATGGTTCTTGCCTTCAGCGTATGAGGCATTGAAAGCTTTCCACCAAAGGAAGTCGCCTTTGCCGTCCCACAAACCGTATTTTTTAGCCACTTTTTCGATGTTGTCGGAGCAGAGGAAGTTGTCTTTGTCTTTTCTGTTTAGTTTGCCGATGCGCGGCACGTTGCAGCTTACGGCCACCTCATCGTCGGGGACGCGTTGTGCGACCCACATTCCGCCGATAACATCGCGGCCTTCCCCGATGATTTCCATCTGCCACACTTCTTTTTTGTCGGCAATGGTGATGCATTCACCGCCGTCGGCATAACCGTATGTCTTGATGAGGTCGCCGATGAGTTTTATGGCTTCGCGGGCGGTTGTGCAGCGTTGGAGTGCCACGCGTTGCAGCTCTTCAATCATGAACATGGCATCCGGGTTCATGAGGGTGTCAGGTCCCGAAAAGGTGCTTTCGCCCATGGCTAATTGCTTCTCATTCATGCAAGGATAGGCCGTGTTCATATATGCATAGGTGTGGGCCACTTCTGGAATCTCTCCCGCAAGCACGAGGTTCTCCATACTTTTGGGTGTTTCTGTGTGCATGGTGCCCTTGTAAACCTTGTGCATGGTACCGGGTTTATGGTCGGCGGCGGGCTCTATCGTCACCCATGTGCGATATTTGCTATCGCAGGTGTGCGATGTTATTACAGAACCGTCTGCAGAAGCCTTCTTCCCCACCATGATTGAAGTGCAGTTGGCCCCAACTAAATGGTCGTTTTGAGCATAACTGAACAAGAAAATGCTGCAAAGCAAAATAATTAAAGATGTTTTTTTCATTATTATAAGAGTTCGTGATTCGCAATAATTATGGCGCGAAGGTACAATTTTTTGATGAAAATGATGATACAAAAAAGGCGGTATCCGTAGATACCGCCTTCTGTATTAGTAGTGTTATTATTTGATACCAAGTTTTTTTCTGATCTCTTTTGGAATACCGTCTTTATGAACTAAGATGTTCATGGTTTTGTAGCGGGCGAATGCTTTTGAGCAGTAGAACATACCGTCGTATTTTCCGTATTTGCCCCAAGAATTCTTAACCATGTAGTATTCGTTGCCAGTTTGATCTTTAGCCTTTCCGTAGATAAGCATACCGTGGTCGTCGGTTGTCTCCCAGTTGTCGTACGCAACCTGGCGTTCTTGTTGAGTAACCCAGCGTTGTGGTGTGGGTTTGTTTTGTGATTCTTTAGAGCGTTCTGCGGTTGTGAGACCTGTCCAGTGAGCCATGTCAGTGCCTACTTGTGCGGTTGCTTCCAAGTCTGGAAGAACGCAGAAGCCGTTTCTGATATTGCTGCGGAAACCTGGTTCAGAAACGTCAGAACCCCAAGCGATTGTGTAGCCGTGGTCGATAGCGTAATCGAAAATCTCCATCATCTCATCCAAAGGAACGTTGTAAGATTGGCCCCAACGCCAGTTGTCTTGGATTTCCAAAACGAATTTTTCATAGAATGGATGGTGTGTGAAAGATGTGATTGAAACATAGTCGTCAGCATTCAAACCAAGTGAGTTGTAGAAAGATTGTGGGGTGTAGGAAACGCCTTTGTATGAGAATTGTGTAGGGCATGTTCCAAGATAAGCGTCGTGAACTGCATTGAGTGCTTTGAGCCACATAGGGTTGCCTTCTGAATCGGTTTGCAGTTTTTTGTGATCTTTCTTTGCAATGGCCTCAACGATGGCATCGGTGATGGCAGAGAGTTCGCCGTGGTCTGAAAGAGTGTCGCCATAGGCAGCGCCCGGACGCATTTCAGACTCCGGAACAAGACCGAAAGTCTTCATGCCGTAGATTACATCATAGAATGATCCGCCTTGTGAGAAAGATACGTCGCCGTGGGTGCGAACAGCTGCCTTGGCACGGTCGCCGTATGTTTTGGATACAATGTACATCTCTGACAAGTCGTACTCACCCTTGCCCATACGGAGAAGTTCTGATTCGATGAAACCCAAGCCTGAGTAGCACCAGCATGTGCCGGCACGATTCTGGTCCTTGACAGAAGTGACGGGCAACTCTTTCACTACAGTGAACTTGTAGCCTTCTTCTTCATTCTTTTCTTGTGCGTATGATACGCCGCTGAGCAACATTGCGCCCAACACTAACAATAATGATAATTTCTTCATTTTTTATATCAGTTTTTTAATTATAATTCTGAGCCGCGAAGATAAGAAAAATACTCGTATCTATGAATGTAAATAATATTCTTTTAAATCAATTGCAGTTATATGCTTTTTTTTTGCATTAATAGTGTGAAAATTATTTTCCTGACGACACTTTGTATTTCTTGAATATTTTCTTGTTGTGCATGATTTCCACTGCCTGTTGGTATGTGTCGTCACTCTCCAAGAACACGCGATAGGCGTCGCCGTAGCCGTATAACCCGCGGGCAATTTCGAATCTCAAATACTCTTTGATAAACTCTCCAGCGTGCTCTTCGTTACGCAATCTTTGGATCTCTCCGTATGTTTTATCGATGTAGTTGGTAAACATTGTGTCGAAGATTGTCTTGTCGAAGTCCTCAGCTGTCTTGAACAAAGAGTCTAATTTTTCCTTGTTTTCTTTCAGGAAGGCATCGGCATAGTCGCTGAAAACAAAACTTGCGGATTCACTCAAGCCCTCTTCTTTTGCGAAATTCATGAATTTGTTGTAAAATTCATCGGTTATCTTGTAATTGTCCTGGAAATCTTCAAATTTAGGGTATTTTTGGAGGAGATTTTCACGATTGTTCTCAAGATAATCAACTGTAAAGTTGCCGAAGATGCCTTTTCTGACGATTTCGTTGAAGAGTGTTGAATATTTAGTGGTGTCTAAAGGTACGAAAATATCAGGCATGATGCCGCCACCGCCGTAAACAACTCTTCCGTGTGGCGTTTTGTATTTCAGTGAATCGGGGAATTTGATGTTGTCCGCTGTGTAGTATTCTCCGTTCTTGGCCCTGGTTTGCAAGTCTTTGAAGTATGCGTCCAAGCCGTCCTCATAGGGCTTTTGGATACAACGGCCGGTAGGGGTGTAGTAGTGGGATATTGTCAAGCGTACTTCTGATTGATCTATCAAACGTAAAGGTTTTTGTACTAATCCTTTACCGAAAGTTCTGCGTCCGATAACCAATCCTCTGTCCCAATCTTGGATACAGCCGGAGGTGATTTCACTGGCGGAAGCCGAATTCTCGTCAACCAGCACGATGAGTTTTCCTTCTTCAAAGAGGCCCTCCTGCGAAGAGTAGTATTTTTCTCCGGTTTTGCGGAAGTTGTCGGTATATACAATCATGCGTTTTCCGGATATGAATTGGTCGCAGATTTCAAATGCAATGTTAAGGTAGCCGCCGCCGTTGCCGCGCAGGTCAAGTATAAGGTCTTGCATTCCTTGTTCTTTGAGCTTCGAGATGGCTTTTTTGAGTTCGGTGGTGGAGGTTGCGGCAAAACGCTCCAACTTGATGTAGCCAGTGGTAGTGTCAGCCATGAAGCTTACGTTGATGCTGTACATCGGGATGGCGCCGCGGGTGATGACAAAGTCGATGGGGGTCTTTTTGTGACCGCGTACCACTGTCACCTTCACCTTTGAGCCTTTTTTGCCGCGAAGATGCTTCCTTACCCAGTCGTTGGTGATGTCCTCTCCAACAGCCAATGTGTCGTCAACCTTCACAATCTTGTCGCCCGGCATAAGCCCTACCTTCTCAGAAGGACCGTCAATTATCACTTCCATCACGTTTATGGTGTCCTTTATGAGCTGGAAAGTGACGCCGATGCCGTCAAAAGTGCCCTGCAAAGGCTCGGTCATCGCTTGCACATCCTTCGACGGAATGTATGCGGTGTGAGGGTCCAATTCCTGCAACATGGCATTTATTGATTTGTCAACCAACGGGTCGAAATCCACAGAGTCAACATACATCATGTTGATGGCGTTCAGAAGCTGGTCCATCTTGGTTTTGTTCTGCTGATAATGCTTGTTAGGCGTCTGTGCTTCAAGGTTTGCTGAGAATAACAGAGCTATGGCTGCAACTATAAAAATCTTATGTTTCATCTTGTAAATCTATTGCTTTTTTAATGGCTGCAAAGATAGACTTTTTGAACGAAAGTTTAGAGGAAAAAAGTTGAAAGTTTTGTGTATCTTTGCGGCAAATTTTTAGTTATGAGCAATATTTCACAAGAGAATATCCAAAAGGCTATTAACATACTCACAAAGCACACTGACAGTAAGTTAGTTACACATTTGAACGCTTGTGTTCACTGCGGACTTTGCGAAACGAGCTGCCTCTTTTTCAAAACCTTCAACGACCCGAAATTCATACCTGGGAAAAAAGTGGATATGGTTTCTTCGATTTACAGAAGATATTGCACTTTCTTGGGGAAGGTGGCTCCTAAATTGGTTAATGCCAAAGATTTGGATGAGGAGGCAATTCCTGATTTGGTTGATTCTCTTTTTGGGGCATGCACCATGTGCGGTCGATGCGTGAAACATTGTTCAATTGGTGTTGACATACCATTTGTTGTGAGAACTGGGCGCAGGATGCTCGCCGCCATGGGTTGTGTACCCGCTTCCTTGCAAGCCACTGTTGACGCTGCCTTGAAGACTAAAAACAACATGGCTATCCCTAAGGAGGATTATGTTGACACAATCGAATGGATGCAGGAAGATTTGCAGGATGAACTTGAGACCGAGGAGACCCTTATCCCGCTCAACAAGGAGAATTCCGAAATACTTTATACGTTGAATCCGCGTGAACCTAAGTTCTTCCCGCTTTCAATCGCCGCTGCTGCAAAGATTTTCTATGCCGCTGGAGCCGACTGGACCCTTTCGGATGAGATGTATGACGTGACTAATTACGGCTATTTCTCAGGAAATGACGCACATGCCAAACAGATAGCACAACACATGTACGATGAAATCCACCGCCTGAAATGCAAGACTTTGGTTTTGGGTGAGTGCGGTCACGGAACACGCGCCCTGCGCTGGGAGGCACCTAACTACATGAAAGAACATCCCGATTTTAAGATGATTTCATTAGTGGAACTCTTGGAAGATTATATCAAAACAGGAAAAATCAAACTTGACAAGACTCTGAATACTAAAAAATACACTATCCACGACCCTTGTAATATTGTGCGCAATGGCGGACTCTATAACTCACTGCGTTTCGTGGTTAAGTCTGCTGTGCCTGAACTCATTGAGATGACACCAACAGGCAGCGACAATTTCTGTTGCGGTGGCGGAGGCGGTATGCTCGCCATGAGCGAATACAATGAAAGACGTCTGAAAATAGGCAAAATAAAAGCTGATCAGATAATTGCAACTGGGGCGAATGTCGTAATTACCCCGTGTCACAATTGTGCTGACCAACTTATGCAAATCAACCAGGAGTACAAACTTGGTATTGAAATCAAGTCTGTTGCTGAAGTTGTGGCTGATGCCTTGATTGTGGACAAAAAACAGTGAACGATTCTCACATAAGTTCCAATCCCTTTCACTGTAAAGTTGACATTGGAAGGCGTGTTCAATAAAACTTTTCGTGATTTCTCATAAAGTTGGTTTTTGCACCGCGCAATAACCAACCTTTTTTATTTGCCTCACAGATGCTTACTTTCTATTGCGTGGAAGTACTATAGCTCATTCTCAGCTAATTTCCATTTCAATTTAACCCTACTTTTGTTTTTAGTGCACACCAATAATTTTCAGTATGTTATATTTAATTACACAAAAGGCGATCACAAAAAGCGATGAAGTCAAGAATGATGCACTGCGATAATCGGTGAAAAATACGATAACGGTAAGTCGTTGCTAAAATGTTTATCAACAACAATTAAAGTTGAAAAAAATTACGGAAAAATAATGTTTTTGTTTAATTATTAAATTTTTGTATATTTGCCTACCAATTTAAAACATTTAAGCATCATGAAAAAAGTATTATTGTTTTTGGCTTGTTTTGTCCCTATTTTTCTTTTTTCCCAAAGCCGCAGTTGGGATGGAAGGGGGATCAGGTCTGACGAGAAAATACATTATCTAAACATCTTTGTAAACATTATTTATGACGTTCATCCCGAATGCAACGACCAGTTCCAGAACAGTCAGTTCTGGCCGCCCATTTCTGATCCTGCATTGGAGGGTATCAATAACGCTGCCATTCCAACCTATCTACTTGATTGGATGGACACTGTGTATGTTCCAGGGCAATTGCACGGGTCATGTACAAGGCTTTATGGAGAGTCGTCGTTTGACAGTCTTCAGATAACGGGTGACTTTATTGTCGTGAACCTCAGGGAGAGCACGGTACTTAATCACGGTTCTTTTAACCGATATAATATCAAAAAAGTTGCATTGAATATGATTTCTGATAATTCTGCGGTAACACTGTATGGGCGGAAGCATCGTGAGGACTTCAATGCGATGAATGTTTTGATCAGAAATATCACATTAGCCTATGGAGGAATCAATCCTGGAAGTGGATCAGGGGGAGTAAGCACTCTCCAATGCGTTGGCGATGGGGATTTCTTCGCCAACCCTACAAATATTGTTACACATGAGATTTCACATGGTCTCTTTGGAACTAATGATTTTCATACATCTGGTGGAAACCACCGCGATGTGGGCTGTGCGATGCCATTCCTTAACATACAGGGTGGTTACGGCCTGATGGGTGCCGCAAACTCTGGCCTTGTGGGCTGCAACGGCTATGAGCGGTGGCGCATGCACTGGAAACACCCGCAGGCGGTGGACTACATTTCGGCCCGCAACACATCAAACACTGCCTCTGTAGTGTCTGGTATTTCCATTGAGGACGGTAATAAGAGCTTTTTACTGCGCGATTTCGTAACCTATGGCGACGTTGTACGCATAAAACTGCCATATAAAGATTCTGAGAACTCCCCAAACCAGTATATTTGGCTTGAGAACCACAAAATTGGCGAAAACGACAAACTTGACTATCTTCAGTATTCCAACACTCACTCGTGCCGTCCGCGTGGGGCAGCTGGAATCTATGCCTACTATCAGGTTGGCAGAGATGTACTTGAGGGTACAAACTCGCAAGTATGGGACAGCTATGGCCGCGACAATTTAAGGATAATATCAGCGGAGGGTTTCCACGACTATGTGGTTGTGGAGGATAACTATAACCTGCATTGCGTCTCCGATAACAGTCACTCCTATGCAATGGTGCGTGGAAAGGCAAACCCTTTCGGCGGATACAATGACCAAGAGAAGCAGATAGTTCCGGCAGACGAAGATACCATGCTGTATGTTGCAAATGAGCTTGCCCCTTGGAGAATAGTGGTTGAAGGGCAGAACCGCGACTTCATTCCATTTATCGGCGACAATTCCGATGCATTCACAGGCCATACTGTGATAAATATGGGCACGAATCCGAGTACCTGTAACACAAGGACATTCCACAGTAACAACCCGTATCATTCCATAGTTATCAATGCAAGTTCGCAGGAGAAAAACACCAGCACGACATACCTTTCAGGTTTGAGCATAGAGATGGTGCCAGTTGCTGGTACCGGCGACTTCATCATCAATGTTATATGGGACAGCTACGACATCACCAACGATGTGCGTTTTACGGGCAATATTGCGCTGAGAGACACGGCAGTACTAACACAAGGCAATACAATCACTCTTGCCCAGAATGGAACTGTCGCGCAGGACAGACGCGATCCGGAGACAGGTCTCTTCGCTGGAAAGACACATTTCACCTTGTTAAGTGGTTCTTTTTTCCGGCAGGATACAACATCAGTGCTCAGTCTCACGGAGAACAGCGGTATTACAGTGGAAGCAGGGGCGGGATATGAGCTTGGTGCGGGTGCTACGCTGCACGTAGGTGCTGGTTGCAAAGCGACGTTTTCACCAGATGCTTTTGTCACTCTGAAGGGTATAGTAGATGTTGATTCAGGAGGTGTGATGACTATTTATGACACTGCATACATCGGAAGCCAAGCCCGAATCATTGTGCACCCTGGCGGCAAACTTATTGTTGACGGTGGCACACTGACTAACGCTTCCGCGAAGACGCATCCTAAAGGCAGTTATGAGTCGTTCTTCGGGAACAGTTCATGGGAGTATGATATTTACTATCTTTTGACATGCTATTCTGACGAGTACAACCCGAATTTCTTTAATACTTGTAGTGGGACTTTATCCTTCGAATTTGATGTGCAGGACACGGTAATGGTTGATGACAAGCTGTATTACAAGAATTCTGACGATATTTTGCTAACAGCTCTGTTGCGTGAGGATTCAACCAACGGCCGGTTGTATGCGAGATATATGTCTGGTGATGACGAAGAGTATCTGCTGTGCGACATGTCTCTTTCTGAGGGGGATACATTCACACTTAAAGGCAATAGTATATGGCATTATGATGATACTGATATTAAAATGGTAGTTGACAGTGTCGCTTTTGTATCCGGCAAGAAAGTAATATATTTGACATGTGTCAACAATGACTACTTTTATGATCATTTCTATGCAACTTCAGCAGAAGTAGCGGAATATTATAAACAATACAATATCTCATTAAGGTTTATAGAGGGTGTAGGACCGATATACGGAATATTTCCACCTTCGAACCAAATTACATTAGAAACACATCTGCCATTGTTGCTGTGTGTCCACAAAGACGATACCCTATGTTATATGACACACGAAGTCCTGGGTTGCTATCAAACTGGCTCAGATGTTCCAGTTTACCAAATGCCCTCCATGCAGATAATGCCTAATCCGGCCACTACATCTATAACTTTGAGCTTTGAGACAGATGAAGAGGTTGCAGGTAATATCATCATCCGCGATATGGTTGGTAGGGTATGCGCGTCATTGGATATCACCGGAAATAACAGCGTTGTTGGTATTTCAAACCTCACGCAAGGCATCTATACCCTGACCTATACCGATAGGAAGAACCGTCGCGTAACTAAAAAGTTCGTGAAGATGTAGGAAAATGGCGAAAGCAATATCAAAATGGAACGTTGTTGCAAAAACACTTATTAACTTCTAATAATGTCTGGAAAATATAGTAGGCTTTAATTCCAGGCCCCTTCAAATCAGGTTACTATTTTACTTTGATTCACCATAATTATAGCTATTGGTGGTGTGTGACAGTTATACCTGACGCCAACAGTAGTTATTTTCTTTCCGGACCTTGAGGGCCTCTGGTAGGTGGTTCTTCACCTTTTTTGCCGACTGTGAGTTTGCCTTTGTATTTTTCTTCAAGCGACTTAGTGTCAACCTTCTTTTCTATTTTCAAAGCATCAGGAATGGTGATTTTCACAAGTGCTTTCCACTCTTTCCCTCTTTTCCGCATATCTAATTTGCCTTCCTGAACCTGAATAGGTGTGGTTTTTGTGTAGGCCACCTCAGCGGCGGTGTCGCTCAATATTTTTACATCGTTGATGACAATAGTTGCGGGGGTGTTCTTTTGCATGAAAGTCGAATCGAGGTTGGGCATGATGTATTTTTCGATTTGGCGCAAGGTGTTCTCTATTGTCTCCTCGGTTGCGAAGGCTTCAGCTTCGCTGATTCTGTAGTTCCCCATTGCGTCAAGGTAGCCCTGGGCTGATTTCTCTATCAGATTTTTTTCGCTGTTGCATCCAACGAAGATCAGGGAGACTATCAGAGACGCAAATATGAAATTCAATTTTTTCATTATCTGAAAGATTTAAAAAAATGCTCACGTTGTTGAGCGTGAGCATTTTCTATAATTGTAACAAAATTAATTATTTAACAACAGATAATTTTGTGTAGTGTTTTCTCATAGAAGCTTTGCCACCAGCATTGTTTTCTGTGAGAGTGATGTTAACCATGTTAACTGTCATAGGAGCTGTAGCGGCAGCATCAACGCCTACAGGAGCATCGCCTGTGAGAGCTGATACAGCGTCGAACATTGTAGCTGTTGTGTTAGCGCTCATTGTAAGAGAAGTAGCGTCGAAGGCGGCTACGTTTGTGGTAGCTGATTTTGCCCACCAGTCACCGTAAGGGTTATTGTTGCCATCAACGAGGTAGGTTTCTTTGTAATATTCAACCCAGCCGAAATCGCTTTCATTGCTGAATTGACCATTTTCTGAACAGTTGTCAGATACAGAACCGGTGTTTTTGTCGGTGTACATGCAAACGTCAGCTGTTGGGTATGCGCTGCTTTCATTTTGACGAGCATAAACATCCCAGCTGCCATAGTTTACATAGTAAGCTGATTGGATAGCACCAGCAGTCCAGTTTGAGCCGTCGAAAGTAACGTTTACGGTTGGTTCAACAGGGATAGCTTCGAAGATAGCTGTGTAGGTAGCGTCTCCAGTAACAGTGATAGTACGAGGGTTGTCGGTGTTGCCGTCTTGCCATTTTACGAATGTGTAGCCTGCATTAGGAGTTGCAGCGATGGTAGCGGTAGCATTTTCAGCATAAGAACCAGCACCTGTTACGGTACCCCATCCTTCGTTGTTAACGTTTACGGTAATTGTGAAGTTTTTACCGCATGATGAGAACAAAAGTCCTCCGGCTAATACAGCCATGCAAAATACGCTTAATAATTTTTTCATTTTTTTGTTAATTTAAGGTGAGTATTAAATGTTCTATCAAATTTTTTCGTCAGATAACGAGTTTATAGACAATTTATTGTACTAAGGGTTTAATTAAACTTCTTCTCCTTCGTGTTCTTTAACCAATTTGTCATCAATGAAAATACGGCCGCAGGCTTCGCACACGATGATTTTTTTGTGGAGACAGATGTCGAGTTGTCTTTGCGGGGGAATTTTGCTGAAGCAGCCGCCGCACGCGTCGCGTTCGATGCGAACGATGGCTAATCCGTTGTGCGCGCTTCTGCGTATGCGGTCGAAAGCTGTTAAAAGACGGGTGTCACTCACTTTTGAGCGAAGATCCTCGGCTTTTGCTTCAAGCTCTTTCTCCTCTTTCTCTGTGTCAGCCACAATAACTTCCAATTCGGCCCTCTTGTGTTCCAGAATCTCCTCAAGTTCCTTGAGCTTTTCGTTGGCTTCAGCAATCTTGGCCTGCTTTTCAATTATTTCAGCGGAGTGTTTCTCTTTATGTTTCTCAGCAACTTGGATTTGGAGTTGTTGGAACTCAATCTCTTTGCTTAGTGCCTCATATTCGCGATTGTTGCGGACAGAGTTTTGCTGCTCTTCATATTTTTTGATGGAAGAATTAGCCTCTTCAATGTTTGTGTTTTCAGAAGCTATCTTGAGATTAAGGTTGTTGATGTCGTCAGTGAATTTGTTGATTCTGGTGCGCATTCCCTCATACTCGTCCTCATTGTCGCGAATCTCTTCAGGAAGTTCACCGCGAATCATGCGGATCTCATCTATCTTTGAACAAATCTTCTGTAAATTATAGAGAGAAAGCAATTTCTGTTCAATGGAAAGTTCCTCGGCACTGCTCTGGTTGGATTCATGTTTCTTGACTTCAATAACGCCATCGGATGTTTTTTCAACAGTCACTTCGTCATCGTCAATGATGGTTTCCTTTGTGGTCTGACGTGGAGCCTTCTGTTTTGGGGCAGCAACTTCTTCAACCACTTTCGGCTCTTCCACAACTTCTTCCGCAGTTTCTACCTCTGGAGCCTCGTTTTTCTTGGTAGCCACTTTTTTCATTTTGGGAACAACTTTCCCTGATTTTGTCTTTTTGACGGTAGTTTCAAGATCTTCTTCGGTAGCTTTCTTCTTTGCCATATTATTTATAAATGTTTTATTGTCAAACAATTAGATGTATTTAACATTCAGATTTTCAAATTCTGAACTTAAAACTGCAAAAGTAGTAAATTTTTCTTTTAATAAGTTGAAAATTATGTTTTTAATAAAACATTCGCCTTCATAGTGCCCGATATCTACCAAAACAGTGCCGGAATGGGATTTGAAGAAATCGTGGTATTTGAAGTCTCCCGAGACGTAGGCATCGGCGTTGAGGGCTATGGCGGTGTCGATAAAGCCGGCGCCGCCGCCACCGCAAACCGCAACCCGTCTGATTTTCTTGCCTTCGTCACCACAATATCTGAGATGCTCCAAATTCAACTTTTCCTTGAGATATGAGAAAAACTCTTTGCAGTCCATCTCTTTAGGCAACAATCCGATGCGCCCCAGACCCACTTTTCTTTCGGTATTTTCCAAACTGATGAGGTCGAATGCGGGTTCTTCGTACGGATGATTCTCGTAGATGGTCTGAATCACAGCGTGTTGAAGATAAGCAGGATAAATCATTTCAATGCGCTCCTCCTCAACTTTTTCAAGATTATTCTGTGTCCCTATGAAAGGTTTTGCCTCACCATTCGGCTCAAACTGACCTTTGCCAAGTGTAGAATAGGAGCATTTCTGATAGTTTCCCTGCTGACCGCAGCCTATCTTGAACAATGCTTCTTTCAGTTTCTCGGAGTGTTCGGCTGGGAGATTCACAACAAGTTTGCGGTAAAGGCCTTTGACAGGCGCCATGACTTTTACGTCAGAGAGACCAAGTTTTTCTGCGAACACGTCATTGCCGCCGCCTTCGCCGCTGTCGATATTGGTGTGCATGGAATACAGTACCATATTGTTAGCCAGAGCTTTGCAAATCATCGCACCCACTCTGTCGGATGGCACTATTTTGGTGATGCCACGTTTCAGAATAAGCGGATGATGCGAAATTACCAAATTGCAGTTTTTGCTGATGGCTTCGTCTATGATCTTCTCTGTCATTTCAAAACAGACCATCGCTCCTGATATCTCGTTGTTCACATTGCCGCACTGTACGCCACAATTATCAAAGTCTTCCTGCAGATAGAGAGGAAATCTGCTTTCCAAAAATTGTGTTACCTCTTTTATTGTCATTTTATTGTATATTTCTGACATTTAATGAGTTATATATCAAAAAGTCCTGGTTGTTCCGACACGTACCTGGATTTTCCGAGGTGTTTGAATGCCAAATCAGTAGCCTCGCGGCCGCGTGGGGTGCGCATAAGATAACCTTCCTGGATGAGGAATGGTTCGTACACCTCTTCTATGGTTCCGGAGTCTTCGCCCACGGCGGTGGCGATAGTGCTGAGGCCGACCGGTCCGCCTTTGAACTTCTCGATTATAGTGCTCAGAATGCGGTTGTCCATTTCATCCAAGCCGTGTTTATCGACGTTGAGTGCAGTGAGGGCTATCTGTGTGATTGGCAATGTGATAGTGCCATCGCCTTTGATTTGCGCAAAATCACGGACACGTCGAAGGAGCAGGTTGGCGATACGTGGAGTGCCGCGACTTCTGCTTGCAATCTCGTATGCGGCATCATCTTCGATGGGGATTTCCAAAATCGATGCGGAACGTTTTATGATGTTGCCAAGTGTCTGTGCATCGTAATATTGAAGTCGCAGATTGATACCAAAACGGGAGCGCAGAGGTGCCGTCAGCAATCCGGAACGCGTGGTGGCGCCCACCAATGTGAACGGATTTATGGAGATCTGGACGCTGCGAGCGCTCGGCCCGCTGTCAATCATGATGTCGATTTTATAGTCCTCCATCGCAGAGTAAAGATACTCTTCCACAACGGGCGACAGACGGTGGATTTCGTCAATGAAAAGCACGTCGTGCGGCTCAAGATTTGTCAGCAGCCCGGCCAAGTCGCCTGGCTTGTCGATTACGGGACCCGAAGTGACTCTGACATTGACGCCCATCTCGTTGCCTATGATATGTGACAAGGTGGTCTTTCCTAATCCTGGCGGGCCGTGGAGCAAGACATGGTCTAAGGCTTCACCCCTGCCTTTGGCGGCGTGTACAAAGACCATGAGATTGTCCAAGACCTGCTTCTGTCCCTGGAAGTCGGTGAATTGTGCAGGACGTATGGCTCTCTCAAACTCTTTGTCGGAGGCCGACATGTGTTGTTGGGTTGGATCCAGATTTTCGTTCATTGCTAATATTGCTTTTTGTCAAGTCGGTTCAGACCAAGAATTGCAGGTTCAAAGTTGGTCGAGAGTTTCAGCGCCTCCTCATAGTCTTTGCGGGCTGCCACGTAGTTGCCGGCGCATTCGTAGGCTGCGCCCCTGTTGCATACTGCGAGGGCTGAGTTAGGGTTTATCTGCATTGCCCGGGTCGAAAGTTTCACAGATTCATCGTATTTTTTGAAGTAGTCGTCCAAATAGATGTATCCGAGATTGATGAAAGGAGGGAAGTAGTTTGAGTCTATAGCGATGGCTGTCTTGTATTCCTGTTCTGCTTCGTCAAATTTGTTCATGTCTTGGAACATTTTGCCCAAATTGTAGTGTAACTCTACATTTTGAGGGTCATATTTCAAGCCATTTTGATAATATGAAACCGCAATAGGGTCGTTCTTCATCTGATAGAAATAACCCAATTCCAAGTAGGCTTTGGTCTCTTTTGGATCTTGGTCAATGACCAATTGAAGCATACGAAGATAGCCGACGGTATCTTGCAAATCTTTAAGCATGAATGCCTTAATGAGATATGCTTTTGGATTGTGGGGTTGTCGTTCCACCGCAGCGTCTATTGTCTTGCTGCAGTCGTCAAACTGGCGCGTATGGAACTGCAATTCTGCCAATTTCAGACGGGCTTCGTTGTTGTCCTCATCTGTTGAAATGGCTTTAAGAAGCATCTCTTCTGTGAGGTCGGTCTCATGCTGTGCAAAATAGAAATCCGAGAGCATCACATAATATTTGCTGCTGTCAGGCTGCAGTTTGATGGCTGTCTGCATATCAGCGATGCCTTTTTCTATCTCTTTGTGGAGGTAGTAATAGTTAGCTCTTTTGTAGTAGTTTTCGGCTTTTTTCGGATGTTTGTCTATATTGATGCACAGTTCGGCAAGTTCTTCGGGAAGGTCTTTGTACTTGTCTTTGTTAGTGCAGGACACTGAAGCAAGGAGTACCAAGGAGAGCAATATGACGGTTATTTTTTTCATTATTTCATATTTTCCTTTATAGCTTCGCGAATTTTGGCTTCAATTTCATCGGAAAGTTCCGGGTTGTCGCTTAGGAGCTGTTTAACGCTGTCGCGGCCTTGCGCCAGTTTTGAGTCTCCGTATGAGAACCAAGAACCTGATTTTTTGATTATGTTGTATTCCACGCCGAGATCGACGATTTCGCCAACTTTCGAGATTCCCTCCCCGAACATGATGTCGAATTCAGCGGTGCGGAATGGAGGCGCAACCTTGTTTTTCACAACTTTCACTTTGACG
The DNA here is from genome assembly GCA_934699095.1 of uncultured Bacteroidales bacterium. Taxonomy (GTDB): domain Bacteria; phylum Bacteroidota; class Bacteroidia; order Bacteroidales; family WCHB1-69; genus F23-D06. The sequence continues at coordinate 213,531 of CAKUVI010000003.1, read as the reverse complement.
TGGTTGCCAATAGCGGTGTCACCGTCTTTGATTTGGGTCTGGCGGCGGATGTCAAGTCGCACTGAAGCGTAGAATTTGAGTGCGTTGCCGCCGGTTGTGGTTTCTGGGTTGCCGAACATGATGCCTATCTTCTCACGCAATTGGTTGATGAATATGCAGCAGCAGCCGGTTTTGTTGATCGTGGCGGTGAGCTTGCGCAGCGCCTGCGACATGAGTCTGGCCTGCAATCCCATCTTGGAGTCTCCCATGTCACCCTCAATTTCGCTCTTTGGCGTGAGCGCTGCCACTGAGTCTATAACTATGATGTCTATCGCACCGGACCTGATGAGATTGTCGGCAATTTCCAACGCCTGCTCCCCGTTATCGGGTTGCGAAATCAGAAGTTCGGCTGTGTTTACTCCCAATTTCTCCGCATAAAACCTGTCGAAAGCGTGCTCCGCATCTATGAATGCAGCAATTCCGCCCTGTTTCTGCGCCTCTGCTATCGCGTGAATGGCCAACGTCGTCTTACCAGATGACTCAGGTCCGTAAATCTCAACTATCCTGCCCTTCGGGAATCCTCCTACCCCTAATGCTGTGTCCAATCCAATTGAACCAGTGGAGATTACATCCATCTCCTCGATGTGCGTCTCTCCCATGCGCATGATGGAACCCTTGCCAAATGTCTTTTCGAGTTTCTCAAGAGTCGAGTTCAGTACTTTTAGTTTTTCCGCATTTACGCTGTTTTTGTTTTCTTCTTTCTCCATTGATGTTTTTATTTTAAATTAGGTTGCAAATGTACGTTTTTTTTGTCTATAAAATGTAGTCTCTCAACAAAATTAATTCCCTGATTATTACTATATTGACTTTTTTTTTAACATTATTCTTTAAATTCAATTATCACTAAAACGAAAGATTGCCCCTTGATTTGGATTTTGTTTAATTTTATCCAATGGCTGTCAATTGTATAAAGGAGAGATCGTATGTCTATCCGTCTCCTTCTTTAATAGGTTTCTATGATCTGGTAAAATTTTGAATGATGGTTTTTTTTCATTTTTTTTGTTTTAATTAAAAAAAAATGTATCTTTGCACCGCAAAGTACTTTATAATATGAATGATAAAGATATTAATAAAACTTTAAGTGATATTCGTGATATGATGTCGCAATCATCACGTTTTCAGGCCATTAGCGGATGGTCGATTATTGTAATTGGTCTTCTTGCCGCTGTCGCATCATATTTTGTGGCCGGTATTCTTGGTCATGTAAATATTCCGTTTTATGAATATTTTTCTTATTTTTCTTCACTTAACACTCCATATAAGATAAAAATAGCAATAATTACTTTGCTCGTTCTTTTTGTTGCTTGCCTGACTATTGTTTTTGTAATGGCTTTTCTTAAATCCAAACGTCATAATTTGAGATTCTCTTTTGATAAGAGGATGTTAATGATGATTTTTGACTTTTTTGTTCCCTTGGCTGTTGGCGGTATCCTCAGCTGTGCTATGGTCATGCAACATCATTATGGACTTACCTCTTCAGTGATGCTTGTTTTTTATGGTTTAGCACTTCTGAATTGTTCTCATTATACATACCCAATATTACGATGGCTCGGCTATTCGGAACTTTTACTTGGAATAGTTGACTGTTTCTCTATAAATCATTCTTTGGTTTTTTGGTTTTTGGGATTCAGTGTCTTGCATATCCTGTTTGGAATTATATATATTCTGAGATTTGAAAGTAATAGGCGTTAATATGACTATTATCGACGGTTTTAATAAGATGTTTGAGAATAAAGCCAGACTTGGAATAATGTCTGTGCTGGCTGCCAATGAATCAGTGGATTTCCAGACCCTCAAGTCGCTTTTAAATCTTACCGATGGCAATTTGGCCAGCCACGCACGCAGTTTGGAAGAGGCCGGTTATATTGAATGTGAAAAACAATTTGTGGGACGCAAACCAAATACAAAATATCGTATCACCGAAATGGGATTTCAGGCTTTCTCAAAGCACATCGATGCAATGGAAACATTTTTAAAAACAATGGGAAGAAAGGTATAATTTTTTTTACTATATACTTTGTAATACAAAGTACTTTTAGAAAATAATATAATCACACTTAAAAAAATACAGATATGGAAAATTTAGATCAAAATGTTGAAATGAGCGAAAAATCGCTCGTGAAAGGTGGAACAAAATTTGTAAACGGGAAAAAATTAGGGCTCAAAATGCTAATAATTGCCGTTTTGGGTCTGATGTTGCTGATCCCTCAGCAATTGTTGCTGAGTTTGGTGCGCGAAAGACAGTCGATGTCTGAATCAGCAAAAAGGGATGTTTATGCGATGTGGGGTAGTGAACAGCAGATTATTGGTCCGGTGATCAGAATTCCCGGAATCAACGAGAAAGTGAGGGATTTGTACGTGTTGCCTGAAGATTTGAAGGTGAATGGAAATGTGAAGACAGAAGACAGGAAGAGAGGGATTTTTGATGTGACAATTTTCAACTCCGACCTGAGTGTAAAGGGCTTCTTTTCGGAGATGACCAAATATTCGGGTAATGACAAATTGGATTTAAATCATGCAGAGGTTTTATTTGCAGTGAAGGATTTAAAAGGATTGGGAAAAAATGTGAAGGTCAACTTGAATGGGACTGAAGTTATTATGAAATCGGGCAATGATTCCCAGCTTGGAAATGTATTGATGTGCAAATTGACGCGTGACCAATTGGTAGGGGCGGACAAAATAGAATATTCTTTGGAAATGAACTTGAAGGGTTCAGAAAGTCTTAAATTTTTGCCTGTGGGTAATTCTTCAGAGGTGAAGTTGACATCTGATTGCAATACACCTTCATTTTCCGGCAATTTTCTTCCTGGGGAACGCGAAGTGCGGGAGGACGGGTTCACCGCATGCTGGAATGTCCTTGCTGTCAACCGTAACTTTGCCCAAGAAGTTTTTGGATTTGATACTTATGACAACCGCAACGACAAGTTTGTAAATATCAATGATAACGGATTTGGTGTGGATTTAAGAGTACCTGTAATGCAGTACCAACAAACGGAACGAACTGTAAAATACGCAATCTTGTTCATTTTGCTTACATTTGCCACCGTGTTCTTTGTGGAATATCATGAAAAGACGAGGATTCATCCGGTGCAATACCTTTTGATAGGAATGGCATTGTTGATTTTTTATTCGCTGTTGCTTTCATTAAGTGAACATTTGCCTTTTTTGTGGTCTTATATAATTTCAATGGTAATGGTTGTGGTAATGATAAGCGGATTTTTGTTGAGTTTGGTTAAGGCAAAGAAAACTTCGCTCTTGGTAGGTATGTTCCTTGTTGCCTTATATATGTTCATATACGTCCTATTGCAATTAGAGACGTTTGCATTGCTTGCGGGAACGATAGGGTTGTTTATATTGTTGGGGGTTGCGATGTATTTCTCAAGGAAGATAAATTGGTATGGCGAGTAAAAAAAAGGCGGCTTTTGAAAAAGCCGCCTTTTTTATGTTCAATATTCATTAGCCGCAATAGAAATATTCCTTAACCATTTTTATCATAAGTTCAGGGTCTTTTTCGATTTCTTTACGGATGTTTTTATCTTTGAAAGATTTGAGTTGTTTTATGATGTCATCGATCATTTCGCGGTTAAATACGCCGTGAGCTTCAAATATCTGGCGGTGTGCGCTCAGTTCATCGGCTGATTCCCAGCATGAGGCGGGGAGTTGGGCGAGTTTTTCAACCAGGCCCTTGTTTTCAGCGCTATGGATGTCAACGTCAACGTAGGTGTTCTTTGCGAATTCGAGTGCGTTTTCCATTTCGAAGCCGTGGCGGGCTGCACATACCAAGCCTGCTAACAAGAGGTATATGTCGGCGGAGCCGTCCGGGCAGCGGAACTCTACGGTCTGTTTTTGGGAGCGGTCTTTATTGACAGGTTTTTCGAGCGGGTTGAGTTCAGCCACGATGTCGTTCTTGTGGGTCCATCCGAGCGGAACGCGAACGAGAACGGAGCGGTTTCTGTCGCCCCAGCAGATAGAGGTTGGAGCTTCTTGGTGAGGAACCAGTCTGAAATATGAGGTCGGGTTGGTGTTTCCGAAGGCTGTAAGTGAGCCTGCGCATGTCATATAGCCTGCGATAGCTGTTTTTGCTATTGAGTTGAGTTTGCCCTTGGTGACCATCTGGTTTTTGCCCTTGCCGTCAACGATGCAGGTATGGATGTGAAGGCCGCTACCAGCCTTGCCCTTTGTGATTTTCGGTGAGAATGTCACATCGAAGCCATATTCGTAGGCGAGGTTTCTGATTATCCATTTTGCAAGGATGAGTTGGTCAGCGGCATCCTGGACATCGGTGACGAGGAATTCGATTTCGTTCTGCTCGTAAATCTTTCCGTCCATTGTGAAGTTGCCAACTTCAGAGTGACCATATTTGATCAGGCCGCCCATTTTGGCGATATTGAGCATGCATTCTGCGCGGAAGTGCTCGAATTTTGTGAATGGTGATGATTCGTGGTAGCCGCGCTGGTCGGGGATGGTGAAAAGATCTTCTTCCTCTCCGATGACGTAGTATTCAAGTTCACCCATTGCCTGGAAGTAATTGCCAGTAACCTCGGTGAAAGATTTGGCAGCCTTGCGAAGGATGTATTCCGGTGAGTTCTCCAGCGGTTTGCCTTCGCTGTTGTAATATGAACAGAGAAATGACAAGGTTGGAATCTCAGAGAACGGATTTAAAAATGCGGTTGAGAAACGCGGAATTACATAAAGGTCGCTTGAACCAGCGTGAATGAATGCTGGAAAAATGTTCGAACCGTCAACGCGCTCCCCATTTGAGAGTATCTGCTCCAAATATTCGCGGCTGTGAAGCACAAAACCCAATGTTTTGATGCGACCATCTCCTGCAACATAATGGAAGTTGACCATCGGTATGTTATTCTCCTCAACATACTTGATCATATCTGACTTTGTAAATTCTTTCGGACTTTTCTTGAAATAATTTACGAGCGGATTCAAGCTCATCGTGATATTGTCTTTCATACTTCTTTTTTTTTATTTTATTCTTTTTGAAAAGGGGTGCAAAGATAGTATTTTTTTACTTTTGCAAACTTTTATTTATTGTTATGTTAATAGATGAGATAATATCTTGCCTGGAACCGCTTCAGGCTTGGTTAGAGCTTAATAATGTGGATGTTACAGAATTAGCTGTTGACAGTCGGAAAGTTGTGAATCCTTCCGGTACTCTCTTTTTTGCCATTGAAACATCGAAGAATGATGGCCATAAATATGTAAGATCGCTCTACGAAATAGGTGTCAGAAATTTTGTCATAACAAATATCCTTGAAAATTTTGCCGGCTGTAAGGGCTGCAATTTCATTTTGGTGAAAGACTCTGTTGACGCACTGCAACGGATTGCCGCCCACCACAGAAAACAGTATTCGTATCCTGTAATAGGAATCACGGGCAGCAATGGGAAAACCATTGTGAAAGAGTGGCTTGCAACCATGTTGGACGACTCTTTCAATGTCGTGAAGAGTCCTTACAGCTACAATTCCCGTATTGGGGTGCCGCTTTCCGTGTGGCAGATGTCAGACCATGACAATCTCGGTGTCTTCGAAGCAGGTATTTCAGAGCCGGGCGAGATGAGGGCGCTGGCTGGCATAATCGACCCGAACATAGGCATTCTTACCAATATCGGGGCGGCCCATGCACAATTTTTCACTAACAATATCCGTAAGATTATTGAAAAACTCAAACTTTTCCAGAACAGTGAAATTCTTATCTATCACAATAATAACGAAGAATTAAATACTGTACTTCAACTCCCTGAATATAAACATCTTAAAAAAATATCATGGGGCGATAAAGAGGGCACTTTCGTGGTTTCTGAAAGAGCTTTGGAAAGTGGTAACGCCATTGTGACAATTGATGGAATGGATTTTTACGTTCCTTTTTCCGACAGCGCCTCGCTCGAAAATGTCACTCATGTGATTATCACCCTACTTGTATTGGGAATTGACAAGGCTAAAATCCAGCAAAATCTTGGAAAACTCACGCATATAAGCATGAGATTGGAGATTCTTGAGGGCATCAACCATTCCGTTGTAATCAACGACACGTACAGTTTGGATACCAATTCTCTTACGGCTGCGCTGGGATTTTTGGACTCCCAGACCCAAATGAACAAAAAGTCGCTGATTATCTCCGATTTTGAACAGGTCGGAAAACTTACAGACTCGGATTATCTGCAATTGAACGAACAGCTTCACAAGCATGATATTTCAAAACTTGTAGCTGTGGGTCCGGGATTTTGCGCCCACGACAGTTATTTCGACATAGAAGAAAAATATTTTTTCCCAAACACCGATTCTCTAATCGAAAACATACAGTCGCTGAATATTTCATACGAGATTTTATTGGTAAAAGGTGCAAGGAGCTTTCATTTTGAGCAGATTGTAAGCAGGCTGCAGCACAAAACCCACCTTACATTGCTGCAAGTGGGGCTTTCAGCATTGAGTTATAACCTGAATTTTCACAGAAATCTCTTGAAAAAGGATACCAAGATGGTGGCCATGGTAAAGGCGTCATCGTATGGACTCGGAGATGTGGAGTTGGTGAACACTTTGATAGATCAACATGTTGATTATTTGGCTGTTGCATATACCGACGAAGGTGTCCGTCTCAGAAAAAGGCATATCACAACACCTATTATTGTGCTTGGGGCTGAGGCTCACAGTTTTGAAGTTATGGTGAATGCCAATCTTGAGCCGGAGATTTTCAACATGCACTATCTTAAACAGTTAGAAATGATATTGGAGCATCATCCGGAGATAGAGAAGTTCAACATCCATGTCAAGTTTGATACCGGAATGCACCGGCTCGGGTTCGACAAGGGAGACGTTGTGGAATTGGCACAGCACATACTTGCCAACCCCAAATTGCATGTTGCATCGGTTTTTTCGCATCTTGCGGCGGCGGAAGACCCTTCAGAGGATGAATACACACGGCATCAGATTGCGTTATTCAAGGAGATGACCGATCATTTTTGTTCATTCTTCAATTACAAAATCCTGAGGCATATCCTCAACAGTGCGGGAATTGTGCGTTTCCCTGAGGCGCAGTTCGACATGGTTCGCTTAGGCATCCAGCTTTACGGATGTTCCGAACTGCCTGACATTAAAGATCGGTTGCATAATGTTGTGACATTGAAAACTGTGATAACTCAAATCAAAACGATACCTGCAGGAGAGACTATTGGATATAACCGGACGTATAAGCTAAAGCGGGACTCGCAGGTCGCCATCATACCTATTGGCTATGCCGACGGATATCCGCGCGAACTCTGCAACGGACGCGGTACGGTGCTCGTTCACGGACAAAAAGCACCGATTATCGGTAAGATTTGTATGGATATGTGCATGTTGGATATTACTGGAATAAGTGCCAACATAGGCGACGAGGTTATAGTTTACGGGGAGGGCAACACGGTCTCGGAGATGGCGAAAGCAGCCAACCTCATCAGTTACGAGCTGATGACGCGTATTTCGCAGCGAGTGCCACGTGTTTATGTAAGGGAATAGCACTTAGAGTTCGCCGTTGATAAGTTTGACGGCCGCCATATACGGGGATATTTCCTTGTTTTTTATCTTTGGGAGAACATCCGAGATTTTGGATTGTATGTCATCGTTGTTATAGAATTTGTTTTGGAGGGAGAAATCTATCCAATTGTAGAATATGTTCACTAACTGGGTGGTCCTGTTCTCTTCGAAGCTGCCGTTTTTGCGGGTCAGATCCACGAAAGAGGATATTATTTGCCAGACTTTGTCAAGGGCGAAATTTTCCAAGGCGGAGCATATTTCCACTGGCACATCCCATCCGTTGGAAGTTTTAGGGAAGAGTTTAAGGGCGGCGCGGTACTGTGATTGGGCCACTCGTGCTCTTTGCAGGTTGTCGCCGTCGGCCTTGTTGATTACCAATGCGTCGGCCATCTCCATGATTCCGCGTTTGATGCCCTGCAACTCGTCGCCTGCGCCCGACAACATCAGCAGAAGGAAGAAGTCAACCATGGATTTCACGGCTGTCTCGGATTGGCCCACGCCAACTGTTTCAACCAAGATGACGTCGAAGCCTGCGGCTTCGCATAGGATGATTGATTCGCGGGTTTTGCGCGCCACACCGCCCAATGCCGAGCCTGATGGCGAAGGACGTATGAATGCGTTTGGGTCCACGGAGAGTGTCTCCATGCGCGTTTTGTCGCCCAAAATGCTGCCCTTGGTACGCTCGCTTGACGGGTCGATGGCCAAGACAGCGAGCTTGTGCCCCTGCGATGTCAACATCCCGCCGAATGATTCAATGAATGTGCTTTTGCCTACGCCTGGAACACCGGTGATACCTATCCTTAGCGAATTTCCGGAGTGCGGCAGACAGCGTTCAATCACCGACTGGGCGGTCTCAATGTGAGATGGATTGTCGCTCTCAATCATGGTGATGGCACGGCTCAATATGGTGCGGTTGCCTGCAAGGATTCCGTCAACATAGTCATCAATGGTGAGTTCCGACTTCTTGACGCGTCTGAAATGGGGATTCACCTGTACTGGCTGTTCAACACCGGCACGCTCCGTTAATGCTGATTCATAATATGGGTTTGCCATTTCACTGACGATTAAAGTTAAAATTCACTGCGTCGTGCATGTATTCAAAGTAGTGGAATGTCATTCCATCTATAAAGTTCTCCTTTATGTCGTCAATGTCTTTCTTGTTCTCTTTTGACATGACGATGTCGAATATGCCGCAGCGCTTTGCAGCCAAAATCTTCTCTTTGATGCCGCCAACAGGAAGCAGTTTTCCCCTGAGGGTGATTTCTCCGGTCATGGCCACTTTTTCGCGTACAGGCTGTTTCGTGAACGCCGACACAAGTGCTGTGAGTATGGTGATGCCTGCCGACGGGCCATCCTTAGGCGTGGCGCCTTCGGGCACGTGCACGTGTACTTTCTTGTTGTTGAAGTCATCGGGGTTGATGCCATAGTCGTTGGCGTGTGCCTTCAGGTATTCAAAGGCTATTGTTGCCGACTCCTTCATAACATCGCCGAGGTTTCCTGTGAGTGTCAGTTCACCTTTCCCAGGACTCGTAAGTGCCTCAACGAAAAGTATTTCCCCTCCCACAGCTGTCCATGCCAAACCAGTGGCTACGCCGTAAACATCTTTATCCAAGGCTTTTTCCAATTGGAAGATAGGAGAACCGAGCAGATCTTTCAGTTCATCGGGTTCAACAGTCTGCTTTGCAGTGCCTTCCTGTACGAATTGGGCAGCTCTTTTGCGGATTATCTTCGCGATTGTGCGCTCTAAAGTGCGGACGCCCGCCTCACGGGTGTAATCGCTGATTATTCTTTTGACAGTTTCCTCGGGAATGGTCAGATGATCAGGAGTCAAACCGTTGTCTTTCAATTGTTTAGGAATTAAATGCTTAGTTGCAATTGAAAGTTTTTCTTCAGCGAGGTATCCGGGTATGTCAATGATTTCCATTCTGTCCAAGAGGGCGGGATGGATATTGTTGAGGTTGTTGGCAGTTGCTATGAAAAGTACTTTTGACAAGTCGAACGGGGTTTCGAGGTAGTTGTCGTTGAAGGTGCTGTTCTGTTCGGGGTCCATTACCTCCAAGAGGGCGGCGGAAGGGTCGCCGTTGACGTTCATGCCCGACACTTTGTCGATTTCGTCGAGAACGAAAACGGGGTTTGCATAACCTGCCTTTCGGAGGTTTTGGATGATTCGTCCCGGCATCGCTCCGATGTAGGTTTTGCGGTGGCCGCGGATTTCCGCCTCGTCGTGAACGCCACCCAAAGAGATACGCACGTATTTTCTTCCTATTGCCTCAGCTATGGATCTCCCAAGGGAGGTCTTGCCCACACCCGGAGGGCCTGCCAAGCATAAAATAGGTGATTTCATGTCGCCCTTCAGTTTTAGCACGGCTAAATATTCAATGATACGCTCTTTGACTTTGTCGAGTCCGTAATGGTCTTTGTCGAGAATTTCGCGTGTGCGTTTCAAGTCCAAGTTGTCTTCGCTGAATTCGTTCCACGGCAGGTCAACTAAAAGTTCCAAGTAGTTGAGTTGCAGAGAATAATCGGGAGACATGTAATTGGTGCGTTGCAGCTTTTTGAACTCTTTGTCGAAAAGGTCGGCGGTTTCCTGATTCCATTTCTTCTTGGATGCGCGTTCGCGGAGATCGTCAAAGTCCTTCTCTGAAGTCGGGCCGCCGAGTTCCTCTTGAATAGCCTTCATCTGCTGGTTCAAGATGTATTCGCGCTGCTGTTTTTCCAGCTCCTGGTTTGATTTGGTGTGGATCTGATGCTTGATTTCCACAACTTGCAATTCGTGTTGGAGCATCTTGAATACGTGTTCGGCGCGGAGACTGATGTCCTGGAATTCAAGTATCTGTTGTTTTTCGGATACGGGAGCAGAGATGTTGGAGACGAGGAAGTTCATCAGGAACGACTCGCTTTCAATGTTGTTTAGGGCGTTGATTGCGTCGTGGGGTATGTTAGGCATGAGCTGCATTATGCTGCTTGCGGTTTCCCTGATGCGGATCATCTGCTCTTTGAACAGGTCGCTGGAGATGATCTCCTCATCTGTGTCATTAGTTTTATAGGGCAGGGTGGAGCATTTGTAGTAAGGGCGTGTTTGGGTTACCTTGTTGATTTCAAATGGTTTGATGCCCTGTACCACCATCATGATGTTGGAATCTGGCATGTTGATGGTTTTGAGAACACGTGCCAGAGTTCCGATTCTGAACATGTCCTTGATGGTCGGGTCGTCAACCTCATTGGCACGTTGTGCAACTACTCCTATCACGTCGATTTTCTTTTCGGCGCAGTCGCGGGCGAGCCTGAGGGATTTTTCTCTGCCGATGGTAATAGGAATCACCATTCCCGGAAACAGCACGTTGTTTCGCATCGGTAGTAAAGCAACCTCTTCAGGAATATCCTCTGCGAACAGTCTCTTCTCGTCCTCAGCCGAAATTATCGGAATCACATTTGTCTCAGCGTTTATCAGTCCTCCTGCTGCAAATATATCTTTCATCATCTTCAATGCAATATATACAAAAACTGACCTTTTTCGGGCTACAAAAAAGGTCAGCAAAAGTACAAAATATATGGATTACTTATTTTTGCCTTGGTCAAAATGACGGGCATATTTATTGCGGAATTTATCCACGCGGCCAGCGGTGTCAACCAACTTCATCTTACCTGTGAAGAATGGGTGTGAAGTGCTGGAAATTTCCAATTTTACGAGTGGATATTCATTTCCGTCTTCCCATACGATAGTATCTTTCGTGTTAACTGTTGACTTTGTCAAGAATGCATAATCATTTGACATATCCTTGAAAACCACAGTTCTATACTCTTTTGGATGGATATCTTTTTTCATATTATTTTGGATGTTTATTATTGTCTTAAAAATCGGACGGCAAAAATACACTTTTTTTTAAATAAAATGTATTTCTTCAAAAATTTTTTGTAAACACTTTTCAATCTTGGCGTTTTGAAGAGGAACGGGTGAATTCAATGGTGTTTTTTGTCTTGTCCGGGAAGCGTTTTTTATCTGTTTTTGATTTTGTACATGTCCAAAACGTTCTGCATCAGCATTGCGATTGTCATAGGGCCCACGCCGCCGGGCACCGGGGTGGCGGCGCTGAGACGTTTTTCGAGTTCGCCCTTGGTCGCCTCGCTGTAAACATCGCCTTGGAGTTTTCCGTCAACGCGGTTTATGGCCACATCAATTAGAACAGCTCCCTCTTTCAGGTCGGTTGGCTTCAGCAGGCCGGGAGTGCCTGTTGCGGTTATCACTATGTCGCCCAATCGGGAGATTTCCTCCAGGTTGCGTGTGTGTGAATGGCAGAGGGTTACGGTTGCGTCGCTGTGAATTAGCAGCTGTGCGGTAGGTTCGCCCACCAACTGGCTGCGCCCGATAACCACAACATGCTGCCCTGCGACTGGTATGTTGTTTGTTTCCAATAATGTCATTATCCCTTTCGGAGTGCATGGCATAACGTATGGTTCTCCAAGATGCAACAATCCGACGTTCATCAAATGCAGCCCGTCGGCATCTTTTTTGTAGTTGATGAAATCCAGAATCTTGGCCGAATTGAAGTGGTCGGGAAGAGGTAACTGAATCAAAATGGCGTCCACATTGTCGTCGTTGTTGCAGTTGTCGATCATATCCAGCAACTCCGGCTCCGAAACGGTTTCGGGAAGTATGTGTTGCACGCAATCCATTCCCAAACTTCTGCAGGTCTTCGTCTTTGAGTTGACGTAAGACAGACTGTCCTGCCGGTCGCCTACGAGAAATATGTCCAACCGCGGGGGACGATTCCCCGCCGCCACTATCTTTTCCACCTCCTCGGCAATTCCCTGTTTTACTATGTTGGCGCAAACTTTGCCGTCAATAAGCTTCATGTTGTTTCTATCTATAGTTGATTTTTTCTGGAACTATGTATGCCCCTGGATATGACTCCTTGATTCTTTGCAGGTCTTTGTAGGCTTGCAAACGTGAAAAATAGTCTCCGAACTGAACCCTGAAGTATGGTTCGTTGTAAACTATGTAAGCCTTTGTGTCAGGATAAAGAGCTGTAAGCGAGGCTTTTATATTTTCAGCCTTGGCTTTTGAACTGACACCTGAGAACGAAGCCACCTGTATGCGGTAGCCGTTCACCTGTCCCAATTTCTTCCAATTTGACACGTAATCGGATTGTATCTGCTCTATCCCGTTCTCAATGTCATAGTGGACGTTCCTTTGTGAGTACAACGACATCGAGCAGATAACCATAACAATTATTAATAGGTACTTTTGCATTACTGTTCAATATTATCGACAATCTTGCAGACAAGATTTCTAAACCAAAGTGCAAAGGTACAAAATTTTTTTTCGGTGTCAGGCAAAACTTTTCCAAATGTGAAAAAAAGGTGAGATAATAAAGTCATTGCCGATAATCATCGGCAATGACTTTCACTAACAACTACATCATCATGTTTGCGAAGGGTATCCGGTAATGAAAGCTTTGAATTGCTTTTTGAAAGATCTTGACACTTCAAATTCCTCATTGTTGACCAAAATAACCTTGCTCTTGACGATTTTTATCACTTTTTCTATATTTACAACGATCGACCTGTTGATTTTTACAAATTTTGAAGATGGAAATCTCTTGTGAAATAGTTTGAGATTACTGCGATAGTATTTTTTTGAACCGTCTGTGAAATTCACACATACATAGTTGCCGACTTTGCTCAAATACAGCACATCGTTGAAGTATATTCTCGACGATTCCTCGTTTCTGGTGCCCATTATGAACAATGAGTCGGTCTTGTTCATGTAGTTGTTGTATGTGATGTCGTACTCGCGGACATATGAGCTTAAGGGCTGCTCCTTGTTATAGGAACAATAGATATTGAGTATCTTACCCATAATGCTGTTTAATTCCATCTCCTCGTATGGAGCATAAAAGATTTCAAAAAATCCCATTTTAAGGAAATGTTTTATTTTTTTTGTGTAAATAGTGTCGCATAGGCCTACAATAAACGGAGGTTTTTTGACATCCTTCAAAACGTTTGTGAAGGTGATGTCCATGAACAAAATCGTCGGATTACCTCTATTCAGATATTCTATTGCACTCGCCGAATTACTGCAAACATGCGAGATATCTAAAGTGTAATACCTTGATAACAAGTCTCTTAATTTTGAGATTTTCTGTATATTCTCACTCAGAATAACGGTATTGATATTTTTCATAGTTTTATTTTTTTGTGTTCTCAATTTCATTTCTTTTGTAAAGTTATTAAATATCACTGCATTTTTCATTGGAAAAAAATAAAAAAGTGATGAAAGGATGGCTAATTGTGAATAATTAGCCAAAAATGATGTTTTTTATGCGAAAAAATAGGAAAAAGCTACAGGATGCAATTTCCTGTACAAAAACGGCAACAATTGTGAATCAGGTACCATTTTTGAATCGAAAAATGAAATAATCCGTCTTGGGAGTGTGTTTTTGTTGTCATGGGGTTGGCTTTGTGTTTGTCAGGGAAATATGACTTCGGAGCGAAGTTTCATCTCTTCCGAAAACAGGAAATTGCGTATCGTGTTAAGTTTTTGTGACGACAATTCATTAAAATCTGCATCAAGGTTTGCAATTGTCTGCTTGGCATCGGGATACCAGTGCAGGAGGTTGTCGCGAAGGGCCTCAGTATCCTCGGAGGGATGTTTCCTGTGCTGTTGCCTGATGAATTGAAGAATTCTCAGACCATCGGCTTTTTGGTGAAATGCTTTTCTGAAGTGTTCAAAATCAGATACATTAGAGCGTATTTTCTCCCATATATCCAATCCTTTGTTCTGTGTTTTCAGGAAAAACAGAAACTCATTGTCCTCATCGGTGTAAGTCTTTTTATAGAGATTCTCAAGGTTCCGGCAGGCTTCTTCTATCGGTTCGAAATATGTGTGGTGAAAAATCGGGTAGCTTGTGCTTTTCTCAATTATTCCTTGGTTTATGGCAGGTCCGGTACCGAAAGGCACGCGGTCTGACGGGCGCGGTGAAGGGTATGCACATTCTGTGTTAAAAATGGTTAATCCGCCCATTTTCGCGATTTTCTGCAGAAGGTAAAAATCCTCGCCGCTTTTGTAAGGAGTGATGTTGCCGATTTTTTTCAGGACGTCGGCGCGCACAGCAATGGCGGATCCTAATGCGGTAAAGGCATATGGACTGTTGATTTTCAGTAGGTTTAGAAGATAATTCCGCATGTATATCTCGTAGCGTAACAGAGCTCTTGCCTGTAATTCGGAGCAGCTGTCGATTTTGTGATAATATGGCAGGGCTATAGCCGTGATTCTGCGGTCGGATGCAAAATTGTCACAGATCGATTGCAGATATGAAGGAGAAACCACGGTGTCGGCATCGAGGCTTACTATGATATCATTTGGGTTGGATACTTGTAATATGCTGTTAAAGAGGGTTTTGCGTGCCATTCCCACGCCGCCTTTCCCTTGTTTCCATCCATTGCCTCGCGAGGAACAGTCAATGACATGCAGCGGCAGACCTTTGAAATTTCTCAGAATGGCGAGAGTGGCAGCGTTATCGCGGCAGATGTGCACTTGCCGCTGGTCATCCCAATAGTCTTCGGGCTGGTTGACGCACACGACAATTTCAAAGGGTGTTGATGTGTCTTGTAGGGAGAGAGAGTATAATGTATGAGGTAGGAACTCCGACTCGTTCATAGCCGGAATCGCGACGAACAGTCGTGCCATCTACTTAACGGTTATTGTAACGTCTCTTGTGCGGGTACTTTCGTCAATGTTGTTGCGTGCATAGACAAAATGGAGGGTCTGTGTTCCTTTTTGGACTGCCTCAAATTTCCAAAAGCGGTGGCTTGATGCGCCCACCATGCCTTCCGGTGCGTTGCTTGTATAGCGGTCGCCAACCGACTTGACAATGTTGACGTCTCCTTCGTTGGTCCACTGCCACCAATAGCCGGTGGAGGCGTTGGTTATGAATTCGATTTCGCACGATTGGCCGCATTTCATGACAATTTCGTTAGTGTCCTTGTCAACAGCGACTATCTTTTTTTGGGCTTGGCAGCCGGTAAAAAGCAGGAGTGTCATAATGAAATATGCTATTTTTTTCATTTCTTCATTGATTTTATTTGTTAGTCTCGAATTTCGTCTGCAAAGATATGAAAAATGTTTACATTTAATTAGTCCTATCAAAAAAATAGTATATTTGCGCCCATAATAAAAAAGACAAGAATATGGCAAATATCGATTTTAACGGTAAAACCTATGAAATGGATGGTGATGGTTTCATGATACATCCAGAGGAATGGACCAAGGAACTTGCCGCCGCCATTGCCAAAGAGGATGGCATCAATGAGCTCACAGAGAATCACTGGAAAATATTAGATTGTATCAGAGCCAATTACGAAGAGAAAGGCATTGCCCCCATGGTTCGTACCATTTGCAAAACTTCAGGCCTCAAACTGAAAGAAATCTATGATTTGTTTCCGTCAGGACCTGCAAGAGGAGCGTGCCGTGTGGCAGGCCTTCCTAAACCTGAGGGTTGCGTTTAATAGTTTAATTTATTGAATATGAGTGTTATACAATATCTTGCAATAGCGGCTGTCTGCTATTGCTTTGTTGCTATGTTCGCGCATCTTGTAAAGGTTGTGCGCTTAGGTGCTCCAAAAGACCTTTCGGAGCCTTCCGGCAGCGTCAAGGATGGAGTCGTTTATTCGAACACACGGGCAATGATGCCTGACCAGAAGGAATCTGCATACCTCCATCTGCCGTCATACGCGGTGGGTATGCTCTTTCACATCGGCATCTTCTGTTCACTGTTGCTGATCATACTATCTTTCTTCCCATTCTTCAACAACTGGATTCAGAGTTGTGCGTGGAGTTTGATCTTGGCTGTCCCATCAGTGATCGGAGGTGTGTGTGGCGTCATACTCTTTGTACGCCGTCTTCTGTCGAAAGACCTTAAAGTGTTCTCCACACCAGATGACTTCATCTCGGTTTCATTTGTGGCTTTCTTTCAGATTATGACTGCTTTATATCTGATTTTTCCCGGGTCATCGGCAATCAATACCATATATTATGTAAGCAGCATTCTGCTCTTTTTGTATATGCCATTTGGTAAGCTGCGTCATGCTGTTTACTACTTCGCGGCCAGGTTTCATCTTGGCTTTTTCTATGGCTGGCGCAATGTCTGGCCCAATAAAGAGAAATAAAATTCCTATAAAAGATTGTTATGAAATTAGATTTTCTGGGTGCAACAGAAGAGGTTACGGGCAGTAAGTTCATGCTCACGACTAAAAATGGAGTGAAAATACTTCTGGATTGCGGCATGTATCAGGGCAAGGGCCTTGAGACGGATGCCATGAACAGGGATTTGGGCTTCGACCCAAAAGACATAGACATTGTCTTGTTGTCGCATGCACACATTGACCATGCCGGTCTTATACCATATATATATAAGCTGGGATTCAACGGCAAGGTGTTCTGCACTCCGGCCACTCGTGACTTGTGTGCAATCATGCTCGCCGACTCAGGCCGAATCCAGGAGGCTGATGCCCGCCAGTTCAATAAGAAGACAGAGAGAATAGGCAAGGAACCTATTGAACCGATATACAATGAGAAAGATGCCGTTGAGTGTATGCGGCTTTTCATAAGTATTCCGCTCGGACTGCATTTCAACATCACACCTGATGTGGCTATCGAGTTTTTCGATACAGGGCACATGCTCGGTAGTAGTGCCATCTATCTGACATTCAAGGAGGGAAGAAAACAGAGAACGCTTTGTTACACCGGCGATATCGGTCGTTACAACAAGCGTATCCTTCCCGATCCGAAGCCGTTCCCTTACGCCGATTACATAATCACCGAATCAACATACGGCGACCGTCTTCACAGCACTCTTGACGAGGCTGACAAGGAGCTGATGCTCGTGGTTCGCGATGCTTGTGCAAAACGCCGCGGAAAACTCCTGATCCCTTCGTTTGCTATCGGCAGAACTCAGGAAATCGTTTATACTCTGCACCGACTCAAACTCGCCGGCGACCTGCCCGACATCGACTGTTTTGTTGACAGTCCTTTGGCTTGTTCGGCCACCAATATCTTCCGCCTGCACGACGATTGCTTCAATGAGGAGATGCGCAAGTTCATGAGTGAGACCAAAGACCCGTTTGGATTCGATAACTTGCAGTATATCAGAACAATTGATGATTCGAAACGACTGAATGAATACAATCGTCCTTGTATTATCATCTCTGCTTCGGGCATGATGGAGGCAGGTCGAATCAAACACCATCTTGCCAACAATATTGAAAATCCCAAAACAACCATATTGTGTGTGGGCTACTGCTCACCTACAACGTTGGGTGCCAAAATCATGCGTGGCGACGAAAAAGTGTCAATATTTGGCAACATATATAAGGTCAGGGCCACTCTCGCTCGCATTGACGCATATTCCGGACACGCCGATTATCATGAGCTCATACAGTATCTCTCATGCCAGAAGGGTAACAAAAAGCTGAAGAAAATATTCATTGTCCATGGCGAGGGCGATGTGCGCAAAGCATACGCCGGGCACCTTAAGGATGCAGGTTTCAAACAGGCATACGTGCCGTCATTCAGAGAATCATACGAACTAATATAATACCATATCATGAAAATAGCAATTGTAGGTACAGGGTATGTAGGATTGGTTACGGGCACATGTCTGTCGGATGTGGGCTTTGACGTGACCTGCGTTGACATTGACACCAACAAAATAGCTCAGCTTCAGGCAGGGAATTCGCCGATCTATGAACCAGGACTGGAAGACAGGATCCAGAGAAATATGGCAAACGGCCGCCTTCATTTCACTTCATCGCTGAAATCGGTTATCGATGATGTGACAGTGGTCTTTTCCGCAGTTGGAACGCCTCCTGATGAAGATGGGAGCGCAGATTTGCAATATGTGCTGGAAGTGGCACGTGAGGTGGGCGAGTCAATGAACGACTACAAGCTTCTCGTTACCAAAAGCACCGTTCCGGTCGGGACAGCCCAGAAGGTGAAGGCCGCCATAAAGTCCGAACTCGACAAACGCGGATCAGATTTGCAGTTCGATGTGGCTTCAAATCCTGAATTTTTGAAGGAGGGTGACGCCATTGCCGACTTCATGCATCCAGACAGAATCGTAGTGGGGGTGGATTCCGACAGGGCTAAATCGCTGATGGAGCAGATTTACAAACCTTTTGTGCAAAGCGGGCACGCCCTCATCTTCACCGATATAGCCTCTGCGGAGATGATAAAATATGCTGCAAACTCAATGCTTGCCACCAGAATCAGCTTCATGAACGACATCGCAAACCTTTGCGAGCGCGTGGGGGCCGACATAAACATGGTGCGGCTCGGTATCGGCAGCGACACTCGCATCGGCAGCAAATTCCTCAACGCAGGCATTGGATATGGCGGCTCATGTTTCCCAAAAGATGTGAAAGCCCTGATCAAAGTCGGCGAGCAAAACGGCTCTTCTTTGGAGGTTCTGAAAGCCGTGGAAAGAGTCAACGAACGCCAGAAAGAGGTTCTTTTCAACAAACTGAGCAACTATTATGACGGTGATCTTCAAGGCAAGACAATAGCTGTGCTTGGCTTGGCTTTCAAACCCAACACCGACGACATGCGAGAAGCTCCGTCACTCATAATTATCAAACGCCTGCTCGAGGCCAACTGCATCGTAAAGGCGTATGACCCGGTTGCCATGAACGAATGCTACCGCCGCATCGGTGATTCGGTAACCTACTGCAAAGACAAATACGAAACCATTCAGGACGCTGACGCCATGCTCTTGGTGACCGAATGGAGCGAATTCAAGGTTATGGACTGGGAAAAGCTCAAGAAATTGATGAAAACACCGGTGATTTTCGACGGAAGAAACTTGTATAACACAAAAGAGGTCCGTGATCTTGGCATTGAATATTTCTGCATAGGTAAAAATTAACATCAAAATGGCAGAAAACAATAAACGAAATGTTCTCGTGACAGGTGCCAACGGACAACTCGGCAATTGTTTGAGAGACTTGTCACCGGAGTATTCGGTGAACCACAACTTCTATTTTACGGATATTGACACGCTTGACATAACAGATTTGTCGGCGGTTGAGGAATACGTTAATACAAATTGTATTGGTGTAATTATCAATGCCGCTGCATATACCGCTGTTGACAAGGCGGAGGATGAGGTTGAGAAAGCCTTTTTGATAAACAGGGATGCCGTTGGAATACTTGCAAAGTGTGCCAAGAGACATGGTGCGTTGCTGATTCACGTGTCAACAGACTACGTTTTTGACGGCAGTTCGGCAGTACCTCACAAGGAAGATGAGGCGAAAGCTCCAAAATCAGTGTATGGCGCTTCAAAAGCGGCTGGGGAAGAAGAGTTGGAGAGGATCGGTTGCAGTGCTGTTGTGGTCAGGACATCGTGGCTGTATTCTGAATACGGTGGCAATTTTGTCAAGACAATGTTGAGGCTGGGCAGGGAGCGAGAGTCGTTGAATGTGGTGTACGACCAAGTCGGAGGTCCTACTTATGCAGGCGACTTGGCCCGTGCTCTATTAGAGATTATGACAAAGGATTTCAGAAGCAATCACACCGAATATTACCATTTTGCTAACGAAGGAGTATGCAGTTGGTTCGATTTTGCAACAGCAATCATGGAAATTTCCGGTCTCAAGTGCAAAATTAATCCTATTTTGGCGTCAGAATATCCATCAAAAGCGGTAAGACCTTTCTATTCTGTTTTTGATTTAAGCAAAATAAGGCAGTTCTTAGGAAGGGAAATACCATATTGGAGAAATAGTTTGATTCTGACTATCAATAAGTTAGAATTATTTGAAAAAAAATCTTAACAAAGTGTGTCAATTCAAAAAAATATTGTATTTTTGCGCACTTTATTAAAAATATAAAGTTAGATAGTTCTTTTTGAAAGAAAAGCCGTTGTAGCTCAGTGGTAGAGTACATCCTTGGTAAGGATGGGGTCACGAGTTCAACTCTCGTCAACGGCTCTTTTTTTTGTGAAAAGAAGTAAGTATTAAGTAACATAAATTTATAAAAAATGGCAAAAGAAAAATTTGAACGTACCAAACCCCACGTA
Organism: uncultured Bacteroidales bacterium; assembly: GCA_934699095.1. Taxonomy (GTDB): domain Bacteria; phylum Bacteroidota; class Bacteroidia; order Bacteroidales; family WCHB1-69; genus F23-D06. The sequence continues at coordinate 192,899 of CAKUVI010000003.1, read as the reverse complement.
AATGTGGGAACAATCGGACACATCGACCACGGTAAAACTACATTAACCGCTGCCATCACAACAGTTTTGGCTGAAAAAGGTCTCTCAGAACTCAGATCATTCGATTCTATCGACAATGCTCCTGAAGAAAAAGAACGTGGTATTACAATCAACACCGCTCACATTGAGTATCAGACAGCAAACCGTCACTATGCACACGTTGACTGTCCGGGTCACGCCGACTATGTAAAGAACATGGTAACTGGTGCTGCTCAGATGGATGGTGCTATCCTCGTTGTAGCTGCAACTGATGGTCCTATGCCTCAAACACGTGAGCACATCTTGTTGGCAAAACAGGTAGGTGTGCCAAGAATGGTTGTATTCATGAACAAAGTTGACTTGGTTGACGACCCAGAGTTGTTGGACCTCGTTGAAATGGAAATCCGTGATCTTCTTTCATTCTACGGTTTCGACGGTGACAACACCCCAGTTATCCGCGGTTCTGCTCTCGGTGGCTTGAACCTCGAACCAAAATGGGTTGAAAAAATCGTTGAATTGATGGACGCTGTTGACACTTGGATTCCACTGCCTCCACGTGATATCGATAAAGACTTCTTGATGCCTGTTGAGGACGTATTCTCAATCACAGGTCGTGGTACCGTTGCTACCGGTCGTATCGAGACTGGTGTTGTACACACTGGCGATCCTGTTGATATTATCGGTATGGGTGCTGAAAAGCTCAAATCAGTTGTTACTGGTGTTGAGATGTTCCGCAAGATCCTTGACGATGGTGAAGCTGGTGATAACGTAGGTTTGTTGCTCCGCGGTATCGACAAAGACGAAATCCGTCGTGGTATGGTTATCGCAAAACCTGGTTCAATTCACCCACACAAGAAATTCAAAGCTTCTGTTTACGTATTGAAGAAAGAAGAAGGCGGCCGTCACACCCCATTCGGCAACAACTACCGTCCTCAATTCTACTTCCGTACAACTGACGTTACAGGCGCTATCACCCTCCCTGCAGGTGTTGAAATGGTAATGCCTGGTGATAACGTTGAAATCACAGTTGATTTGCTCTCTGAAATCGCTTTGAACCAAAACCTCCGCTTCGCTATCCGTGAAGGTGGCCGTACAGTAGGCGCTGGTCAGGTTACTGAAATCTTAGACTAATCAATTTTTTGAAAATATCTAAGGGGATTCTTTGAGTCCCCTTTACAGGGGAATAGTTTAAGGGCAGAATAGTGGTCTCCAAAACCATTGATGGGAGTTCGAATCTCTCTTCCCCTGCAAAAAAAGCTTATAGAAACTTCTATAAGCTTTTTTTATGACCTTTTAGCAAGAACGATTAGTAGCAACCGCAAGGACGCGGTTGTTTTCACAATTATTGGCTGCAATTAAACGTAGGTTTTTGTTAAGCAATTTAAATGTTACTTTTTGCTTGATCAAAAAGTAACCAAAAAATCAAGCCGACATTAAATCCTGCCCGCTCTGTCGGAACCTAACAACAGCGGCAGAGGTGTATAAAATGCAAGCGTGGCGTGTAAAACCAGACATTCAGCCGTAGGCCCTTTGCATTTTATAAACGCAAGCGCCTCTGCACGCTGTTGTAACGCTTCCGCCATTCACGGCGACCCCGCCCTCCAATGTCGGCCTTCCCAACCCACGTGCGTGATAACTGACAAACTCTACGAAGGAGAGTTGAATACGCGCCTAAGAAATATATTCATTCAATTAATCCCCGTTAGGGAATAAAGCTTGGTAGAACGGGAAAAATTCCCCCGTTAAAATTCAATCCCCTTCAGGGGATTCACAAATAACAAATCAATCCTCTGCATAGTAACCTGCCTGCTGCACAAAAACCTACCTTTTTATTGTCAAATGAAAAGATTACCATACTGTAACATCTCGCTTAATAAGCCGCTATAACATGCATGTTACTATAACCACACAATGCATTAAGAACGATATTATGTGCATAAAACGTAAAGATCATCGCGCTGGTTGATGCAAAGAACCGGGATTTTGCTCCTGCCGATTATCTTGCGCTCCCGCGGACCGGTGATGACATCCGCCAAAGTGTAGTATTTTGTCATCATAATCACCGCCGCCCCTGCTTCAAATCTTTCTCCATTTTCTATAGCGTACTGGTCAAAATAACTTTGTGACTGTGCAGTATGCTTCTCGTATGATATGTCTAAATTGGCATATAACTTCTCCACAAATGCGACATTGTCGTTTACGGCTTTAGACAATCCCTCGTCCTTGTATTCGGGGTAAAAAATCTTCACAATGGAACCGTAAAACCTGCTGAAATAACCGGCCCACAATGCCTTCTCTTTGTTCTGCCTTTCAATGTCAAGCGATAGCAAGACATGTTTGTAAGGGGTTGCGTCTCTGTAATCCTCTGTTATCGTCATAACTGGGAACCTTGACAATTTAATGAATTTTATTGCTTTTTTTACATCAAAAAAGCCATCTTTCTTATTATTTGACACTCCGATGACAAACATTGCCGTGTTGTTGTCTTCGGCATATTTGAACAGTGTTTCGGGAAAGACATATTCGGTGAATATCTTGCAGTCGTCGGATTCTTGTGTGGCAGTTTTTAGCTTTTCCAAAAAATCGGTATCAATTTTTTTTGCTTTATCTGGCAAATGGAAATCGAAATTGGCAATCACAGACAAGGTAGCCTGAAAAACTTCGGCTAAAAGCACACCCTGGTGGGCAGCAGCAATGCCATATTGGGAATTGTCTGCCAAAATCGTTATATTCAGTTTTTTGTCTCTTTTGATTGGCTCTTTTATGTCCATCCTAATTAAGTCCTTTTACAACAGGTTTGCCGGCTATGTACTCTTTCAAATAGAAAGGTTCAAAATAGGCTGTGTTTTCAAACAATTGTTCATCCCATTTTTTCAATGCTATGGGCAGAAGATTCTTAGCGGAAATAGGATTGTCTGAGAAGACAGCATTGGGATTCACAGAGAGCAGTTCTCTTAGTTTAGGCATTCCGTTGCCGCAAAAAATTGCCTTGTGATCATGCATGAGCGCTTCAAATGTTTTCTCGTCAACAATCTTGGAAGAAATTTCATCCAAATGATTGAGGCTTTTGTCGAAAAGGGTAGTGTAAACTTCCATTCTGCGGGCGTCAATCATCGGCACAATGACAGAATTGTCTGCAATGACATTGTTCGGATCGCATACTGCTCCTGAAGCGATGCCCGTGAGTGTGCCAACTGAAATGAGTGGAATCTCAGCTGTGTAAGCAATGCCCTTTGCCGTTGAAACACCTATTCTCAAACCCGTGTAGGAACCAGGCCCTGAGCTAACTACAACAGCGTTTAAGTCTTTGGATGTCATATTGTTAACCTTTAAGACTTCGTCAATAAACGGGAGCAGTTTTTTTGCATGTGAATTTGTGTTGGAGTCTTCTTTAAGACCGATTATTTCTGTTCCTTTTGACAAAGCTACGGAGCATATTTCCGTGGCTGTTTCTATGAGTAGGAAAACAGGTTCTTTTATCATGACAAATGTTATTTTTGGTGTATGCCTTTATATATCAATTCGTGACTTAAAAGTCGTATCTTACTTTGTGACAGTTTGTTCGGTTCTGTGTTAGGACAAACTCTATTGGAGAGGAATATGAAAATGAGCTTTTCTTTCGGGTCGCACCAAATCACTGTACCTGTAAATCCTTGGTGCCCATAGGTATAGTTGTCTGCCTGTTTTGGTATGATAGACGATTCGCCATTGCTTTTGGGCACATAGAAGCCGAATCCTCTGACATGGCAATGGTGCATGAGGTGGGGTTTAGTGAAAAGGTCAACAGTGTGTTCTGAGAGGTAGCGTTTGCCATTGAAAGTGCCATGGTTTTGGAGCATCAGCATCAGATTTCCCAAGTCTTCAACTGTAGAGAACAGACCGGCATTGCCTGCGTTGCCATTCATCAGCGCAGAGGTCTGGTCGTGGACGTAGCCCCGCAGCATCTGTTTGCGGAATGTCTTGTCATCTTCTGTGGGGGCAATGTCAGTCTTAGAAAATCCATTCTCCAATGGTCTGAATGTAGTTCGTTCCATGCCCATTGGGCGATAAAAGTTCTCTTTTAGGAAGTCTTCTATCGGCTGCATTGTGATTGTCTCTACCATATCTTTGAGTAATAAGAAGTTAAGATCGCTATAGACATATTTCTTCTCGCCCAATTTGCAGTGCGCAACACGGTATCTGATAGAGTCTGGGTAATCGTTTCGCATGTACAGGTTGTCTGCCACCTTGATTGTGAAGTTGCCCTCCTTTTTGGCTCTGAGATAATTGGTGTTTCCAGAGATGCTTTTGTAGAAAGGGATGAATGCGGGCAGACCGGAGGTGTGGGTAAGCAGTTCCTCAATTGTGATATGCGCCTTGTCGGTGCCGTTCAGGTATGGCAGGTATTTGCCGATTCTGTCGGAGATGCGTATTTCCTGATTGTCATAGAGTTTCATGACGGCGATTGTAGTGGCCGTGATTTTTGTGAGTGACGCTATGTCGTACATGGTCTCCGTGCTGACTTGTTCCTGTTTGGTGTAATCATAATACCCGAAGGCTTTTTGATAGACGGGTTCGCCATTATGGAGTGCGAGAACGACACATCCGGGATAAATTTGGTTTTTGACGCCGTCGTTGAGCATTTTGTCGAGTTGGGCGGTGATGTCCTGTGGCAGTAGCGAGAAATTATGGTCTGGAATGTCGTTGGAAATGCTGCTTTCGGCAGGGAATCCGTTGATGCTTACTGGAAGGCTACCCTCAAAAGGAATCTGTCCATAGCAGGCTTTAAGAGCCGACTCCACTGTTGAAGGCGTGAATTGGTAAGCGCAAACGAGAGCTTTGAAATTCGTGAGAGCGGGGAAGGAGTTAAGGGCGTAAGGGTTCCCCAAATGAATGAAAATCACCTTTTGGGAATTTGCAAGCATGCCAATATACTTCACGGTGCCGTTGTCAAGGCCGTAGCCGGAACCGCCCAGCTGATTGGAACCGCCGAAGGCAATTATCACCTTTTCGTACGGGGACAATTTTGAAGCCAAGGAGGTGTAATCTTTAGAGCTGATCTTTTTGTCGATATAGAAGTACGGCAGATTGTGGTTGGCCACAATTTCCTTGTACTGTTTTTGAAGTTCCGGTCTGCCGACAAACAGGAATGCGGTCTTGCTGTCGGGGGAGAGAGGGAGTATATCGTCGTTGTTTGTAAGCAGGGTTAATGCTTTTTCTTCGATTTTACGGTTCACGAATTCAGATTCGCCACGGTTCATCCTTTGTTTTATTTCGTTTATGGCAACCGGTTTGTAGTCGAGTATGCCTTTCATCTCTTTGAATCGTAACACTCTAAGACAGCGTTCGTTGATGAGTTCCATCGGAATCACCTCTGTTTCAACGGCCCTTTTTATAGCGGCAATTATCGAATCAGTTTCACCGGGAAGCAGGAGTATGTCGGCGCCGGCGAGCAAAGCACGGATTTCAACATCGCCGAGAAAACGGTTCTGTTTCAGAACACCTTTCATTTCCATTCCGTCTGTTATGATGATGCCTTTGTATCCGAGTTCTTTTTTCAACAAATTGGTGACAATAGGGTAGGATAACGATGACACGGAGTTGGACGAGGTGTCTAATGCCGGCACATTCAAATGACCGACCATTACCATGTCGGGGTTCTCCTTGATAAGTTCGCGGTACGGATAAAGTTCCATCTCGTCGAGTTGCTGACGGCTCTTTTTAATGACGGGGAGACCATAGTGAGAGTCTGTCTCGGTGTCGCCGTGACCGGGGAAGTGTTTGATGGAAGTGCAAATGCCGCCGTTCTGCATCCCGTGCATATACAGGGACGCTTTGCGCACCACTTTGTCTCGGTTTTCGCCAAAAGAACGGCTGTTGATCACCGGATTGCGGCTGTTGTTGTTGATGTCGATGCATGGTGCAAAGTTGAGGTTGATGCCTACAGCCTTGCACTGCTCGGCCACTTCAAGTCCCATCCTGTAGATCAGTGAATCGTTTGTCTCGGAAAGAGCGCCAAGTGTCATCTGCCGTGGAAAAGCCACACAGCTGTCGAGGCGCATCGACGGACCCCATTCCCCGTCTATGGCAATGAACATGGGCACTTTGCTGACCGCTTGAATCCTGTTGGTCAAAACGGCCTCTTTTGTAGGAGTCCCCTTGAAAAAACACACTCCACCAGGCTGTATCCTTGAAATCTTGTCCACTAATTCAGTATTGTATTGCTCATTTTCAGTGGAACTTACCCTGATAATAACCAGCTGTGCTATCTTCTCCTCCAACGTCATCTTTTGCAAATATTCCTCACTTCTATCGTTCACCTGGACGTCTGATGATCGCACGAGGAGAAAACACATTGATAACAATACAATTATAGACAAGAGCTTCTTCATTATCTTAAAAATATGACAGGTTAAAATGGTTTTGCAAAAATACAAAATAAGAGTTATGCGGGATAAAGAAAAAATAATTACATTTGCAACCTAAAAAAATGTTACGATGAAACTGTATAAAATTATCGCTTGTGTGATGCTGTTGATCTCAATAGTTTTCACTGGTTGTACAAAATTCGGCGTTGCTGAGTCGGAAATCTCAAGTTTTGAAGTGCAGAATGACAGGCAGTTGTCTATTTCCGCGATAATCAAGGATGCCGGTGGGTGCGACTATTTCATTGAGCAGGGGTTCTGCTACAGTCTGTTCAAAGAGCCAGCCCTGACAGACGTTTACTCAACGGTGGTGACAGTGGCGGAAAATTCCGATTCCCTTTCATTTTCTGCTGACATTACACTCCCGTTAGTTGACACGGCATATTATGTTCGGGCGTATGTTAAGAACAGTGCTGGACTTTCATATAGCAATCAGGTTAAAGTTTCAACAAAACCGCAAAATAATAACGAATAATACAGATAATGAAAAAAATTCTTGCAATTAATCCAGGAGCAACCTCCACAAAAGTTGCCATATTCAATGGTAATGAACAGATTTTTCTGAAGAACATCAAGCATTCCACCGAGGAATTGTCTCAGTTCAAGACAATCGCCGACCAGTACGAGTTTCGTAAGAATGTGATTCTCTCAACATTAGAGGCAGAGAATGTGGATTTGCACGAAATAGCAATTGTAATGGGTCGTGGTGGTCTTGTAAAACCTTTGAAATCAGGTGTTTATAAAATCAATGATTTGATGATTGAACATTTGAAGATGGGATACAGCGGACAGCATGCCTGCAATTTAGGCGGTCTTATAGCCGACAGCATAGCAAAGAGCATCGGGTTGGATGCAGCGTATATCGCGGATCCGGTGATGGTTGACGAGATGCAGGACATCGCCCGTATCACTGGCCATCCTGATTTCGAGCGCCAGTCTATATTCCATGCCCTCAACCACAAGGCAATAGCCAGAATGTATGCCAAGGAGCACAACAAACGCTATGAAGACCTCAATCTCATAGTTGTTCACATGGGCGGAGGTGTCAGTGTGGGTGCTCACCGGAAGGGACTTGTCATTGATGTGAACCAGGCACTTGACGGAGAAGGTCCGTTCTCACCGGAACGTTCGGGAACACTTCCAATGAATCAATTCTTAAAAGCTTGTTTCAGTGGTAAATACACCAAGGAAGACATGCAGAAGATGCTTGTAGGAAAGGGTGGATATGTAGGTTATTTCGGCAGCAACGACGCTTATGCTGTTGAAAAGGCTGCTATTGCCGGGGATCCTAAGGCTGAATTGTTAGAGGAGGCATTTGCTTACCAAGTGGCCAAGCAGATCGGTGAAAATGCTGTTGTATTGAAGGGTCAGGTTGACGCAATAGTACTCACAGGTGGCATAGCTTACGGCAAGCCTGTGGTAAATCGCATCAAAAAGTATGTTGAATGGATCGCTCCAGTTGCTGTATATCCAGGTGAGGATGAGATGGCGGCAATGGCGCTCAATGCCAACATGATTCTCAACAACGAGATAGAGGTGCAGAACTACGAATAATGCTTTCTTTCGCGCTTTATAGTCGGAAATACATTGAGCCTCAGTCTTTTACTGATGAGTTTATAGATTATCTCATCAAGCGGGGGATGCGTGTGTGTCTGCATTCCAACATTGAAGGATGGCCGGGGTTGGAACGCTTCAACAGTAACAAGTCTTTGGCGGCTGTTGGTTGTGTTGACTTCATGGTTTCGGTGGGCGGTGACGGATCGTTCATTGACGCAGCCAACCTTGTGGGCGACCTTGGCATTCCTCTCGTAGGAATCAACACAGGCAGGATAGGTTTTCTTTCGGCTATAAGGAAAGACGATTTTGAGGCATGCATAGATATGCTCCAGAATGGAGAATACACATTAGAGTCACGTTCGCTGCTCCACATTGAGAGCAGCGAGCCGTTGGCTCTTGATACAAAATTCATTATTAACGATGTTACGGTGCGGGCTACTGACAGTGACTCGATAAACGCCATAACAGTAACCGCAGAAGACAAAAATATCAACACCTATTGGGCTGACGGACTGATAATTGCGACGCCCACAGGTTCCACTGCCTATTCGATGAGCTGTGGCGGACCGATTTTGCATCCCCAGACTGATGTGATGGTGCTCACACCCATCGCTTCTCATTCGCTAAGCGTTCGTCCCCTGGTTATTCCAGCCGACCAGAAGCTGAGGATAAGTGTGGATGGCCGTGGCGGAAAATATTCATTATGTGTTGACACACAACGTATTATTGTCGATAACGGTGTGTCGTTGTACATTTCCAAGGAGAAATTTTCAATTAAAACAGTGTTGTTTAAAAACAGCAATTTCTATTCTACCATACGCGAGAAGTTGCTTTGGGGCCTTGACAAGCGGAATAGTTAGAACCGGATGTTGAAGTCCAATATCAACAATTTTATGTTTATTTTTTTATAGAAAGGTGATTAAACCAAAGCCTTATTATTTTTAATTTTGTCAGAATAAAAGTAATTGCGCGTTTTTGTATGAAAAAGTTGAAGTATGTTGTAGCTATCTTACTGTGTGCTACGTTGTTAGCTGGTTTGATTTTAGGCTACATATTCATACCTAAGCGCACATGTGAGCAGTTATCGGTGGCGCCTCACACCGACAATGAGAGTGTAGTGATAGGTCAGACGGAGGTGGAGCGGATACTTTCATCTGCCGGCGTGGAGGTCTTGGGAGTGCAGCAGAAGGACGTGGATTTAGGGTCAATCTCTTCAATTTTGAAAGGCAATCCCTTTGTGGAGAAGGTGAATTTTGTGCACTTCGCTGGTGGGAAGTTGGTGGTGGACTACAAATTGAGGAACATAGTGCTTAATGTGACCACGTCGGATGGCGGGAACTATTTGGTTGACGATAACGGGTATGTGGTTCCTTTTTCTCCGAAGATGACAGACTATCTTATGGTTGTCAACGGTAAGGTCGGTGGAGGAAAAGTGGGAAGCAAGGCACCCAAAAGCGTGCAGGAGGCTTTGAAGATAGCAAAGGTCATAAATTCTGACGAATACTATAAGGCACAGTTTCGCCAGATCTACATTAATGGGAACGGAGAGCCGGAATTGGTGAGCACTATTGGCGGGCAGACGATAATTTTGGGCAGTGCTGACGGTATAGAGGAGAAGTTGGACAATCTGAGGGCCCTGTATGAAAACGGGCTTCAGTATAAGGGATACAAAACGTACAGTCAGCTTGACACAAGGTTCAAGAACAGAATAATTGCAACAAAACATAATTAACCTATTGCGCGTATGGATAAAGATTACTCATCGGATTATAGACAAAGAGGCAGAGTCGGGGACATAGTTGTGGGGTTGGATATCGGAACCACCAAGGTGGCAACCATAGTCGGTTATCTCAACGAAAGAGGAAAAATCGAAGTGCTCGGGTTCGGCAAGTCCGAATCAAAAGGTGTTGAATATGGATTGATACAGAACATATTAAAAACATCCGACAGCATCACAAAATCTGTGCAATTGGCAATTCAGCACTCTCATTACGATCAGATCGAGGGTGTGTATGCCGGGATTGCTGCGCGCCATATCAAATCGAAGGAATGCAAGCACTATGTGCTTCGCCCGAACCATAACTCCTTGATCGAGCAGGAAGAGCTCGACTCTATGAGGAGCGAGGTAGAAAACATAGCACTGCCTCCAGGACAGAAAATCATCACCACCATACCGCAAAAATACATTATCGAAGACTCAGCATTTGGCACATCGCATGAGTCTTCTGACCCAGTCGGCGAAATAGGTTCAAAAGTGACGGGGTGTTATCAGATTCTCACAGGTAATGTACAGGAGATACAAAAGATAGAGCAATGCATCTCAAGGGTTGGCCTGAGCATTGAGGACCTGATACTCGAGCCGATCGCTTCAGGTCTTGCCTGCCTGTCGGATGACGACAAACGCCGCGGTGTTGTCTTGGTTGACATAGGCGGTGGCACAACCGATATGGTGATTTTCAAAGACGGTCACCCGGTGTTCAGCAAAGTCATTCCTCTCGGAGGCTCTATCATCACAAAGGATATCGCACAAGTTTGCCATATACCTGAAGATACGGCCGAAGAGCTTAAGAAGAATCACGGAAGCTGTATTCCGAGCAAGAGCAACCCGAACAGAGTTTGCAACGTGCTGCGCCCTAACGGTCAACAGCCGCTGAAAATCACCGAAGAACAGCTTGCCAAGATAATCTACAGTCGTGTACACAGAGACATATTAGGCTATGTGAAAAAAGCCCTTGAAGATTCAGGATATATGCCGGTGGTGCAAAACGGAGCCGGCCTGGTGCTCACAGGCGGCGGTGCCAACCTGCGCCATATCGTTGAACTCTGTCAGTATGATCTCGGACTCGCAACGCGCGTGGGATATCCTACCGTGGGATTCTCAGATTCTCTGTCTAATGAACTCAAACACCCGCTATTCTCAACAGCCCTCGGTCTGTTGAAGTATGGCTTGGAATCCCAAAATATTGAGAAAGACTTCAATGCAACGGGATCCAATGTCGATGATTCAGAGGGTGAATCCAATAAAAAAAGAGGAAGAGAACCCGAAGACGGAAAGGAGACACTCTGGAAAAAACTGTCGAAGACCTTCGTTAATATTTTTGAACAAATATCTTAAAAAAACAAACAAAACCTTAACCGATAATTATTACCAATATGTCAGATACAATAGAATTTACACCAGATTTCAGTCCAAAGGAGAATGCATCTACCATCAAGGTCATAGGTGTTGGCGGCGCAGGAAGCAATGCTGTGCAACACATGTATTTAGAGGGTATAAAGGGTGTTGATTTTTTGATTTGTAACACTGATGCATGCCATCTGGAGGCTTGTCAGATTCAGGAAAAACTGTTGATAGGCAACGGTTTGGGAGCCGGCGGTGATGCCAAAGTTGCTGGAGAGTTCGCCTCAAAAAGCGAGGATAAAATCAAAGAGTTCATTGGTGAAAAGACCAAGATGCTCTTCATCGCAGCTGGAATGGGCAAGGGCACCGGCACAGGAGCCTCCCCTGTGATAGCCAAAGTCGCCAAAGAGATGGGAATCCTTACCATTGGCGTTGTTACTGAACCGTTCAGATTGGAAGGAAAACGCCGCATCGAATCTGCAGAGGAAGGCATCGAGGAGATGAGCAAATATGTTGACTCTTTGATTGTGATAAATAATCAGAACCTTATGAAGTACTTCGCCGATCTCGATATTGACCAAGCCTACGTACAGGTTGACGATATACTCAAAAATTCAGTAAAGAGTATCGCTGAAATCATAACTGCCACATACAAGCAGAATGTCGATTTCGAAGACGTGAAGGCCACAATGAAGAACAGCGGCAAGGCACTCCTCGGAACTGCCACTGCAAGCGGCTCCGACCGCGTCCAAAAGGTGCTTGAAGACGTGCTTAACTGCCCGCTGCTTGAAAATCAGGACATCAGCAATGCCAAGAACTTCTTGTTCTTCATCACCTACGGTCCACAGAAGAAACTCACCATGGCCGAACTTGAACTGCTTGAAATCGAATTCGAGAAAATGCAGTCGGAAAATGTTCACCTTATCTGGGGTCACGGACAGGACGAAACTCTCGGCGACAGCATAAAATTGTCGGTTGTGGTTACCAACTTCTCGGCAAAATCATCCGAGGAAACAGGCAAGGAGACCACAATATTCGACAAAGACAACGGCACTATAGAGATAACCATTGAGGAACATCCTCAAGGTGATCTAAAAGTTCCCGAGTCATTTAGTGTTGAGGAAAAAGTTAAAGAGCCTGTTGTGGAACCTGCTGCACAATTCGGCAACGATGATCAAAGCTACATGTTCGGCAATTCAGGCCTGATAGACAACGTTCAGGATCAGAATGTCATCGCAGGTCCTACTGTGATAGAAAGCAAGAGTGGAAAAGACCTTGAGGACGACGATTTGTTCAATCAAACTATCGCATCTCCCGCTTTTGTAAGAGACGATGTCTTTTTGGACAGTGTTTTGGAAAACAGGAAAACTGAGACTTTCACAGCCGAACCGGAACCTATTTATGAATTTCAAGACGATGCCAGTGACGTGTTTCATGGCTTTGCAGACTAAAGAACAAAAACTCATTTGGAAAATATAGATCGTACTAAGGAATTAGAGACAAAAGATATAGGCCACCTTCTTTGGGTGTATGCCTTGCCGGCGGTAATCAGTCAGATTATCGCTTCGGTGTATAATATAGTGGACAGGATTTTCATCGGACGCGGTGTCGGGGCGCTTGCCATTGCCGGATTGGCTATCACTATGCCGGTCATGAATGTCATTCACGCATTCGGTTCTTTGATAGGTGTGGGCTCCGCCTCAAGAATGTCAATAGTTCTGGGAAAAAAAGACAAGGAGTGGGCAGAGAATATTCTTGGAAACAGTTTGATATTCACCGTTGTGCTCGGATTGACGGTGGTTACTTTTGCATATTTGTTTCTGGACAAAATACTTCTAAAATTTGGTGCAACGGCTGAGACCGTCTCATACGCCCACGAATACATGGTTTACATCCTGCCTGGAATGTTTCTGATTACTTTGACATACAATCTCACAGGTTTGATCAGGGCGTCGGGATATCCTACAAAGGCGATGCTCATCATGGCAGGTGGTGCGGTGCTGAATATTATCTTAGACCCTATTTTTATCTTTGCATTGAAGATGGGTATCAAGGGTGCCGCAATTGCTTCAACAATTTCTATTGCAATGATGGCATTCGTCTCAATTCTGCATTTCGTGGATCCTAAGTCCTTCATACGGTTCAAGGCACACGCGTGGAAACCTAAAGGATATATTTTCAAGAACATCACCATGATAGGCATGAGCCCGTTTTTGATGAACTTGACAGCCGCAGGTGTTGTTGCAATTCTCAATCGTCAGCTGCTTCGATATGGCGGAGACCTCGCTGTGGGTGCGTACGGAATATGTAATACCTATGGTAACTTTCTGGTGTTGATGATTATAGGTGTTTGTCAAGGTATGCAGCCGATAGCAGGTTATAATTACGGCGCCGGTCATGGACATCGTCTTAAGAGTGTTTACACTTTGACAATGAAAGTATGTGTGCTTGTAGGTTTGGCCGGAAGTGTGATATCATGTTTGATACCCGGTGTGATGATGAGTGTGTTCACGAAAGAGGCAGAGCTGATTTCGCTCGGACAAGTGGCTTTGCGATACTGCATGGTCATGTTTCCTCTGATTGGATTTACAATTGTCAATTCAAATTTTTTCCAGTCTATCGACAAACCTTGGATAGCGATAACAACAAGTTTGTCGCGTCAGGTTATTTTCTTAATACCAATGAGTATCATTATCCCGTTGTTGTTTGAGAATAACGGACTTCTCGGTTTGAATGGTGTGTGGTTGTCGATGGCGATTTCCGATGTGATGGGCGCGGTGTTAGCTGCCATCCTTCTTTATAATCAACGCAAAATATTCGTAATTTGCGATAAAGACCAGCCAATGGTCGAATAAATCTATGCTATATCCTGAAAATTTTGAAGAAAAAATAGGCTTTGATGTTGTGCGTCAAATAATAGTTTCGCATTGTTTGAGCCAACAAGGTGCTGAACTTGTCGAAAGTATGGCTTTTATGACGGATATTATGGAGATAATGCCGTCGTTGGAATCTGTCGAGGAGTTTCGTCAGTTGCTGCTTTTCGATGAGCCCTTCCCAGCGCAAGACTTTTACGACCTTCGTCCTGCCTTGAAACATTTGAGAGTTGACGGAACATACATTGATGTGGAGGATCTGGCGTGCATGCGTGCGTTCCTGCAGTCAATGACCAGTATATTCGTCTATTTTAAGGTCCGTCATGAAGATAACAAGTACCCACGCTTGTGGGATATGTGCTCCGAAATGGTGATCCAGCGTGATTTGATCAGTTCTATTAACAGGATTATGGACGATAAAGGCCAGATTCGCGATGATGCTTCTGACGAGCTTTCAAGGATAAAGGGAGCTATAAACAGGATTTCACGCGACGCAGACCGGCAGATAAGGAAAATTTTGGCAGCTGCAAAACAAGACGGAATTGTCAAGGAAGATGCCGAGATGACAGTGCGCAACGGCCGTCTCTGTATCCCTGTCTCCTCCCAGTTCAAGCGTCGTCTCAAGGGCTTCGTGCACGATGAATCCGCTACCGGGCAGACAGTCTTCATTGAACCTGCCGACGTTTTCGACGCAAACAATGAATTGAAGGATCTGCAAAATGCCAGTCAGCGTGAGATAATCAGGATTCTGACTGAGATGTCAGACAAGATACGTCCTTTAATCGATCAGATTGAAGACGCCCAAAACCTTATGGGCAGATATGATTTTCTGCGAGCAAAGGCACTTTTCGCAATCGACATTGACGCTTCGCTTCCGCATATCCATCAGCAACCGATGGTGAACTGGCAGCAGGCAATGCACCCGCTCCTGCTCCTGAATCTGAAAAGACATGGCAAAAAGCCGGTACCGTTGGACATTAATTTAAAAAAAGAGAGTAGAATACTCATAATTTCAGGACCAAACGCGGGTGGTAAATCTGTCTGTCTGAAAAGCATCGGTTTGTTACAATATATGATGCAGAGTGGTGTTTTGGTGTCAATGATGAGCACTTCTGATATGGGGATATTCGAGAGTATGTTCATTGACATAGGCGACGAGCAGTCAATAGATGACGACTTGAGCACGTATAGTTCTCATCTTACAAACCTTAAAATCACAGATGAGAACCTAAACAACAGGTCTCTGTTCCTGATAGACGAGTTCGGAAGTGGCACAGAACCCACTTTGGGCGGTGCTTTGGCCGAGGCAGTTTTGGAAAATTACTACGAGAAGGGATCCTTTGGTGTCATTACCACTCACTATGGTAATCTGAAGATGTTTCCAGATGCGCATTCAGAAGCGGTGAACGGTGCAATGCTCTTTGACACGAATGCCCTTCTGCCACTATACAAGCTGAAAATAGGCAAACCTGGTAGCTCATTTACATATGAAATAGCCAAACATATAGGTTTGGATCCGGATATTATAGACAGAGCTGTAAGCAAATCGGGTACTGCCCAAATCGACTATGAAAAGAAATTGGAAGAGATAGAGATTACCCAGATCGAAGCCGAGAATCAACTGAGGATTGTGCGCGCCGCAGACGAACAGTTGGCAACAATGATTGATGAGTATTCTGAAAAATTTGCCCAGTTGGACAAACAGCGTAAAGAGATACTCACAAAGGCTAAAAACCAAGCCGATTCTATTGTCAATAACGCAAATAAGATTATAGAGAACACTATCAGAGAGATTAAAGAGTCAAAAGCTGATTCCCAAAAGACAAAAACCGTTCGTCAAAACATACAGTCTTTCAAGAAAGAGTTGGAAAAAGAGGTGGAAAGTATCGAGAAGGAAGAGTCCTTAAAACCAATTGTTCCGATTCATAAAAAAAGAAAAACAGAGAAGAAGATAGAAGTGGAAAGTTCTGAAAAGCCCATTTGTGTGGGCGACTCTGTCTATATGCCTGATTCTCAGATAGCAGGTGAAGTTACTAAGATTGATGGGGATGAAGCGACGATATCTTTTCACTCCATCAATTTCAAGACAAATTTGTCAAAACTGATTAAAATAAGCAAGAAAGAGGCGCGTAATGTGGAGAGGGGCAATGTTTCGCAGTTCAATACAGGAACGGTGGCGGACGCTCTAAACAAAAAATTAGCGGCTTTCAATACTACATTGGATGTGCGCGGCCAACGGGCAGAGGAGATGTTGCATAATCTTGAGGAATATCTTGATGAGGCTGAGATGTTGGGCATCGGAAATCTACGAATTTTACACGGCAAAGGAAACGGGATTTTGCGGAGCGTGGTACGACAATACCTTTCAAAACGCAGGTCTGTGGCGGAGTTCCATGATGAAATGCTTGAACTCGGAGGTGCAGGCATTACAGTTGTCAAATTGAAATAATTTTCAAAAAATGAAAGAAATATACTTTGCAGGAGGTTGTTTTTGGGGTGCACAGCATCTTTTTGAACAGGTAAAAGGCGTGAAAGAGACAGAAACGGGTTTCGCGAATGGGAATTCTGAAAACCCAACATACGAAGAGGTCTATACCGATAAGACAGGATTTGCTGAGACGGTACGCGTAGTTTATGATGAAAACATAGTGTCGTTGCGGCGTTTGCTGGATTTTTTCTTCATGGCAATAGATCCAACATCCTTGAACAAGCAGGGTGAGGATGAGGGAACTCGTTATCGCACAGGTGTTTATGCAAGTTCTGAAGATGACCTCGCGATTGTTTCTGATTTCATTGCTGAGAAACAGAAAGAGACAGATGGCGAGATTGTGGTTGAGGTTGAGTTATTGAGAAATTACTATCCTGCTTCGGAATATCATCAGCATTATTTGGAAAAACATCCCGATGGCTATTGTCATTTACCATGGGAGTTGTTAAAAAAAGTTCATGAAGAGAGCCGAAAATAGATTTTAATTTGTTACATTGTCACCGCGAAGAGCACGGTAGCGGTTTCTGGACTGCACAACGTAAAGGCTGTCATTGTAGTCTTTCAGGATTTTTTGGTAGTATTCCATTGCCTGTGATATGTCTTTTAGATAAAACTCGTAGAGTTCAGCCAATTGAAAAGTGGCGTCATCGGCTAATAATTGGTCGCCATATTTCTCAATTACCTGTTTGAGAAGTTTTTCTGCTTCAAAGTAGTTTTTCTGTTTAATGAAAATGAGGGCTTTCTGATAGAGAGCATCATCAACGAGTGTTCCGAAGGGGGAAAGAGTGATGACGGAATCGAGAGTCCTAAGAGCTTCATTGTCTTTGTTTTGGAAAATCAGGAATTCAGCCTGGGCATATTTTTTTAGTGCGAGATTTCCTTCAGAATTTTGAAAGATGTTGTAAGTGGTGTCAATATCATCTTCATCATCATCTTCTTCCAGATTGTCGGAGATGAGCATGGAGGTGTAGATTGCATCGTTGGCGATGAGTTTTGAAGTGGCTGCGGCAAGAACATCCAGTTGGGTTTTTGCCCATTGGAATTCACCGATATAGAAAGAGAGTTTGGCATTCTTAAATTTTGCTTCATTACCCAAAATGTCGTTAGGCATGTCTTTCTCAACTTGAGAATAGTTGAGGGAGGCATCCCAAACTTCGCCGGTGTAGAGTTGCACATCAGCCAGATCTATTTTGTATTGGTTTTTTTCTTTGGTGTCGCGGGTAGAGGCGATGGCCTGGTTCAAAATGTTGATTGCGTCGGCGGGTTTATTAACGTAGAAGGCAAGCAGGTGAGCGTATTTGCGAATCCAGTCCATAGTGCCTGAGTGGATGCCGTTTTCGTCTAAAACCTTACGGAAATCTTGTTCCAGATTTATGGCATCAACCATTTTCACAGGTGAAGTCTCAGTCAGCTGCATATATTTGACATCCAAAATTTTCATTTTGGCTTGAACATAGTTATGTGTTTCTTCGCCTTTTTTTATGATATAATTCAAAGCCTCGATAGCTGTTTCGTAGTCGCGGTTGTCGGCGGCAACGTTAGCGATTTCGTAAGTGAAGATGCCGTCCATTTTCAATCTTTTATCGAGAGATTTAGCGAGAATGAAAGCTTCTTGATAGTCTTTATGAAGTTGGCTTATCCAATACAATTCTTTAATGCACAGAATGTTAGATGGATTTTTTTGTGAAAATTTCTGGAGAGCAGTACGGATTGACATATAAAGCATGTTATCTTCATCATCTATCAGAAGGTCTTGGATGGCAGTTTGGACGTCGTTTTGGTATTTTTCGTTGTCGGTTTTGACAAGAGAGATGATTTCATCTATAATTTTTTCGTTTTGGTGAAGGCTTTTATAGATGTTAATAAGGCTTTTAGACAGGTATTGTTCATTGTTCAGAAGTTTTCTGCCCTTAAGGATAGTTTCAGCAGCGTAGTCGTATTTAGCGCGCGACATGAAAGCGTTAGAGAGTTCGCTAACTGAATATTCTTTTGCTTGAAGGTTTTTAATGCAATCCTGATAGTTTTTTTCAGCCTTTTGGTTATCACCGGCGCGTTCATAAACGTATCCCAGGTCAACTTTATAGCGTTGAACGTTAGGGTATGCTTTTACCTGTTTTTTCAGCATTTTTTCGGCATCGTTGTAGCGTTCGAGTTCCAAAAGGGCATGATAATAGTAATAATAGATATAGGAATCTGACTTTTTGCTATGAATTTTTTCAAATAGTTCAACAGCTTTGTCATATTCTTTATCTTTATAATATTGCAAAGCAAGTTGTTCCTCTTGAGACTGTTGGGCGAAGATACAGCCGCAGCACGAGAGGAACATTACTATAATTATCAGGATTTTCTTCATCAGGATCAGTCGATGATGTCGAAGCGTGTGTAAGGGCGAAGGACTTCGGGGATAACGATACCCTTGTCTGTTTGGTTGTTTTCAAGCAGTGCAGCGAGAACGCGAGGTAGAGCGAGGGCGCTACCATTCAGAGTGTGAGCCAGCTTAGTTTTTCCGGTCGCCTCATCTTTATATCTGAGTTTCAAGCGGTTAGCTTGATAAGATTCGAAGTTGGACACGGAGCTTACCTCGAGCCATTTTTGTTGAGCTTTAGAGTAAACTTCGAGGTCGTAGGTGAGGGCGGAGGTAAAGCTGATGTCGCCGCCGCAGAGGCGAAGCACGCGGAATGGGAGTCCGAGTTTGGTAAGTAGTCCTTTGGCGTGGGCTGTCATTTTTTCAAGTGTTTCGTAAGAGCGGTCGGGGTGTTCAATGGTCACTATCTCGATTTTGTCGAATTGGTGCAGGCGGTTAAGTCCGCGCACGTCTTTGCCGTAGGAGCCGGCTTCGCGGCGGAAGCAAGCGGAGTATGCGCAGTTTTTCAACGGGAAGTCGCTTTCTTTAAGAATCACGTCGCGGTAGATGTTGGTAACAGGGACTTCAGCGGTAGGGATGAGGTAGAAATTGTCAATTTGGCAGTGGTACATTTGTCCTTCTTTGTCAGGAAGTTGGCCAGTGCCGTATGCTGAGTCTTCGTTCACCATGTACGGTGGTTGTATTTCAAGGTAACCTGCTGCTGTGGCTTCATCGAGGAAGAAGTCGATGAGGGCGCGTTGCAGGCGGGCACCTTTGCCTTTGTAAACAGGGAATCCTGCGCCGGTGATCTTGGTACCAAGTTCAAAATCTATGATGTCATATTTTTTTACTAAATCCCAGTGAGGGAGTGCATCGAAGTTGAAATTTGAGGCGTCACCTTCCGTATATATTATTTCGTTGTCGTCGGCGCCTTTGCCTGGAGCTACAGCGGCATTAGGAAGGTTTGGAAGAAGAACCATTTTGCTTTGGAGCAATTCTTCTTGTTCTTGGAGTTTGGCGCGGTCGGTGCGTTCGTTTTCCTTAAGTGCAGCCATTTCAGCCTTGATGCTTTCGGCCTCTTCTCGGCGTCCTTCCTTGAAGAGTTGGCCGATCTTTTTGGCTCCTTGGTTCTGAGCCATAAGATTATCGTCTATTTTCTTTTTCAGTTCACGGTTGGCGACGTCTAATTTTGTGATTTCAGACACTAACTCAGTAGCATCAAAATTCTTGATTTTAAGTCTATCAATAACTTCTTGTGGTCTTTCTCTTAAAAGTTGAATCTGTAACATCTTTTGTTTTTTTTTAGAAGCGCAAAGATAACATTTTATAGCTTGTGTGCAAAAATATTTTTTCTATTTAAGATATGCATTTGATACGGTGAAACTTGTGTTTTCGGTGGCATCTTTTTCCTTGAAATCCAGGATGATTATGTTCTCATTGGTTGTCAATTCGTATTTGATGTTTATTATGATATTTCTGTTCACCCTTATGAAATCCTTTTTTGGAAGCATGTCTTCTATCTTGGACATAGAGACGTACATTTGGTAAACTTCACCGTTTGAAAGGTGGAAAAAGGTGTAGTTTTTTTTGTGATTGAGATAGACAATTTCATCTAATTTTACAGTTTTAATGCAGTTGTTGCTCACGATGATATTAAAGCATGACTGGTTGTTGACGAAGGCCTTTTGTTCTAACTGAATACGTTTTCTGTAATATTGACTTGTCTTCAGAATGAAAAACAGACTCAGAATACATAAGTTTCTAAGTGTAATGAGTAAAATATTCTGCAAGCCATATTTGCTGGGATTTGTTACAATTATTTGTTTAACTATTTGGAAATCTTTGTATAAGATAGCGACCTCGAAGGATGTTAAGCACAAGATCAGCAATAAGAAAAAAGTGTTGAATTTAGCAAAATAACCTGGTATGTAGTATCGCGGCACCAATATGAAGTAATTTATATAGCTTGAAATCATAATCATAAGTGCAATCAGGTATTCTTTATATTGATCTACGGCGGGGAAGTTTCTGAGGATGTTGTTATGTACAAATAAATAAACGAAAATTATCCAAAATATCAGGTGAATAAGAACACTTTTAAAAGCTTCAAGTTTTTTCATTTTCTTCTTTTTTTGAAGTTGCAAAAATAGAAATATTATTCATTTATCGAGGAAACACTTTTCAAATCCGGCATAATTTTAGCATAACTTCGGCATAATTTTGGCATAATGATTGAAATCGGTCGTGATTTTGATTGATTTTCAGCATTTAAGAATTTTTTTTATTTTTCGGAAAAAATTTTGAAAAACGTAGAAAAATTAAAATTATCTTTGCGCAAACAAAAGTAATTGAGTTGGAGCAATTATGCTGTGTTGTCAGTTAATATTACAATAATGAAAAATTTTATACTGTATATATGCATCTTGTCTGGTGTTTTCTCTTTGTTTGTGTCATGTGAAAACGACGAAGCAAACAAGTCATCTTTGCATCTTGAAACTGTTAAGACGGGCGAACATCCTGAACCTTGTTGTGAAGTGATCTGTACGAGAGGTTCATGCAGGACGTTCAAGTCGCCGTGTGGTTGCAGTTGTGTTGCTGGCATACCAGTGTGCAAAGTTTTGGGTGGGAGCGGTAGCATGAAGAACGGTCAGGATTCTATAACAGTTGAGATAGAGGTTACTCCAGAGCAATTGTCATTGTACGATAAGGATATAGAATACCTTTCATCAGTTCCAAACAGTGAAAATGCGGTGGTAGCTTTGAAGAACATAAAGAGACTGTTTGAGATTAACAATCTCAAAATCAGTTCTCAGGATGCTGTAAATCAGTATAATGAAAATGCAAATATATATGCTGACTTTATAAACAATGCAAGTAAGAAAGTGATAGACAAGCTCAGCATTTTGGAATAGTGATAAGGAACCCAGCCTTATCTGAAAACTTTTTATTAGTAATTTTGAAGAAATCCGCGTTTCAACCAGGGCGCGGATTTTTAATGTTTAGTAAAAAATATCAAAAAAAGTTGTAATTTTGCTCTTTGAAACAGTTGCGTTGGCAACGCAACATACGAGACAAGGGAAGATGGGGTGGAGGAGAAGAGGAACAAACAGTTGCGTTGGCAACGCAACATACGGGACGGGGGAAGAAAACAAAATTAATACTATGAATAAAGATACATTTAAAGCTCAAAAAGGTTTTGCTGGGAAAAAGAAACCTTCTATGTTAAGGCGATGTGTGGGACACAACTATTGTGATCGTCAAATCTATTTAATCACAATGGTTACAGAAGATCGCCGTTGTCTTTTTGGAAACGTGGTCGGTATGAGTGATGCTCTAATAGGTAGTCAAGATGAACCGAGAATTATACTCTCCGAATTGGGGTTACGAGTAGTTGAGGAATGGTTGGCTATAGAAAGGTACCATCCTGAAATTAAAGTTTTAGCTGTACAAATGATGCCTGACCATTTGCATGGTATCCTTTTTGTTAAGAAAAAGATGGAGAAACCTTTGGGGATGGTTATGCGCGGTTTCAAGCAAAGTTGTAATAAACATTACAGAGAATTGATTTTAGGAAGAGATGGAGGTGTTGCGTTGACAACGCAACATACGGGACAGGGAATAGGGGAGGACCGGGGACGTGGACTTCTTTTTGCTCTTGGATACAACGATAAGTTGCTTCTTCGTGACGGGCAGCTCAATACTTGGATTCGTTATCTTGCCGACAATCCAAGGCGTTTGTTGATGAAACGGGAACATCCAGATTTATTTCGAGTTCAGCGCAATGTAGAAGCGTTTGGCATAACGTTTTCGGCAATTGGTAATCGCTTCCTGTTAAATCGTCCTATTCGTATGCAAGTGCAATGTTCTCGCAGTCTTATGAAATCTGAAATTGAGGCATATGTTGCAGAATGCCTACATGCTGCTCGTCAGGGGGCAGTATTAGTTTCTCCTGCTATTTCGATTGGAGAAAAGGCCGCTATGCGGGCTGCATTCAATGAGGGCTTCCCATTAATTTACATAGAAGAAAATGGTTTCACAGACTTTGCTAAGCCTGGAGGAAGACGCATGGAAGCCTGTGCAAAGGGACAGCTGCTTATTATAGCTCCGTGGGAACATCATAACGAGAAGATTATCATTTCCCGTGGGCAGTGCCTTGAACTGAATGATATAGCCCGCAGGATTTGCGAAGGGGAAATGTAGACAGTTGCGTTGGCAACGCAACATACGGGACAGGGGAAGATGGAGTGGAGGAGAAGAGGAACAAACAGTTGCGTTGGCAACGCAACATACGGGACAAGGGGAAGATGGAGTGGAGGAGAAGAGGAACAAACAGTTGCGTTGGCAACGCAACATACGGGACGGTGGGTTATCGCAACATCTCCTTTGTGGTTACTGCAGGGTGGTGATACTGGTGCTGTTGGGGTGTGGGTTTGTGGTTAAGTTCCACGGCTTGCTGAGGACAGAAATGGACACAAGCAAGGCATTGGGTACAGTGCTTGCCGCACTGCGCTTTGCCGTTAACATTGGAGATGTTCCCTCGAAGGCACACTTTAATGCATATCTCACATCCAATACATTTTGCAGTATTTATAGAGGGGGTGAGCATGGGTAGTGTGCGGCGTTGGACTGCCGGAGTGGCACACAATGCGCCTATAGGTCCCCACCAAGAAAAGTGCAGATTTCGTGTCTCTGACTTAACTTCATTAGCAATCTGTTTCAATAGTGACGCATATTTCTCGAATTTCCACGTTTGATCGTTGGGGTTGCGTCCAAAACCTATCGCACTGTTGTCTGGAACGCGGATCTTCTGACTGTAATTCAGCTTTATTCCTTTGTCGGCCATAGTTTTCTTAGTCCACCATATCGCATTGCCAGCCTGGGCACCGCAGGGAATTATGATGAAGGTGTATGCCTTGTGCGGTAGCTGGAGCATCGGCAGTAGATCTTTAACGGCGTTGGGAGTGTTGAACCAATAGCACGGGTAAACCAAACCAATGCGCTTCTCGTGCGTGAGGTCATAATTAACTGCTTCGTTGAGCGTCATAACCTTATCGTCCAATTCGTCAGACAGATAGCGACTGATGGCCAAACTGTTACCCGTTCCAGAAAAGTAGATGATCATAATTCGAAAATTTAGTTCGGCTGCAAAGGTAATCAATATACCAATATGAGCTAATATCATGATAAGAATTCAATTTGTACTTATTTTTTTTAATTTTGCAATACCAATCGTTATTAACATAATTCATTAATACTTAAAACAATATAAAATGAAACAACCAATAAAAGTTACAGAAGCTATATTCCCAATGCCGGTCTTGTTAGTGGCTACTTACAATGAAGACGGTTCAGTGAACGTGATGAATGCAGCTTGGGGTACGATGCTTGACAGAGATCGTGTGGCATTAAACCTGACAGAAACACATAAGACCGTGGAAAATATAAAGCATCGCAAGGGGTTTGTGGTGCACATAGCCGATGCCAAGCACGTTGTTGAGGCTGATTTCTTCGGGGTTGTGTCCGGTCACAAAGACAAGGACAAATTCGTAAAAAGTGGTCTCACTTCTGTTAAATCTGAATTAGTGGACGCACCTATAATCAATGAATTTCCAATAGCTATGGAGTGCGAGTTTGTTGAATATCAAGGAGATGATACAGGCCTTGGAGTTATAGGTAAAGTGTTGCAGACTTTGGTGGAATCTGACAAGATGAAAGATGGCAAGGTGGATGTTGAGGCACTTCAGGCTATTGCTTTCGATCCATACACTCATGGATACTATCTCGTTTCGCAACGCGTTGGAGAAGCTTTCAAAGACGGGATGAAATTAAAATAGGCAATTATAGGTTAAGATTTGAAATATGAAAAATAGTTTGTGGATCATAATTTTTTTAGTTCCTGTGTTTACGGCTGCCCAAGGCTATATGGCAGTGCAGGCAAATCTTTTGGAAAAGGCATACCAAGAAGAGTCTGACGAACTGTTGTTGCTTTTTTTTGATAATTGGGCCGATTACTATACTCCGAATATTACTTCTGTTGAAAACGATACTATCGCGGAGGCGTATAAGGTGTTCGAAGCATTTTACCAGCCATTGCGTCTTGATCTCATCACAAAAGAGCTTAATGATAACACGACATACATTAACAAACCATTTTTCATAGTTCAGGGCACTCTTAGAAAGTTGTCTGTTGCAGACAAGGTTCCTTTAGCTACTTCCGAAAGATTCGATTTCGCAAATGTGCATACACGGACTGTGGCGTCGTTGATAGACTTTCGTCCCGATGTGTATTTTAAGGGCAAGCGAATTGTTTATCTAACACCCGAGTATCATAAGTTATTAGACTCATTCATGTTGAGACATCATGTTTCAGCAAAAGACCCGAATATGTTGCGTTCCAGAAATAAATACGAACAAGACAGACGCGAATATTTCATCAGCAGAATATCTGGAATAAAAAAACGCATTATATCTTGGGATTACGTAACAGGGCCTTGCGTGAGTGAAATAGTTATAGACAGCAGGTTAGAGTATGCTGTCGTTTTATTCTCATATCGGTATTCAGGTTATGAAGCCAAGCTTCAGAAAAGAAATGGAGAGTGGGTCATTTTGGATATAACCAGCACTTGGATTGAATGATAACAACAGGTCATGCTATACAAAGAATAACGAAACACCTATAACACTGATTATGGCACCTACAAGCTCACGTACCGTTACTTTTTGGTGAAACAGTAATGCTGACGGAGCAATAATGAGTACAGGGGTGAGTGCGAATATTGTTTGGGCTATGCCTGCATTGGTGTAAAGTGTGGCAAGCAACGAAGCGCTGACGCCTATAAACGGACCGAATAGAGTTGAACCGAGCACACACCACATCGCTTTGCGGTCGCGTACTGCGTGGCCGAGTTTTTGTAATCCATCTCTGTTAAACAGAACCAAGGACAAAAAAAAGCCAGCCAGGCCAATGTATGCTCGAATCAATGTGCCCGAAAAAGGAATGCTGTATTGAAGTGGAAGTGCAATCAGTGCACCATCAGGTATAGAATTCAAAGTCAGACTTGCCGCCATCACAGAGTCTTCGTAGTGCAATAGACCTATCTTACTGAGAACCAAACCAATGCCTTGTCCTATCCCAGCCATGGCGGCAAAAAATATGCCTTTGGCAGGTAGTTTTAAGCGAATATGGTGCTTCTCTCCATTGTGATTGTCTTTAGCCAACACAGACATGGCGATGCCGCTTAGGGTTATTATCATGCCAAGGATGGCGGTAGGGCGCATCTGTTCACCGAGAAAGAGTCGTGCGGTGATAGCTGCCGTGGGGGCGGAGAGGGTCATGAAAAGCTGTCCGAATCGTGCTCCGATATAAATATACCCTTGCATAAGACAGTAGTCTCCTATCACATAACCCACAAGTCCGGAAAGCAGCAGCCAAGTCCAGGTTGCGTTGTCGGCAAATCGAGGGTAGGGAACACCCATTACGAGCCATAGGGTAAGAGAAAGGAACAGTAATGACAAGGTCATGCGAATTGTGTTGAATGGTAGTGAGCCCATTCTTTTGGAACCCACCTCCGCAAACAGTGCCGTTACTGTCCACGACAGTGCCACGAAAATTGAAATCAGTTCTCCTATCATCTAATTAGTTTTTAATAGTCAATTACTATCGAATCTCTCTCATTGACACGGCGAAACCTCCGCACGGTGCCATGTGTAATTTCAGCATGCTTTTGTTGTTGACAATCTTTTTGGAAATGACATAAGCTTTAGGATTATACTCAGGGGACGAGGCAAGGCCGTTGGCTTCTTTTGCATCCATGTAAACCACAGCCTCGTATTTGACCTTGTTTTTCAGAAAGTCCAATTTCACTGTAACATCGCGTGCGTTTTCGTCTGTTATGCCACCGATGTACCACACATCGCGAGGGTCTTGAAGAGATGCGATGTCGCATGTTTCAACAGAATCAGGGATGGCATATACAAATCGTGTTGCATTTGAAATCACGCCTTTCCTGCCGTCATGGAGCGAGCCGACACCTTGTGCGGCCTTGTTTAGGGTGGCTGTCTTTGGATGTCGGGCTGTTATTATGTAGTCACCAGGCTCAGCATCTATGTAGATACTTTTATCCCAGTCTGCAGCAACATCCTTGATGAATTGGAAGGCATCCATGTGAGGTTCGTAGTGTTCGGGGAAGTCGGCAGCCATCTGTAGCGGGGAGTAGAAAGTGACGTATAGTCCGAGCTGGTTGCAGATAGTGTGGTTCATCCGTTTGCCCTTCTGCCAGCTCACGAAAGTGCCAAGGTCAGTCTCAAAGATGCCGGGTGTATAGTCCATAGGTCCTCCCTGCAATCTTGTGAAAGGCAGTATGGAGGTGTGTCCGGGGTGAATTCTGCTCTCGAATTCAGTGCCCATGGCGCTTTCGTTGCCGATCATGTTGGGCCATGTCCTGCACAATCCGTTGGGGCGCACTGCTTCGTGGGCATTTACCATTATGTGGTGCTTTGCCGCTTCGGTGACGGCGTAGTGGTAGTGGTTGTTCACAGGCTGACTGAAGTGGTTTTCCCCAAACGGCACGATGTCGCCCACATATCCGCTTTTCACTGTATTATAGCCATATTTGTCCATCAAATCATAGGCTTTTTCCATCCAGCGTTCGTAATTTAGCGTGGATGAGGATGTTTCGTGATGCATAATCAGTCTGATGCCTTTTTGATGAGCGTAATTATTAAGGGCTTGAAGATCAAAATCCGGATAAGGAGTCACGAAGTCGAAGACGAAATATTTCTGGTTGCCGACCCAGTCTTCCCACCCGATATTCCATCCTTCTACGAGAAGGGCGTCGAAGCCGTTGGCGGCGGCGAAGTCGATGTATTTGCGTACATTGTCGTTGTTGGCGCCGTGCCGTCCGTTGGGTTTGGCGTGTTCAAAGTCGGTTTCGCCGATGCGCACGGAGCGGAAGTCGTTGGTATAGTTCCAGCTGCTTTTTCCTGTAATCATCTCCCACCAAACTCCCATGTATTTAACCGGATGAATCCAGGAAACGTCGTCAAAAACACATGGCTCGTTGAGGTTGAGGATGATTCTGGAGGCGAGCACATCGGTGGCTTTCCGGCAGACCATCACTGTTCGCCAAGGCGTTTTGCATGGAGCTTGAAGACGTCCTTTGATGCCCTCAGCATCTGGTGTGAGAGCTGCGTGAAACACTAAGGTCGTGGTGTCTATCAGCAGATTCAGAGTGGGGAAGTTGAGTGCGGCAGCCTCGTGGATGTTAAGATAGAGGCCAGTCGCGGTTTTCATTTGGAGGGCAGTCTGTACAGAAGAAGTGGAGAACACGCTCCAGACCCCGTCGTAGTTGCGGCGCATCTCCTCGGCGCGCTCGGGAATTTCCGATAATTTGGATTCCGTATAGTTGTACTCCTGAGTGTCATAGTCGCCTGGAATCCACCATGCTGTGTGGTCACCAAACATGGCGAATTCTGTAACTTCATCTTGAATATTGAAGTATGTCAAAGCGTTATCATAAGGGAACTCATATCTGAAAGCAAGACCATCATCAAAAAGCCGAAAGCGGATTTGCATTATAGTGGCTTCCGGTATCAACTTTCCTTGCCAGTCAAGGGCGCCATGCTGCTCCAGAGTCACGAGGAGTTCGTTGTAGTGGTTGCGTATCAACGATTCCTCTCCTAAAACAGGCTCCCAAGTTCCGTCATAAGTGTTTGTCTCTGAAGATGTAAGTTTGAAGTCGCTGTCGAGGTTTTTGCGTCCGACAAGCGTGAATCCCATTCGTGATGGCAAAACTACAGGTTCATTACCATAGGTGAGTGAATATTGTGGGTTTCCGTCAACTAAAGCAAAACTCAATTCTAACCGCTGGTCTGGACTTTTCAGAATCAATGCATCGGCAGGCATATCTTTTTTGAAAGAGGTCTGAGCCATACCAGACATTACAAATATTGAGGCCAAACATATCAGAAACAAGACTTTTTTCATTGAACCTTTCTATTTTAAACAATTATTAATCCATTACTGTCATTATCTTATTGCTGTCGAAAGAATAAGCAAACTTACATTTGTAGGCTGTACTATACACGAAGAAATAATCCATATCATCGGGACGGTAGAGCAGAAAGTTGCAAATGTCGGTCGGTGTTATAAAAGGGTTGTTTTTAAGATGAGAGTGCATTATCTGTTCCACTTTTCCGCCATCCTCTGTTTTGGTTTTCGTAGGGATCAGGGATTTGTGATACTTGCGGAATGCTATGGGGTTGAGATTCTTGTCGAAATCGATGGAATAATCGTTGCCGAAGGGAATCATATCTTCAATAATCGTACCTTGAAGCAAATATACTCTGGTAAGATTGTCATTGATTCGAACTATATCCACATTCGGGCTTCCAAAGGTTTGGCTTGCAAAGTAAAGACTGTCGCCGTATGTGTTTATAGCCCTGTTAAGAATTTTCTCTTTCTTGTCTAATTCAGCTACTTCCTCAGGGGTTATCGGACGGATATTGTCGGATATTTCCTGTTTGTTTGCTGAAATGTTGTAGCTGTATTGATAGATGCAATTTTTAAGATTTTTGTCGAAGTAAACCACAGTCCATACAGTGTCATTGGGTTTGTAGCTAATATTTCCCCCGACATCGTTCATGTCGTGGTTTTCAAAGAACAGGTCTGTGGCAATCCAATTCACGCGTTCAGAATAATATAGTTGCCAGCCTTCGTTAACGATGCTGTCGAGTATCACATAAAGTTCATTTAACGGGGGCAGTCTGTCAAGTCCGGCGATTTTAGGACTATTGTTTTTTGATGTGGCGCATGAAGACAATAGCAGAGCGGTGAGGCTGCAGAGAATGCAAAGTTGAATTTTTTTCATATTAGCAAAACAGGCCTATAATATTATACTTGCTTGTCTTTCCACAAGACATCATGAAGGCCTTTTACGTGATGTTGTGTGAAAGAGGCGCAAATATACTATTTTTAACAAGTAAAAAAAAGCTGCACTTCTGTGCAGCTTTGCTTGATATTGGTTTAATATGATATATATGATTGTGAGGTCGTCGCTGATAATCAGTTTTATCCGTAGTTCTCAATCAGGTACTTCACAAACTGAGGGTCGCCGAAGTTGATAGTGCCGGAGTCGTGCTGGTTAAGTTTGGCAATCTGTGCCATTTCGTTGTTGTCGAGCGAAAAGTCGAAGATGTTGAAGTTCTGAGCCATGCGTTCTTTGTGGCTGCTCTTGGGGATGGCCACTATGCCGCGTTGTGTAAGCCAACGCAGGGCCACCTGAGCTGCACTTTTGCCGTATTTAGCGCCGATCTTCGCCAATTCCTCGCTTTTCACGACGTCTTCAACGCCTTGACCGCCGAGCGGTCCCCAGGCCATCATCTTTGTGTTGAAGTCGTTAAGGAGAGGTTCAATGCCTGTCTGTTGGATCAGAGTGTTGCATTGCAGCTGGTTAACCATGGGTTTCACCTCAGCATAGTGGGCGAAGTCGAAGAAGCGGCCTGCCTGGAAGTTGCTCACGCCTATGGCGCGCACCTTGCCGTCGTGGTAGGCCTTTTCCATTGCTCTCCACGAGCCGAACACGTCGCCGTAGGCCTGGTGGATGAGCAGGAGGTCGATGTAGTCGGTCTGGAGTTTGCGCAGGCTCTCGTCGATGCTTTTCGCGGCTTTCTGCTCGCCTGCATTTGCAATCCACACTTTTGTCACCAGGAAGATGTCTTCGCGTTTGATTCCGCTTTTGCGCCAGGCGTTGCCCACACCCTCCTCGTTGGCGTAAGCCTGGGCTGTGTCAATCAGGCGATATCCCACGCTCAGGGCATCGCTCACGCAGCGTTCGCATTCTTCAGGGCTCACCAAGAAAACGCCGTAGCCCAAAGCCGGCATCTCAACCCCGTTATTCAATTTGATGTATTCCATAATTCCAAATTTCTAATTTCTAATTGATTTCACCCATTTCTCTACCTTGGCCTTGCCGCTACGCACCTCGTGGCCATAGATGCTGAACTCGCCCGTGACATTGGCTTTTGGGAATGTTTTTTTCACATCTTTGGCACAGGAGGCCAGACCGCTGCCCTCGTGGGTGGTGAAGGGGATTACGGTTTTGCCGTCGAGGTTAATGTCCTTGAACAGCGTGAACATCACCTGCGGGTAGGTGCCCCACCACACGGGACCGCCGATGAAGACGGTGTCGTATTGGCTAAGGTCGGGAGCTGAGCCCTCGTAAGGCGGGAGTTCACCGTTGGCGGCCTCTTTCTTAGCCAGGTCGATGAGAGGCATATAGGCCATGCCGTCATATTTGTGGGTGACGATCTCGAACTGGTCGGCGCCCGTGATTTCACTGATGTAGTCGGCCACGATTTTGGTATTGCCCGTGTCGATGATGCCGACGGAATAGTTGTCTCCCGCGTGGGAGAAGAAGATTACGATGGATTTGCTCATATTTCCGGAATTTGATGTTTGTTCGTTCTGTAGAGACGTGCCACGGCGCGTCTCGGCGTTGTTTTTGTTCTGTCCGTTGCAGCCGGTAGCCAAAGCCATGGCGAAGACTGCGATGATGATGTTTTTGAATTTCATTGTCGTATTGTTTTATTTGTCGATGCTGACGATGGTGTATTTGCGGCTGCCGAGCCCGATCTTCTCAGCATGTTCAACGGTGTGAATTCCGTGACGGCTCTCAATGCGCTCTTTCATGGAGGCGACATCGTTGTCGGCGCTCTGCTCCTGACCGAGGACGAGGTCGATGCAGGCCTGGTCGAGGGCCACGGGATCAGTACTGGCGAGGATGCCCATGTCTTTGAGCGCCACAGGGGTGGGATTGCCGTTGCAGTCGCAGTCGATGCTCATGTTGTTCATCACGGCGATGTAGAGAACCTTGCCTTTGAAGTAGTCATGCACCGCAGCGGCAGCGGTGGCCATACACTCGAGGAACTTGTCCTGATTCTGCGGCTGGATGTATTCCCAGAGGTGGGTGTAGTCCTCGCTTTGTCCGTTGGTGTGGATGTAGGTCTTTCCGTTGCGCGAGGCCACTCCGATGCTGGCGTTCTTCAGCACGCCGCCGAAGCCGCCCATCTGATGGCCCTTGAAGTGGGCGAGGTTGATCATAAAGTCGTAGTTCTGCAGGTTCTTCCCCACAATATTGTAGCGCATGTAGGTGGTGTCGCGCACAGGGATGCGGATTTCGCCGTCGGCATCCATAATGTCCACACCGCCGATGGTGTTGAAGCCGTGCTCTTCGATGACTTTCAGGTGGTCTTCGGTGTTCATACGGCTGCCAGCGTAGGCGGTGTTGCACTCCACAATCTTGCCGTTCACTAACTGCACCAGTGGCCCGATGAGTTCGGCCTTCAGGTGGTTGTTGTTGCCGGCCTCACCGGTAGAGATTTTCACGGCCACGCGGCCTTCTGCCGGCACACCAAGCGCTTTATAGATATTGATCAATGCTTCGGGGGTGATTTCCTTGGTCATATAGACCACCGAACCCTGAGGTTGCTGTGCGAAGACTTCCTCTTTCGGTTGACAGCCGAGCAGCATTAACACTGCAACGGCGAAAAATGCGATTCTTTTCATTGTATTTGTTTTTTGTTGTTCGTTTTACAATTGTTCTATACCAACCCACGCCATCCCATAAACATCTTGGTCACCTCGCCATCGTGGTGGTCGAAGAAGAGGCTCTTGCCCGTGTCAAGCGTCTGGATCTGAGCCATATCGTCGGCGGTGAGCTCGAAATCGAAGATGTTGAGGTTCTCGGCCATGCGTTCTTTGTGTGTTGATTTGGGGATGATGATGACCCCGCGCTGTAACAGCCAGCGCAATGCCACTTGCGGAATGGTCTTCCCGTACTTCTTGCCAATCTCGCTAAGTAGATTGTTGGTAAAGAAGCCGTTGCGACCCTCGGCCAACGGTCCCCACGACATAATGCGGCAGTCAAGTTCGTCCATATACTTTTTGGCCTCCACCTGCTGGTCAAACACGTGTGTTTCCACTTGGTTCACCATCGGTTTCACTTCCACATTCGACGCCAAGTCGATGAGGTGGTCGGGATAGAAGTTGCTCACGCCGATGGCGCGCAATTTGCCTTCGCGGTAGGCTTCCTCCAATGCGCGGTAGGCCCCGTAGCGGTCGCAGAAGGGCTGGTGCAGCAACATCAGGTCGATGTACTCTGTCTGCAGTTTGCGCAGGCTCTCGTCGATGGAAGCCTTTGCCTTCTCGTAGCCGTAGTTCGAGATCCAGACTTTCGACACGATGAAGACCTCGTCGCGGGCGATGCCGCTCTTCTTCACCGCATTGCCCACACCCTCTTCGTTATGGTAAGCCTGCGCCGTGTCGATCATCCGATAGCCCACGCTCAGCGCATCACTCACGCAACGTTCACACTCTTCAGGTGTTACCTGATAAACGCCATACCCCAATTGAGGCATTTCAACTCCATTAGATAATTTGATGATTTTCATAACTATTAACTTTTAACTATTAATTCTTAATTTCCCTAATCACCTTCGCCGGATTCCCTCCCACAATGGTATTCGGGGCCACGTCCTTGGTCACCACGGCACCGGCGGCCACCACGGCATTGTCGCCAACGGTCACGCCGGGCAGGATGGTGGCGCCTGCCCCGATCCAGGCGTTCTTGCCGATGTGGACGGGCTTGCAGGTGAGCAACATCCGGTCGTGGAGGTCGTGATTGTTGCTGATGAGCTGCGCGTTGGCGGCGACCATCGCGTTGTCGTCAATGGTGATGCCGCCGCGGGCCATCATCAGGCAGTTATTCATGATTTTCACGCCCTTGCCCAATTTCACACGGTCGAAGCAGACACCCGTCAGACTGGGCATCACGAAGCCGCCGTCGGCAAACACATCATGGCCGAATAGCTCTCCGGCGAGGGCGTTGTACTCTTCGGTGTAGGGCATCGTGTGGTTCAGTTTGAACAAGGTCTGCGCCTGACGCATCCCTTCCGCCAATTCCTCGGGCGTGCTTTGTCTCGGGTCAACGATAAATTCTTGCATAATGTGTCGTTTTTCTTTGTTTTATAGCGTGTCTATAATCTCTGTCATTTTGACGAGGCAAAAATACAATGTTTCCTGTCGTGAAAGTTTCACAAAAAACATCATTGTTTTCACAAATTGTAGAAAAAATACACCTCGCTTCAGAAAGATTTTGTACTTTCGCGCCATGAAAGTTGACTTTCTCTATTCCACCGACTTCCTCGCGATGAACGTGCCGGAACTGGGCCACACCTGCATGCACCTGCTCTGCACGGCAGGCGAGGGCAGCTTCGTGTTCAACGAGAAGTGCTACCACATCGTAAAAAACGACTTGGTGGTGATGCCGAACCCAAGCCGGGCGAAGAACCTCGCCGCCGCCCCGGGAATGCAGGTCGAATGGTTCGCCGCCGACAACAAATACCTTGGCGGACTGCTGCCGTCGAACAACTACAGCATCGGGGGTAGCATCAGTCTTAACCAGAATCCCGTCATCAAGCTCACCGACGGGCAGGCCGACTTACTCCTGGCCGACTTCCACCGCCTCCGCGACCGCATGGACGACCGCGAGCTGCTGTTCTACCGCGAACTGATGGGAAGCCTCTGCCTGACGATGATGTACGACATCTTCGAGCCGCACGCGCAGCGCGAAGCCACCGACCCCCACACCGACCGCACGGCCTACATCGTCAGACAACTCATGGATCTGCTCTCCACGGGCATCAGCCGCACCGAGCGCGAGGTGAGCTACTATGCCGAACGCCTGCACGTGTCGCCGAAGTACCTCTCAGCCACGGTCAAGCGCGTCACCGGCCACAGCGTCAGCAGTTTCATCGACCGTCACACGGTGCCCATCCTGAAGAAATATCTTAATGATGAGCGTCTCTCGCTCACGCAGATTGCCGACCGTATGAATTTCACGTCGCTCTCCTACTTCAGCCGCTATTGCACCAAGCACCTCGGACAGTCGCCCAGCGACTACCGGCGGAGTTTGCAGCCGAGAGGGTGATTCCTTTGCTATTTCAACTTCTTCAACAGCGGCGACCGGCTCATGTCCGTGGGGTTGGTGCCGGGAACGCCTTCAGGGACGGGTACGCCAAGATCTTCGAAATGCTTGATCCAGTATTCGGGCAATTTTCCTTCAGAATCGCGCCAGTTCATCGGCTTCGTCGGGAAAATGTCTCCGAAGGCCACCTGGATGAGTTCCGAACAGTAGTAGGCGTCGTTGTCGGGCAGAAAGGCGTTGTCGTAGGGCTTCCCGACGAGGCTCTTGGCACGGACGATGACCGCAGCAGTGTCAAAAGGCACAGTGAGACAGTAGATGTCGATTTTTCCTCGGAAGAATCCGAGGTTGTGATTTCTTTCAAATTGTTCGTATGATATGCGCTGCACACCCTTCTTTGGCGAGGCTTCGACGACCCACACGTCGTCAGCGCTGTCGCGTTCCACCAGTGCCACGTGGGTGTATTCGCCCGTACTCGCTGTGATGGCTTTCTCCATGTCCGAGCGATTGTTGTTCAGGAATATCAAATCCCCGCTTTGCAGAGTGTATCTTGGGTGCAGGGTGCCGTTGTCAAGGTATTTTCGCAACAGCATACTGTCGGGCATCGCCTCGCGCAAAGCTTGCCACAAGACAGGTTGGTAGGTAAAGAATTCTGCCTCGCGCCAGCACACGATCATCGGCAGCAGCCACGGATAGTGCGTGCTTCCGCCAAGGTCAACATGGGCGGAGGTTTGCCCCCAAATCGTGAGTTTGTCGCCTGACTGGTTGACAAAGGTGACGTTGTAGCCGTACTGATTAGTGCTGCGTATGTTCCCGGCGGCATATACCTTGTGCAAATCCAACGTGGTATCGGCCAAACCGAAGTCTTGCGGGATGGGATATTGGTGGTAACACTCGCCGAGGGTCAACAGGGCTTTTTCCATAGATGATGCCGACAGTTGACGGTTGTCAGAATCGCCATCAACAGCCATCGGGGTGGTCTTTTTCGTGGGTCCGTTGCTGAGATGAGGGTCGTAGTTCTCTCTGGTTTCCGTGCGGGTATCCTCCACCAGGCGGTCGCCATCGCGTCGAAAACCGATGGTTTCTTTATAAACTTGGTGTCCCAACGTTGAGAAAGTCATAATCTCCATACTTTGCAGACCTGACTTGACGAAAGCGGCTAACGGTTGTGGGTAAATGTAAGGCTCCACGCGACCGGCAGTGTCCACGCTGAAGTTCTCCCCCGCATAGTTCAGGATGATGACGCGGTCCTCGCGGTCAGGATCAGGGGTTGCACCGGCAATGTCGAGCGGACGTGCCACGCGGTACCAGCCTTTGCGGTCGCGGAGATAGACGCTTTTTTCATCGAAGCCCCACTGAAAATCCCCATGCTTGAAGATCTTTTCCGGTTTAGCGAGGGACTTCTCAGCCGTGAGGAACGGACATTGGTCCACTACCCCGTTGGCATCCACGCGCATCACCCCTTCGTTGACACGACAATAGAGACGACCTTCGTGCATCCCGATGATGAACAGCGCGTTCACGTCTATTGGTTTCCATCGGTCGATGTCCTCCATCAGGACGACTTGCCCGTTGTCGTTTAGCGCCCACAACATCCCGGTGACAGAGTCCACCTCGAAGTCCCGTAGTGCCAACGGGGTGCTTTGCCAGCGGCCATCCCCACCGATTGCTGTGTAGTAACTCTTGCCGCCTTGCGTCACTATCAGGTGGTTTTTCCACGGTCGGACACGTTTCACTCCTTTGCAGTACGGAGAGGCAAGGCGGTGGCAGGTGCGCCAGTTGTCGGAGGTGCTGTAGAGTCCTCCTTCACGGATGGCAATCCAGCCGCTGTCGGCCGAAAGCATGTAGATGTCCTGGATGTTCGTCTTGTCGTTGAAGGCCGTATTATACAGTACGGAGAAAGTGCGCCCGCTGTCGGTACTGAATGCCAAATAACCGTTCTGGGAGCCCGTCCACATCGTTCCTCCTTGGCCGCGCCAAACGGGGTGGAACCACTCATACCCCCGTTTACTGTTATACTTGATTTCATCCCACGATTGGCCTCCTGTGGTTGTCCGCCTGAAATAACCGCGCCACATGTAGCCCACGATGACCGCTGTGTTGCGATCGAAAGCCACGATATTCTCAAAGGTTTCACCTTGGTCGCCCCCAAGAGATCCTTCTTTCAGGATACGCCACGGTGAATGGATGTCGTCGGCGCGGTAAATTTCCCCGCATTCGGTCGCCATCCAAAGCGTGCCGTCGGGGGCCACTGAGGTGTGGGTCACGATTTCGTTGCGGCACACCACATCAAGTTCGCCTAACCGGTCGCGCTGCTGCGCTTGCGCGCTGACGGTCAAGAGGAAGGTGATGAGGACAAGAATAGTCTTTTTCATGCAGGCTGGGTATTAGGACATCTCATCCAACAACTTTCTCGAAATCCGAGGCGGGATGTTTGCAGATGGGACAGATGAAATCCTCCGGAAGTTCCTCGCCTACATATTCGTAGCCGCAGATAACGCAACGCCAGACGGTCTTGCCCTCGGCGGTCTGCCCCACAGGTTGCGGCTTCGGCTTGATGTGCTCCATGTAGTAGCTATACGTGGCGGAAGGCGCCTCGTTGAGCACTTCCGCTTCGGCGACGGGCCCGATGAAGAGGACGTGCGAACCGAGATCGACGACCTGCTCCACCTCGACGGAGATGTAGGCGTTGGTGCCGCGGGTGACAGCCATCGTGCCGTTCGCGACACGGCGGCAGTCCTTGAAGTCAGCGAACTTATCGACCTCGCGCCCGCTCTGGAAGCCGAAATGCTTGAACAGCTCGAAGTCGGCGGCCTCACTGATGATGGAGGCAGTGAACCGGCGCGAACGTTGGATGAGTTCGGTGGTCAGATTGCCCTTGTTGAGGGCCACGGAGATGCGGTCAGGCTGCATGGCCACCTGCGCGATGGTGTTGCTGATACAGCCATTGTCGCGGCCGCCGTCACACGTGGTGATGACGAACAGGCCGTATTGGATGTTGAAAAGGGGGTTGCTCATAAAAACAGAACTATTAAAAGTGCAAAAGTACAATTTTCTCGATGAAATCAAGACACGTCAATTTTGTAATACCGTTTCCGAATCACCACTATCCGTACTATCCAAATTGCGAAGAAGACATCGGAAAGAATCTTGTAGAGCGGGGGCATCGTGACGAACCAGGAAACGATCCAAAGGATGAGGTCGATGTCGAACAGGATGTTCCAGAGTCGTTCGCGGTCGTGGAACGTGCAGAGAACCTCGCCGTTTTGCGGAATCTCCACCTGCGCGGTGGACGACAGTGACAGGTCGATGCTCTTGCCGCTTTTCCCCAAACGCAGCGGACCGCCGAACTGCACTTTAAGACTGTATGTTCCAGGCGGCGCTTCAATACGGAGGTCGTGGTCTCTCATCATCCCGGCGAAAAACCCGTTGATGAAGACGGCGTGCGGCAGCTTCGGCTCGTACCAGTGGCGGTTGTGGCGGACGGTCAGCATGATATCCGAAATCAGGCTTCTTTCACAAACAAGTCGTCCATCTTCACCTGCGTCTGCACGATGCCGCTATGGGCGTTCTGCCTGATTCCGTAAGTGGTGATCATGACCAACTGCAAGGCTTTGCGCGTATGAGTGGCTTCGCGGAACACCTTGAGTTTCTTTCTGAGCCTCTCTTCATAATCCTTGTCGATGGCAAACTCATCCACGGAGAACTTGATTTCGCCAATGTTGATCGTACGGTCGCGACGGTCGATGATGAGGTCAATCTGCGCCTTCCCGCTTTCCGAAGAGCCTTGCCAAGTGGAAATGTCCGTCAACAATGCGCTGATTCCGATGGCTTTCTTGATTTGGCTGATATGATCTTTGCATACTTGCTCAAAGGTCTGCCCCGCCCAGCTGCTTTTTGCCGGGTTGTCGAGAAAGTGGCTCCAAAAGTGTTCGTCGGGATTTTGTTTCCCTTTCAAAAAGCGAAGGTAAAACAGCGTGAAATAGTCTGAGAGCTGGTACACCACGTTCTTCTCATTATAGCCAAAGGTGTTATATGTCCTTGCGAACTGACTGTCCGACAGGTTTTTCAGCATTTCCGAGAGAAGTCCGTTGTCTTCTAAATGTGTTTCGTTGACGATCTCTTTCCGGGTGAGGCCCGATTTCTTCGTGGCCAACGCTTCAATGATTTTCAGGTATCCTTTCGAGGTGCCGAACAAGGTCGCGTAAAGGTGGTCGAACTCATCCCACAGCGGGCCTTTGGGCTTGAAGAACACCGCATCGATGTTGGCGAGGTAAGAGAGCTCGTTGTCGAGGAGTTTCAGATAATAAGGGATGCCGCCCATTGTCATGTAGCACTCCACGATGTCGTAACGGTTCCAATGGATGCCCCGCGAGACCAAATACCTTTCTGTTTCCTCGAGGGTGAACGGCTTCAGGTAAAGCCGTCGTGCGGCACGGTTGAACAAGCCACCCTTGTCGGACAGGATTTTTTTGGTGATCCACGTGGTAGCGGAGCCGCACACCACCAGCATGATGTCGTTCTGTTGGGCGCCCCAACCGTTCCAGAAAGATTCGAAGGCCGCCAAGAACTCGCTCTGCCGGGTGTCCAACCACGGAAGCTCGTCGATAAAGACGATTTTCTTCCTGTCTTCGTTAATGTTTTTCAGGAGTTTCTTCAGTTCGGCAAAAGCCTCCAACCAGTCCGTCGGCGCCTTCTTCACGTCTGCGCCGTATTCCTGCAGGGCGAGGTAGAAGTTCTTGAGTTGCGTCTTTTTGGGTTTCTTGTAAAGTCCCGTAACCTTGAAGTCGTACGTGTCGTCGAAGAACTCCTTGACGAGGAAGGTCTTCCCGACGCGGCGGCGGCCATAGACGATGACAAACTCCGATTCCTTGGAGTTGCGATATTTTTCCAACTGGCGGATTTCATACTCACGCCCGATAAAGAGGTTCTTGTCCATAACGACTATTTTTCGGGTGCAAAAATAGAAAAAATATCATATCAAACTCAAGTGCGGAAACATTGTTTTTTTTATGGGTTTTCGCACCCGAGTTTTATGTGTATGTTGGAAAATAAGCAAACTCAGGTGCGGAAACTATATTAAAACATACAGTTTCCGCACCTGAGTTTCGCATCGCATTATCCTTCAACCTCCTCCAGCTTCCCCGTCTCCGAATCGATGATGAAGCTTCGCACCATGATGTCCTTTGGTACGAGCGGGTGGGTCTCACAGCCCTTCTGCGACACGAAGGTTTTGTTGTATTCGATAATTTGGTCGATCATAATTTGTCGTTCTTCAAATTCTCCGCAAAAATAGAAAAAAACAAACGAAAACTGAGACCTATAAGTTGCAAATACAAAAAATTGTATCTTTGCAGCACTATTCAAAAATCTGAAGAAGATGACGTTTGACAAAATCATTGATGACGGACGATTATGGGCCGTCCGCTTTGACAAAGACAATCAGAATGCCTTCATAAAGTGTTGAATCAATGGCGTGATGCTGAATGGTTGGCTGATTTTTTCACGCAAAACCTTGATGACCTGATTTCTTATTTCAGGATTACAAACATTGAAGATGCCATTTATCAGACTATGGAATTATGACACAAGAACAAGCTGTCGCACGGCTAAGCCGTTACCAGACCGAGAAACCGTCAGAGTGGCAGGTGGAAGAAGAGAGAATCCGCTACGCCAAAAGCAAAGGCTGGTTGCAATATTCTCGCAAGATAGCCATTAAGATGGCCATGTCAATGAAGTGGCAAGGACTTTCCCGACAAGACGTTGCCGACAGAATGGGATGCTCGCCTCAGTACATTTCCAAGTTGTTGAAAGGAGAGGAAAATCTCTCCCTGGAAACAATCTGCAAGTTAGAAGACGCGCTGAACATTGCGATTTTGCAGTATGAGTTTGCGTAAAATTCGGGGTGCACCTTCCCGCAACAATATTTCAGTGCTCACCCTCGTTGTTCCTTCCTCACCATCTTTCAATCAATATGGGTCATATCGCTTATTTTCTTTCGAATCACGGCAAGCAGTTGAGATACAAGGCGATGCCGTTCCTAAACCTGTTTTTTGTCTTGGTTTCTGTGGCACTGAACCATCATTTCAACGGCGGCTTCTGCGTGTTTGTGGTGTGGGCTGCGGTTGTGCAGGTGCTGAGCTTCCTGAACATTATCCTGTTCACCTGGTTGGAACGCACACCGTTGTGGCGGCCTAATGCCCTGATGTGCGGCATCAGCACGGGCGTGTTTCTCTATTGGTTCTGTTTCACCTTTCCCGACAACATCATTCTCCCTATACCGCAATGGTTCCTGTTTGTGCTGATATGGTGCAATCTGGTGCATCCCGTCAACAAGAAGGTGCGGCTTTGGTATGTCGGCGGTTTGGCGATGTGTGCCGTTTTTGTGCTGTGGAGCGGTCTGACCTTCCGTTCGGCGG
The DNA here is from genome assembly GCA_934699095.1 of uncultured Bacteroidales bacterium. Lineage (GTDB taxonomy): Bacteria > Bacteroidota > Bacteroidia > Bacteroidales > WCHB1-69 > F23-D06. The sequence goes on along the minus strand of CAKUVI010000003.1, from coordinate 151,695 downwards.
CGAACGGGGTGCGCAGTGGCGAGTACGACAAACGCAATCCGATGACGGAACGGATATTAGGGATGCATTTCCGCTATCACACTCGGGCGTGCCCGTATGACGGCTGGCGTCCGCCGTTGCACGACCCCGCCATGGTGATCGGAATGCGCCTCAACGGGGATCGGGACCCGCTTGCCCCGATATGCCTGGAGGACAGGCTGATACTCTATCATACCGTCTTTCCCGACCGTCCGGTGATGGACCGTTGCGTGTGCAGCGTGGAGTCTGAGAAATATGGTTATTTCACCGACAATTTGTGGAAAACCTTGTCTTTTCCGCCGGCTCCCAAAATAAAATATGCGAGATTGTGGTTTGGCCACAAAATGTATAACAATCAAGAATTACATGAGGCCAAACTCCCGTTCACCGTATTGGATGACCATTGCAAGATGTTGGTAGCCAATTGGGAAGGCCGTTGCGACACCATCGTGGTGCCCGACACCGCCGCCTATTTCAAAGAGGTGGCCTTGGTGGAGTTCGATGGCCAGCGAATATACCGCTTCATCTGCGAAAAAGAGGATTGTATGGTAACGATGCTGATGACTCCCTCCGGCCAGCGTTTCGTCTCGGACACCTTTAATTTGCAGCTGGAGCCCTATCTCTTTTCCAAGGAATCCCTCGGGAACGGCCAGGCGGTGGAGATTTACTACCTCGACCGCGATGTGCGCGACACGGTGAGGATACGGGCGGTGGAATGACCGTAAGGCATGATTTTGCGGTTACACCTTGCACATTTTCTCAATCAATTCACCGTGCTGGGGATACAGCCCCAATAACTCGTCCCTTTTGGCTAACTCGAAGTTATCGAATCGGAAGGCCGGTCCGACAGCGCACCCGACTAGGCAGAAACCGCGCTTGGACGGTATTTCAGCAGCAAACCACTGTTCCGGCTGAATAATCACCTGCATCTCGTCCTGTTCGGAAAGCTGATGGACGGTCAAGTTCCCGTCAGGGTCGATAACATAAATGTTCAAGGGCTCACCTGCGTGGAAATACCAGATTTCCACCATGTTGTGCAGACGATGGAACGCCGATATGTCGTTGGCGGTCAGCATGTAGTAGATGGTGGAGACCGCTTTGTCACCTGTTTCGTCGTTGCCGAACAGCTGTCGGTAATAACCTCCTTCGGGGTGGGGCTCAAGTTTTAGCTTCTTAATGTATTCGATTGTATCCATAAGATGAGTGTTTTAAAAAACGTTAAACATTGTCGGTAGATTCTGCAAGATTTAGATTCCCAAAGAGTGAATATGAGATTCTATTTCGCAAGTCGCTTTGTGGTGTGGCGCCAGCATCAGGGCTGTTAACGTTGCCTTTTTTGCAGGCCGTTAACCCGAAGACGAGCAAAAGAATCAATATTAGTAGGTTCTTCAAAATCATAAGCTGGAATGGTAAACACTAACTAAAACTTGGATATGGGAACAACCGCCACCGTATAGTCGCCTTTTTTTATGGTTCGTTCCTCGTTGTTTGTTACAATCGTCAAATTGCTACAGTGTAATTCTCCTGCACACTCGATAAGACTTTCCAGCTCCCTTTTCTCGGTCTTGGGACTGCTCATATCATAACACACCTGCACAAGTCGTTCAACACGAGGACCTTTCCGTAAAACAAAATCCACCTCCTTGTCATTGCGGGAATGATAATAGAACAAAGTCTTATCCGTATTGTATCCACGACGAACAAGTTCTATAAATACTTGATTCTCAAGCAAACGACCAAGGTTGTCGCTCAACGCGAAAGCTTTGGCTGCGACAAAACCATTGTCAACCAAATAGACCTTTTGAGGAGCCTTTTTCATCAACTTAAGTTTGTTGTTGTAACGTGGCAGATAATAGAATAGGTAAGGTTCGTGCAGATAGTCCATGAATTTTTTTGTGGTGTTGACACTGGCGAATCCCAATTCCTGTGTTAGTTCATTGGCGCTAACGGAATTGCAAAAATTAGAAACAAGATAGATGGCTAAATTGTTCAAATCAGCGATATTACGGACTTTGTGACGGCGTGCGACATCCTTCCACACAATAGAATCGAACAACGTGTCAAGATAACTGCATGTCAGTTGCCGTACGGCCACCACTTCCGGATAACCGCCATTTCTCAAATAATCATCCATCAGCACCGACAATTCAATGTCCGATTCTCCACTTTGCTTATGAGAAAAGAGTTTGTGCCAGTCGATAAACTCCTCAAGGCTAAAAGGAAGCATCTCCACTTGAATATACTTGCCGGTCAGCACTGTAGCCATCTCACTCGACAGCATTTTGGCATTACTACCCGTAATCACAAGATTTTTTCCCTGCCGATAGAGTTCGCTAACCCATAAATCCCACGCATCAAGGTTCTGCACCTCATCAAGCAGGAGAAATTCATATCCGGGATAGACATCATCCAGCATCCGCATAACAAGGTTCGCATTCCAGTTGTCCAACAGCGGTTGGCTGTCAAAATTAAGGTAGGCAAAATTTTTGTCTCGCAACATCAGCAATGCCTGCGTGGATTTTCCCACGCGCCGAGGACCCGTAATCAACTTGATGAAAGGGCTGTTCAGCAATGTGTCAACACTTTGACTGCTGCGACGTGCAAGATAAGTACGCGACAGTAGTTCATCGCGCTCCTTCCGCTGATTTAGAATGATATTCTTCATTTTTTCTTTTTTTGCAGTGGCAAAAATACAAATTTTATTCAATCAGCATCATGTATTGCATAAAATATATGTTTTTTTATGCAGTACAAATCATATATTGCATAAAAATCTTACACCCACTCGAAGTTCTCTTTTTCCGCGCCGATCTCGAAGTGGCGCTTGGCGATGCCGAGGTCGAGTTTGGCATCGCCAATGAGGGAGAACTTCGCACTAAGGTAAACTGTAGCGCGAATAAGCAAAAAATAGAAGTCCACTTTATGTCATTATTATGAAAAAGCTATTACCCTTGTTGGCCATTGTTACTGTTTTTTCCGGGAAATGTGCAAGCCCAGGACGATTCTCACACCAGACACATCGACAGTCTTTACAAAGAAGGTCTCTATAAAGAAGCCTACCTATATGCAAAACAGCTTTGGCAGAATCTTTCTTCAAAAACCCAAAAAGAGAATTGAGAAGCAATTGTGGATTACTATATTACAGCCTTCTATCTCGAAATGTATTACCGTTATCAGGAATAATATAAGAGGCCATGAAACTCAATGAAGAGATGATGAATCTGACAAAACCAGACATCGACTATTTTTCAGTAGGATTACTTCAATTTTCCATATTGTTCATCGTCAAATGGTTCCAGCCATTCGTTACTGGCGTCGGCCTGCACATCTTTGTGATATGTGAGGTGTTGCATCCAGCTGTCTTTGGCTGCGCCGTGCCAATGTTTCACACCTTCAGGCACCTCGATAATCACACCGGGTTCCAGTTTGACAGCGGGTTTGCCCCACTCTTGGTACCAGCCGCGCCCGTACACGCACACTAAGACTTGCACTTGGTTGTGATGTATGTGCCAGTTGTTGCGGCAGCCCGGTTCGAAGGTCACGTTCACCATACCTCCGCCGTAAGGTGCGAGGTAGCTGTTTCCGATGAAATACTGAGCGTAGGCGGTGTTTGGCTCACCTCTTCGCCAGCTCGACTTCAAATCAACATAATTCTGAACGAAAATATCGCTGGCAAGGTGATCGTTGGCGGAGTCACTGATACCCAATTTCTGAATGGCAACGGCAGCGCGGTGAGCCTCCATCTTTCCAATTCGCTGCTGCAAAACTATTGGGATGGCAAGCAGTTGCTCATCGGTCAAGCCCATATTTCTTGCACCGCTCACATGGGCGGCAAGCTGAGGCTCAACTCTTTCCAATCCCGACAAAGCACTTACAGTGACCAATTCACGGTCGGCGAATGTAAGATTGTCGCGAGCAAATATGTCACCGAAAAGATGCGCTTTGAGGTAATAGTCCTCAGCCGGACAAAATGCATAATCGAAAGGCTGACCGCTGAGTTTGGTCTGCACTTCTTTTCCTTGTTTCAAGGCATCATAATCAGAGGCCATGGGTGAAGCGTCTTTCCCGGCTTCTGTCTTCAAGCCTTTAGCATCTCTTTCTGCAATAACTTTCTGCAACGTTCCCAGAGCGTTGAGCGAACGAGGAAAACCGGTGTATGCATATAATTGCGAAAGTGCCTCCTTTATTTGGCTTACAGTAAGTCCTGCATCCAAGCCCTCGTTGATTGAGATGGCCAAAGCATCATAGTCGGCTTTAGCTTCATTGCAGGCAATGGCCGTCATGGCGGCAGCCTGTTCCTTGTTGAATGTCAATGTATTCATATTATTTTCGGTTTTTTTTTCGGTTTTATTAGTACATGCAGCGAAGACTATCGCTATTGCTGCGACAACTATTATGGATTTCTTCATTCTTCTTATTTTTTATCAATGTCAACAATGTTGTATTTGCGTGTGCCGAGGCCCAATTGAGCGGCATATTCCACAGTATGAACGCCATGTTTCTTGTTGATGCGTTCAATGAGAGGCTTTGCATCGTCATCACTGCTGTTATTGGTGTGGTTGAAGACCAAATCAAGACAAGCCTGGTCTAAGGCCACAGGGTCGGTGCTTGCGAGGATGCCTATGTCACGCAAACAAGGCTTGGATGGATTGCCATCACAATCGCAGTCAACAGACATGTTATTCATAACATTGATGTAAATTATATTCTTGCCCGGCTGTTTGAAATAATTGTGCACAGACTGTGCTGCAACGGCCATTGACTCCAGAAAGTCGTCCTGATTGACGGATGTCCAGTTAGTCTGGCTTTTTCCGGCAGAATGGATGTAAAGTTTGCCGGAGCTTGAAGCTACACCGATGCTTTGGTTTTTGAGCACGCCGCCGAAGCCGCCCATGGCATGACCCTTGAAGTGGGCTAAGTTAATCATGAAATCATAGTTGGCCAAGTGTGAACCTACAATATTGTATTTCAGATGCCTGGTGTCTGTTACAGGCAGATGCATCGTGTCGCTTTCGTCCATTATGTCAACAGTGGCGATTTTGTTGTAGCCGCGTTCCTCAATGGCTTTGCGGTGGTTTGCGGTGGTTGAGCGGCTGCCGCCGTACGCCGTGTTGCACTCCACAATGGTGCCGTTCACATATTGAACGAGATCCTTGATAAGCTCAGGACGCAGGTGGTTGCTCTTGGAGGATTCTCCAGTGGAGATCTTGACAGCCACACGGCCTTCAGCATCCACACCGAGGGCTTTGAAGATACGAACCAATGCTTCGGGACTGATATCTTTGGTGAAATAGACAGTTGCAGCCGGGACATTGGCAGGTTCAACAGGAGTGCTTGTATTTTCGGCATTGCTTTTAGTGCATGCCGACATAATTACAGTACTTGCTATGGCAATAAAAAACAAAATCTTTTTCATATTTTTCTAATGTTTTGTATTCTAAAAAATTCACCGCAAAGAAACGAAAAATCTGTAGAACAAACATTCACATTTTACGGATGTTTATTCATATTTTTCACATTTTTCAATGTGTTGCAAAAATGTGGATTTGAATTTGGCAAAAAGATTGCCGTATAGTGAACAATTCTTTGAACGTGGATTAACCATTTTAGAAACTGCGGCCTGCTTTGTTAAGCATGCGTCTCACTCTTCTGTACCGTTTGTTCAACCAATTCTCGATCAATTGGTTTTCATAATCCGGGGTGTCCAGAGTTTCGTCTTTACGCATTTCTGTTCTAAGAAATCTGAGGTATGCTCCAATATGGCGGCTTTTCTTGTCGTGATAGATTTCATCGAAGGGGATGAGCACAGCGGTGTCTTCAATGTTGTGCATCAGTTTGTTAACTGCGGTGCCGAACATCAGCATTTGTGATGTTATGGAGAGATAAGCCGTCATGTTCGGCGGAATGTTCACAGCGCGCAGTCTGGCTGCTGCCTTCAACAGTTTGTAATCTTCCATGACATCGTCTTTGTTCAAGATAAGATTCATCAGATCAGGATCAGAGTCAGGCAGCATTGTCAGGTCATCCCACGGACTGACGAGGTCATTTTTATCGCCGAAATGTTTCCACATAAAGTGGTAGATCAGGTTTCTTGCTATATGGTCGTATGAAGGATAGACTGTGATTTTACCGAAAAAATAGAGCAGCTTTGGATTGCTCATTATGATGGCCACTAATCCGTCCCAAAGGTTGTCCATGGCAAAAATGGATTTGGCCCCATTTTTAGAGCTCTGATACTCAGGTGTCACGAAATTGCGACCAAGTTCGATAACATGGGGCAAATAGTCGCTGATGAACTTTTGGGAGAAGTGGAACTGATGGGAGCTTGCCATGATGGGCTGTCCTTTGTCATCAAATTCCGCATCAGCGCCGAGCAGGAATCTATAGCCTCCGATAATAGCCTCATTGTCAGGGTCCCATACTATCAGTTGTTTATATGGGTTCGACATTTTGTCATATTCGTCAAGATCCAGGGCGTTGCCTGTAGAGCCGCCGGCCTCGCGGAAGGTCAGTTCACGCAATCTGCCAACTTCAGTAACCACGTTGGGAGAATCCTGCCAAGTGACCACATAGAGTTCATTATGGCCTCGGTTGGTGTCTTCCAGCTTCTTAGATTTGGTGAGCTCGGCTTTAATCAGCTCAACGGGTACAGGTTCGATTATGGTATTCATTTTTGTGTTGTTTTTAATCAATATGGGAAGGCCAAGGGTTGGAGACAATTCCTGCCATGTCGAGCATTGCCTTGTGCGCTGCGTCGCGCATTCTTGCCGCCTCATCTTTTCTCGGTATGTCGGTGGCGGGGATAATCGGATCACCCACATGAATAGTGAGCAATGGTTCACCATTGCCGAAGAGTCTGCGCCAACCAGTTCGTGGCCTGAAGGTAAGCATCATAGGGACAATGGGCAGGGAATAACGGTAAGCCATATTAAATGCACCGATTTTGAAAGGTCTCAGGGGTGCATAGAATTTCCAGCTACAGCTTTCCGGGAAAATATGTATCCACTGTTTTTTGGAGTGTAACTCATTCAGTGCCGTGTCGAAGGCTCTTAGGCCGCTTTTTTCTTCGGGTATGGCGATACCGCCGATATTTTTCATCAAGAAGCCGTCCTTGCCGCGGAAAGGCTGTGCGTACATGGGAATCCATGCTTTGCGGTAGCGCATCGCCTGCAACACGCAGATCATGTCCCATCGGTGGACGTGGTTGCATACGGTCATGACACCGTTTGCAAACAGTTTCCGGTTTTTTCGGATTCTCTCGCGACCCTCAATCCTTATGCCGAACCGGATCCAGTTCAAGGGAAATGCAGCCACCCAAGTTGCGAGATATATCAGAAAATGCCAAATCTTGAATTTAAGGGATTTGTCAAGGTAGGGATATGAGTCGTCAAATCTTATGTCCTTCAACTCACCTCGGATAGGAGCCATTCTTGTAAACGGGTCTTCTCCGGAAAACTCCACATTCGGTTCAGGAACATAGATTTCCTCCTTAACCTTAAAATTCCTATATGCCGGACCGAATGAAGAATAATCTTTTGACATGCCAACAGACGATTTAAAACAATCACTATGAAAATGCAAAATTAGCAAAGATTTTTCAAATCACAAAATCTTATCGATTTTTCTTCAATCCCAATGCCATGTCATTTATATCAGGAAACGGGAATAGAATCTCCCGTTTTCATAAAGACAACGACAGTTGTTCAGGATGATTATTACATTTCAAAGAATATCTGTTAGCTGACCCTTTCTTAACAATTTGTATTCCTTCTATTTTTGAGAGAAGTTGCGATAGCTTTCTGCTGTTGTATTCAGTAAGATGCAATATCTCAATGATTTGTTTTGAAGAATATTCGCCTTTACTCAATAAACCGACGATTTGCTTGTCAACAGAGTCGGCTTTGTACGAAACCGTTGGCTCGGCCACTACTTGACCAGATTGTTCGGGCAATACATATTCTGTCGCTTTATGTAAAGGATTACCCTCGATGTCAACGGCTGTGGCTCCCATTTCTATTAATGCCATATTGGCGCATTTTTCGTTTTTCTCTGGCATACGCACAAAAACTGTCCTCCCTTTTTTCAAGCCGTCGGTCACGCCACTCCACGTACCGCCTTTGTCGTCGGACTGGGCGGCATAGACTTCAGAGGCGAGACCATATATGATGGAATTTCTTGCCATCGCCAAGTCAACACTCCACGGCGATTTTGGATGGAAAACGCTCAACACCAAAACATTTCCCTCTATTATCTGTTTATAGTATTTTTTCATTCCACTGGCAAATGTCGTGATGCCCTGAGGCAAGACGATGATGCTTTGCCCCTTGAAGTTCAACGCGGAGTCAAGAGCCTGCTTGTCAACACCTTTGGCAAAGCCACTCACCACCACCTTGTGCGTAGAAGAAGCCTTCTTTGCCACATTGTCCGTAAATTGCAGAGATTTGTCGTTGGCATTTCTGGAGCCGACAATTGCAATAGCGTTTTCATGTAAAAGATGTTTGTTGCCTTTTGTATAAAGGATGATCGGAGCATTGTATTTCAGATTTGTTTTTAGCGTCTGTGAATATTCTTGCGAAGTTATCGGAATGACACCATAACCCTGATTTAAAAGTTCTTCCACCAAAAAGGCATAGTTTGCCAACTCTTTTTTTGTCTGCAACATCAACTCCTGCTCTTCCTGCTTCAGCTCCATATCCAGAAAATTCTCCGATTCAAAGAAATCCGCAATGGTCTTTCCCTGATTGAAGCAATGGACAAGTATCTCGTTTTTTCGTTTTGTCCAAATTTTAGGGGTGTGCGTCAGGGCAACCCAATATGTCAATTCGTTTTCCATCATATATCACCTCCTACGGTTTTTGCAATGGCAATAGGGGCAATGGTTTCCGCGCCCATTGCTGTTAATAGTTTTCCAATTTCTTTTATTGTGGATCCGCTGTCAAAGATGTCATCTATCAAAAGTATCTTCTTGCCTATGATTTCTTCTGGTGACAAATAAGAGAACGCGTCTTTGACATTCTCTTGTTTCAGGTAGCTGTTCTGAAATACTTTTTGTTCTCTTGTCTGTCTGTTTTTTACCAGTTTATGCGAAACGGGTACTTTGATGACAGATGCAAATTTGACAGCAAAATTCTTGACAAGGTCGCCTGAATGGGTCGGAGGAACATACAACACCTTGTCGAATTTTGTGTTGCCAAAAGTCTTGAAGAAAGCCTTTAATGTGAGACGCAATAGAAAATCAGGGAAGTCGCCTCCGTTTTCATATTTTGAGCGATGCAAGGCACCACCGACATTCGAAACGCCATAATACGATGCAGCGACTCCGTTTTCAATGTTGCTCCCCCTTGATTTCACTTCCAAAATAGGGAAATAGAATTCTCTAAAATCAGAAAGTTTCTTTCCCCACTCATCAGTCAACGCGACGGTCAGCTTGTTTAAATTGGTGTTGTCGCAATTGGAATACTCCATATTGTTACCATCATCCAAAAATTCACACAAATATTGCATTCGAGGTTTGGTGGTGTTGACGTAACCCACCATGGCATCCAGATCCTTAAGCTTGGCCATTCTCAGATCTTCAAAAGATTGTGTGTCCAATTCTTGGGCACCGAATTGGTATTCCAACACTTTACTTTTCCCATCCACCACTTCTTTGGCTATTCCTTGGTCTATCAAATCGGCCTTGATGACCCTGATTTGAGTCTGTTTCAGATTCGTGGCCTTCATCAAGCCTCTTTCGCCGAGCGGTTCTTGTTTTAAAGCTTCGATGGCCTTCAAATACTTTTCTTTTGAAGGTCTTGCCCCATCAATAAAGGCTTTCGGCAATTTATAGTCTTCTTCGATGCCGTTTTTATCCTTCTGCTCGTTGTAGAACAAAATAATTGTCGTCGGTTTCCCATCTCTTCCGGCACGACCGATTTCCTGATAATAATGGATGGGAGAAGCGGGAATTTGGGTGTGGATGATAAAACGGATGTCAGGCTTGTCGATACCCATTCCCAGTGCATTGGTGGAAACAACGCATTTGTATCTGTTGTTCATCAATCCGTTTTCAATGTCTTTGCGGGTGTCCGCATCATATCCCGCATTGTAGTTGATTGCATCTATATTGTTGTAGGCCAACCATTTTGCATAAATCTCAGTGTTGATCCTAGTTCCTGTATAAATTAATCCGGTACCTTCAATATTATTGAGGTTTTGGGCCAGCCAAACCAACTTTTCATCTTCTGAATGGACTTTTATCACATACAAGTTGAAATTGTCACGGACAAGCCGACCTCTGATTGTAGTCAACCCTCCTCCGATTTGTTGCTCGATGTCTTTCTGAACCCGATTGGTCGCAGTTGCTGTCGTAGCCAATACTGGCATACTTTGTGGAAGCAACTTTACCAGATTGATGATACGGCGGAAGGCGGGACGGAAATCGTGTCCCCAAACCGAAATGGTATGGGCTTCGTCAATTACAACCATTGACAAATTCATCCTTCTGGTCGCTTCGATCCACTCCGCATTTTCTTGACGTTCTGGTGCGATGTACAGAATCTTGACTTTGCCATCCAGTGCGTCTTGTATGGTCGCAGAGTTTTCCTCCACCGTTTGTTCGGAATTGATGTATCTTGCAGAGATACCTTTGTTGTTCAATGCTTTTACCTGATCTCTCATCAGAGCTATCAAAGGGGAAAAGATGACAGTTGTACCCTCAAATTGGGTGGCAGGAAACTGGTAGCAAAGGGATTTGCCAAAACCTGTGCGTTGAATCATCAAAATGCGCTCGCCATTGAAAATACGCTGAATAGCTTCCCATTGTTCGTCATAGAAATGGTCTATACCGAATATTTTCTTCAGTTCTATTTCAGCGTCTTCTCTATTCATTTGAATATGCACTTTTTAATTGGCAAAGATAATCTTTTTTACTTTACAGATAGAAATTCCCGAAACCATTTTGAATAAGATTCCGGGAATTAATTTGCACTATCTTTTCCATCTCAAAAGCCCACCTGCACGATGGCAGGTTGGCGACTCTTCTATTCTTTTGTAAACAGGTAAACCGCCAAGGTGGGCAAAATCACCAACAGACATAAAGCGACCTCCACCAATGCGTACGAGCCGAAATAGTCCACCAACGTCTGGAATTTCAGGATTCCGTCAACCAGAATGACCAAAAAGGCGAGCCAGCAAAGGAAAAAGATGGCCGCATACTTGATTTTACGTTTTTTCAGTTTCATTAAGTTGTATTGGATTTAATCACAAATTCTTTCCCATCTCAAACGCCTCCTGCAGCTTGGCATTGCCGGCAATCTCGTTCGGGCCGCCCACGCCGCCGCAGAAGATATGGCCCTTGAGCGCGGACTTCTCGTAGCAGTCGATCCAGCCGGTGAGACCGCCCTCGGCACGCTTAGGAACGAACTCCTCGGCTTCAGCAGCCGTGGTCAGCAGATAGACATCGCGGAAACGGTAGTCCTTGGGGTACATCGCGTTCATGCGGTCGATGAGGGTCTTCATCTGGCCGCTCATCTCGTAGTAGTAGATGGGCGTGGCCCAGCAGACCACGTCGGCGTTGAGGACGCTCTCCATGATGGCCGGCACGTCGTCCTTGAAGACGCAGGAGCCGGTCTTCTGACACGACAGGCAGCCGATGCAGTATTTGATTTCCTTGCCTCTGAGCGAGACAAGTTCCACTTGATGCCCGGCGGCTTCCGCGCCTTTGGCAAACTGCTCCGCCATCGCGTGGCTGTTCGAGCCCGGGCGGAGACTGGTTGAGATTACGATTACTTTTTTCATATTAGTATTTGTTTGTTGATTGTTAAATTGGAATTTAGAGTGCCGTGCCTCTTGTTGGTATGAATAAATCATGTGTCATCGCACCCTCCATCTGCAAGAGGCGGACTTTCTTGTCAATGCCTCCGGCATAGCCCGTCAGCGAGCCGCCTGTGCCTACCACGCGGTGGCAGGGAACGATGAGCGACAGCGGGTTGTGTCCGACGGCCCCGCCCACGGCTTGCGCTGACTTGCATCCAAGCGTTTGGGCCAATTGGCCGTAGGTGACGGTCTGCCCGTATGGTATCTCCAACAGCCGCTGCCACACCCGCTTGCGGAAGTCGCTGCCTCGAAATGTGAGCGGCGGGGTGAACTGAGGCTCCTGTCCGCTGAAATACTCGTCAAGCCATTGACGGGTCTCCTCAAAGACAGGCAAGTCAGGCCGCTGCTCATGCACAGGGTCAAGCACGTCGGCAAAGTATCTCTGACCGTCGAACCACAGTCCGATGAGAGCCTTGCCGTCCGAGCCAAGAGTGATGCCGCCTATGGGCGAGTTATAGTGCGCTGTATAGTCCATCGCTCAGATGCCCATTGCCTCGTTAGAGTCTGCGGGAGCCTCGCGGCGGTCGGTGTCGCTATACTCGCGGATGGACTTGCAGACGGTAATCTTGTAACTCTCGAACAGTTTTTCCCTGCCTTCTTTCTGGCTCATGCGGTGTTCCATCACGTTGCGCCAACGGCTGACGGCTTCCTCGTCTGTCCACACGTTCATGGAGAGCAGTTTGCCCTCCTCGTTCAGGCTGGTGAACCGCTCTGCGCGGATGAATCCCTCGAAGCCTGCAAGGAGCGGCTTCAGACTGGCGGCGAGGTCGAGGTAGCGTTGCATACCTGCCTTCGTCGGCTTCACTTCAAATAATACGATAATGTTTGCCATTTTGTTGTTTTGTTATTTTGTTATTTATTCGAATAATTCTATTGGTTTCTCCCCTGACGAGAATTGCATGGGCGAAAGGGCTGCGGCGTATGCTCCCGCATTGTTGATTACCAGAAGGTCACCCACATTAAGATGCGGCAGAGGTATGTCGGTGGCGACAATATCCGAACTGGTACACAGATTGCCTGCAATGGTGACACGTTCCGTCGGTTCTCCTTCGCCCAAAGCCCTAATGGTGTAAGCATCCTGGCTTGTAAATAGTGGCTCTGCCCCCTGCCTGATGCCAGAAGCACCCATCCAGCGGGCAATGGCAGGCCGCAAAAAGCCGTTCAGCATTCCGGCCACGATGAGGAATGTCTTGCCGTGCGATTCCTTGCGGTCCAGAACCTTGGTTACGAATATCCCATGCGGTCCTGTCACATAGCGGCCTGTCTCTACCAGCAGACGGGTAGAGGGATGGCGTAATCTGAAATTCTGCAAAAGAACATTTACATCCCCGCTCAGTTTTTTCAGGTCAATTGGCCTGTCGGATGCTCCGGGAATGCCTATGCATGACCCCATGTTGACAAACGACAACTCACCGAAGTGGCTGCAAAATCTGTCTGCCAGCGACAGCACCAGTCCGAAATATCTTGTTATCGCCTTCATGTCAAGGCACTGGCTTCTGAGGTGTATGTGAATGCCGTCAATCGTCACGTGGTCTGCATGGAATGATGACATAAGCTGCCATGCCGCACTTTCGTCAATACCGAACTTAGAGGGCGCCCCGCAGCCACCATCAAAGGAGAAATCGGGATTCAGGCGTATGCCGATGCCCAAGGGACTGTTAAGCATCCTTGCCGCTTCGCAAACCCTTTCTATCTCTCCCAGACTGTCACATACGATGGTGGCTTTCCCTATCGTGCTGCGAATGTCGGAGAGCGTCTTGCCCGGTGCGGAATAGTAGATGTCTTTTGCTGCCATTCCTGCCTCGGCAGCCCTCATCACCTCACCAGAACTTGCAGCGTCAGCGCCATAGCCTTCGGCTGCCAAGGTTGCCAATATCTGTGGATGGGGATTGCACTTCACGGAATAGAGCATATCTACATCCGGCAGTGCGTTGCTTAGCTCGCGTGCCGTGTTCCTTATGCCGTCGCCATCGTACACATAAAAGCAGGCGTGTCGTTTGGCGGTTTCTATGACAATGTCCCTATTCATTTCTTCTTTGGTTTGTAGTCTTTGAGTTCTGGTATAGCACCGCCCGCCACAGCCCAGAGATAGAGGCTGGCCGCGCTGCCGCAGGGAGAGAAGCGGTGGCGGTAACGCTCGAAGAGCTGCGGTGTGATGTCGCGGTGGTGATAGACCATGCGCAGACCGCGTTGTATGGCAAGGTCGCCATAACTCAGCACGTTGGGGCGCTGCAGGCAGAAAAGCAGAATCATCTCCGCCGTCCACACGCCGATGCCCTTCAGCGACGACAGGGCTGCGATGGCATCCTCGTCACTCATCGTCTCCACGGCCTTCAGGTCGAACTCGCCGCTGAGCACCTTGCGACAGAAATCCTTGATATACTCTGCCTTACGGAACGTCATGCCCAGACTCTGCAACTGCTCCACGCTCCGGCTGTCAATAGTTTCTGCCGTTACCTCGCCCAGTGCGTCCTGCATCCGCTGCCAGATGGTCTGCTGAGCACGTGTGGAAATCTGCTGTCCGATGATGTGATGGACCACCGACGAGAAGAGGTCGTCATCCGCCTTGCGGTTAATATGCCCCACGCTCTCAATGACCTCTGCCATCCTCTTGCAGCGCGACTTCAAATAGTCCGTCTCCCTGTTTGTATAACTGAAATTCATTTGGCTAAATTGGAATTTACTCTTATTCGTTTTTCATTTTATTCTTAGCTCTAATGACACAGGATATAAAATAAAATATCAGCATGAGGCAAACAAATATATCAACCCAATCTGGTTCACCCTCAATTGCTTCTTTTATGTTTAGCACAAATGAAATCACACAAAGGGATGTCATCCAAATGAATACCCCAAAATCTGTTTTACTATTATTGAATCTCATATAAATTCCGATTTATCTGTTTGTTTCTAAAAGATTTGATAGTTGTTTATAGTTTGTCACTTGCGACTTCTCAGCGGACGAAAGTTTTTCGTAGGCTGACTGTGCCTGCTCTATCAGGTCTTGGCGGGTTATTCTGCGTCCTGGGTCACGACGGCCCTGCGAGGTGCCAGAAGACGGCTCTGCCTGCGGAATGGCATCAATCATGCGGATTGTGGCGCTCACGGGTATCCAGCCCTCACAGAAGATGGTGTCTGCACCGCTGGGGGTGAATTGTGCGGAATTGAGATGGTCGGTACCAGAGCCCTTTCGCACCTTTCCTTCGGCATCGCGTCCGAGCCAGGGATTCTTCAACTGCTCCAGTTTGCCACGCTGCATCTCCGTCTGACGTGTCTGGGCATAGAGCCACTGGAAGGGATAGAACAACTGATAGCCGTACTTCCATGTTGACATGTGGCTGCCACGGTTGAAGCCTGCCCACGTGATGCCAGTTCCAGCCTTGTTGGTGTCGTGAGAGAGCAATCGCTGCCCATTGGCCTCCTGGTCCGCGATGGGCAGGAACGGGTCCCACTCACTATAGGGAATGGTCACGCCAGCAGCCTCGTAGTAGTCTTTCAGAGCCTGCCACTCGCCTGTTGCCATCGGGTCGCCCGTACAGGTCTGCACAAGGATGTTATCGTCAGATACCATATAGTACCAGTTCTGGTAATTCTCCCGGTCAAGCCCGAAGCCATTGAAAGTCGACGGGTCGTTGTCGGGGGTGCGCTGACCACCGTTCTGGAATGTCTTGTCGTAGTTGTTGCTCCACTGCGCCCCGGTTGCCACGATGCCCGCAAAGAAGTTATCGCGCTGGGCAGCCATATTCAGGATGCACATGCCGCCCATCGACTGTCCAGTGCCGTAGATGCGGTTCTCGTCGATGTAGCCCTTGTAGGTTTCTAAAAGAGAGTCGATGAGTTGCCAGATGGCGGCGTTGGCCTCACTCGATGCCACGAGGTCGTTGGTGGTGCGGCGGCTCTCCTCAATCTGTGGCACGAGTACGATAGTGGGACGGATGCCTTGTATCTCCTTGCTGGCATGAATCACAGAGGCACGTGAGGAGGTGACAGCCGCCATCGGGTCGGTAGAGTTGGCTCCGGCATGTTCCATGTGGATGGTCAGCCCCACGTTGCCCTTGTTGGCTTCCAGTATTTCCTTTTTAGGTACATAGATGGCGTAGGGCAGCTCGAAGTCGTAATATTCGCCGGTGTATTCGCTATAACAATGTTTGGCTGAATAGGCCCCGTCACCGATGCGGTGGATAGTCCAACAGCTGCCTTCACCGAATTCCGGCAGGATGATGCCTTCCGGGTCGGTGGTGATGACCGTCTGCATACGACCTCCCCAGCCTTCGCGCTGCTCAGAAGTGTAATTGCTTACTTCTTCCGTACCTGGCTCTATCGTGCCGTTCACTCCCTCGATGGCTTCCGTCTGCTTCACGCCCGCCATCATCGTTGTCTGCCATACAAGATTCTGCCCCGTCAGCACATAATCGGTGTTCACCTCGATGATGACATAACGGCCTTTCTCTGTACCACCATCTGCCGACGGCTCAGGGCGGTTGTTGACATATACCCGTGCTATCTGTCCCTCGTTGCCTTCTATATCGTCCCTGTCGGTCTCGATGGTCTGGGCATAGCCGTTCTGCTGCTCCTGAAGGATGGTGTAATCAACGATGCTAAACTTGTCGACATCCACGGAATTGGCCTTCACCTCCTGGCCATACTCCACGATGATAGCCGACACCTTCGCCCCTTCGAGGTCAACGAAGCCATACGACTTCACGCTCTTAATCGGCTGGCCGGAAACCTTTGACGTACACGATGTTACTGTCAAAAGTGACAACAATGTTGCTAATACTATGTTTCTCATATTTTACTTCTTTGTTGCCTCGTCGAATACTCTCAGGAAATTCTCGCCACATATTTTGCGGATGTCCTCGTCTGAGAAGCCCTCGGCTGTCAGGCAACGGATGACGGACGGGAAGAAGCTTTCGGGAGCGTCGTTCCATACGTGGTTGATGGCATTGGGGTCATGTTGCGGCATACCCTTGGGAGCATCGCCCTTGTCGCCTTTGTCGCCCTTCGGCTTGCCATCGGGTCGCGGACCATCATGAGGACCTTCATCCATACCTTCCGGACGAGGACCCTTATCACCTTCAGGCTTTGGACCCATGTCTTTCTTATCCTCACCCCAAGGTTCCCACTCATGAATCTCCTCGGTAATCTTGGAATCGGTGCCTATGCACACGTGGTCGATGCCAACGATGTCCACCATCGCACGGATGCCCTTGGCGTATTCTTCGGGCGAGTGCATCTCGTGAGGCCAAAAGCCGATGACACCGCCCTTGTCGGCAATCATCTTAGCATGGCGCGGCGTGATGGTGCGCTTGGCCATCATCTTGCCCATAAAGCTCGTTGTGTCGGCAAGGGTGCTCAGTCCTGTGTGGGAAACGACAACTGGCTTAGTGGCTACCTTCAGTGCTCCCATGATGGTGGTGCTGTCGCAGTGGGCAAGGTCAACGAGGATGCCCAGACGCTCGCATTCACGGATGGTGGCTGCGCCCAGTTCCGTCAGTCCACCGAACTTCGGCTCGTTTGTATAGACATCGCCGAGGGCAGGGTAGGCATCGTTGTCGTGGAGCAGACAGAACACGCGCAGTCCACGATCGTAGGCATCCTTTATGCGCGTGGTGTCGCCCTCCAAGAAGTGGGCACCCTCCACACATTGCACGGCAACGGGTTCGCCCGTCTCTATAGCCTCGCGGAGGTCATCGCCGTTCAACGCCCGCTTCATCTTGCTATATTTGAGGATGGCATCCTGACCGTCCAGCGCATTGTTGAAACGCTCCAACGCATGGCCGGGGTACTTCAACCGCACATAATCCACTGCGAACGTCATCCCCACGGCACTCATACCAGCCTTCTCCATCGCCGTGCGCAAGTCCACGTCGGGACCAGGCATGTCTTTCTTTTCCATCGGCACATCCACATGTAGATGTGTGTCCATCGTGAACATTGGGTTAGTTACTCCCTGTTTGCTTGAACAGGCTGCCAAGGCGATAACTGCCACTGTCGTCAAAAAAATCTTTCTCATAATTTTTTTTCTTGTTTTACAGCCCTCTGTTTCCCACAACTGGACTTATACGCAATATGCGATGCACGTCATTAGTGTCTCGGCTTTGGTTATTATTTTTGTTTACTGTTCCCTAAATTGGAATTTACTTGTTTCTCTTTACCGCTCTCACGCCAATGCCCGTAGGCTTGGCGTAGTTGCTTTGGCCGAAGGAGTTCTCCGGCAGGTAGGTGACGTAGGCATTGTCGGTGCTGGAATTCGTCGACGACCAATAGAACCCTTCGTGCGGAGTGTAAACCTCCGTTCCATATTTATAACCGTTGGCGGGGAAGAACAGACGGTTGCCATTCTTGGCTGTGAAGAGAGAGCCAGTCTGACCGTTCACTTTCAGGTATTCGGGTTTGCAATTCACAATCAGCGAGTGCCACTCTTCATAGGTCGGCAGACGCCAATCTCCGCCAAGTGCCTGCGTGGCGGCATCGTACCATGTGCCTCCGATGTCCTTGCCCACTTCCTTGCCTTGCCAGTTGTAGTTGTCCTCAGTATAGCTCTCCTTGGGAGCTGCCTCTCCCCACGCATAATGGTTGCCCACCTGCCAAGGCGTGTCGGCTCCAAGGTTTACGGCACTCCACAGCAGGCCGTCGCCCATGTCCACCGCTCCCTGCGTGACGAGTTGAATACGCTCATCTGTGCCGTTCTGATGTGTTACGGTGACCGTCTCTGTCTTCGTAATTTCGCTCCTTTTTCCCTCGGCAGTCAGTTCCTTTGCCATCGGCGTGGCTCCAGTGGTGGCATCCACATCGAGGGCTTCCTCCTTTGTGTCGTATGAGAATGACTTGAGCCAGTCGCGCACCGTCTGGCGGGCTTCAGGCTGACGTGCCTCATGTCCTGTCATGGTAAAACCGCTCAGCACCTTGGCGTTGGGGTATGCCTTTTTGAGGTCGGCTACCGTGTGACCCATGCCCGACCCCTCGTTGGTGGTAAATGCCACGATAGTCTTGCCATCCAGGTTATAGTCTTTGAAAAGCGAGAACATCAGGCCGGGGTAAGTTCCCCACCAGATAGGACCGCCAATGAAAACCACATCATACTTGGAGGCATCTGGCAGGTCGGCCTTATAGCCAGTCTGTTCGTTGTTTTCTTTTTCAGCAAGAATGGTGTTGAGCATTTGCTCATAGGAGTAGGTGGAGTACGGCTTTTCCGACTGTATCTCGCAGATGTCCGCACCCGTCGCTTCGGCAATATGCTCGGCCAAGAAGGCCGTGTTGCCCTTATCGACTTTGCCCACGATGTAGTTCTCGCCGGAACGAGAGAAATAAAGCACCAAGGCTTTTCGGCCTTTCAACGAGTCGACGGCCTCAGAGAGTGTACCATCTTTCGAGGCCATACTGCCACATGACACAAGGGATGTGGAAACAATCAGAGCACAACATAATGCGCATAGAACAATGTTGAATTTTGAATTCATTTCAATATGTAATTAAAGTTTATAAATTCCGATTTATCTGTTGGTTGTTATTTAGTCGCCACAACTCCAACGCCACTGGATTTTTAATTGTTTAATATCTCATGTTTAGGGACTTTACCATAGTAACAGCGCAAGGGGCGTTGATAAATGCCTATTCCACAATAGTTGCAAGCGATACAGCGCGCAGTTGTCTGTTTGCCTGATTGATATTTGCTAACGAGGTTCGGTTCAAGGACAAGCGGACGAGAGATTGCAACGGCATCTATACCGTCAGCAAGTGTTTCTTGAATGTCTTGCAAGTCATGTATGCCCCCCACAGCAATAACAGGAATATCCACACTATTCTTTATCGTTTTGGCAGCCTCTACATTATATTTGCGCCAAGGTTGTGGGGCTTTAGCCACTTTCATCACAAGCGGACGAATCAGCCGTTGCAACCAACGAGGCAAATCCTTGAAGGCGGGTGCATCGTGGCAAAGCATTTCAAACGGCACTTCGCCGCGTGTCATCATCAGCAGGTCAGATGATAAACCGCATGACACTTCTACAGCATTGATGCCCACATCTTGCATCAGCCGTGCGTATTGTGCTGCCAAAGCAGGTGTGATGCCTTTGCCTTCCATTCCGTTGATTTTCGCCCAAACGGGGAAATCCGGCATTTGCTCTCGTACGCGCAGCATGATCTCTCGCACAATGCGGAAACGATTTTCCACGCTGCCGCCCCATTTATCACAGCGGTGGTTGGTCTTGGGAGAAAGAAACTCACTCAATAGATAGCCATGGGCGCAATGCAACTCCGCCGCATCAAACTCCGCCTCTTTGGCTCTGCGCACGGCTTGCACGAAATCACTGATGACTGCCTCAATCCGGGTGTCGGTAAATTCACCCACTTTTTGGTATTTTTCAGCCCCATTGCGCCCGCAATGTGCTATCTGCACAATTATCGGAGTGTCTAAAGCATGTACACGCTTCACTATATCGCGCAACGGCTCTATCTTGTCATCTTTGTCAATAAGGCACATTCCATCCTGCGGAGAGCGACCATTGCAGTTGATACCCATGTAGCCGGTGATGATGCCGCCCACACCACCTTTGGCAAGTCGCTCGTAAAGTGTTGCAAGTTGGTCGGACGGAAAACCACTTGAATCTGCCATTGCCTCGTCAGTGGCTGCACGCAAAACACTATTGCGTAACATCACTCCGCCGATGTTGATGGGTTGATAAATATCTGACATAATATGAGTGTTTTTAATCTATTTTACATTCCATTGCACGAAACTCGTCTTTGAGGCGTTCAACTCCTCTATTGAGCGGTCGACTTTTATCTTCGATTTTCATGTTACATATATTTGTCTATCAGTTCCTGCGGGATAGGCTTACCGCCTTCGAAGCGGTCATCATCCTCGGTTATCTGACGAAGCACCTTAGCGGGATTGCCGACCACTATGCTGTTGGCGGGAACATCTTTAGTCACTACTGCGCCTGCTCCGACAATCGAGTTATCGCCGATAGTTACACCCGGCAGGATGACTGCTCCTGCACCGAGCCATACGTTATTGCCGAGACGGATGGACTTGTTGCGCTGGATCTTATACTTGCGCAGCTTGGGCGAAACAGGATGAATAGAGGTTGCCAAACAACAACCCGGACCGATCATCACATCGTCACCGATGAAAATGTCACCGTCATCGACGAACATGCAGTTGAAATTAACCACCACGTTCTTGCCGAAGTGGATGTGCCGCAAACCGCAGTTGGCGTGAATAGGCGGAATGATATACAGGTTCTCGCCGTACGTGCCGCACATGTCGCGCAGCATCTCATCGCGCTTGGCAAGTCCTTCCGGCGTCTCGTCCGTGCGGTTAAACTCGTTGAGTTTCTGCACTAATTCATGCTGGTAGGCTATGAATTGATCGTCCACGCTGTCGTACATTTCTCCATTGTTGAGCATATCGTGATACTGCTCATCTTTCTTTCTGTCAATCATAATATCTCAGTAAGTTAAATTTCGATTTATCTGTTGGTTGTTATTTATTTACGATGTCTGCAATCCACTGGAACAGCTCATCGAGAGAATAATCACCACTATGCGGACGGTTCCAAGCCAAAAGGAAGTTTACGTCCTTGCCCGCGTTTTGGAGCTTCGTGGCGAAGTTGACGGGCACGGGGAAGGCCGTGTCGCGGTCGCGTGCACCATGACGGATATACCAGTGGGGAGCCACCGAGGTGTTGCCGTCACCAATGAAACTCATGGGGTTCAACAGACGCACGTTCTGACGGATGGCATCACTAACAGTAGTGCCATTCTTCTGAGCCGTGAACTTTGTGAAGTTCACGCTGCTGCCTGTCTCGTCGCCAAACTCTTCGTTCTCGCCACTGGCACTGTTGATGCCCTCTATCTGACTGTCAAAAGCAGGAACACCTTTCAACGCCTGTGTAGATACCACGTAGTTCAGATACTTCTGCATATCGAGGTCGGTGATGTATTCGCCCACTTGCTTACGCCCCATACCGCCACGCATAGGACGCATACCCTTCGGCGGCTGGCCACCCTGCATCTGCGGGCGATTGTCGCCCTGAGGCATCTGCGGACGCATCCCTCCGTTTATCGGTGCCGCAAACATACCACCAGCCGAATTGCTGAACGAGAATCCTATGCTGTCTGGAATGTCGGCTCCGGCATTCTTCGCAATCTGTGCCGCACGGATGATCTCGCTCTTCAGGTAGTCGAGGTAATTGTCGGCTGTCAGCGGTGTGCCGTCGGGTTTCTTCAGGTTCAGGCTATTTACATAAGCCGGATACATGGCGGCAAGCTCTTTGGTCATCTGTTTATGAGTGTCGTCAAGAGCCTGACGGGAATCGGTCAGCCCATACAACCACTCATAGGCCATATCGGCATGCTCAAGGTCGATGATGGGACAATAGCAGACTGAGGCAAACACGTCGTCGCGCTCATCGGCAGCACCCATCGCCTTCAGCAGTTCGGCATATTCAGGATTGTTGCCCGTAGCTCCCATTAGTGCCGACATAGCACCTCCGGCACTTGTTCCGTCGGTGATGATGCGCTCGGCATTGCCCGGCATCTCCTTGTCGAAGTGGCGCAGATAGCGGATAGCAGCTTTCAGATCGAGGATAGCCTTTGGCGCACGACCCGTATAGATGGTCTGCCCAGTCTTCACACCCTTGCGACTTTTGGTGTATGTCTTGTCTGCAACAATGGAAGAGTTGCGCCCACGTGTACCCGGAATCACTACCACATAACCCTCCTTCAAGGCCCTGCCCGTAGCATCGCCCGCTTGTGGCTGGGCAGCAGGAGAGGCCATGTAGCCACCCACGTAGGTACGCAGGAAGATAGGAGTCTGCTGCGTCGCACCATCAGGCACATAGACATTGAGGAACTGATAGGTAGAGTCCTCCACATTCGTCACATAGAACAGCCGTTCGTAGGCCGTATAACTGACCTCCGTGCCGTCATAAACGGTCATCTTCGATTTAACACCTGCTTTGGCATCGAAAACCAAAGCACCTTGTGCCATTACTCCTACCGAGAGACAGGCACCAACCAAAAAAGTGAATATCTTCTTCATATAGTCTTTGGAGTGTTTCGAGTCGATGCTCTGGTCTCTACCAAGACCTTTTTAATGAAACAATAAATTCCGATTTATCTGTTGGTTTTATTTTCTTTATTGCTTGCAATGATATACGAGCAGTATTTGCTAAGCAGATTGGACAATGGCAAATCGCCTTCCCGGTATCGGTCTGCGTCAAGTTTGAGAATCCTTTCGCATATCGACTTCTTTCCTTTATATAAAGCATTGAGATATGGAATGTCATTCTCCTCCTTAATGTTTATATCAGTGAAGAATTGCGTCAAGTCCTCTGCATCATAGACGATGGAGTAACTTGGTCGCTTGGCTCCAGGGATATCCTCTATCAAGATATTCTTATCGACAAGATCCTGTATGTCACGTATGGCCGTGTCCTTCGAGCATTTTGCCAATGTTGCCCATGTCTTTGACGTTATCTTTGCCTCATAGCCGTCAAGAAAGAGATTGAGCATCTGGGTCTGTCGCTCGGTCATGGGAACTGCCGATGCCTTCTGCCAGAAGAAACTTTTGTTTAAGATGGTAGTCACGATGGTGTCAGCCTCGTCGAGTGCGTCCACCAATTTCTGCATGTACCACACCAACCATTCTGTAAGGTCGCCATCGCCATGCTGCATACGTTCAAGAATCTCGTAATAGTGGTTCTTGTCCATGTTAATCTGTGATGAAACATTATAGAAACGGAACTCACTCTTTTCTCCACGCGCCAACATCATGTCAGAAAGGATACGGGCCAACCGCCCATTGCCATCCTCAAAGGGATGAATGCTCACAAACCAGAAATGGGCAATGGCTGAACGGATGACACTGCTCACAGGCTCTTCTCCATCAAACCAAGCGAGGAACTTTTGCATTTCCTCCTCTATACGGTCTGGTGACGGAGCAATATAGTGGATTTTCTCACGTCCGAACATTCCGCTGACAATATGCTCTTCGTTTGTACGGTATTTGCCAATTTCTATCTGACCACCCTCGCTGTAGCCCGATGGAAAGAAAGCGGCTTGCCAAGCACACAGTTTCTCTTTGCCGAGAGGCATGTCATAGTGCTGGACTGCTTCAAGCATCACACCCACAACAGAGTCAACATAGTGCGAGGGTGCTGTATATTTCACATTTTCAATGCCAAGTTTTCTGGCAATGGAAGAACGAACCTGATCCACGTTCAGCTGAATGCCTTCTATCTCCGAAGAATACACCACATCGTATGTCAGGTTTTCTGCCATCGCACGCAGTTTGCTGTCAAAGCCCAACGAACTCAGCCTGCCATAAAGCAGCCCCTGCTTACGGAAGACTTTCTCCTGAAGGAGAGATACTTGGGAAGTGTCCCAACGGAAGTTTGTCCATTCTTCTCTTTCGTGTATATACATAACTCATTCGCACTTGATGCGGCGAAATACCATTTGTAACGTCGCAAATTCTGCGGCAAAAATACGAAAATAATTTCGAACCGCCAAACAAGCCCTGCAAACTTCATGTTGATTACTTCATGTTAACACGAAGTAATTAACAGCCGAAGGCCAATCAACGGACGCAGGCTCATATCGGAGCGCATCCGACGGCCAGCCGGTCACGTTGCGGCCGGTGTCCAACCTCCGGATTGCGGCATCTTCAAGTCCATTGTTCAGGATTTTGTGTTCCATATTTTTCATCATCTTTCTATTGGCGAATAATCCATCCTGGCTTCCTCATCTGTTGCTTCAAGTTTCATTATCACAGGACGAAGGCCGTCATTGCAACTGACAACGGCCACACCGGGCTCTTTAATCCAATCGCCATAGTAGAACAGTCCTTTGTCTGCACCATGAGCCAGTGCAAACACATACTGATAGATGGCTTTCCATGCTTCGTCACAAAAACCATCAGGCTTTGCATAGTCGGAATAAAACACATCACCTTCCTTCATCATCGGACACGCTTTCAGTCCGCAGATGCCATATTCCTTTGCCAAGTCCTCATTCAGCATCGTTTTGAGGACGGTAATCTTTACTTTCTTCATATATTATTTTCTGTTAGTTATCGTTGTTACATTGGAATTTACATTACCTCTTTTTTGCCCAAGTGTTGGCGAGAAGCACCATGACGATACACAAAACGAAGGTAAGGACCACAAATGAGAGTGTAGCGGCCAAAGACTCTCTCCCAAGCAGCAGTAACATCATTGGGGCCAACACGACCAAGATGCCGCCAATCAAGCCCCGAAGGCGTTTGATATTATACTGCGACTTCTCTTCTTTCGAGGCAGTGTTATAGCCGGCAATCAGGTTATCTCCCTTGCCGACAAGTATGATTATTCCCATTATGAGAAGGATGGCGGCGACAATAATCAAAACAATCATAACAATTCCGTTTTATCTGTTACTTATCTATAGATTCTTTCCAAAAAACTCCGCCAGCGTGTCCCACGGGATGCAGTTGCCATCGCTGCCGTCGTATAGGTCGCAGTGGGTGGCGCCGGGGCGGAGACTGGTTGAAATTACGATTACTTTTTTCATTGTATTATTTCGTGAAAATTGAATTAAATGTCCAAAATAGACTGAATCACTTGTTCATAATCGGAGTTGATCATACAGACCTTTTCTCCAACCTTCTTAAAACCATCAATATAGTTCTTGTTGTCATTCTTTAAAGTGGCAACAGTGCAACTGTCTTCCAGCCGCTTTTCAATATCCATGCTGTGTCCTTTTATTTCGGAAAAGTGTTGGTCAATGTATTCGTCTGTCAAGGCAAGACAAATGAAACGGATAGCGTTCAAATACGGTTCTTCAAAGCATTCTCTCCAGTTGTATGGAACATAGCCGCCTTCTATTATGAGATTCTGATGATTTTCGATCGCTGTCTTGATGATCTCGCGGACAATGGGCCAAAGGTATTCCGTTAAGGCATCATCATCTTCCGGTGTCAGGGTGGTGTTGCCACTGCGGATCAAGCCCATCTTCAAATGATCCATAGACATATATGGGTACTTGTATTTTTCAAGCATCCGCTGCGCCAAAAGCGTTTTACCCGTATGTGATGCACCTGCTATCAGTATAACCATGGATGACAAACTATTGATCAATCTTTCTAATCAGCGATAAATCGCCACTTGACAAGGCCTCGAAATTGGCCTCAATCCTCTCAATGTTCCAATCCCACCATTTCAGTTCCAGCAGATAAGCGATGAATTCGTCGTCGAAGCGCTTTCTGACCACACGGCAAGGATTCCCCACGGCGACAGCGTATGGAGGAATGTCCGAGGCAACAACAGAGTTGGCTCCGATAATTGCTCCGTCACCTATGTGAACGCCTGGCATGATGGTAACATGCTGGCCAATCCAGACATCATTGCCCACAACGGTATCACCCTTCAGAGGCAATTCATCTTTCACTGGAGCAATGGCACTTCCCCAGTCGCCACCAATGACATAAAACGGATAGGTTGTCACACCGTCCATCCTATGATTGGCTCCATTCATGACAAACTCCACACCCCTGGCAATAGCGCAGAATTTGCCAATAATTAGACGGTCGCCAATGAAGTCGTAGAAATGAGTGACGTGCTTCTCGAATTGGTCTGCACCATCCACGTCATCATAATAGGTATAGTCGCCGATGATGATACGCGGGTTCTTCACCACGTTCTTGATGAAGCAGAGGCTTGGAATCTTAGGATTCGGGAAGGCCTCATTGGGGTTGGGTCTGTTTTTTATCTCCATAAATTCCGATTTATCTGTTAGTTATCTATAGATTCTTTCCAAAAAACTCCGCCAGCGAGTCCCACGGGATGCAGTTGCCCTCGCTGCCGTCGTATAGGTAGCAGTGGGTGGCACCCGGGCGGAGACTGGTTGAAATTACGATGACTTTTTTCATATTGGTTGGTGTTTTATTCTTGTTGTTAATCCTTTCGCTAGAACTCAACTTTTAAATCTTTTTGTGTTAAAAATATTGATTTCTTTAACATGTTTCCTCTCTCTCGTTAATTTGTTCCGTTTTCCTTAACTTGAACTGCCGTACCGCCCCACACCTTAAATGAAATCCAGATAATTATTGCGGTTGACCAAATGGAAGGCTGCTTCAGGATAGTTTTTTGCAAAGGCAACCGGAATTTTCACCTTTTCCTCGCTCCATTTTATCTCAAAGGCACTCAGACCGTCTGGTGCCTCTTCTATCAAGTCTATTTCCTGACGGTCGTAGGTTTTCCAGAAATAAAGATTCCTGTTGAATTGTCCGTGAAGGTTCTGTTTCATCCTTTCACTGATAAAATAGTTCTCCCACAAGGCCCCCACATCGTCGCGCAAGGCCATTGGCTGGAATCTGCCGATGACAGCGTTGCGTATGCCATTGTCGTAAAAGTACCATTTCCCTATTTTGGACACCTCTTTCCTCAAGTTTCTCGCGTAGCCGCCCAAACGGAAAATCACATACACCTTCGAAAGCAGATCCATGTACTTCTGCACTGTGTTTTTGCTGATTCCCAGTTTGTTGGACAATTCATCATACGACAGTTCGCTCCCGACCTGAAAAGACACCAATTGCAACAGTTCCATCATTTTGCCTGAATTCTTGATTCCGTCCAACGAGAGGATATCCTTCAGCAGATATGCCGAAACAATACTTTTCAAATATTCCACATTAGCCTCCCTGTCGTCTTCCAACACCACATCAGGATAACTTCCGAAGACAAGCCGTGTTTCGAGATTGCGGCGGGTTTGAAGCAGGTTCTCCTGTTGCGAGATTTCCTGCTGTGAAAAAGGCTGAAGAATAAAAGAGGACCCTCTGCCCACCAACGGCTCCCCCACCTGGTTGCGTATGTCGAAAGCGGAAGATCCGGTGGCAAGGATGCGGATGCCCGGCACCTCGTCCACCATCAATTTGAGTTTCTCACCGATATGCGGGATGGCCTGCGCCTCATCGATGGCAAGCAGGTCCACATCGGCGAGTAACCGTCGGTAATTGGCGATGCTTTTCTCTTCAAGCAGCACTTGGGCATCATAGTCTTCACCGTTCAGAAGCATGGTCCTGCCCGAAAACCGTTCCAGTATTTGACGCACCAACACGGTCTTCCCCACACGCCGCGCCCCAAAAATAAACACGGCTTTGTTTGGAACAAGCTGTTTTTCAATCTTTTGTTGTATTGTTCGCACTAACATAACAGCATATTTTATAATGCGCAAAAATACAAAAAAAGTCAATACGCTGACGATTTTTACGTAAATTCAGTCAATACACTGACGATTTTTATTCACAATACTACCTACCACCATGAAACTATTCTTGGTAGAAATGCTTATTGGAACAAGTAAAACATCGAATATCCTTGAGCAACAGGATTCCGCTCCGTCTATCCGGCTTCCTTTACAGATTTTGGTAATTTAGAGCCGTTTCCCCGTTACGCCCTGTTGAACTTCTCCTTCCCCTGCTTACATCTCGGGCATTTCCAATCGTCCGGCAGGTCCTCGAAGGCCACGCCGTCGTGCTCGGCGGGATCATAGACGTAGCCGCATTTCCCCCTCCGCCACCACCGCCGCGGTGCCGCCGACATAGATTGTGCCGTCGGCAGTGACGCGCGTGTTCACTACCGAAGGCCGTCCCATCGCCTCGCCTTGCAGGAAGGAGAAGTCGCCCGTCGGGGGGATGCACCCGTTCCGCTGGAGATAATGGGTCAAGGAGGCGTTGGCGGTGCCGGTGGCCGACTCCTCGGGAATGCCATACAACGGCCCGAAATCGCGCACGTGGGCGGTGTGGCCGTCGTTGCCGAAAGCGAAGACGTGGAAACTGACAGCGTTGTGTTTTTCCGTCACCGCGCTGATGGCGTTCATGTCAAGAGGAAGACGGTTGAGCGTTTCGACATCCTCAACCTGAATCATGAAGTCGGGTAGGCCTGTCGAGACAATCATCACCGGCAGGGTAGGGGTGTAGTTGCAAATGCCAATCGCTCGATAGACCTCCTCGGTGTCCTCAATGGTTTTCAGGACTTCGGACGGGGTCATCTGCATCAACACCCGCGGTCCCGCCTCGACATGGATATCGCCGGCTTTTGCGTGACAGAGGCACTGGCCGGTGACACCGAGTTTGCGGTGTATCAGGGCAAACGAGGCGATGGTGGCGTGTCCGCACAGATCCACCTCGGCCATCGGGGTGAAGTAGCGGACGGTGAACTCCTTCTCGGCATCCCGTCTCACGAAGGCCGTCTCCGAATAGCGCAGCTCGGCGGCGATTTGCAGCATCAGTTTCTCCGGCGGAAAAACATCCCCGTCAAGGAGCGCCACTCCTGCAGGGTTCCCGCCAAAAGGCTTGTCTGTGAAAGCGTCAACGATGTAGTATTTCATTTTAGGTAATTTATGTTTGTTACTTCGTGTTTGCTACTTCGTGTTAACACGAAGGCTAACCAACAGCCGCAGGCTCATATATAAGCGCATCCGACGGCCAGCCAGTCACATTCCGGCCGGTGTCCAACCGCTGTATTTCGGCGAGGTCGCCGTCTGTCAGCGTGAAGTCGAAGAGACTGATGTTCTCCACCATCCTCTCCTTGTGCGTCGTCTTGGGAATGATGATGATGTCGTTCTGGACGAGGAATTTCAAGGCTATCTGGGCGGAAGTCTTGCCGTATTTTTCGCCTATACTCATCAAAATCTTGTCTTTGAAGATGCTGCTCCGGCCTTCTGCCAACGGACTCCAGGCCTCCAAAGCCACATCGTAAGGCTTCAGGTATTCCCTCATTTTCCGCTGCTGGTAGAGCACATGGGCCTCGCATTGGTTCACGACGGGCATGACCTTGGCGTCCTCCACAATCATCGGGAAGGTGTTGGGATAGAAGTTCGACACTCCGATGGCCTTGAACATGCCTTGCGCATAGAGTTCTTCGAGCGTGTGCCACATGACGGTGGGGTTTCCCACGGGCCAGTGGAGTAGCATCAGATCCACATAGTCCAATCCGATCTGCCGCATGGACTGGTCAACTGTGCGTAGCGTCTCCTCCCGCGTATAGCAGGGCTCGCAGATTTTGGTGGTGACGAACAGCTCTTCGCGTGGAACGTTGCAAGCCCGAACCGCGTCGCCTACGCCTTTCTCGTTTTCGTACATGGCAGCCGTGTCAATGCTGCGGTAGCCCACCGACAAGGCGTCTTCCACCACCCTTTGCGTCTCTTTTTCGGGGATGTTATAGACCCCAAGGCCGACCATCGGCATCTTCAGTCCATTGTTCAGGATTTTGTGTTCCATATTTTTCATCATCTTTCTATTGGCGAATAATCCATCCTGGCTTCCTCATCTGTTGCTTCAAGTTTCATTATCACAGGACGAAGGCCGTCATTGCAACTGACAACGGCCACACCGGGCTCTTTAATCCAATCGCCATAGTAGAACAGTCCTTTGTCTGCACCATGAGCCAGTGCAAACACATACTGATAGATGGCTTTCCATGCTTCGTCACAAAAACCATCAGGCTTTGCATAGTCGGAATAAAACACATCACCTTCCTTCATCATCGGACACGCTTTCAGTCCGCAGATGCCATATTCCTTTGCCAAGTCCTCATTCAGCATCGTTTTGAGGACGGTAATCTTTACTTTCTTCATAGTTTTTTTCTTTAAGTTTAGTGAGTCATAGTCTATTTTACCGGATGAAATTAGTGAACACCGCTTCTTCCGCCTCGGGCAGGCCGCTGCGCTCCTTCTCGGCGGCGATGGCCTTGACGAGGAAGGCGATGTTGCGGCCGAGGATGCGCATGCACTGCACGCCCTCCGCATCCTGCATCACATCTTCGGCACTGTGACCGTGTACCATGTTCCAGTAGCGGGTACTGGCGATGGGCATCTCGCTGATAGTGAAGTATTTGTTCAGCTGGTCGAAGGTGGCGGTGGTGCCGGCGCGTCGGGCCGAGCAGACCGCGGCACCCACTTTCATGCACTTGCGGAAAGGCGTGCTGAAGAAGAGGCGGTCGAGGAAGGATTTCATCGTGCCGGCGATGCCCGCGTAATAGACCGGCGAGCCGATGATCAGCGCGTCGGCTTGCTCGAATTTCGGGGCGACTTCGTTCACGATGTCATCGAAGACGCATTTGCCTGTTTCGTAGCATTTCCCGCAGCTGATGCAGCCATGGATATTCTTGTGTCCCACGTGGACGATCTCGGTTTCAATACCGTTTTTCTGTAACTCTTCCGCCACGATGCTAAGGGCAGTGAAGGTGCAGCCCTTCGCGTTTGGGCTGCCGTTGATGAGGAGTGCTTTCATATTTGTTCTGTTCAAACGACTCTGCAAAAATACGACTTTTCTTGAATGAAGCGGGAGGCTGTTTTGCAGGCGATGACGTTTATAAACGGAAAACATAGGACAAAGAAAGACGCGGTCGTGCTGTTTGACCGCGTTTTTGTTTACCTTAATACCGCGACAACGATTGCAGCGGTTATGAGCCCTTTAGGGCGAAATTCGAGCGGAAAGCGTGCCCGGTCGCCCAGAAAAAAATTAGACTTTAAGCCATCATTAGTTTAACGTACCCGAAATATCAGATATCAGGTCATAAAAACTATGGCCTGTTTTGGCATCATATTAAAACGTGTGAAGGAATTTGGAGACTATGGCGAACATTTTTTCGCTATTGTATATCCAAACTCCGTCGTGATCCACAAATAGCGGAACGTAAACCCTGGTTTTTTGTTTTTTGTAATCAATCAGCATTATCGGGGAGGAAATGTTCTGCCGGGGATCTATCGTGCAATAGGCCATACAATGTTTGCCGGATGAATAGCTGCCCACAACGCATGCCTCTCCTCTTTTTCCCATATAGTTGGCGATATCATCAATGAAGAAGACGTGAATCAGGTCGTCTTTCATATATGTGTTAAATGAGAACATGCTTATCCTCAGCAAACTCAAGGACTTGGAAGCTGACATTATCGCTTGACTTTTTTGAATCATACTTGCATCAGAAAGGTCGCCTTGCTTGTTCACGAAATTGACTATGATATTTCCGGCCAACGTGTATGTGCTCGACATGATGGACGTCTCGTTATGGGGTTCGCCCAGAAGTGCCAGTGTGCCATCGCTGAACTCGTAAAAATCCATCGGCCAAACTGTGTATTCCTTGGCGGGAGCCTCTGATTTCGGATGCTTATATGAAAAATATTCCTGCGGGAATTTTGCAAAGCTGACTCTGGGGTTGTAAAATGATTCGTTCTCAAAGCAAATGGTGTAAGTCCCGACTTCTTTGCCACCAGGCTCGGATGTATAATACCCGCCAATGACTGGTCTTCCGTCCTCTGTTACCAGAATTTTTCCGTTAGAGGGTGACCCAAACTCGAAAGTGGAAAAATCGTCAGTAGTAGCCATAACATCATCGCTGTTCAGTCTGAAAGAATGCATTGTCTCATTGGAATGGACATCTCCTTTTTTGTTAAATGATTTGATGACAGCGAAGGCAGTGGCATCGTTTCCAATGGCGAAATCAAAAAACTGGAGAGTGTTGTTGGCTGTGCCCACGGCAATGGGTTGTGACCAGATCAAACCTTCTTCCCCGAAAGCGACAGCCGCTGCTCCTTTGAAAGTGTAATCGTCTCTTTCGATCAGGACGCTGTTGTTTCTGGTGTGCATCATCAGCACAGCGGCTTTAGAGTCATCCTTAGAACGTGCCACGTGAATCAGCATGTCATCCCTTCTCTCCATTGGAATTGAGATTATTTTTTCTGGATTCCATACGCCGCTTTGCCCGGTCTCTTTAGGTACTCTGTTCAGATAGAGAACGAAATTCTTTTCACTATCCTTAAATTTGCAATAGACAAGGATCAGATCCTCGGTCCCTTCGTATGCTGTAAGAAGCTCATATTCAGCCGTATGTTCGATGTTTATTCTCTTTCCGGTTGTACCGTCTTTCTGAGCGAGAACGATAACGTCCCTCACTATCCATTTGTTGTATGACGGGTTTGCCGCATTAATCACAATTCCGCTGAAAAAAAGGTAGTGGTCGGAGCCTTTACCTTCCAAACGTGTGAGATAATCGCGATATGAGCCCACTTTGTCCACCACTTTGGTGACTATTTCCTGTGAATGGACAGAGAGTGTGGCAAGCATGCATAGGAAAAAAATAACCTTTTTCATTGTCAACATTTCGGGCTGTTGATTTATTATCCGTATCCGCGCAGGCAGAGCCCTTTAACCTGAACTTCTACTAGTTTTTTTTGTTTTAACGTACTCTAAATATCAGGTCATAAAAACCTGTAGAATGGTACGTTTTGTGAATCACATTAACGATTTTTTTTCTAAAAATTGTGCAATTTCGCGTTTTTTGAGATTTTCAATTAACGACGCAAAATTAAAAAAAACGTTACAATCTGCAACAGCTTTCAAAAACTGATCAAACAACCGAAAATGCGATTTGGAGTTAGGGTGTCACGGGTTCGTCGTCGAGGTTCCCATAACTGTCAGAAATGGCTGCTAAGAATTCGTTTTTGTCCATTGTCGTTTTGGCTTTCGCATTTGTCCTATTCAAAAGACTCTGCAAAAATACAACTTTTCTTGAATGAAGCGGAAGACCGAGGAGTAAATGTTGGGTACTTCGGTTGGTTATTTCATGTTAACACGAAGTAAATTGACAACCGAAGGCTCTGTCCCGTTAACCTTGTTCGAAACCGTTTTTGAGGAATTTTCGCAGGGCGAGGTGGGTGATTCCGTTTTCGTCCCGAGAGGTAAGCAGCGGTGTGGCGCTGATGACGTATTTCGGATGGTTGTCGCGGATCTTCTCCAATGGACCGAACTCACGCTTGCGGGTGGACTCTTCCGCAATGATGTAACTCGCTTGTACATAAACCGTTTTGCCCGGTTTAGTGCAGACGAAATCTACCTCCCCAGCATTCAGCACGCCCACCTTCACTTCGTAGCCCAAATGGCGCAGGTGTTTGTAAATGGCATTTTCGATTACCTTTTCGATGTAGGAGTCCATACTTCCCTCGGCCTTGAGGTTGCGGAGGCCCAAGTCGTCCCAGTAGATTTTCTCGTTGGACTCGATGATTTTTTTACCATGGATATCGAACCGGGAAACGATGTCAAGCAGGAATGCTTCGGCGTAAAACTCACGGTAAAGCAGGACAAGGTTGGCAGACACATTTTCCCGCTGCGATTTCATGTATTTCGCAATGCTGTTGGCAGATGTGAGCTTGCCGGTTGTGTCCGCGTAAAAAGCGATGAGGTTGTTGAGAAAAGGGATGTTGCGGATGTCGTGCCGCTCGATGATGTCCTTGAGCATGATGGTGTTGAAGACGCTGGAGAGGTAGGCCCACACCTGCTCGTCGCTGTCGAGTCCCACTTTCCTTAGCCCAGGCAGTCCACCGTAAGTCAGGTAGGTCATTAGCGTTTCGTCGCTGTCGGGAAGATTGTGGAATTCCAGAAATTCAGAATATACGAGCGGATGGATGCGGATTTCCACGTGACGTCCGGAAATTAGAGTGGCTAACTCGCCGGAAAGCATTTTGGAGTTACTGCCTGTGATAATGATGTCGGTGTCATCCTCTGTGTACCAATTGCATACGCTTTCCTCAAAATGCTCAATTTCTTGCGCTTCGTCAATCAAAATGTAATTGTGCTTTCCTTTGATGAAGCGCGCCTCGATCCAGTTGTCAAGATCGTCTTTAGTCTTGATCTCCTTGAAAGCTTTCTTTTCCTTGTCTATAAATACGATGTTGGCATCCCGTTCGTCCTGGTGCCGTTGGATGAAGTCTTTGAGAACATAGCTTTTGCCGACGCGGCGCGATCCGACCAAGGCGATGATATTGCCCTTGCCTATCCACGAATCCACGATATCGGCATAATGTTTGCGAGTGAGCACTTCCATTTCTTTTGTTTTTATCGGCTGTAAAAATAGTAAAATATATTGTCTATAGACAAAGAAAATTATCGTGATGCTATTTTTGTTGTGCATGGACAAAAAAATGCAACGAAAGCGACAGCTGTTTAGTGTTGGTTATTTCATGTTAACACGAAGGCTAACCAACAACCGCAGGCTCATACACAAGCGCATCCGACGGCCAGCCGGTCACATTGCGGCCGGTGTCTAACCGCCGGATCTCGGCGAGGTCGCCGTCTGTCAGCGCGAAGTCGAAGAGGCTGATGTTCTCCACCATCCTCTCCTTGTGCGTCGTCTTGGGAATGATGATGATGTCGTTCTGGACCAGGAACTTCAAAGCAACCTGGGCGGATGTCTTGCCGTATTTCTCGCCGATACTTACCAACGTCTCGTTCTTGAAGATGCTGCTCCGCCCTTCCGCCAACGGGCTCCAGGCCTCCATAGCCACTCCGTAAGGCT
The DNA here is from genome assembly GCA_934699095.1 of uncultured Bacteroidales bacterium. Taxonomy (GTDB): domain Bacteria; phylum Bacteroidota; class Bacteroidia; order Bacteroidales; family WCHB1-69; genus F23-D06. Next base: position 116,482 of record CAKUVI010000003.1, on the reverse strand, counting down.
TCAGATATTCCCTCATTTTCCGCTGCTGGTAGAGCACATGGACCTCGCATTGGTTCACGACGGGCATGACCTTGGCGTCCTTCACAATCATCGGGAAGGTGTTGGGATAGAAGTTCGACACCCCGATGGCCTTGAACATGCCTTGTGCGTGGAGTTCTTCGAGCGTTTGCCACATCACGGCGGGGTTCCCCACAGGCCAGTGGAGCAGCATCAGATCCACATAGTCCAGGCCGATCTGCCGCATGGAACGGTCAACCGTGCGCAGCGTCTCCTCCCGCGTATGGCAGGGCTCGCAGATCTTGGTGGTGACGAACAGCTCCTCGCGGGGAACGCCGCAAGCCCGAACCGCGTCGCCCACGCCTTTCTCGTTTTCGTACATGGCGGCCGTGTCGATGCTGCGGTAGCCCACCGACAAGGCGTCTTCCACCACCCTTTGCGTCTCCTTTTCGGAGATGTTATAGACCCCAAGGCCGACTATCGGCATCTTCAGTCCATTGTTCAACGTTTTGTATTCCATATTGTCTGTTGTCAATTGATATGATGTTTGGCGGCACGTCCTTGTCTTCGGCAGTTCTTCTTTCAAGGCCTACTTCACGATCTACTCGTGGTGGTGATGCCCGCCACAGCCGTCGTGGTGGCACGAGCCGTCACCATATTCAATACTGCCGTTCAAAAACATTGAAAGAACCTCTTCTACTGGTAGCTCAGGTGCTCCAGCATGGATGGCAATGCCCAATTCGTCAAGCAATTGGATAGCACCCTGTCCGAGTCCACCGCACAAGACATCGGTACACCCCTCGGCAGCGATGAAGCGCGGCATTGCACCATGCTCATGCTCAGGGGCTTGTTTGACAACAGTTTCCTTGACTTCACCTTCTTCAACGGTTACGATGGTTACTTGGGGGGCCTTGCCGAAATGCGGCCACAACATACCCTCATTGGTGGGGATTGCTATTTTCTGTGTACTCATTTTGTTTTTGCTCTTTATTTCAAAAGAGCAAAAATACAAAAAAATCTGCTATTGCGTGCAATGAAGTATGTTCGCTGCAGTAAATGGTGAATCTTCATTTTGGGAATCAATAGAAATGGGGGAATTCGAGGAAATTATCGATGGTAGAACCGGTGCGACTTCCGCTTCATACGCCTCCCGAAAGATGAAGTTTGGGGCGGACGAAGAGCGTTTGAAAACAACGTTCAGCTTACTCCTTCACCTCCTTGAACTCAAACCCCGCCTGTTCCACGGCCTTGCAAATGTCTTTTTCAGAGGCGGTGCCCGTGACCACCAGGGTGTTGGCTGCAGGCGTGGCCTCGCACGACTCAACGCCCCTCAGATTGCCCACGGCCTGCTCCACGGCGGCCTTGCAATGGTTGCAGTGCATGCCCTCGACGGTGTAGGTTGTCGTGCCTTCAACGGCTTCCTTTTTTTTGAACTTGTCAAATAATTTCATACCCAATGCTATTATGATGAATAAAACTAAAAGTACGGAACAGAGTGTGCGGAACCAACTTACAGATGGGGTCTCGGCCGGGCAACAAGCACCATGCGCCCCGTCACAGGCGGGCGTGACGCCGGCATTGAGGCCTATTGCGTTGACCAACAATCCGAAAAGGATGGAGAACCCCACGATGGTGAGCAGGTAAATCCATGTGAAGCGGCTACCCATTGACTTATGCACCACGAGGATGGAGGCTATACCCGTTTGCGGGGTGGCGATGAGGAACGACGCGACGGCTCCTTTTGAAGCCCAGTCGTTCTTCAGCCCTACGGCGGTCGGGATGACACCGCAAGAGCAAAGCGGTAGCGGCACACCCAACAAAGCAACCCACAGCACGGACAGTTTGTTGTCGCGCGAAAGATAGCGGGAATAAAACCTTTTGGGTACAAACACATGCAGCACCCCCGCAATGAGGAAACCCAGCAGCAGATAGGGCAACTTGGCGTTGAGCACAGACAATAGTGATTGCAAGAAATCAACAATGGTCATATCACTTCATTGTTTAGCCGCAAGAGTACAAAAAAATCCCACAACCCAGGCTTTCACCTGAGTTGCGGAATATTTAACGTTTTTTGCGTTCACATCAATCCGAATGCTTTCAAGTCTTCGTCCACAGTGCTGATGGTGCCGATGCCGAAGTTCTCGACCAGCACCTTTGCCACATTGGGCGAAAGGAATCCCGGCAAGGTGGGGCCGAGATGGATGTTCTTCACGCCGAGGCTAAGCAAAGCAAGCAGCACGACAACGGCTTTCTGCTCATACCAGGCAATGTTATAGACAATCGGCAGGTCGTTGACATCTTCCAGACCGAACACCTCTTTGAGTTTCAGCGCAATGAGGGCTAACGAGTAGCTGTCGTTGCATTGGCCGGCATCCAACACGCGCGGAATGCCTCCAATGTCGCCGAGATTCAACTTGTTGTATTTGTATTTGGCGCATCCAGCCGTAAGGATGACGCAGTCTTTGGGAAGTTTTTGGGCGAAATCGGTGTAGTATTGGCGGCTCTTCATCCGACCATCGCAGCCCGCCATCACCACGAACTTGCGGATGGCACCGCTCTTGACGGCCTCCACCACTTTGTCGGCCAATGCGAACACCTGCTCGTGAGCAAATCCGCCCACAATCTTGCCCGTTTCAATTTCCTTTGGCGCGGCGCAAGTCTTTGCCAATGCGATGATTTCACTGAAATCCTTCTTGCCGCTGGCGTCGGCCGGGATGTGCTTCCAACCCGGGAAGCCGGCGCTGTTGGTGGTGAAAACACGGTCTTTGTAGGTGGCATTAGCCATAGGCGGCACGATGCAGTTGGTGGTGAACAGGATGGGACCGTTGAAAGCCTCAAACTCCTCGCGCTGCTTCCACCAGGCATTGCCGTAATTGCCTTTCAAGTGGCTGTATTTCTTGAGTTTGGGATAATAGTGCGCCGGCAACATTTCGCTGTGGGTGTAGATGTCAACACCCTCATCCATGCTTTGTTCAAGCAGTTGCTCAATGTCATTGAGGTCGTGGCCGCTCACAAGGATGCCCGGACGGTTGCCCACGCCGATGTTAACCTCCGTGATTTCGGGGTTCCCGTAAGCTGTCGTGTTGGCTTTGTCCAAAAGGGCCATGGCCTTCACGCCCCACTCGCCGGTTTTCAGCACCAAGGCGGTGAGGGCGTCGGCTTTGTCGCATGATGCAAGCTGTCCGAGGGTTTGGAGGATGAACTCGTTGATGTCGCCATCCACCTGACCGAGGCGGTCGGCGTGTTCGAGATAAGCGGCCATTCCTTTCAGGCCGTACATAGTCAGCTCTTTGAGGGAACGGATGTCCTCGTCGGCTTCGGACAGCACACCCACCTGTTGGGCCTTAGCATCATAATCGGCGCGGGGACCGGTCCATTCCAGCACATCTATTTTGGGCAAGGCTATACCTTTCATGTTGGTAACACGATCTTTGAACATATCACGCAATTCCAAACCTTTATCGACCCGGGCGTAGATGCTTTCCACATCGAAGTTGGCGTTGGTGATAGTCGAAAACAGCGCATCGTTCACAAAGGCGTGGATGTTCTTGCGAAAGTCGCAATAGTCGTGGCCACAGCCGTGCTGGTGGTGGTTGGCGATGATACCGAGTCCTTTGAGGACATAGATCAAAAGATCCTGTGCATGGGCCACTTCGGGGTTCTTGCCACACACTCCTGACAATTTGCAGCCGGTGCCTCCGGCAGTTTCCTGACACTGGAAGCAAAACATTTTCTCGTTCATAATTTGTTCCTTTCTTTATTGGTTTGTGTGATTAGTTATTAGTTCATTAATTCGACTGATGAGTATGTCGGCGTCCATTCCTGACCTTTTGCTCATTTCGGCGATGGTGGCTTTGCCCAGCATGAGTTTGCCGACGGACGAACTCAGCATTTTGAACTTTTCGTTCACTTTTACCATCTCTTCTTTCAGCCACGGATATTGGGCAATGAGTTCCGATAATCTCGTCTCTGCTGTGATAGTACTCATAATTTTCAATTTTCAATTTTCACATTACCCTTACATCCGGGTGTTTTTCTCCGAATTTTTCTTTCAGAACCTCGGCGATTTCCTCGCGTGTGTTCCCTTTTTTCTCCATTTGTTTGATGGTCTTGTAGGCTTGAAACAGCGTGGAAGGCCCAATCTCAGAGCTGAAATGACCGATGCCCTGGTTCCAAGCTAATAGCTCGAACACATCGTCAAATGCGGCTGAATCGAGGCCGTGGATATAGGCCTTTACCAATTCGCGGGTGGCTTGGCGCATACGCCCCGCTCCAACGGCGTTGGTCAGTGAGAGTAGCAAACGCATCTCGTAAGGCAGATGACGGCGGTTGTCGTTCCATGTCAGATCCCAGAAGTTGACGGCTGTTGTTGCCAAATCATTGTCAATCAACGCCATGTTGGTGAGAGCGTAAGGACGCATCGGGATGTCTTTCTCGGCCTGTTTCACTACCATACGGTAGAAATAGGTGTGGTATTCAGCCTCGGCCACCTTTTCGGAATAATGCTCGAAACCTAAGTCTTCAAAAACTTCGTAGATCGGAATCGGCTCGAAGCTCTGAATGATTTCTATCCCTTCGCCCACGGCCATCTTCGAGGCCTGCATTTTCAGACCTGGAAAAAAGTTCCCCTGAACACCGCGCACGTCAACCTTTTTGAAACTCGTGGTCTTGTCTTTCCAGTCGTTGTAACTCATAATGTTATCTCCTTTCTTTTTAATGTTATCTCTCGTTGTTTTTGACGATGCAAAAATACCACCGCGCCACGAGGTAAAGTGTAACACTTGTTACGAGGGCGTTTTTTTGTATTTTTGCAGCCTAAACCGCCAAACAATGGAAGAGCTGAAAACATTCCCGCTATTCAATACCTGCACCGACGAGGAGTTGCAGGAGCTGTTGCAGTCGCCGCACCGGCGCGAAGAGTATGTGGCGGGCGATCTGGTGGCCAACGCGGGCACACCGTGCCGTTCGCTGATGCTGCTCGCCCAAGGGACCGTGGAGACACGAATGGGAGGCGCCAACGGGCGCGAAGTGGTCATCGAGCAAATGAGGTCTCCCATGGTATTGGCTCCAGCGTTCCTTTTCGCTGAGGACAACACCATTCCCGTGGAGGTCTCCATGCGCACCGACGGCGTTGTTTGGTATATCAACCGGGAGGCGTTCTTCAACTTCATGACGCAGCATCCCCATGTGCTGCGAGCCTTTCTGCAGACACTCTCCGCCCGCAGTCGTTTCCTCAGCGGCAAGGTCAAAGGATTTGCAGTGAAAGGGTTGCGCGACCGTGTGCTGGATCATATCCGCAAGCACGACACCATCACCAACGTATCGGAAACCGCCGAACAGCTCGGTGTCGCCCGCCCATCGCTCAGCCGTGTGCTCGCCGAACTACAGGCCGATGGACTTGTGGAGCGGATCAATCTAAGCAACAACGTCAAAGCGTACCGAGCTGTAATCCAAAAGTAAAACCGTTTTTCTGCACTTTCAATCCGTTCTATGCCTTTTCAGGATCATATACAAACGCATCCGGCGAGGTCGCCGCACCTGATGCTCAGGCTATTCTCATAATGATTGACCGAAAAGTCTGCTAATTGCCGGCAATGAAGCATCTTTATTGCGGAAAATGGTGAATCTCCATTCTGAAAATCACTATAAATGAGAATATTTCAGAAATGAAGAAACAAATATTTTTGCAGCCGTAAATATAAATAGCATTAATTATGGGACTTCTTAGCAAGTTTTTCAACAACGCCCGCAAACCTGCAGGCTTTTTGGGCAAAATGATGGTCAAAGGCATGAACGGTGGAGGCCATGCGGCAATGGCCAGCTGGGCTTTGTCTTCGCTGCCGATCAAGGAAAACGGACAAATCCTCGATGTCGGCTGCGGCGGCGGCGCCAACATTGCCCGTCTGCTCAAACGATGTCCAAACGGCACCGTAACGGGCATCGACTATTCCTCCGTTTCCGTCGAAAAGTCTGTACAGGTCAACGCACAGGCCATCCGGGAAAGCCGCTGCAAGGTAGTGGAAGGGTCGGTGGCCGAGCTCCCCCTCGGGAAGGACACCTTCGACATGGTTACCGCCTTCGAGACCATCTATTTCTGGCCCGACATCGAACACTGCTTCAACGAAGTGAAAAGAGTGCTCAAAGACGGTGGCGTTTTCGCCATCGTCAACGAGGACGACGGGCTTAGCGGCACGAACGAGCGTTGGGAGAAAATCATCGACGGGATGCACACCTACACCCCTCAGGAAATACGGCTCCACCTGACAAACACGGGCTTCAGCGACATCAACGTCGAAAGAAACGAAACCAAACACTGGCTGATGGCTACGGCAAAAAAATAAGCGATGAAGAAAGACCACCCTTTGAGAATGATTAACGCAGGCCGCTATAAGGACTGTTTTTCAGAATTAAGTCCAGAAATACAAAAAGATGTATTGCAACGGATGGAACGCCTCATAGAAGAGAACCGCCAATGGTACGACCGAGGAAACTACGGCCACTTGTGCAACATCCTGCCCACGCTTGCCATCGACGAGGCACTGCAGGCCGCCGGGAAAACGCCACTGGAGACGCTGGAGTTTCTCTCCATGCACATGTGGGGTGCGCTGAAACCGGAAAAGATGCAGAAACTGGCCACGAAAAGTTTCTTTGTGCCGCTGATGAAGGTGGTGGTGCCGTTAGGTTTCAAATACGGCTCCGGGAAAGGCTGGCAATACGTCTGGCACAAGGACACCGACGGCCCCGACGAGTTCCATTTAGAGTGTACGGAGTGCCTCTACAAGCACATTTTCACGCATTACGGTGTCATCGACCGTTTCGGTCCGATGTTCTGCCACGCCGACATCATCAACTACGGCAACCTGCCCTACACCGACTTCATCCGCACCCAAACCCTTTGCCAAGGCGGCGACCTGTGCGACTTCTGCTTCATCCGACACTCGAAAGATGAAATTTGGGAACGGACGAAGAGCGTTTGACTATCTTTTTGGCATTTAACCGAAACACAGAAGGAACGAGAAGCCATTTCAGGAACTCCGTGCGCTACGATTCCCTATATTCGGCGTTCTGGTTTTTAGCAGCACGTCCGCGTCTTCCGCAGCTGCTCCATCGGTTCATGAACAAGGTTGTTTTCATGATTCAGCCGTAAACTGCGTGTACACTCGGAACAGTTCGGCCACACACTCGCTTTCACTCATCTTGATATCGAACCCGTAGGCCACCATCAAGGCTTTGTCGTTCTCCTGATGGGCTTTGCGCAACTCGGGCGGCATGGCGGCCTCGTCGTAGAGGTCGGCCAACGAGCAGTCCGGATATTTGGCCCGGACATCGAGTATGGCCTGGGCCGTCTGCTCAATCTTTGCCTTTTGCTTTTCGGTAGGATTCGGCCACGGGAAGTTGTTATAGACGATGGTGTTGCTATATCTATAATCACTCTTTAACCTCCCGCAAACGGCACGCATCCAGGCCATGTGGACGTTGGAAGTAATCACACCAAAATGATAAAGCGATGCATTGGGTACGACAAAGGCAAGATTGCTGGCAACCACATCTTTCTTCATATAACCGATGGGGACATATCTTCTGTTTTCCGAGCTGACGCTGGGCACAAGCAGGTAGTCGCTTTCGGGCTGCCGGTTCTCGGTGAAAAGCGTTGGAAACTCCGCCCATTTCTGTGTGGCAGCTTTCGGACTTGAAAGTCGCATTTGCCTTACCCGCTCAATCCGCTCCATTACGGGCGGGCATGAACGCAAAACCGCAGGATTGGCGTTGGCAAGCCATAGGCAATAACGGTATTTGTTGTTGATGAACTCATCGGATCCGACATAGCGGTGAACGTAAGGCTCAATTTGCGGATACTTGCCGACCAAATCTTCCATTTCGGCTTTGGACAAAATCAGGTTCCCACCATCGGTTGGCTGACTTCCTTTTACCATCTCTGGAACATCGCACAAAGGCTTCTTCCGATTCTCGATAAACACATCCGGCGCATCCAGCAAATAGCCATTGATATTGGACACCTGAATAGACTGTCCTTCGGGAAGATAAATAGTCCTTGGCTTGGAATTTGGTGCAACGGAAAAACCTAATACCACGCAATGCACATGCGCCTTGATGTCAGCTTCGCTGTCCCAGCGGAAAGTGCGGTAGGCGAAATCAAAGTGTATGCCGAATTTTTCAAACAAAGGTTTCCAAATTGCCGACACTTGTTCGCCTTGTGTGATGGAATTGGTTGACACCAAAGCGCACCGGGTTTGAGGGTTCGACTGCATATATTGAGAGGCCTTGAGATACCATCCGGCCACATAGTCGATATTGCTGCCAAAGCCTTTCATTATGGCTGCAAGGTCATCCTTTTGTTCCTTGCTTTGGAATGTGTAGCCCACAAACGGCGGGTTACCCATGATGTAGTCATAGGAGGTCACGCTTCCAAGCGTGACAGAGTCATCAGGCTCGCTTCCAAGCGTGACAGAGTCATCAGGCTCGCTTCCAAGCGTGACAAAATCACTTGCTCCCTTTGTTGCAACGCTGGAAGCGTTGCCTCCTTTAGCGACGCTTCCAGCGTCGCCTCCTATGGTAAATGAACCTTGAGGCAGATTTGCCGGATTGTTGTTGATATAGGCCACGTATGCCTCGTAGTTGTCGGCATCGCGCACCATTCTGTCAAAAACTTCACGCTGCCAAACCGACCCTTTGGCTCCAATTGCCTTGTTGATGGCGTTGGACGTAAATTGTTTAACACTACCTAATGCTTTCCCTACAGTTTCTTCACCTATGGGTGAAAGCAACAGATGGACATGATTGGGCATGATGACAAAATGATGTAACCAATAGCGCTTTCCGTGATAAAAGAGCAGAGCATCAACAACTATTTTTCTTAAGTCTGCCCTTTGAAGCAAGCAAGAACCGTAGTTTTGGTCAAGCCATTTATCGACACGTTTGCGTATGATATGGTTGTATTCTTCCTCGGTCTTGCGGTCCCAAGGTTCTGGATGCTTGGATATCCACTCTTCTTTGAATTCCGAAAGCTCGGCTAACTTGGATTGAGGTAATGAATCGGCAAGTCGAAATGTAACAAACTGAACTTTATTTTCTTGATGCCAGTGCGGAAGCTTTGTCCCTGTTATTTGGATGTAAGCTTTCCGTTCCATGAAATGCAAGGAGGTCACGCTTCCAAGCGTGACATTCTCAGACTTGCTTCCAAGCGTGACATTCTCAGACTTGCTTCCAAGCGTGACATTCTCAGACTTGCTTCCCAGCATGACATTCTCAGCCCCATTCCCAAGGGCGACAGAATCGCTTGTTCCTTCTTTTACAGCGCTGGTAGTGTCAGTTCTGTATTCTGCAACGCTGGAAGCGTTGCCTCCTTTAGCGACGCTGGAAGCGTCGGCTCCTATGCTGTTCCAGTCCACCCGCAATGCATTTCCCTCCTTGATGTTGGCATAGCTCTTCAGAGGCAGAAAGTCGATGTCGTGCTGGATGATGCGCTCCGTCTCCGCCAGCATCTGCGCCTCGGAAATCCAAAGCGCGGTGGTGGCCACTGTGACGGCGAAATCGTTGATCTCGATTCCGTAGAACTGGTGGATGCTCACCTTGACGGGGTTCATAAACGCCCCCATCATCATTTGCCCGTGATAACGCTCGCGCAGGGCCTCATTCTCCAACCTTCTTAGCGAAAGGTAGGTCTCCGTGAGAAAATTTCCAGAGCCGCAGGCAGGGTCGAGAAATGTCAGCGACGCCAGCTTTTCCTGATACGCTTCCAGTTTTTTAACACGTTGTTTTTCAGTCTTCTCGGTCAGGATTTCGTCAAGTTCATCGCGCAGATCATTCAAGAAAAGAGGGTCTATCACCTTGTGGATATTCTCTATCGAGGTGTAGTGCATGCCTCCGCTGCGCCGGGTCACGGGATTCAGCGTGCTTTCGAAAACGGCCCCGAAGATGGTGGGCGAAATCTCGCTCCAGTCGAAGTCGAGGCTCGCGTTCTGCAGCAGCGTCTGCTTCAGCTCCTCCGTGAAAATCGGAATCTCAATCTCCTCCTCGAACAAGCCGCCGTTGGTGTAAGGAAACGCCTTCAGGTCGTCTTTCAGGTATTTGCTGCGTTTCTCCAACGGCGTGTTGAGCACACTGAAGAGCTTCTGCAGGGCCTCGTTCAGGTCTTCGGCACTGCATCCATTCAGGAAGTCGTGGAACTGGTCATGCCGGAACACGGCGGCATCCTCGGCGTACATGCAGAAAACGAGGCGCACACACAGGATGTTGAGCCAGCGCAGGGCCTCGGGCGAATTGTCGTCGTATCGCTCTAACAGGGCATCGTACATTTTGCCCACAATCTCGCCGGCCTTCATCGAGACCTGCAGTTCTTTCGCAAGATGTTCGCTTCTGCTATCGACTAAAAACCGGAGACGGAAGAACTCTTTGCCCAAATTTTTCAGCAGAATCTGTTCGGGCTCCCCGTTCGGCCGTTCCATGTCATAGACGAGGAACTCCTCGAAGTTGCAGGTCACGATCCACTTGGGGTGCTGCGAAAGGGGCATGTTGGCCACGTATTTTTTCGCCTGCTGGAAAGGGGTGAGTTTGCCGCCGTCGCTCTGCGTGACGGGAGCCCGCAGGTCTTTGCCCAAGGATTTCTGCTCGATGAGCACTCTTGTCGAGGGAATGTGCCCATCGATGAAGTTGGTGGAATCCACCATGCTGCTCACCCGCTCCTCGTAGCGGATGAAAGAGGGCAGGTCCTCCACGCCATACACGTTGGTCAGCAAGTCGGCCCAAAACAGCTGGGACTCGCCTCTCTCATATCCTTTTTCTTGCCATCTTTCGGCAAAAGCGGCAGCGGCCGCTGCTAATAGTTTCTCAGTTTTCATTCCGCAAAAATAGCATTATTTTGAAATAGGAATGTGCTATTCTGTTAATTTGTAGAGGGAAAAGATGGCTGCGTACTTGAGTTTAAGTTTCTTCAGTATCATTAAGCGTGTCGGATTTGATTACTCGATGGACTTCCCGTAGCAGTCGATTTGGTTATTTGTTTATTGTTTGCTACATTGAAATTTACAACATTATCTTTCCCAAATCGTCCGGTACCCAGACGCGACCACTATATTGCGTCTCAGCCTCGGCTGTGTACTTGCTTTTACGAGTGTCCAGTGTTCGGTCCTCCGTGTGATAAAGGATTAGATTCTTCACTCCGAGTCGCTCTGCCAAACGGGCGGCATCGAGCACGGTGCTGTGGTGCTTTTGGTAGGGTTGGAACCGTTCGCGGTCTTCATACAGGCAAAAGGCCTCACTCATCAGCCAGTCGGCACCCTCGTCATATTGGCGGCACTGAGGATTAAAAGGCTCATCTCCCAGACAACACAAAAGTTGCCCATCCGACAACCTGGTTGAAAATCCAAACTGACGCTCCTTTGTAGAATGAATATCAAAGCATTGCATGGCAAATTCTCCAGCCTCGAAACGTTCGCCATCGCTAATACAATTCATCGTAACTAGATTTCCGATGCCAACAGCTTCTTCAGAAGGGAGAATCTGGCGGCAAATGTCTGTCAGCAGTTGTAGCACCTTATGATGGCTCCATACACGAAGAGGGTATCTGAACTGGAGTGTCATGTGCATCATCCAGATGCAGCCCAACAGATGGTCAGTATGGGCATGGATGACGAAAAGGTCGCTGATGAGCTCACGACGTATTCCGGCCTTTTCAAGCTGGGCAAGGATACCATTGCCGCCACCAGCATCGACAAGCAATACACTCTATTTGCCATGAAGCGTGAAGCAAGTGTTGTAGCATCGGGTAGCCAGAGCATTGCCAGTACCGAGCATGGTGACATAGTTGTTCCCGTTATGCATAAATTCCGGTTTGTCCATTCTTTTTCATGTACAGAATATACACAATCCTGACTAATGCTCAATATATTTGATGATTTTTGCGGGATTACCGGCAACTATGGCGTACGGAGGAACGTCCCTCGTCACCACGGCATTGGCTCCGACGATGCAGCCGTAGCCGAGGTGCACGCCCGGCAGGATGGTGGCCGCGATGCCAATCCACACGTTGTCCTCGATGACGATTTTCTTGCCGTAGGTCGTGGATCGGTTCTCCGGATTGGGGTCGTGGTTGATGGTGATGAGGTTCACCTTCGGTCCCACGAACACCCCGTTGCCCAGTTCGATGCCACACCGTCCGAAAAACGTGCAGCACTGCTGGATGACGCAGCCCTTGCCGATCTTGACGTGTTTGCCGTAGTCTATATAGACAGGCGGCATGATCAGGCAGCTGTCATCAATCTCCTGGCCGATAATCTCGCCGAAACGTTCGCGGGCTTCAGCAAACGAGAAGCGTCCTGTGTTCAGTTCACTGGCTTTCGCCATGCAATCCTCGATGTCGGCTATCAGCAGCTGATAGTCCGGCTCGTTGGGTGATACCGGCTCGCCGGCATAGTCGCGTTCAAAAATGCTTCTGTTATCCATATTTTGTGGTTTTTCAAATTTGTTGACAAAAGTACAATATTTCTCGGAATTATGGCGGCACCTGGTTACTTCGTGTTGGTTATTTTATGTTAACACGAAGTAATTAACAGCCGAAGGCTAATTAACAGCGAAGGCTAAACGACACGGAGTCAGCAGCACGTCCGCGTCTTCCGCAACTGCTCCTTGCGGGCCGAGGGGACGATTTCCTCGTGGTAGAAATAGTTCACCACCACGGGCGATTCGCCGTGCTTGGCGCGCACTGTGTCGTCGTTGCGGACGTATAAGAACCCCTTCTCAGCACAGAATCGGCGCAAGTCGGTGTCGAGTTCGCTCCAATAGGTGCGGTCTTTCTTGGTGTAGATGTCGCGGTAAAGGCCGTCCAACTCGGGATGGTGCTCATGCACCCATTGCAGGATGTGCCCTTTGTAGTCGCCGCGCAGGTTCAGATTCTCCAACCATACGAGGTTGCATTGTTTTTTTGCCCTTTCGATGATGGCCTCCACGTCGGTGATGCCGGGGAAAATAGGGGAGATGAAGCAGGTGGTGTTGATGCCGGCCTCGTAGAACTGCCGCATGGCCTCCAAGCGCCGCTCGATGCTGACCGCGCGGTCCATCTCCTTGCGGAAGTCTTCGTCCAAGGTGTTGATGCTCCACGATACGCGTGAGCCCGGAAACGACTTGATGAGGTCGAGGTCGCGGAGGATGAGGTCGCTTTTGGTGGAGATGCTGAGCCGGATGCCCGTGCCTTGCAGCTGCTCCAGCACTTTCCGCGTCCGCTGGAACTTGGCCTCATGCGGCTGGTATGGGTCGGTCACGGAGCAGAAGAAGGCCTCCTTGCCGGCGTATTGCCCGCGATTGTGAATGTCAGGCCAGTTTTTCACGTCGAGGAACTCGCCCCACGGCTCCGGATGGTTGGTGAAACGCTTCATGAACGAGGCGTAGCAATACTTGCAAGCGTGCAAACAGCCCACGTACGGGTTCACGGCGTAGTCGGTCACTGGCAGGTTGGTCTTGGTGACCACCGACTTTACTTCGATCTCTTTAACGGTAATTGACATTGCATTATGTTTTGAACGGCAAAGATACAAAAAACGTTAGCTCAAAAGGTACGCCGACGGTGTGCAGGAATGGTGGGACTTCGTCGAGCACATCGAAGCCGAGCGCGATGGCTTTCTGGAATCATTTAAAGTGGCAGTGGCGTTGCGATGAGGTGGTGTTGTGTTTGCCCGTTCCTACCTCGTCATTTCAACAACTTTTTGATCTGTTTTTCTGTGGCGACAGGCAACAGCCGCGAAAGATGCTCCACCATGCGCCTATACGACTCATCTGGTGCCCGGTCGCACAGACAGGCCTCCTTGCCTAACAAGCGTTCAGGTGTGGTGAGCAATGACCATCCGAAACCGTATTTCCGGCCGTGTTTGTCAACTGGATAGACAAAGTCCTCGGTCACTATATAAGTCGCCATTTGCAGCCGTCCCACGTAAGCATCGAACTTTGAACGCATGTTCTTTCCTGTGAGGTCGCACGCAGCACGAAGGTCGCGGGCTATCATACTGCCGTGATCGCGCAATGTGGCCAAGATGATACCCTCGATGCTGAACTCCTCTGGCTCAGGATTCTTACTGCGGCGCCAGTTGCAGAAATCAGGCCACCACTCGCGACTGATGAAACCAGCTTTTCCTGCGAAGAACTTTCCATACAGGCAGTTGCCATCGCGCACCACCGACCCTTTCCACTGCCAGAGCGGCCATTCCCATGAGCCGTCGTCAAACTGTGTGAAACGGCACTCCTCGGCCATCAGGCTCTCCGCTGCATAGCCCCTAATACCGCTCTCCAACAGCGGCAGGAAGCCTGTATGCCTGACACAATCTATCAATTCAGGGCAAGAGTGAATACAACCTATATCGCCGTTGCTCTCTTGGATATTCTTGAAATATTCTACAAATGAGTTCATGAATTACGGTTAAATTTTTAATGTTTTGTCCAAAGCCCCTTCTCCCACCAGTCGCTCTGTTCCGCAACCTTCGACAACGCTGACCGTAGATGCAGAAAATCGTCGAAAGTCCAGCCCAATACCCCTTCGCAAACTACAATCCGTTTCCCGTCGGGACGGAACATCCTCAGGCGGTCAGGACCTCGCCCACCATTCAAAACATCCCACGAGAATCCCTCGAACGAAATCACATCCTTGATGGGACGTTTCATTATGTCATAACGCAAAACCCTGATTTCCATTTTCTTGTAATCCACATAGACGGATTCCACCAAACTCCCTTTCGACACAAAAGAAATGAACAATGCAAAGGAAATAGCGAAGATGAAGACAAAAAGCAGATTCTCAATAAGAAAATGCAAGGGGCCGCTGATAAGAAAGATGGCTGTCTCCATCAAAAAGAGTACTGAAAAGAGCCACACTATGCGAAGATAAAAACGGGCCACCACAGAGTATTTCCGTTGACTCCGTCGGATAACCCTGACATACTGCGGATATGTTTCGGACTGAGAATTTTGTGGTTCTTCTTTCATAGAAGGTAATCGTTGCAAAGATACAACTTTCTCAAATCATTCATCATATCTATTCCAACAACATAAAAAAACCAAGGCCTATTTCAGAGCCTTGGTTTAACTATTTTTTTCTTGTTCTAACATTTCACAGAACTAAAGATTCTTCCCGAAAAACTCCGCCAACTTATCCCAAGGGATGTAGTTGCCTTCTCCGCCGTCGTAGAGGTCGCAGTGGGTGGCGCCGGGGATGATGAGCAGCTGTTTGTTGTCGGGGTTGGGATTCGGCTTGCCGATGAAATTGTAACCCTCGGCCTTGCCATCCACCATGTAGTGGTAGGCGGCCTCGCCGAAGTAGCGGCTGTGGGCCTTTTCGCCGTGCATCACGAGGACGGCGGAGCGGATCTCATTGATATAGTAGAGGAAACGGCTGTTAGCAAAGGCCTGCGTGCCGATTGTGCGCCAGCCGTCGTTGCTGTTGCCGCTACGTTTGTGGTAGCCGCGCGGGGTCTTGTAGTAGGCGTGATAGTCCTTCACGAACTGCGGGGCATCGTCGGGTACCGAGTCGATGACACCGCCGGCCATGGCCATCGGGTCGGCGAGACGCTGTTTGCCCATTGCCTCGCGGGCGGCGTGGCGGGCCTCCTCGTTGTTGTCGCTGTCGTAGTAGCCGTTGCCGCTGATGCGGGTAATGTCGTACATGGTGCTGGCCACGGTGGCCTTGAGACGCGGGTCGGCAGCGGCGGCGTTCAACGCGATGCCGCCCCAACCACAGATGCCGATGATGCCGATGCGCTCCGGATCGACGTTCTCCAACCTCGACAGGAAATCAACGGCGGCAAGGAAGTCTTCGGTGTTGATGTCGGGCGAGGCGGTGCGACGTGGTTCACCGCTGCTCTCGCCGGTATATGACGGGTCGAAAGCCAACGCCACAAAGCCGCGCTCGGCCATGCGCATGGCATAGAGGCCGCAGCTGCGATAAGTATTAGTTTTTTCATGATAATCCCCTTTCCATTATCACACCTGCTCAGATGTCGTTTTCAATTGTCTTGATGACTTTTGCTGGCACACCACCCACAAGTGTGTTGTCTGGAATGTCTTTGGTGACAACCGCTCCGGCTGCTATCACAACGTTGTTGCCGATGGTGACACCGGGCAATATTGTGACATTGCCGCCTATCCACACGTCATCTCCAATACGTACCGGCTTGGCTATGGCATGATATTCCCTTCGGCCCTTTGGAGAAAGGGGATGCCCTACAGTGGTGATCAGCGTGTGAGGCCCAATCATGACATGGTCGCCAATATACACTTCACGGATGTCGAGTATGGTGAGGTTGTGATTGCCTGTGAAATCGTTGCCGATGAAGATATTCTTGCCACGGTCACAGTTGAATGTCTTGGCAATCCACACGCGCTTGCCCACCGCTCCAAGCATCTGCTTCAACTGCTGGTACTGCGCCATATAGTCACACCCGTCAATAGAGTTGAAAATCTCGCATTGCCTGATGGCCTCAGTCTTGAGCGCAATTAACTCCTCATCTGCATACGAGTATTCTAAATCAGCATTGCATTTTTCTAAATTTGTCATAAATCGCAGTTTGTTAAAAATGGGAAAGGACACATTCGGTCTATTTCCTATTTGGTTAGTTTTAAAGAGAAATGTTCCCTTTTTTCGAACCGCAAAGTTAAAAAAAAGTCTATAACCATAGTTCGAAGAGATCTGAGAAGATTTCAAAAAAACCGACCTATGAGAGCACTTTCAATCCCACGATAGAAATGATCAATGTGGTGATGAAGAAAAGCCGCCAGAATGTGGCGGGCTCGTGAAACACGAAGATACCCAGAAGGACTGTGCCCACTGCCCCTATGCCGGTCCACACTGGGTAGGCGGTGCCGATGGGAAGTGTCTGTGTGGCCTTGGCAAGCAGTGCCATGCTCAACACCGAAAATAGGAGAAATCCTCCTATCCACGCCCACCATTCAAAGCCGGTTACTAATTTTGCGCGGCCAAGGCAAAAAGTGAATCCCATTTCACAGAATCCTGCTAATATCAGAATGATCCAATTCATAATGTAAAATATTGATTTTGAGGGCTGCAGGACTGTCCCGGCGTCTCCTTCCTTCGGAGTGCAAAGGTATAAAATCTTTTATTGACATGCTTTTTTGTTCAATTTGTTAAATAATATCCGAATATTTTGACAGCAGAATCCCGTATAATATTATATTTTTGCACTTATAAGATTAGTTTTGTTTATAATTGAAAATCAAGTAGTTGAATATGAAAGAATTTATTGTTGACCCTCGTCAGACCACACCGGAAGAACATGCAAAGGGAGTGCGTCAGGCCCAGACGTTGTTCAAATTGAACCATACTATGCCTTTTACCGATGAGTATAATGCCCTTGTGAAGGAGCTTTTCGGTGATAATCTTGGGAAGGGATGCTTTATACAGCCGGGACTCACAGGCGTTTGTTTCGATCAGGTACATATCGGCAACAACGTGTTCATCATGAACAACTGTCTTATGATGTCGCGCGGAGGCATAACAATTGAGGACGGCGCTATGATTGCCGCCAACGCCCAGCTCATCTCCAACAACCACGACCTTCACGACAGGCAGTTGCTCATCTGCAAACCGGTTCACATTGGCAAGAATGCCTGGATAGGAGCCGGAGCCACTATCCTGCCTGGTGTCACAGTGGGTGAAAACGCTGTTGTGGCA
Organism: uncultured Bacteroidales bacterium; assembly: GCA_934699095.1. Taxonomy (GTDB): domain Bacteria; phylum Bacteroidota; class Bacteroidia; order Bacteroidales; family WCHB1-69; genus F23-D06. The sequence goes on along the minus strand of CAKUVI010000003.1, from coordinate 98,796 downwards.
GCCGGTGCAGTGGTCACCAAAGATGTTGCCCCAAACACGATTGTCGGCGGCAACCCGGCCAAGTTTATTAAAAACGTGGATTGATGATCTATATTGACGAAAATGCTCGGGAATTAGTGGTCGAGACAGCCGTTGAAATGGTGTCGGAACAACGTCGTGCGCACGCACTGCGCTTCGTCAGACACTCTGACCAACAATTGTCACTCTCAGCCTATCTGCTTCTCTTAAGAGGTCTCCACGAAGAATACGGCATCTCCCAGCCACCACGCTTCGCCTTTTATGAGAACGGAAAACCTTTTATAGAGAGTCTGCCAAACGTGCATTTCAGCCTCAGCCATTCAAAATATGTGACCGCTTGTGCCATTGACGATTCTCCAATCGGAATTGATATTGAAATTATCCGTCCAGTTGACCGTGATTTGATGGAATATACCATGAACGACGATGAATTACGCAATATTCTTGCGTCGGACGACAAGAACGTTGCATTCTTTCGCTATTGGACCCAAAAAGAGGCCATCCTTAAACTTACAGGCGAAGGAATAAGCAACGAGATGAAATATGTTCTGAACAAATCCGATAATTTCAATATCGAAACCACAGTTTCTGATGAATACGTCTATTCAGTTGCAAGGTATAAATGAAACAGCAATAATGAACCATTGGAAAATATATTGTGACGAACGCCCTGAAATCGTGTTCCAGATAGTGAACACTCCCGCCATGCAACGCCTTGCCGACGTGGGCATGAATTGCGGATGCGAGTACACCTCCTTCCCCCTGTTCCAAAATATCAAGCCTTACTCCCGCCTCGACCATAGCATCGGCGCGGCACTCATAGTCTGGAACTTCACTCACGACACTAAACAGACTGTCGCAGCCCTGCTCCACGATATTGCAACCCCTTCGTTCGCCCATGTTATCGATTTCTTGCACGGAGACCACGAAATGCAAGAATCCACTGAGGATCTCACGTTCAGCATGATCGGAGATTCTGTGGAGATTCGTGATATTCTTAAAAATAATGGATTAACCACCGCGGAAGTATCTGATTATCACTTGTTTGCAATAGCTGACAATCCCACACCACAGCTTTCTGCAGACCGCTTGGAATATACCATTGGAAATATTATCAACTATGGCTATATGAGTGAGGATATGGTGAAGTATTTGTATGATGATCTTGTGGTGGGAGTAAATGAAAAGAATGAGCAGGAACTTTTGTTCCAAAGTGAATCTTGTGCAATGGATTTTTCCATGGCAGCACTTCGAATGTCAAAAATCTACATCGCACCGGAAGACCGCTATGCGATGCAAAGATTGGCAGAACTTCTTAAAGAACAGATAGACAGGGGGATTATCACCGAAAGAGACCTCTATGGTACCGAAACATCACTTATAGAGAAGCTTTGCGCAGATCAGCAAGCTCGTGACTCATGGTTGAGGTTCAGGGCATACAAAAAACTCATAAATGACCCTGATTCTTCAGAAGCACGCATCGTTTCCGCCAAGAAACGATACATAAATCCGTTTGTTGATGGAAAAGGACGCCTTTCTGAACTTTCTCCTAAATTCAAATACGAGTTGCAACAGTTCTTAGACATCAGCTTTGAGGGAAAAATTTGCGCTGAATAGTTGATAATAAAAAACTAACAATCAAATATTTACCCTAAAATTTGTTTTAACTCATCTACAGTTATACAAATTTTTAGAATTGATTTCTTCCCTTGTTTTTTTGTCTTGGTGTTCTTACCATTTTTGTCTTCAGGCAGAGAGATATAATAACACAAATGTGTATTTGTCTTAACACACATCTCAATTGTATATCTTGTGGATCGGTCATCGCTCTCTATAAGGGATTGTATCAAAAGAGGCCTGAAGCTTTTTTCTGTGATGTCAACAGGTGTTCCGATTGTTTCAAAATATATTAATTTATTGTCGGTCAAGCGTACTGAATCCAAAGTTGTATATTCGTCAATGCGAATAGGACATACTGAATTGGAATTATTTACAACCTCCTGTAATGCTTTAATGGCATTTTGGTCACTGGTTAAGGACTCTGAACGAATTTCCTTCAAATCTTCAACTGTATATTTGATTTCGACGCTCTGTTCGGTATCTATGATTTTATAGTTATAAACCAAACCGCTGTTGATATCAATGAGATTGTCCAAAAAATCGTTATTATAGACGAGTTGCTGGCGAACACTCCTTTTAAGTACATCAGCATCTGTTGACAAAAGGTTCTCTGAATTTGTAGTGAAAAAGTAACGCAAACATTCTGTATCATAATCAATTTTATAGAGGGTCATACCGTTCGATATTAAAGGAAGAGAAGCATTCGCTGATTTGATTTCCTCGGCGAAAAGATTGGCCTTGAGTTGGTCTGCAACTTTCTGTTTGGTTTCTTCAGAGCCGAAAGATACGACAGGAAGTTTGGCGTTTTTCAGTTCTTCAGATGTGATGAACATCTCCTTCGTCTTGTGTGTGTGCTGTTCCATGTAGAGTATTTGTAACCCTTTCAGATGTTTGTAAAAATCATCAATAGTGATTAAAACTTTATCATTAAACACTATGGGAAACTGCTCTTCGAGTGATTGTTTGAGTTGAACTGTTATGTTGTCTTCGATTATCTTTTCTTCTTCAGTATTGATATTGGTGATGGGACTATTGTCGGGAGTTACCAGTACAAGTTGCAGAACGCCGTTTTCGTAAGCTCCTTGAATGTCTAATACTTCATCGCTCAGATATGCTTGTTTCACATCGTCGTCCATGAATTCTTCAGCAATTTCATGCATATACAGTTCCATCTGTTCATAAGAAGCTGGGGACACATTCTCGGATTTTTCGAGCAACTTTTCCAGGCGTGACTTTGTTATCAGGACGGATTGACTTTCGGTGTATGACTCGTTGTGGTAGATGTATTTCAAGGACAAGTCGGCATCGATTAGAGTTTCAATATTGTCTGCATCCCCAAGCACTGACTTCTCAATTTCCCTCTGAATAAAGTCAGCACCCCTTTCTTTGGAAATCTTAAAATGTGAGTTGCACATGGTCGCATAGAAAACCACAGTGTCAACAACGATTTTTGCTGAATCGATGCGGATGGGATTAGTCTTGTCAACAACTTTGTCTGCTTCGAACTCTGTCTGCATCAATTCCATCTCCAAGTTGAATCGTTCCTGCCATTTTTCGCCATCCTTGTAAGCGGGTTTTGATCGGTCGGCCCAGATTTGCCGTGCTTCAGCGGGTGTAAATTTGAATGATTTGAGGGATTTTGGATCCTCGGTGGATACATTGCAGACAAAACCACCATTAATATCGCTGAGTTTTTCAAGCAGGTAGCTGAATTCAGCCGGTTCGACGCTGTACCTGATATTGTCGGCAAATAAATTCCTTAAGTATGATGAGTCTTTGTTAAGCAGCGGGCTGTCTTCTAAAGTGATATTGAAAATAAGATAGCCCGACTGGTATGTGATTTTGTCAACAGTCCAAAAATCATCCTCGAATGGACAATTACGATTGTTGTTCATCTTCACAACTTTAGCGTACATTTCGCGGTCGATTGGTTGTGCTTGAACGTTTATGTTGATTGAAAATAGTGTAATGGCAAGCAATACCGCGAGTTTTGTGTGTTTTTTCATTATTTCAGGCGATTTTGGTAAGATGACGAATATTTATTAATAGAACTATTTTTTAAGCTCTTCTACCGGGAATGTGAAGTATGTGTCAGGGTATGGTTCGTCTTTAAGGGTGAAATGCCACCACTCTGAGTCGATAGGTTTGAAGCCGTGGCGGAGCATTGCGGCACGCAAGATCATCCTGTTGTGGAATTGTTCGGCAGTAATCTTTCCGTTTGGCTTGTATTGGTTTGTGTTGGGGTCGCCGCCGAAATCGGGATGGCTCTCCACACCAAACCAGTCGAAGGTGCCGCCCATGTCAAGTTCCTTTTCGGTGTTCATGTCAAAAAGTGTAAGATCGACAGTGGAACCTCGTGTGTGACCGCTTTTAGCTGCGATGTAGTCCTGCACAAACAGCAGGCTTTTATCGACATCCGGGTAGAAATAACGGCGCATCATGGTGTCGGGAATATCCTCGGCCCAACGCACGAAATGGTCAACGGCCATTTGCGGACGATAAGCATCGTAGATTTTAAGGCGATAGCCGAGTCGCATGACATCTTCACTTACGGCACGAAGACTGTCGGCTGCTCTTTTTGTCAGCAGCGCTGTGGGTTGTTTGTAACCGTCGATACGCCTTCCAACAAAATTGTACGTGCCAAAATAGCGTATTTCTAAAATAACATCAGGAATCACGTCTGTAATATTGACAAAATCCTCGGAATTATCTTCTGGTTTCAAGGTTGGGGAAGGTAATCCAATCTTAACGGTGAGTTTGCTTTTGCAAGGAACATCAAACAACAGGGTTGCGCCGCTATCGGTAACATTCATGGTGGTTGGGGCACCTATAAGAAGCGGCAGGTTGAGACTTCCGTGCCCGGCAGGAAATCCGCAAATGAGGGGGATTTTGTAAGGTTCGATATATCCACGGATCAGGGATTCCGCGCTTTCATAGCCGAGGTCGGCGCGGCAGTTTGTGAAGTCGCCCAATATCACACCTTTGCATTGTGCCAGCACACCGCTGAGTTTCAGTGTGTTGAAAAGTCTGTCGATGTTATGGAATGTTTCATCCACCTCTTCGACAAGAAGGATGAAATTGTTGTTGGAAAAATAATCGGCTTGTGTTGCCAACAGGGGTGCGATGGTGCTGAGGTTGCCACCTATGAGAATGCCTGAAGCATTTCCCTTGAGGTTCATGGGATGTGGCACTATTTCATAATTAGGAATCATCCCTTGAAGCATAAAGCGAAGCATTGAAGTGGAGGTGTCGAACTCCTTTTGATCCTGTTTGCGGGCAAGATTGAGTCCCATTGCACCATGAATCCCCATCACACCGGCGCACGCTTCCATGTTTAACAGTGTTGAGATGTCACTGAATCCCACAAGCCATTTTGGTGATGAAGAAAAATCCTTGAGTGTCATTTTGTCAACCATCTGGAGCGTTCCATAGCCGCCGCGGGAGCAGATTATGGCCTTGATTTCCGGATCTTCAAGTGCCCAGCGTAAATCCGAGATTCGCTCTTCCACGGTGCCTGCATATTGCCCGGCATGTTTTTTGCCTGAATTAGGGCCAATCACAGGCTTGAATCCCCATTCTTCTATTGTCTTTGCCGCTTTCTCGATTTCCTCCATCGGAGAATTGTAGGCTGGAGAGATGATTGCGACTTTGTCGCCAGGGTTCAAATAAGCGGGAGCGGAACATTTGGCCTTTGGCTTCTTTTTGGTTGTCTCATTTGCATTAGAAGGGCTTGGAATGAAAGCTGAAATTAATAACAAACAGGTTAGGATAATCTTTACTCTAAACATCACGTTCGATTTTATAGTTTCTCAATCCCGCAAAGATATAATTTTTATTTATCGGCCGAAGAAAACGTAGTTAAATTCAGTCAATTGCAATTCCCTCCTATTCAGAATGGGTGGCTGGAGACGGTGCGGTTAATTTAGAATTGAAAATTGAAAATTTTGGAATGGGAATGGGGGTTATGTGATTTGGGATGTGGAGGCTCGCCATGGCGCGTCTCTATGTCGGGGAGGCAACCCGTCCCTCGCCGGGTTGCAAAACTGTAAAAAAAAAGAGCACCTCTCCAGATGAGATGAAGAGGCGCTCTTATTATTTGTGTTCTGTAATTAATTATCGAGTGACGAAAACTTTTTGAGCTGGGTAGTCGCCCACCTTTACAAGATATACACCAGTTGCAAGACCGCTATTTCCAACTAAACGCCCTTCCAAGTCGTAAACGTTCACATTGCAATCATCACAACCTTTCACAACTATCATTCCATTGTTGCAGAAGACAGTAATATTGCTCATTTCAATATCGTTGATGCCGATTGTGCCGTCGCCGCTGACGTAGCAGTTCTCCTCAAAATGAGGTGTGCCGTTGCTGACGTTGTTTCCATTGGAGAGTGTCGGGGTTGTAGGAGCTGAGATAAAGGTGGAAGAGTTACCGCCGCCACCACCAGGACCGCCACCACCAGGGCCACCACCGCCATTGTTTAGGGTAGGGGTGTAAAAGGCCACTGCATCTTCACCGTAAGTGACAGTGTACCAGCTGTTACTGCTTATGGAAGAAGACTGTATGTACGGTTGGTTTATAGTGCTGCCGTGCTCAATTCCGTTCACAGCAATTATGACACCGCCATTGATGTAGAGTTTCTTTCCGCCCTCTGTATTGGCATCAATCGCCACCTCAGGAGAACGTGCGCCGATTGCATAAACCAGGCCACCGTTGACATAGCAATTGCCATTGGCGTCGATGCCATCATTATTTGAGGAACGAGAATAAATATATCCTCCTGTTATCGTAAGATCTTGTCCGGAATTGATACCATCGTCGTAGGAATTGATGAATATCTCACCGCCGTTGATTTCCAGAGTGTTCTTGCATTCGATGCCTTCAGCGTTTTTACCCGATGTAGTAACCTTGATATAGCCGCCGTCAATAACCATGCCGCCGCTATAGGTGTAGCTGTTGCCGTTTTGGATTTTGAGGCCGGCTTTGATGCCCTTGGGTGATGAGTAATAGTCGCTGCTTACATTGTCGGTGTTGCCTGTATAGTTGGTGTACTCTGTAGTGCCGTTGTTGAAATAGAGGCCGCCGGTGGTTTCTATAATGATTTCGCCATCGGTGATTGTCATCACTCCGTCGCATTTCATACCTTTGCCGCCTGATCCTGTGGCTGTGATATTGAGTGTGCCGCCGCTTACTGTCAGATTGCCGTCGCTGCTAAGTCCGCAGGCGGAGTTTGTCTCCAAATCATCCTCGTCCCACTCACCTTTGCCAGTGGTTTTCACAGTGATGTCACCACCAGTGATGAACATATCTCCGGCGGCTTTGATGCCCTTGGCGGCAGTTGCGGCGCAGGTTATATTGATTGTTCCACCGAGAATGTATATGTTGCCTGAATCCTCATCCTCGTGGTCAACGGTTTCGCCTGTGGAGGTGTCGCCTTCGAGGTCACACTGGATGCCGTCGTCCTCAGTGCCGCTGATATTGACGGTTCCGCTCTCCATGAGGAAATACTGGTTGCACGAGATGCCGTCGCCCGCAGCTGATGTGACATTGAGGGTGGCGTTCTTCAGACTTACATATTCGCCGGCCTTGATGGCGTGTTTCACGTTGCCCACCACGTTTAGTGTGCCATGCTGCTTGAACTCTGCATGTCCTTTCACATACAAACAGCCTTTTTGGCTGCCTGTAGCAGCATCAACGAGGGTGTTCGTTGTGCCGGTGATTACCTTCACGTTGATGCGCTTGCCGTTTTGGATGTGCACAGCCGCACCACTGTACACCGGATTGACGTTGGTCAGGGTGAGGCCGTTCAACTCAATGGTGGCCTTGTAGGAGCCCGACATATAAAACTCGCCGTCGGTTGAGGCTCCGCTTAAAGTGTATGTTATTTCTGTGGCAAGATCATCACTCTGCGCAATCGACACATGCGCACCGCTCTGCGTTACTGTCAGATACTGCGCAATGTCTTCTGCCACGTTTACCGTAGCCGTTGTCCCGCTATAGACAACTTCAACGGTACTCTGAGCCATCGCTGTAACCGTTAGCAAGATGACCGTCATAAAAACTATCAGTTTTTTCATAATTGTTTTTTTTCAAAAAATCATTCTGCAAAGTAAACAATTGTTTTGTTATAGATTTTTAACAAATAGGAGGAAATTTGTGGCAATTTTTCGGATTTTGTGAAAATATGCCTGAATTTGCCGATGTTTTTTCAACAAAACACTCTTCCATCACAAGAAGATAGTCTCTATCTTGCCTCTACCATGTTATTGTTTCAAGCCGATATTCGTTGTCGTGTTTCAAAATGTAATAAACCGCATCCTCATCGGTTGTCAATATCCGGTCGAAGAATTCATAATGGTTGGTATAAATCGCTTGTCTCGGAAATGGATATGGCTGTGCTGTGTATATGACATCACATGACAAAGAATTGTTCTTTTCCACTTTGGAGAGCACAACCACCGTCTCACCCGCACGATTGTTGTTTAAGACTGTCCACAATCTCTGATGGTTATTGTCGAAATTATCTTTATGGTCATTGAAAAGAAGATAGACGTCGTTGTTACGGATGAAGACTCCGGGAGTGTTCACTCTGAAATACATTGAATACACCTCGGTTGTGACGGTGGCGCGAGGATAAGTGCCCACATCTGTAACTTTGCCGTCTGATGAGAGCATTATCTTGTATAGATTTCGTGATAAATAGCCGCGAATCCAGTAGGAAGGGCCGGTTAAAGAAATAACCTGACCGATAATGTCGCGGTAATTCAATTCCCCTATCAGCATTATTTTCCCGTCTGGTAACTCCTTGATTTCATGGATATATGGCAAAAATCTATCGACACTGTCGTGGTATTGCGCGCCGTTGTACACATAATCCTCCGCATCTATTGGCAGATTGACAGGCGATTTCACCAAATCGAAATTTCCATCCTCAGACACAAGATATGTTGACAAAACTCCAGAGCTTTTCCCATTGTTGCAGACCACTCCACTGACAGCCAGCCGGCCGTCGTTCAACAGCGCTTTTGCACAGCGAAATTCAGATTTTGTACCGAAAAAATCGGTGATATTCACAATGCCTTTCTCGCTATAAACAGAAATATGGAGCGAATCGCTTATGTTGCGCCTTACATTTTCTGCACAACCATATTCTGCAATATACGCCACTCCGTCGTTAGACACTAAAATAGGAGAATTGTAATTTATCTGATAGTTTACATTTTGTCTGTGATGGTAGAGCATCTCACCGTTCAGATCGAAAACCGCAACATCTTGAATATGACTTATATCACTGTTCGACTTGGGGTGAAGCACTGTCAAAATAGCAATTTTAGATTTATCTGGTGAAAACGCAAACTGGTTGAAATACAGTTTGTGTTTCTCGTAAGGCACGGAGCATTTTGTGGTAAAAGGCATCTTTTTTACAGTTCCAGAGCCTTCTTGAATTGTACCATCAACATAATCCAACGATTTGGTCTTGTTGTTGTTGCGTACGCCTATCAAATGCACAATTCCATCTTTCAAATAAGCAAAACGACCCTCAAGATTATCATCAAATTTCTGAGATTCAGTTGTTTTAGATGACTTGTTGTAATAATACAGCCATAGATCGTCATAGCCAGCCATCAAATCATGTGAAACAGCGCCGAAAACAAGTCTGTCTTTGCTGTCCTCCAACACCCAGATGTTTGGGTCTTTAACAATCACAATTGGCGAACCATTGAGAGAAGTCTTCTGAGCTGTCAGATTAGATGCAAGAAGACAAATAAACAAGCAAAAAAACAATTTAGTCTTTTTCATGATGATTTTGAAATTGATTATGATAGTATGATATTTGTGTATTTTACCTGGCAAAAATACATAAAAATTATGATTGCAAAAGTTTTTTTTTCTTGCGCATTTATATATTGTTTATTTTTGCGACCTCAAGTAAAAAGGCGAATTATGAATTACCTCAGAATCAAAGATTCAATAACTATAGCATTTTTGCTGATTTGCTGCGCCTCGCTTTCCGCGCAGACAACCTATTTTGTCTCCAACAGCGGCAACGACAGCAACGACGGCCTTTCGTGGGCCACGGCCAAGGCCACTATCAACGGGGCGATGGCATTGATCACCTCACCCAACGACGATTCGGTGTTCGTGTCAGTGGGCACCTACCCGGCCTGCACCATCAAGAACGGCACGCACGTGTATGGCGGCTTCGCGGGTACGGAAAGCCATCTCTATGAGCGGCAACCGCTCACCTTTGGCATCGCCGCTGACAGTTCCTGTACCATTATTGATGCACAACACGACAACAACTATGCCGTACAAATCAACAGCTACTTTCACTACAACGGCAGTTATCATTGCCGGGAAAACACTTTCGATGGTTTCTGTGTGACAGGCGGCAACCAGTACGGCATCCGCGACGAGGCAAACAATACCCACACGATTTCGAATTGTACTATGACTGGAAATGCCTGCGGTTTGTATTTGGGAATGTCATATTCCAACTCATACTACAATGCCACGTTTCAAGTTTCGGACTGCAAGATTAATGGCAACACATCAAGCGGCGGTGTCCGGATGTACAGCGGCAGCCAAAGTTATGGAGCCACCTACGAGTTCAACAACTGTGTGATTACTGGGAACACAGGCAGTCGATGCGGTGGAATATGGTTCGATGCAAACTACACGACGCCATACAATACGGTCATTGTCAAAAACTGTGACATCACGAAAAACACCGCTTCGGGCTTGGATGCCAAGGCCGGCGGTCTGCTGACGCAAGCCAACGATTTCCTTTATTATCCGACGAGAAACGAATGGCAGATTATCAACTCGCGTATCATTGACAACACGGTTTACACTACCGCCACCACCGCCAGCGCGAGCGGCAGCCGGCCATACATCGCCGGAGGTGTCAGCGTTTTCACCCATCCCGCGCACATTATTGGCTGTGTGATTGCCAACAACAGTGCCATCTCCACCGAAGGCATTGACGTGACCGGCGGTGTGGTCACCTATTCGTACGTCACATCATCGGGACCTTCCAGCGGAAACCCAGTAGGAAGGATGTATATGACGAACTGCGTGGTAGCCAACAATCTGGCACAGACCATCCATGCCGACGGCACAGGTGGTATCCGCACCTCTTCCGCCGCCACCGTCAAGAACACGGTGATCTGGAACAATATGCGCGACAATGCTTCCCAAGATTTGCATTGGTCCACGAATTATACGTTCCCTTACACATACTGCGCTTGTAAGTCGGTATCCGCCAGTGACTTCGCGGCCGACAGCACCAACATGGTGTTGGATACGGCCACTCTGCCGCAGTTCGTAGCTCCTTCGACCATGGTGGGTGCCTCCTCCATTGCCACGGATTTGTCGAACCTCAACGCCGACTGGCACGTGCTGCCAGGCTCGCCGTTGGTTGACGCGGGCGACCCGAACACGGCATTCATCACCTACCTGCCCGCCACCGACATGGACGGCAACCCGCGCATCGGCAACAACCGTGCCGACATCGGGGCTTACGAGCTTTCCAACACCACCTTCAACCAGAGCATCACGTGGAATCAGGACCTCACCGCTGACCTCTCCGACGGCACACTGACCCTTAACGCCACAGCCACCTCCGGACTGCCCGTAACATACACCTGTAGTGACGAAGACATCGCCACTGTGAACGGCAATGTGCTTACGTTTCATGGTGCCGGCTATGCCATTGTCACTGCCTCGCAGCCCGGCAACGCCACCTGGAACGCCGCCGCACCCGTCTCCAAAATCCTCACTGTGACAAGCAGCACTCCCGACCTGCAGCCACAAAGCATCCTCTGGAATCAGGAGCTCACCTTCCCGCTGAGCGATGAGCCTGTGGTGTTGGCTGCCGCCGCCACCTCCGGACTGCCTGTGCAGTTCGCCTGCAGCGACGAAAGCGTGGCCACCATCAACGGCAGCATCCTGACGCTGCACAGCGTGGGACTGGCCATCATCACCGCTGCGCAGCCAGGCAACGATGAGTATGCCCCCGCACAAAGCGTGATGAAAATCCTCAATGTGACAGAACCCGTCGGTATCGACAATTACAATAAACAGAATCTGAAAGTCTGGCCCAACCCAACCAACTCCATTGTCAGTGTGGAATTGGAAACGGGCAATGCAGATTTCTGGATTACAGACTTATACGGTAGGGAAATGCTTCAGGGAACAATAAGCGGAAGTCATTCTGCGATTGACTTGTCGGATGTTCCGGTTGGCATGTACTTATTGCGCCTCCGTTGGCAGAACGGAACCACTTCGACTGTAAAGGTAGTGAAGTTAGGAGCGGGGAGATAAATTGTCACAGACCAATAATCATGCCGTAATAGGGGAAAAAACAATTCCAATTTACAGTCACAGGAACCATTTTTCGGTTTCCTCTGCGGAAAAAAGTGTGGGGAATCCGGAAAAGTCATCCTCATCCATTCTCAGCGCCACCGAAGAGGCTCTCCGCCGCAAGGCCGAGGCCAAGCACATCCCTTTCACCCCGCGCACCTCCGCCTCAATCGGCATCGTGCTGTCCACCAGTCCGATGCGGGTGGCGGATGCGTGGCGGAATAAGACAAGGGAGGCGCGTGACGGTAGCTATTCAAGCTTTTTGCATTATTGACGAAAAATCCATTTACGATGCCTGATGTTTTTCCCAAAAGACGATCCCGTAATAAATAGAATCTTAATTTTGCTTTTCCAAAGAGCATTTTTTGTAACTTTGCACAGAAAAAATATGCAAGGCAGTATCCTCGCCGTTTTTGGCGTGTGACTTGAGCAGTCTAAAATCAATCACAATAAATTATAATCAAGTGGAAATCAAAGCAATAAAATTCAGAAAAGACGGATTCTATTCACAGCCTTTCGCCTTTGGCGGCGAGGAGGGAATGGACAAGTTCGACAAAAACATCCGCTACCGCGGCAGTCTGCAGAACTACCTGATCGACACCGGAGACGAGGTTATCTTAGTCGATACAGGTCTTCCAGCCGGCACGCCCGAGGAGAATCCCGACAAGAACACTCCGGCCTTCACCGGCAAGGACATCTGCAGCTACATGGAGGCATTCGCCGCCCTCGGCTACAAGCCCGAACAGGTGACCAAGATTCTGCTCACCCACAAGCACGCCGACCACAGCGGCGAGCTGCGCTCATTCCCCGACGCGAAGGTCTATGTGAACGCCGACGAGATGCAGGCCGCCGAACTCCAGGGACTCGGCAACCTCGTGCCCGTGCACTTCACCGACGGGGCGTACTACAACTTCCCTGAAAGCCAGAAGATTGCCGACGACATACGCTTCATCAAAGCCAAAGGACACACCAACGGCAACAGCATCGTCATCGTGGAGAACGACGGTCTGTTCTACATGATCCACGGCGACATCACCTACGTGGACGAGGCCTTGTACGAGAACAAGCTCTCCGTGGTCTTCGATGACAAGGCAGCCGCCCGCGAGACCTTGGACCGCGTGCGCGAGTTCGTCCGCAACCACCCAACGGTCTATGTCTCCACGCACACGCCGCAAGGCTACGAGAACTTGGAGGCCAAGCGCGTGATGGATCTGGACCACCCCGTACCGACCGTCTTCGACAAGGTGAACTTCGAGAAGAAGGAGGCTTCGGGCAAGTACGTCTGCTCCATCTGCGGCTACGTGTATGACCCGGCCGAGCACGACGGCGTGGCCTTCGAGGACCTTCCCGCCGACTGGAGATGCCCGCGCTGCAAGCAGGGCAAGGAGAAGTTCAACAGAGCGTAAGGAGAAATAAACCTGACTGTAAAATTGTGACAGCGGGGCACTATCTTTGGTGAAGTCCGCACTCGCGGTGTTCGGGCGATTCCCACCACCAGCGGCCTGCTCGGATGTCCTCTCCGGGCTTCACCGCCCGCGTGCACGGCTCGCACCCGATGCTCGGGTAACCTTGGTCGTGCAGTTGGTTATACGGCACATGACGAGTCTTTATATAACTCCATACCTGTTCCTCTGTCCAATCAATCAAAGGATTGATTTTGAGGATATTATGTATTTCATCCCACTCTATTCTCTGCATGTTGGCCCGTGTCACAGACTGTTCCCTCCTTAATCCGCATACCCAAGCATCCAAGGTTTGAAAAGCACGTCCTAAAGGTTCCAATTTGCGCACCTGACAGCAGGCATGGCGCTTTTCAATGCTTTCGTAGAATGGATTTATACCTTCAGTGCGCACAAATCTCTGTAAAGTCTCTGTCTGCGGACAAAAGACTTCCATCCGGATTCCATATTTGAGATTCGTCTTGTCGATAAGCTGATATGTTTCAGGGAACAACCTTCCGGTATCCAAGGTGAAAATCCTTGCTTTTGGATTGATTTTCAGGATAATGTCCGTAAGTGTCTGGTCCTCAATGCTCAGACTTGATGACAAAGCAATCCTGCCGCCATAGATTTCCAAAAAATGTTGCAGCAGTTCCTCTGGAGCAGCCTCCGCAAACCGCACATTCAAATCTTCAATATCATCTTTAAAATAAGCCATTGTCCAACATTATATATTTTTATTTCTTAATTTCTAATTCCTAATTAAACTCACCATCCCCGCCCCAACAGTCTCAAAACTATCAGGGTCGATGAAGATGACGGAGCCGGTGGTTCGGTTTTTTGCGTAGTCGTCAAACACCACCGGATTGGCTGTCTTGACAGTTATATGACCTATATCGTTCATTTTAAGTGTATTATCTCCATTCACCCGTTCTAATGTATTGATATTGAGACGATAGTTTATTCTTTGCACCATTCCTATTGTTTCAGCCACAGATGTGCGGATAATGTAGCGTTTCCGTAGTTGCAATTCCGTTTCGTTAAACCAACAGCAGTGCATCTCTAAGGTTTGTGAAACTTCTGGTTGGATGCCATCGGTGTTAACTATCATATCGCCTCTGCTTATGTCAATGTCATCGTCAAGGAGGATGGATACAGATTCTGGAGTGTGTGCTATTTTCAACTCTTGGTCAGATTGCATTATAGCCTTCACCGTGCTCTCTAATCCGGACGGAAGGATTCTGACGCGGTCGCCGGGACGCAGTACGCCGCCCGACATCCTGCCTGCGTATGCTCGATAATCAGGAAAACGATCAGAGATCGGACGTATCACGTATTGTACTGGAAACCTGACAGGCTGACTCTCTTCGCCGGTTTTGTGCTCTATGGATACTGTTTCCAAGAGATGCATCAGAGAACCACCGGAATACCAGGGCATATTTCCGGAAGCCATGACAACATTGTCGCCGTATTTGGCCGATATCGGGATAAAGTTGAATTTGGATTTTATGCCCAGTCGTTGTGCCGTACTTAGATAATCCTGTTTGATTTCCTCGAATCTTTTTTCGTCAAAGTTTACGAGGTCCATCTTGTTGACGCACACGGTTATGAATGGAATTCCGAGGAGGGACGCGATGCAGGTGTGACGCACCGTCTGTTCTACCACGCCGTTACGGGCATCAACGAGTATGATGGCGAGGTCGGCGGTTGAGGCGCCGGTGACCATGTTGCGGGTGTACTGTATGTGTCCGGGAGTGTCGGCGATGATGAATTTCCGTTTCGGCGTGGCGAAGTAACGATAGGCAACATCGATAGTGATGCCCTGCTCCCGTTCGGCGCGCAGTCCGTCGGTGAGCAGCGCAAGGTTCACCTCCTCGTTGCCGCGGCTCCGCGAGGCCTGTTCCACCGCCTCCAATTGGTCCTCGAAAATAGACTTGCTGTCATATAACAATCTTCCGATGAGCGTGCTTTTGCCGTCATCCACGCTGCCGGCTGTAGTGAACCTGAGCAGCTCCATATCTAAATATCCGTTATTCATATTTTTGTATCTTTATGCTCCCAAAACTGTGCTACGCTTGTGTGATAGTCCCCGCACTGTGCTGCGCTTGTGTGGGGTTATTAGCGCTTCGCGCGTCTTGCCCCTTCGGGGCCGTTTAAGGAATTATGTCTTAAATAAATGTTCATTACTAACTAAAAGTATCCTTCTTTCTTCCGGTCTTCCATGGCTGTTTCGCTGCGCTTGTCGTCGGCGCGGCCGCCGCGTTCGGTGACGCGGGTGGCGGCGATTTCAGCTATGATATCCTCCAAGCTATTGGCTTCAGAGATGGTGAGCCCAGTGCATGTTATATCGCCGATGGTGCGGCAGCGCACGCGTCGCGTGACAACCTCTTCCGTAGGTTTCAGCGTCATGCAGGGCTCTGCGGCCAACCATTGGCCGTCGCGCAGGAAGCACCGGCGCTCGTGAGTGAAATAGAGCGACGGTAACGGTATCTTCTCCTGGTAGATGTACTGCCATACATCCATCTCGGTCCAGTTGCTGATGGGAAACACACGGAAATGCTCGCCGATGTTCTTGTGCCCGTTGAATATGTTCCAAAGTTCGGGTCGCTGGTTCTTGGGATTCCATTGTCCGAACTCATCCCTATGGGAGAAGAACCTTTCCTTAGCACGTGCCTTTTCCTCATCGCGCCGCGCACCGCCTATGCAGGCATCGAGCTTGTATTCCTCAATGGTGTCCAACAATGTTGTGGTTTGCAGACGGTTGCGGCTCGCATTATAGCCTTTTTCCTCTTTCACCCTGCCCTTGTCGATGCTCTCTTGCACAGAACCAACTATCAAGTGCGCCCCTAACTGCTCCACGAGAGCGTCGCGGTAGTCGAGGGTCTCCTGGAAGTTGTGCCCCGTGTCAATGTGGAGCAGAGGGAACGGGATTTTGGCCGGATAGAAGGCCTTGTAAGCCAGGTGAGTTAATACTATTGAATCCTTCCCGCCCGAGAATAGAATCGCGGGCCGCTCGAACTGTGCCGCCACCTCCCGCAATACATATATCGATTCTGCCTCTAATTCTTTTAAATGAGTAAGCCTATACATAATACCAAATACTAAATATCAAATTCTAAATACTAAATTCTAACTAAACGCCCCCGAAAGGTACTTCCGTGTCAGCTCATGTGTCGGATTATTGAAGACGTCTTTGGCATCGCCCATCTCAATTATTTCACCCAAATACATGAAAACGACATAGTCGGCGATTCGCAGTGCCTGGCGCAAAGTGTGCGTAACCATGATTATCGAGTAGTTTTCCTTGAGTTTTACAAAAAGGTCTTCAACCGTCTTGGCTGAAATCGGGTCGAGTGCGCTGGTTGCCTCGTCGGCAAGGATGTATTCCGGAGCAACAGCAAGTGAGCGTGCCAAACAGAGTCGCTGCTGCTGTCCTATTGAGAGTCGCGCCGCAGGCGTGTGCAGCCTGTCTTTGACTTCGTCCCAAAGTCCGACATTTTGAAGGTTTTCAACGACGGTGCGGTGCAGTTCCCTTCCTTTGCACAACTTGTTGATCCGGCAGCCGTATGCCACATTATTGTAGATCGACATGGGCAGCGGGTAAGGGCGCTGACTCACCAGTCCAATTCTGCGGCGAAGTTCAGTGATTTCGGAGCCACTATCAATAATATCCTTTCCATCAACCAACACCTTGCCTCTGATTTGCACACCTTCAGTGCTGTCAATCAGGCGGTTCAGCGTTCTAAGGAGTGTGGTTTTACCACAACCTGAGGGCCCTATGATGCATGTTATGCGTTTATCAGGCAATGTCAAATTGATGTTTTTCAAGATGTGGTTGCCTTTGATGTGTATGTTCAAGTCTTTGATTTCAATCGCCATAAATATCTGTCTGTTATATGATTTTCGAATTATAGTTCAAACATTTTACACCTTGTTTTTAGAGAAGAAATTGGTCACGAGGCGTCCTGATATACTGAGTATGAGCACGATAATGGTAAGGACTAACGCAGCGGCGTAGGCGCGGTCCTGAACTTCCGGGATTGGACTGCTCAGTTGGAAGAATACAGCGAGCGGGAGGGTTGCAGCGGGCTGCGACAGGGCTGTGGGTATGCTGTCGGTGTAGCCGGCTGTGAACATCACCGCCCCGGCATCCCCGATGGCACGGCCGACAGAGAGAAGCGTTGCCGTGGCGATGCCGGGCGCAATCTGCCTGAGCACAACCTTCAACGTCTCCCAACGCGTCGCCCCAAGCGAAAAGGTGGCATCCAAAATGTCGCGAGGAAACTCTCGAGTGGCTTCGTCCATAGTGCGTATGAAAATCGGAATTATCAACATTGTTATCACTATTATTCCACCTAACAGTGAGGTGCGTAAACCGAAAAAGATCATCACAGTGAACGCAAAGGCTCCATATACAATCGACGGCACTCCGAACAATACATCAAAAGCCATACGTGCGATGTATGCCAACTTCGAGTCCTTTTTCAAATATACGTTGAGATAAAACACCACCGGCACCGATACTAACAGACCCAATATTGTTGACGCTCCAACAATGTATAATGAACCTACAATGGCATTCAGGAATCCACCCTCTTTGCCGATATAGAATCCGCCGCCAGGCAAACTGCTGACCATCTCCCAACTCATCGCCTTCCAACCATGCGAAAAGATTGTCCAGATGACACTGATCACCATGCCGAAGACAAATATCATGGAAAACCACATCATGGCTTTAGCGGCCAATTCCCCCGCCTTTTTTCTTTTTGCTATGTCCATAATACTAAAAATAGATCGATAATAGAACAAATAATCTCTCTTATCAAATTGGTTTTTTCTTTTTTCATGACATTCTTTTCTCCATTCTATATAAAACAATACGAGATAAAAGGTTGAAAATGAAAACGACTACAAATAAAATAAGCGCTGCAAACATCAGTGCTGATTCGTAAAGCGGCATCGATAGCATTTCACCATAATTGTTCGCTATCAAGGCGGGAATAGGATATCCACTGTCAAGAGGACTCCTTGGGATCATCATTACACAGCCGCAAACCATGAGCACAGCTATTGTTTCGCCCATAGCCCTTGAAATGGCTAACACTGTGGAAGCTATAATACCCGACAATGTTCTACGAATCACCACCTTACGTGTTGTCTGCCAGCGGGTTGCGCCTAAGGCCAGAGATGCTTCTCGCAAATCTTTAGGTACCATACTGAACACTTCGATGAAAAGGCTCACTAATAGAGGAATGATCATCACACCGAGTACAATTCCAGCAGCCAACATGGTATAGCCGGAAGAATATTCCACAAACAATGGTGCTATTTTGTCTGATATAACCGGTACAATCACCAAAGTACCCCAGATTCCGTAAATGACAGACGGGAGAGCTGCAAGAATATCCAATGCGGGAAACACAAACTTGCGCACTACAGGACGGGCATATTCGGTGAGGTAGATTGCAGTGAACAACGATACCGGAAGAGCCAGCAAAATGGCTATGAACGTAGCCCAGAGCGTGCCTGCTATGAAAGGCAGAAATCCAAATTCTCCCTTTATAGGCTTCCACTCAGATGACGACAGAAGTTCCCACAACGTATGATTGTGCAACACAGGTGCCGATTTCAGACATAAACCGACCGCCATGACCACAACAAATAGTATGGAAACTACTGTCATGGCAAACATCGCGCCCTCAGCGGCCTTGTCTTTTATGATCCGCGACTTTTGCATCTGTCAATGAGCTGATTCAAGTTTTGACAGGCCGTTTTGCAGTTTTTCTTCACTAAGACTGATATAGCCTGCCGGTGCACATTCTTTCTGTCCCTCGGTCAGGATGTAGCGCAGAAAGGCAACCACAGCCGGTTTTGAAGGTGTTCCGTTGCTCACAAGATAAAGGTCGCGGGCAGGCGGTGACGGATATTTGTTGTCGGCCACAGCCTTGACAAAATCGTCTTTTGAGTTGTAAAAGTATTCGTCGGGAGTGATAGTTCCGTCACCATTTGCATCAATAGGGAACACAAAAATATTGTCGTTGGGCTTTCTGCTTTCTTCATCGTAGGCATAGCCTATGTTGTTGA
Source organism: uncultured Bacteroidales bacterium (assembly GCA_934699095.1). Taxonomy (GTDB): domain Bacteria; phylum Bacteroidota; class Bacteroidia; order Bacteroidales; family WCHB1-69; genus F23-D06. The sequence continues at coordinate 79,272 of CAKUVI010000003.1, read as the reverse complement.
ATCCTATGGCTAACTTGTCGCGCTGTACGGCTTGTGCCAATCCTGGGTCACCGAACACCGCCGTTCCGTTGAGGTCTTCCTGTTTTTTGCCCATCCAGAGTGCAAAAGTTTCCGCCGCGCCGCATGCATCAGAACGGGTGTAAACGTGAATCGGTGTCTTGTCGGAAGTGCCGAGGAGCTGCCCCCACGTGATGATTTCACCGGAAATCCAGATCTTGTATGCCTCTTCCATGGTTATGCCCTGTCGCTTCATCTCCGATGCAAATGGATTGTCGGTATTCACGGTGATTACAACTGCGTCTTTGGTCACAGCAAACGGAAGGGCCCCCTTTTCCAACTCGGGTGGATAAACTTCTCGAGAAACCATCCCGAGGTCAACAACGTTTGCTAAAACGTCTGTCATGCCCTTTCCTGCTCCTCCAGCGGAAATGTCGATGCGCACGCCAGGATTGGCCTGCTGAAATTCTTCAACCCACTTCACAGCCAATGGGTATAATGCAAATGCCCCCGAAATAGATATTTCCCCGGTCAAGGTCCCTTCTTTTGTCTCCTTTTTCTGATTTCCACCACATGAGATGAAAAAAGACACAAAGATTGTGGCAGTTAATAATAATGTAGTTAGTTTTTTCATGCTGTCTCTTTTTAGAATTTTACGGTTAACATTGTTGTGAAATTATGACCGAGCTGGTCTATATTATATCGCTGTTTCAGTGTATAGTTGAGTCGCAGGATCAGATGTTTTTCCGGAATCCATTCAACACCTGCATTATAGTACAACGAAGCCCTGTCAGTAACATCTTCTTTGTCGTACCTATAATAGTCGAATCGCAAGACTGGGCGCAATCTTTGCCTGATCGGGATGTTTTCGCCCCAACCAAAGTCAAACCAGTAGCTGCCAACTATGTAGAATCCGTCTGTATGAACGGTCTTTGTGTAGTATTCTGATGAATACACGGGATCAGGGATTGCAAAATCGGTGGCTCCCCACAGATATTCCCCGCGCACATCCAAACGCCTGGTTTTATACTCTATGCCTGATGCCACACGAAGACGCTTGCCGTCTATTCCTGTGGAAATATTGTCATACAACATGTTGTATCGTCCCCAATATTCTGATATAGAGATATTTAATCCTTTAATAAACGGACAGAACTCCAGCCGCGCTGAAATATCCTTTGCCATGTTGTCTGTCTTGATGTTAATACCATTGCCTCCAAACAGACCAACTCCATAAGTTAGAATCGGCAGCTTCTCGCCGCGCACCTCCGCCTCTGCCAATGTGCCCGTCAACATGATTCCAATTTCGCGGCCATTGGCGTATGAACTTATTCCTGTGATATCTTTATAATCAGACAAAGCACTGATTATCTGGGCGTTCTCGGTAAATTCCAGATCCAAAGGCGACAATTTGTTTTCTATAGAGAAAGGTATTTTGAACTGACCGACCTGTAACTTTGCATATTTGCAAAAGTTCACCTTGACGAAAGCATCTATTAATTTAGGACTGTTGGCCAAATCAGCTTGCAACCCGAAATCAACCCAATGCGAAAGACCGCCTTTGAAATCAAGGCGAGCCCTGCGTATTTGCATCACACTGCTTTGGTTGGCATCATTGTTTCTTTCGTATGCATACTGTGCGTCAATCCATCCGCCTATCGTAACGTGTTCCTTTATTTGCTCGATCAATTTCTTGTTTTGTTTATTAATTATTGTATCCTGCGCACAGACAGTAATTGAAAGCGAAATAATAAATAAGAGTAAAAAAAGTAGTGGTTTTTTCATGTGACTTGTTTTGTCCTTTCAACAATTAATCGAGCAAAATTATGAATTTAAAACTCTTTTTTAGTCATTATTCATCCGAAAATCTGTAATAATTCGTTAATAAGTTGTCATAATTCGACTTTTTTAAGTAATAATATTGAAATTTTAATATTTTTGCAGCCATGTTTTTGTTAAAAATATTTCTGATTTTATCGGTTTGCTGCAACATTTTGCTTCTGGTATTGTTTGTGCACAGTCGCTGCTCCTACCGCAAGTTGATGCAGAAAAGTATGCGCCAGAATGAGCCAGAAAAAAAATTGGTGGCTCCGGTCAATTTCATCACTGAAGAAGTAGCGAATGAGCAGGAGAGGAGACTGCTGAATCTGCTTCAGCAAGTTCTGGAAAATGACAAACTGTATTTAAGGCAGGAGTTGAGTATTCATGATGTGGCGAAGGCTGTTGGCACAAACAAAACGCAGCTTTCACATGTCATAAACACTTATCTGCATCAAAATTTCTCATCATTGTTAAACAGTTACAGGATTCGGGAATCCATAAATATCTTGAGTGATCCCGATTTTTTCCGTGAAAAGATGGAGGTTATCAGCGAAATGTGCGGGTATAACAACCGTCAGGTTTTTCATGCCGCATTCAAGAAGGAGATGGGCATAACCCCCAATCACTTCCGCAATATACAGAAAATCACTGAGAAAAAGAATCTTAGGAAACAGGAAGAACAGAAAAACGAACAGTGAGGATAATCACCTGCTGATTTTACGTGTCATAATGAAACTTATGAGCTTGTCCCACAATTTAGCTGGCAGAACATTGTGCAAGAAGACCGTGATTCCCGAGGCAGTGCCAATGCGGTAGCGCGCACGCGGCGAACGACTGTTCACAGCCTTGCGAATGGCATTTGTAACTATCTGTGGATCAGATATATGATTTGATTCATAAAGCCATCTCATATTGTCAGCCACCTGTTTGCCGGTGGTTTCGTAAGCCGTGCCCTTTGAAGATTCCTGGAGGTTGTCGGCTGCAATGATTCCCCAGTTGGTCTTTATGGCGCCAGGCTCTATCATTACAACGTCAATCCCGAAAGGCTTCATCTCCATCCTGAGTGCGTCGGTGAAGGCTTCCACTGAATATTTTGAGACATGGTACCATCCTCCGTATAAAAGGACGCTTTTTCCCGCTATGGACGAGATGTTGATGATTCGACCGGAATGTTGCTTGCGCATTATGGGCAGCACTAATTGACAAAGTCGCGCCAATCCGAAAACGTTGACCTCTATCTGGCGACGTGCCTCCTCAGGCGCCACATTCTCTATGGCCCCGAAATAACCGTATCCTGCATTGTTGATCAAAATGTCTATCCGCCCCTCTTTTTCAAGAATCATGGACACACCGTCCTGCATTGACGTCTCGTCTGTCACATCCATGGAAACAGGCTCAACTCCAAACTCCCTGAGCGGCTCCATCTTGTCGGTGCGACGCGCAGCAGCATAAACTCTGTCACCCCCTTGTGCGAGAACTTTGGCCGTGTTGTATCCTATTCCACTGCTTCCCCCTGTGATTAATATTACTCTCATGTATATAATATTGAATTCGTTATTGGAATATTAGAATTTATGCTCATAGCCGACAACAACCGCTGCATTCGCCATCGATGCCGGACTTATGTCAAACTGGCTATTATCTTTTACTGTGATGACTCCTAAATAAAGACTCGTCCTTACACCTATTGTCAACAAGTCCGATTTCGTGAGATTTATCCTTCCTCCCAACCCCAATGATTCGCCAAATACCAGAAACTCTCGAGAAGGACCGTTAGTGTTCCGGCCAACTTCAGAACCAATAAATAGTCCCCCTTTCACGTAAAAATGCTTCAGATGAAATTCCATTTCGGCTGGAATGATAATATAGTGATATAGATAACTTGTTGATTTGAAGATGTTTTCATAGTTAAGCCCAGTACAAAAGCCCCAAAAACGATGGAAATCGTAGCGCATACCAACACCTCCACCGGCATTGAAATCATTATCAGACCAGAAAAGATATCCATTGGCACCAGCGTACAAGTTGGCAGTAACACTAAAACCCTTTTCAAAAGATGTCTGTTCAGATTGTGCCTTCAGCATTATAGTGCCAAACATCATAATGGAAATCAAAATCGATAATAATTTTTTCATATCTCAATAATACTATGATGGCGGCAAAAGTACTAAAATAATGGCAACATTGTTGCTGAAAATAAAGAGGAGACGAAGTCTCTTTACAGTGAAAATCAATTGCCTTAATTATTATTCGTAGTGTCTGATTCTGACATCTACACCGTCATTCTGCAACGCAGACGGGATCCCATTCACATCGGTTTCACCATAGTGATATGGGAATAAAACCTTAGGTTTGATAATCTTGGCTGCGCGCACCAACTGTTCGGGGGTCATTGTGAATGGTTGGTTACACGGCAGAAAGGCTATGTCAATATCCTTAATGTCAGCCATCTCGGGAATGTCTTCAGTGTCACCTGCTATGTATATGCGCAGTCCGTCAAGCGTGAGAATATAGCCATTGTCGCGACCTTTGGGATGAAATTGCAGGTGCCCCTCGGTGGTGTTATATGCCGGCACAGCCTCAATGACAATGTCATCCGTTAATTGCAGACGGTCGCCATTGGCCATAGCAGTGCCGCCGCCGAACATCTCAACACAACGTTTGTTCATAACGAGTTTAGTGTCGTCATTGTGTAACAATTTGATAGTGGCGGCATCATAATGGTCGAAGTGTTCGTGTGTCACGATAATGAAGTCGGCCTTGGGCATAACGGTGTAATCAACAGAACGGTCGCGCAATTTGGCACACGGGTCAATCTCAATCTCCATACCTTCAAACTCAATGCGAATGCTGGAGTGCATCAAGGCGTGGATTTTGACTGATTTTCCGGATTTAGTAGCAAAAGTGTCTGTTTCATACGTTTTTTGGCCACAAGCTGTGAAGCCGGTGGCGGTAAGTGCTGCCAACATTATGATTATTCTCTTCATAAACATCAATTATTGTTTGTTTATTTCCCTGATTATGCGTGCCGGGGTGCCTGCCACCACCATATTGTCGGGTACATCTTTAGTAACGACTGATCCGGCCGCCACAATTGCATTCTCTCCGATCGTCACTCCTGCAAGAACAGTTACATTGGCACCCAACCAGGCATTCCGCTTCACAACAATCGGCTTGGTGAGTAGCGAATGACGTGAGGAAGGGTCCTCAGGATGGTATTCGGTAGCTAAAACGCAGTGCGGTCCGATGAAAACGTCATCTTCAATCGTGATCCCACCGATGGCGAGAAACGTGCACCCGAAATTCACGAACGAATCACGCCCGAAGGTAGTCTTCAAACCATAGTTTATGTTGAACGGGGTGAATATTCGCACTGTATCGTCTATGTTCGAATCTGTGATTTTCCGCAAATAGTCACGGACCTCTGCCTCCGTGTGATAGCCTGTGTTCATCTCGGCTGCCAAACGCATTGTGTTCTGCACACCTGCGTAGAGCTCATCGCTTCCTACATAATCCTTCCCTGACGGGACATTTTTTTCATCCTTCTCTTGCATATGTGTGTTCTTCTGTTTAATGCTATAATTGTCCGCAAAAATACTATTTTTCCGAGTACAATATTTTAGGTTTTTCGGTGTCTGTCTTGTCTTGAAATTGGTTAACCTGAAAAAGATTCAAGATGAGAAACAAAAAAAGGAGAGATGCACTGCATCTCTCCTTTTCACGACAATATGTTGATTATCGACTATTTTCTGATATCCATTTCGTTCATCAAATATCCGGCACCGCCGAACTTGTCGATGATGAACATCACATAACGCACGTCAACATTGATACAGCGTTGCAGTTCGGTGTTGAACACGATATCGCTGCTCAAAGCCTCCCAGTTGCCGTCAAATGCCAAGCCTATAAGCTCGCCGTTTGCATTCATAATCGGGCTGCCTGAGTTACCGCCGGTGATGTCGTTGTTTGACAAGAAACATACGTGCATTGTGCCGTCCTTGTCAAGATATTGACCGAAATCCTTGTTCTGGATGAGTTGTTTGAGTCTTGCTGGAACGTCAAATTCAAAATCTCCCGGTTTTTCTTTTTCAAGGATACCTGTTGTAGTTGTGAAATAGTTGTAGTGAACACCATCTGCAGGATAGTAATCGCAAACAGTGCCGAATGTGGTACGCATTGTGCTGTTAGCATCAGGATAGATAGGTGTGGAAGCTTTCATTTCCTTGATAGCGGCAATGAATTTACGACGAGGAACTTCCAATTTGTCTTGATCATTGAAAACTGAAGAGTTCATCATTGCATATTTGAACACAGCCTGACAATATTGGTAAGCGGCGTCTTTTTCCAAAACCTTGTTTGAAGGGGCTTTTACAAATTTCTCGAAGTTGTCTCTGCTGATGAAAATAGAGTTGAGTAATGCCTTTTCAAAAGTCTCGTAGTTGCCTTTGAAGTTCTTTGTGAAGAAGGTGAGGTCAGGACGATTGGCTTCGCTGTGCTTGTTCCAAGTCTTGAGAGATGCAACTATGATTTTTGCCTCAGTTGCAGGATCTGTGTCATTGTTATAGTTGTCGAATGCTTTGAGAAGTTTTTCGACAGTTTTGTCATCAAATTTCTTTTCTCCTTTCTTGAGAGACACCTGTGATTGGAGGCGAAGTGTAGCCAACATTGTGGAAGATGCTGAGAAAAGGAGGTTTGCATTGATTGCTGATTTGTATTTTGCACCATCAGTGTTTTTGCATATTTTTTCGATTTCGCTCAGGCAATCACCATATTTTTCCTTTCTTGAAGCGGTTGCGTTGATCCATTTTTTCAAAGCTTCTTCCTCTTTCGCTTTTGATTCAACAACCTTGAGCGCTTTCAAGCTCTCGACTTCACCATGCTGATTTTTCCAATAGTTGGCGAGGCTTGCGTGTTTGTCGGCGTATTGAAGGTTGATTTTTTGTGAAGATTCCATTGCTTCGTAGATAACAGGAAGGATTGCATCAAGTGGTTCATAGATGGCCGGGGCGTTGATGTCAATCTCGTTCTGAACCTCGTATGAGGTCATGAAGCGGTTTGTAGTGCCAGGGTAGCCCCAAATCATGGTATAATCGCCAGGCTGGTAGCCTTTCAAGCTGATTGGCAGGAAGTGTTTCGGGTGCATCGGCACATTGTCCTTTGAGTATTTCGCAGGAGAACCGTCAGGAGCGGTGTAGATGCGGAATACGGTGAAGTCGCCGGTGTGGCGTGGCCACATCCAGTTGTCGGTGTCGCCGCCGAACTTGCCTATTGAACTCGGTGGAGCCACAACAAGGCGCACATCCTCATACATTGTATAAATGAACATGTAGTATTCGTTGCCTTCGTAGAAAGGTTTTACAACAACTTTGTAACGGCCGTTGGCTGAATTTTCTTTTCTGAGGTTCTTAATCGCCTCGTCAATGTATTTCTGACGGTCGGATTCAGATGTCTTGCTGTCAACTTTTGCAAGCACAATCTCTGTTACATCTTCCATTCTTTCAAGGAAATGAACATGGAAGTTTACAGGGAGCTCCTCTTCTCTGCTCATAGCGAAGAAGCCGTTGTTGAGATAGTCGTGCTCAACTGTTGAGAGTTCAACGACAGAAGAGTAACCGCAGTGGTGGTTTGTGAACATAAGTCCGTCGCGTGAAACCATCTCACCGGTGCAGAAACCGTCGCCAAGTTGCACGATTGCATCCTTGAGGGAAGAATGGTTGATGTCGTACAATTGTTCAGCTGTCAACTGCAACCCCATCTTCTGCATCTGTGCATAGTTGTAGTTTTTGATGAACATTGGCAACCACATGCCCTCATCTGGCGGATTCACCGCGAAAACCGGAGCGGATAACGCTAAAATTGCTATCAGTAGCAACTGTTTTTTCAAAAATGATAATAATTTCATGATATTGTTTTTTAATTATTGTTTGAATTTTCCGTAATTTCAGCTTTTTCTTCAATTTCTTCCTTGTCAAAATCCTTGAAAATCCTCTTGTTGAAAATCAAAGCCATGAAGATTCCGACTGTAATGCAGGAATCAGCGAAGTTGAAGATGGCAGGAAAGAAGTATGAACCGCCCCAAACGGGGAATTTCTCAGGAATAAAGAAGAGCTTAAGATAGAACATATCCACCACCTTCCCGAAGAAAAAAGGAGCATATCCATGTCCAGGCGACCACTGGGCTACCTGGAAAAAGTTGCTTTCCGTGAAACACAGACCATAGAACATGCTGTCTATGATATTCCCGATCGCGCCGGCCACAACCAGACAGAAAATGGAAAGCACAACGCCGTCCATCTTCTCGCGTTTCAACCGGTTGAAAAAATACCAAATCAGCGTGACGACTAACAGAATACGCACTATAGAGAGTATTAACTTGCCTATCTGCTGCCCAAAACTTATGCCAAAAGCCATGCCTTCGTTCTCAACAAAGTGCAGATTACACCAACTGCCCAACAAAGGGATGGTCTGACCTAAGGCCATGTGTGTCTTGACCCAAAGCTTTAGAAGCTGGTCAATGAAAAGAAGTGCAAAAATTGCGACAAAAAATATTATTGTGTATCTCTTTTTTTTGTTGTCCATAACGGAACCCGAGTGTTGATAATTTGAAAAAAGATTCCGTTATTTCTTCTTTTCCTGTAGTTTAGTATCAATATCCAATGTAGCATGAGGAACGATTCTGAGGCGCTCCTTCGGAATCAGTTTGCCTGTGATACGGTCAACTCCGTAGGTTCCGTTTTCGATTCTAACCAAGGCAGCCTCCAAATTGGCTATGTGCTTCTGAAGACGTTGCATCAGACGTCCGTTTTCCTCTTTAGAGAGAACCTGGTTGCCCTCTTCCAAATTCTTGAAAGTTGGAGCTGTGTCCTTAGTGTCGTTACCAGTCCCGCTGTATGCGTCCTGGTACACCTCAAGATTCTTTTTAGCTTCGTCGATCTTCTTCTCAATCAAGATTCTGAATTCTTCCAATTCTTCCTCTGAATAACGGTTTACAACAACTTCACTCATTTTTCTAAAATTATAATTGTTGGACAAATAATTATTAATTTCAAAGCGCAAATATATAATTTTTATAATTGCGGCCCCTCAAAAAAAACCAACAGCCATTGCATAACTTCAGAAACGAAGAAATGTTAAAAAAAACAACTGTAAATATAAACTCGATGTGCGCAGAAAACCTAAGCTTTCTTGAATTTTTTGTTAGTGATGACCTTTCTGTTGATATTTTCTTCGTACTGACCAAGTCCTGACACTTTTGCTCCGGAAATCTTTTCAAAACGAAGCGGCACGCCCGTGTTAGCAATGTATTCAGATGTCGTATTGTCGAATGACTCTATTTTCATGCTGTTGAGCACATCGGCGGGAATCGGATATCCCATGTTTTTGAAGAACTTCTTGAGATAGTTCTTCATAGCCTTGTCGTTGATGGTTGTGGCAATTTGGGCACGACAATACTTTGTCTCACTGTTATAGTCCTCCAAAGTGGCAGTCACCGTGGCGGGCATGCTGCCAACGACTGTGGGCAAGGTGGTTTTTTTCTTCACTGGTTTTGCCGACACCTGCCTGCCCAAAAGGTTGTGTATGATCTGGATTTCATCGTATAATCCTGACACACTCTCCTCACTGTTGTATTGCAATCGTACAAAAGCCAATGATGTTGAGATGATTGCTGTGTCCAATCCGGTGGATTTTAGGATTGACTCGGCAATTTCTATGGATTTGTCGAGCAAATATTCCCAATTGTCTATCCTTAAAAATTCGCCTACATTGTTGGTGTAATAGTATATGTTGTTGATGCTCTCAAAGTCAAATTTGCTGAAATCGACATTATCAAAGATGGTGTCGTCAGAAAACAGTTCATTCTGCATCCCTTTGTATGAAAACAGAAGCTTGTATTCATCGGCTGTGGAATCCACAACGGTGATAAAACACTCATAGTTCACATTTTTCGTGGTTCCCTTGGATGTTTTCGAGTTTTGCACATCAAAAGCGAACTTGTCTCCCACCGACCAGTCTGCAATAATAGGAACATTCTTCACATTTTGAGAGTTGAGAAATAAACACGGTAGAATAAATAATAAGGAAACGACGATTTTTTCCATAGATTAAATATTTGTTGATTTTTTAAATTCGAGTTTTGTTGATTTGTGATATTTACGACTAAGTTTCATGAGTTCGATGGGAGTGCGGAGGAAATCATTTGTTGTCAGACGAGTGTCTCCTTTTTCCACCCATATATCCAGAGGGTATTCAAAACATCTGTTGATGCAGGCGTCATAGCCGAATTTTGTTATGATGCGTGCGAATATCTCCACATCGAAGAACCATTTGCTGATGAAGGGCTCGTTTATGACAGCGTTAACAGCGTCTCGGCTCAGAATTTTGGCTCCGCATTGTGTATCGTAAACGGGCAGGCAGAGGATATTTGATACGGCCGTGGCGAACATCCGTCCGAAATAGTGGCGGTACCATTTTCTGCGGATATTGCTGCCCAGCCGTTGCACACGCGAGCCGCATATCAGCAGGAGGTCGCCCTTGCGCTCCATCACAGCCTTGAAACTGAGAATCTCCTCCAACGGAGTAGCCAAATCCGCGTCAAAGAAACCGATATAGTCTGCGTCAGTGGTCTCTAACGTGTGTTTCGCCGCGGCTTGCACAATGTGCGCCTTGCCTCTATTCACCCCTCCGTCATAAACCTCTACCTGCGGATAACCCTCCGACAAGTTGTGAAGCACCTCCAAGGTGTTGTCTTTGCTGCCATCATTGGCCATCACAAAGGAGATTTCAGGATGAGCATCGAAAAAACGCCTGAAATCTTCCGAAGGCAACCTCTTGGCTTCGTTATAACATGGAATTATTATAGTTATCTTCATATTATGAAATGTTGTTAGCTTATTTGATTATTTTTCTTACCATCTGACCTCCTTTATCGTTTTTTACCACAAGAAGATATATGCCTTTGCCATAGTTAAAACCGAAATCCAGATTGTGAATCCCATGTTCTAACGACTCTTCTTGCCTCATCAACAGCCTGCCATCAATAGAATAGACCTCAAAAGTGTAGTCTGCCGACTCATCGTTTTGCAACTCGATTTTTAGACTACCGCCTGCAGGATTCACGACATTCATGTAAAAATTCCGAGTCAACTCTTTTATTCCAACTGTGGCATCTATGGCCATGTCCATAATCACAGGCAGATGGTCTGACTGGTTGTAAAGCGCTGTGGCGATGTCGGCCGGGACGGAATTGTTGGAAGGCGAAACTATTGAACCGTTAAATCTGTTTCCATCTTGTCCTAAGGCACGGTAAGAATCGGGAACTATGTGCACTTTGCCACTACCGTAATAAATGTATGGCGAAACAAGGATGAAATCAAACCTGTCGTCTAACCCGCCTGTCACAAAACATCCGTCAGAATAGGTCCTCGTTGACTGAGTGTGCAGATTTGCAAACTGATAATTGTTGTGCCAGTATCCCGGACTGTTAACTGGGTCATAAAAACGGTAAAGACTATTGGAATATTCCACAAGCTCCTGATAGCCAGGCTCTTCGTGAGATGTAAAATTAAAATCGCCCGAAAAAACGTAGTATCCCGGATCTCCTAATTGGGATATTTTGTTCATCAGACGCTGAGTTTGGGTGAGTCGCGAGCTCTCGTTGGCATCGCTGCTGCCAGCCTTGAGGTGCGCTATCCAAAATGTGATGAAAACGGTGTCGCCATTGACAAGGTCTGTAGAGTTATAATACATCTTATAACCGTTTATGTCCCTGTAAGCCGTAGTTATGGTATAGCTGTCGTAAAGAGAGAGTTTCCGTGAATCGTAGTATATCATGTTTGCGATATAGCCACCAGAGTAGTTCGTCAAAGCTCCACGCTTGTAATAGTCAATGCCGTCGGTGTTGATTGCGTTGTTCAGCAACCTGTCGGCATATTCATTATTCGAACCCAACTCGCAGACACAAAACACAGTGGGTTTCACGTAATGGAATATTTTCTTGATGTTCACATCTTTGTTGTCCAAGTTGTTTGTCGTACTGTTGCAGTCTGACACTCCAGATGTGTTAGTGTAGTACATTAGATTATACTGCATCATCCGTATCGTGTCGGATTGGGCATAGGTTAGGCGGGCGCCCGCAACTACGAACACAAGACAGAGAACAGTTTTTATCAGATAACGGGACATATAAGTAGAAAAATTTCGCAAAAGTATGAATTATTTGGAGTAGTAGCGAATAATATTTTCGAGAGTCTCCTTGCATACGGGACAAAAGTCGTTGTAGATTATGCTGTTCATAGTGCAATGAAGCGAAGGACGGTAAACTCCTTTAGACACATATCCACCGCCTTCATAAACGCCTATCTTGTTGAAATCAGGATGGTCTTTCTTGACTTCAGGGGTGGGAATCGGTGTGCCTACCTCAATTTTATCCTTCCATTTTGAATCAAAATCGACCAATGTGGTAAGGTTGGGCTCAGTTGGTTCTGTCCCAGCTGGATAAAAGTCCTGCACAGACACTTCAGAAGTGTAATATTCATCGGCCAGGCCACCAATCAGGTGCCCCATCTCATGAACTATCACATAATCGGGATACTCGCCATGATTATATACGGTGCAATAGAAGTTGTAGATGCCACCGCCACCGTATTTGTCACTGTTACAGATTATTATGATTGCATCGTAAGGTGCGTCATCGGCCACATCGTGAAGATTCCAAACACCAGGGCACATCAGATAACGGTCTAAGTCAAGAGCGTTGTATGTGCAGTTAAGCAGCGTTTTCACGTGTATTCCATTCTGCGGCTGCGTGATTCCCGACTCCTCGGAATATCCCATGATTGCTCTAACGTTCACATTCTTCTTCATTTCCTTGTACGGGGAACAATTCATGATATAAGATGCAAACCTCTTTATGTCATACTTCAGCACTTTTTTGTCGTTTTTTGAGTATCCGTCTGGAATCAAAAGAATGTCTATCGCCTTTTTCGGTGAGTTTCCGTGGTGAAGATTTTTGACTTTGTTGTCTTTTTTTGCAAATTCAAAGGATATGTTTATAGGATTCAGGATGGTGTCTTTCAAAATTGTTGGCACCCTTTTACGATCGAATGAGGATATTCTGATTCTGAAATCGCTCTTAGGCAGCGGAATGTTAACGCTCTCCTCCATCTTGGCTATCTCTGTCTCTCCGCGCTCTGTGGTACGATATTCTGTAAACAGACAGGAGTAGCATCTGCTAAAAATCAGGTTTTTAGTGTTAAAGTCGAAGACTTCAACCAGCAGATCCCCATATTGATACGGGTCAATCAAGGCACTTCGCGTTCCAAACCAACCTTTATTGATCACAAAATTCGCGAATTCAATTTTTTCTTGATTTTTGTTGCCAATATGTAAATAATTGATTCTAAGTGTTTTGTCTTCGAAATATTGCTTAAAAGTGTCAGCTTTCGCAAAATAAGAGATCAAGAGTAAGAAAAAAAAGGGAAATAATTTTTTCATAATATCAGATTTTTATTCCGTTAAGTTTTAAAAATTGATAAATATTGTTCATTTTATCATCGTCAGAGAGGGAGACATCGACCCAATGGATATTAAATCCCATTCTTTCCATTCTCCTGAACCATGTCATTTGTCTTTTTGAGAACTGGTGGATAGCTGTATTCAGAAGTTCAACCATCTCAGAATATTCCAATTCACCCAAAATGAATTTAGTGACGAATTTGTATTCGAGGCCGTATCTAATAAGGCGTTTAGGATCCACGCCGCTATCGATGAGGCTTTTAACCTCGTCAACCATGCCTTCTTCGAGGCGGGTGTGAAGGCGGTCGGTTATTCTTGAGCGGATCAGGTCTCTGTCGCCGCGAAGACCTATGATGCAAGATTCCACGGGTTGAACCCGTTCGTTGAGTTCAGGATGATTTTTGTAATAGTCCTCAATTTCAATAGCTCTGACGAGTCTGTCACGTTCAGAGGTGTCGGTGTCGTTATGCAGTGATTTGTACGATGCGAGGATCTTGGTAAGTTCGTCATCGGTCATCGACGAGAGGCGTTCTCTCAGCTCGTCATTCTCGGGCACCAAAAAAAGACGGTAGCCTCTGAGGATAGCCTCGATATACATGCCGCTTCCGCCGCAGAGGACGATTCTTTTCCCGCGTTCCTTTATCAGTCTCATGGCATCGAAGGCTGCCTGCTGATACCTGAACACGTTATACTCTACGCCGGGCTCTTCAATATCGATCAGATGAAACGGGATATCCTGCCCTTCATAGGAGTAGTCGGAGAGGTCTTTTCCTGTGCCGATATCCATCCTTCTGTATATTTGTCGAGAGTCTGCACTTACAATCTCTCCGTTGAGTTCGGCAGCCAAGCGTACCGCCACTTTGGTTTTTCCGGTGGCGGTAGGCCCCAACACAGTTATTATAGGTTCCTGCATACTCATTGTTTCACAAGAGGTTGTTTGGGAATGTCATAGATTTCCATATTGCTGATATCAGAGCCATCGATTGAGAATCTGAGCATGGTCAGACGGGTGTGAATGCCGTATCTGCCGGCGGCACCCGGATTTATGAAGAGAAGGTCGTGATGTTTGTCGTAGATGATTTTGAGGATATGCGAATGACCAGCCACGAAAATGGTGGGTTTATGTTCTTTGATGATTTGGAGGGCCAGTGGTTGATAATGACCTGGCGAACCCACTATATGCATCAGCGCGACTTTGTGGTTTTCGCATTGAAATATCTCATATTCAGATATTTCCATACGAATATCCCAGTCATCGCAATTTCCGTACACTGCCCTGACTGTTGGTGCGATGATTTTCAGCTCATCTAAGATGGAACTGTTCATAATATCACCTGCATGCCAGATTTCATCGCATCCTTCGAAGAAGGTGTAGGCATCCGGGTGCAAAAAACCGTGGGTGTCGGAAAGTACGCCTATCTTTTTCATAGGTTGTTCCTTTGTTTAACCACCTCAAACAGGGCGATACCGGTTGCCACAGATACATTCAGCGAGCGGATGGTGCCCACCATCGGTATTGTGATGGTGTCGTTGCAGAGCCTCAGATAGTCCCAGGCAATGCCTTCATACTCGTTGCCCATGATCAGACAAATCGGGCCCGTGCAGTCTTTCTCAAAATAGGGATGGTTCGCTTTTTCTGTTACGCCTATCACTTCAATGCCACTGTCTTTCAAGAAGTTGATGACCTCAACCAAATTGGAATGCCTGCAGACTGGCACTTTATGAAGCGCACCAGCGGAACTCTTTACAGCGTCCTCGTTAAGCTGCGCGCCTCCGTTCAGCGGGAGTATGATGGCATCGACCCCGGCACATTCGGCGGAACGTGCAATTGCACCCACATTGCGAACATCGGTTATCTTGTCCAATATCAGCAGGAACGGGTTCCGCCCCTCCTCGAAAATGGTTGGCACAATGTTGTAGATGTCGCAATACTCGATCGACGACAGAAATGCGATTACACCTTGGTGGTTGTTGCGCGTGATTCTGTTCAACTTCTCCAATGGCACATATTGGAAAGGGATTTTATGCTGACGCACCTCGTAGAAGAGCTGCTTGAACAACTCCCCCTGCAATCCCTTCTGGAACAGTACCTTGTCAATTGTCTTCCCACTCTCTATAGCCTCAAACAGAGGCCTCATTCCGTAGATGAAATCTGTGTCTTTGCCCATTTTAATCTTCGTTTATGTGTTCAAAGGACCGAAAAGGACTATGCCTTGGGTTTGCGCACAAAGTGTGGCATCTCTGCAGGAAGCTCCATCGACAGTTCTATGTATCCGGCAAATTCACCGTCTTTGAACCATGGAGACTGGTAAACAAGTTTCTTTACGCCATTCTTTTCAATGGTATAAGCGTTCAAATTATGGTTTTTTAACATATTTTCCAACTTGGTGCGCGCAGGTTCCGGATGACAGTCCAACAGGTTTTGTCCTATTATGTGTTTGCCATGACTCAAGACTGTCTCTGCCATATCATTCATTTCCAATATTTTACCATCTTTGTCGCAAATCGTAACCGAGAAAGGCACGTTATGAAAATATTCAAGCATAATTAAGGTATTTTAATTCGCAGCAAAGGTAAGAAAAAAATCCCAATGATTAATACAACAAATCAATTGACGGTATCGGTTTTGAGATACAGGATATCCCACCTTACATTCTTATAGCCCATGTTTTCAAGCAGATTCTTGTAGTTTTCGAGTTGTTTTCTGTATAAAGAATCATTTTTTTTGCCTGTTTTATAATCTATAATCATAACATGGTCGTCTTTTACAACGATGCGATCAGGGCGTTTGGTGGTACCATCGTCGAGAATAATTTCCGCTTCATTCATCACAATATCTGTCGCATCAACAAAAAAGTAAGGTCTAAGACTTTCATTGTTAATAATTTGCATAAAAATAGAGCGTAGTTTGTTCCGCAAAGAGAGAGGTTGACCTTTGACAAACTTTTCAATTTCAGCTTCGGTTTCCGGAAATCTCACGAGTTTTTGCAGCGCTGCGTGTATTTCAGTGCCCAACTCCTTCGCCTCGTCATCACCTGTGATGGAAATCCGGATTTTATCATCCCCATAAAAAGCGATATCGGAATATGTCATCGACATTCCTTCCGTTTTGGTCTTTTTCTTCTTGTCTTCTGAAACTTTTTGCTGGTTTTCGTCACCAAAAGTGTACGTAATATCATCTTCGGTCTTGAAATTCAATCTGTTGTTCGCGTCAATGTTGCTGTCATCTGTTCCCAAAACATAGCCTGATATCAGGTTGTGGATATTGGCTTTATCTTGTTTTGGCGACATAGGGGCAATGATGTACAGTATCTCTCTTGCCCGGGTGAAATCCACATACCACTTGTTCAGACTGTCTAACACAATGTCATCGGTTTCCTGTTGGAATACATTGTCGAATTCCGAATTGTCCATTCCGGAGCCTTTGAATTCAGCCGGGACAATGAACCCGTCTTTTTCTACCCAGGTGATGCCCCAAGGACTTTTGCTTCTCTCAAAGCAATTGGTTATCACCACAGGAGCTTCCAAACCCTTTGATTTGTGCACGGTCATGATTCTGATAGCATCGTGTCCGTCGGGCAGTGAAAGTTTAGGTGAGCTTTCACCTACAATCAAATCTTCCCACCAATTCAGGAAATATTCCACTGTAGCGATGTTTTGTTGTGCAAAACCGACCGCCAAGTCCAAAAAATCTGAAAGGAATGGATTGTGTTCATCGCCAAATTGGTAGAATGCCATAAGATCTTTCAAGGCAAAAATGAAAGGGTTCTTTAAGATTGTGCAGATTTTATTGCGGTAGTTGGAGATTTTGAGTTTCGCCAATTTTTCTTCAAAACTTTCATCGCCGCTAATAAGTTTGAGATAGTCAACATTCTTCTTTTTAGCAAAATATCTCAAAATTATAGTCTGATTGAGAGTGTCATCAGGGTAAAGATAGTAATATAAAGATGTAATTATCACCTTGACAGCATCGTTATCGGCTAAATTTAGCGATTCGGAAGTCACCACTGGGAGTTTGGCTGACATCAGTTTGGTGGCATACTCTGCGCACTTGTCGTTGCTATTCACGAGAAGCATGATATCCCGGAAGTTATAGCCGCGGTCAAGTGCGTCCAACACTGAGTAAACGACATAGGCCACCTCCGGTTTCAGTTTTGAATATTCGTTTCCCACGTAGTTTTGGTCACCGTGCCAAAGGCCTGTGATATCGGGCAATGCTCCTTTTTTGTCATAGAGGTGGACAGTAACCATGCCGCCTTTTTTCTTGCCGGGGTCCTTTTGGAAGACTTCATCATAATAATCTGACTTCCCCACTCTTGCAGCGTAATGACTGAAGAATTTGTTGTTGAAATTGATGATGTTGGGAAGAGAACGCCAGTTGGTGTCTAACGGCGTGGTGAAAAAACGCGAAGATTCAACAACCCGTGACAACTCTTTTTCATTTTTCCTAAGTCTGTCGTAATCCATCAGATTGTAAAGCAGCTTCACATCGCCGTTTCTGAACCTATAGATTGATTGTTTCACATCGCCAAAGAGTGTCAAGCTGCCATTATGACTGCTTAAAGCGTTGATTAATAATGGTTTGAGATCTTCCCACTGCATAAACGATGTGTCTTGGAACTCATCCAGGAAGAAATGTTTGAAATTAGCGACCTTTTCAAAGAGAGGAATTCCTTCTGAATCGGATTTCACTTCGTCATAGATGAGTGGGTTGCTTTCGGAGAGGAAGAAAGTGTTGGTTTGCACCTTAATCATCTCCATTTTCTCACGCAAAGCTGTGAGTACAAGCAATTTGTTTGAATTGTTTTTGAGAATTTTATAGGTATAATATCTCTTTGCGAGGTCGTCCATGATAGACAACGCTTCAGTGTATAATTTGTAAAGTTCGTTTGTATAACTGTCTCTTAGAGATTGGTCACCGCCCTTGTTAAAGGTTTTTTCGTGATTGAAATTAAAGGTTTTGAGTCGGCTGTTACTATATCCTTTCCCTTTGGGGTTTCCTTTCAAGTTCAACCAATATGACTCATCAGTTCCCAAGTTGGAGAAAAATTTCTGGCTGTTGCTTGAGATCTTCAATTTGGCAGCGGTTGCTTTTGTTATCAGAGCATCGGCTTTTTGGGAGATTCCAGCCATCTGCGAGGGCACCTTTTTCTTGTAATCGGCAAGTGCATCGTTGTATTTGCGTGTCCATTCTTTAACTGCCACGAGAGTTTTGCCGAATTCGTGTTCGCCATTCAGAAAATCATGGCTGCTTTCGGTCTTCTTATAAAGCAGGTCAAGACTATCTTTAAGAAAACGGTTCAAGTTGGCTTTCCCGTCTTCCTCCAGCTGTTGCGACAGTTCATTGACAACGGTTTTCAGTTGTTCTTGGTCTTCAGGGAGGGCGGTGATATACTGTTCGATGGCGCGTTTGTAGAAGTCGTCCAGATGAATTTGGACGGCATAGTTCATGTTAAGGCCCAAATAGATAGCTGATGAGCGGATTATTCTTTGGATGAAGCTGTCGATGGTTGACACGTTGAACTGTGCATAGTCGTAGATTATGTTGTGCAGAAGAGCCTTGGAGCATCTGTTGACGAATATAAAGAGTTCATGTTCAGAGAGCAAATCTTTTCCATCTTTGAATATTTTTTTAGTGAGGTTGTGAAAGTCGTTCGGATTCACATCCTTCGCTGATTGGGCGAAAGCGAAATCGTCGAGGTATTCGATGATTCGCTTTTTCATTTCCGCTCCGGCGTTGTTTGTGAAGGTGATAGCAAGGATATTTCTGTATCCTGAGCAGGTTTCGCACCTGAATTTTCCCTTGTCGGCTAAGCTGAGGAATCTGTCTTTGTGCTGATTGAAGCAGAGAGTAAGGTAATCGAGTGCCAGGTTGTAAGTTTTACCGGCACCGGCCGAAGCGGAATAAACATTAAACATCGTCTATCAGTTGGTTTTAAATTTGAATGACACTTCAGCGAGGTCGGCATTGGCCTTTACAATTTTCTGTTTAAGTCCTTGTTTGAAGGCAACCACTTTTCCGAGCATTGCCGGATCGTTTACGGCGAGCATCTGAAGCGCGAGGATGGCGGCATTTTGGGCGCCGTTCACAGCGACGGTGGCGACGGGTATTCCGGGAGGCATCTGAAGCATCGCAAGTGTGGCATCCAATCCGTCGAATGAGGATCTGATAGGAACGCCTATGACTGGCAGTGGTGTCATGGCTGCGATCACACCCGGGAGGTGCGCTGCCATGCCCGCTCCGGCGATTATCACTTTCACACCGCGCAAATGGGCGTTCTTGGCATATTCGGCCACCTCGTCAGGGGTGCGGTGTGCCGACAAAGCCAAAACTTCAAAAGGTATCTCCTGACTGTCTAAAAATTTGCATGCAGCCTCCATCACCGGAAGGTCCGACGTGCTGCCCATGATTATGCTCACTATAGCTTTCATACTTCTCTGTATTAAAATTATTGAAATGCAAAGGTACAAAAAAGGCAGCTTTGTAAGTGCTGCCTTTCAATCTTTTTTTTATTTAGCCTCGATATTATTTCCGCAATCCTTGACAATCATCCTGTACCAATTGTCGGGCCACTTGGGCTGGTCGGGTGAAACAACCTGTGGTTTCTCGGTGCCATTGGTCTTGAACTTGCCGTTTTCCTCTTTCTTGACATTGCCGTCATGATATTTTACAAGGAGGTATTCAAAGAGGTTGTTCCATTCCTTGCATACATCTTGTGCGGCGCGCTTTGAGTAGGCGTTGAGTTTTCTTCTGGCGGCATCTGGATTGGTGGAGCAAAGATCTTTCATTTCTGAAGACATATCGTTGATTTCCTTTACGAACTTGCCCTCCCATTTGGCCTGTCTTTCATTAACGTGCTTGATCATGTCACAGTAGCGGGTGTAAACAAAATTACTTACTTTTGTGAAGGTCCAGAAAGCGGAAGTTGCGGAATATTCAACCATTGAGCCGTTGCCTTCTTCGTATTCGTGGGGGATTTCAGTTATGCCGCAGAACATAGGCACGAAGCAGTTTGAGCCTGCGTCGTCAACGCCGAACCAGAAAATGCCGCCGAACATGTCAGGGAGCCAGTTTCTGCATTGTGCAACGAATATGAAGCCTGTCTGTTGAGTGGCTGTGGCGCGTTCATGGATGTAATCTTTGCCGTCAACACTCCAAGTCATCGGTCTCCAGCGATAAGGGCATGCGTATGGGCCTGCGCCGAGGTCCTTGGTCATATCCATGGAGGTGCCTTCGTAGTGGTCACGCATCATCTGCATCATGAATTGTGCGTCGATCTGGTTCTTGTTTGCCGGTTTTATCCACAATGGGAAACGGTTTTTAAGGTTATCACCGCGGGCGTAGTCTTCATATTTGGCGACTTCTGCGCGGTTGCAGTGGTTGAAGAAAGCCCAAACGCGGGCATCGCAGAAACGTGCACCGTCGAATGTGATCGGGTTGTAGGTGTCGCAGAAACTGAATTGGGCATCCAGAGCGTCTTTTGGATACAATCCTTTCAACTTTGCGAAAGAGATCACATCGTATGAATATACAGTTTCGATTCCCGGAAGAAAAATCTTGTCGAGTTCCTTGTTAGTGATAGACTTTTTGCCGTCGCGTAGCGGGAAAGTGGTAATGCGCGACTGGTTGGCATGACCGGAGATGTATCCGTCAGGGATGCGGCGGGCTACCCAAACAGCACCGTTGCTCCAGCCTTTCACAACCTTGCCCTTGGCGTCAACCATCTTCTCGCCCTTGCCGATGAGGTCCATGACCCAGGCTTCGTTAGGGTCAACTATTGAAAACGATTCGCCTTCGCTTGCATAACCATAGGCGTCCAGAAGCTCTGACATGACTTTTATGGCCTCGCGGGCGTTCTTTGCGCGTTGCAGAGTGATGTAAATCAGAGAACCGTAGTCAATCATTCCCTGACCGTGCATCAGGATTTCTATACCTCCGTATGTTGTCTCACCAATGGCAAGCTGATGCTCGTTCATGTTGCCTACAACTGAGTATGTGTGTGATACTTGCGGTATCTGTCCTAACTTTTTGCCCGTGTCCCATTCAATCACATCCAGCATCGTGCCGGCAGGGTAATTTTGAGCCGGACGATAGTAAAGTTCTCCATAAAGTTGGTGAGAGTCGGCAGCATAAGTCAGGAAACAAGACCCGTCTTTGCTGGCACCTTTGGTTACAATGAAGTTTGTGCAGGCAAAAGCATTGCCTATTGCTAACAAACAGCAAATCATTAATAATGCGAAATTTTTTCTCATATTTTATAGATTATTGTGACTATCTTTTTTGAAGTCGCAAAATTACATTTTTAAATCAAAAAAAACAATGATTTTTGTCGAAGGTGGTCGAATAATTATCAGCACTTGTCAACTGCATCAGTCAGATGGAAAGTAAACTTAACCGTGTTACACATGCATTTAACAACCTTGAATCATCGCTGAACATGTATGAAGCTGTGTATGACGACATAGCTCAACTGGAGTTGTATCTCAACAGTAAGGAATGGCGGCAGGATCATATTCCCGATGAAGCAGGACTTCTGCCAAAAGACTTGAAGCGGGGTGTTCTTAGCGAAGACGGCATCTTTAACCAGTTAGAGAAACACAAGGAACTTCTCCGTCAGATGTATGAAATCAGTCAAAGAGAGAGTGATAATGATTGTCGGCAATCGAGTGGCAGTTACGACTAACGTTCTCTGCGTTCGATGACTTCTTTCAGTTTATAGCGGTCTCCTGTGGAGGTGCCGATAGCGTCTATGAAATTCTGGTCATATCCTGGCGTGTCGTAACCCCAACGGAGGAATTGTCCGTTCTCATCAGTGCGACGAACCACCTGATCGTTATACTTGACAATCAGATATTTAGCTAATCTATCCCATCTTTTCATCATCATATCTGCGTATTCTATGCTTTTACGGTTAAGGTAGCTTTTGCGGTCGGAGGGCATCATATTCTCTATGGTTTTCAACACGCTGTCTTGGTCTGAGAAATAGTAGTCTTCGAGTTCCTTTTGGGCGTCTCTGAGGTCACCGATCATCATGGAATAGCGCGGGTAAACCATGTTGGCGACCCAGTTGTTCATCCAGAAGGCCGATTCGGTTGAGAATTCGTTTCTCGGGTTGTTTTCCGGGCGGAATGGGTCTGGGATTTGGGTTATGGAGCAGTACAGGGGAACGTATGCAACCATATTGGCGTCGTCGCAGTTGAACCAAGTAACACCTCCGACGTCATCGGGCAGCCATGAGCGCATCTGACAAGTCATGGTGAATCCCGATTGTTGTGTGGCAATAGGTCTTTCACGAAAATAATTAACGCTGTCCTTGTCGCGGAATTGCATAGGCAGCGGCCGTACAGGCATTCCCCAGGGTCCGGCTGTCATGTCAGAAGTCATATCCAAGGCAGTGCCTTCAAAATGGTCGCGCATGTCGTTCTGGAGGTCGCGCATTGAGAGTGGTGCGTCTGGCTTGATCCACAAAGGGAGGTGGTCGCAAACAGAGAAGTCTCCGTTGAGGTATGGCAGGTATTTGTCCATCTCGGCATGACTGTAATGGTGGCGGAAGAAGCTCCAGACGCGCGCATCAGCATAGCGAACATTCTCGAAATCAATCGGGCAGTAGGCGTCGCGAAACGAAAAGTCGGAGTCTTTGCCGCTGAAGTAGCCGAGTTCGCGGGCCAATGTTATGACATCGGCGGCATAAACACATTCAACTTCCGGCCTGTTGATGTGGTTCAGGTTCTTGCTGCTGATGCTCTTGAATGAACGTTTCTGCTCAAGCGGAAAGTGGCGTATCCTGCTCAGATTGGCGTGTGCGCAGATGCAGTCGTCGGGAATGCGTAGTGCCACCCACACGGCACCCGTGCGGCCGGGACCCTTGCCGATTATCTCCATGATCCAGGCCTCATTGGGATCGCATACCGTAATGCTTTCGCCACTGCTGTTGTAACCGTATTCTTCAACCAACTCAGCCATACAACGGATAGCCTCCCGCGCCGTGGCCGAACGCTGCAACGCAAGACGCATCAGACTGAAATAGTCTAACAACCCGTCATTGTTGACCATCTCCAATCGCCCGTCAAAGGTTGACTCTACAATTGTGACCTGGCGCTCGTTCATGAGTCCCACAACGTTATAGGTGTATCCGACCTGTTTCACATAGCGCCCTTTGTGCGAGGGGCCCCACCCATGGATGGTTATCAGCTCGCCATCTTCGTGCCGGCCGGCCGGACTGTAAAACAACGAGCCCGAAAAGCCGAAGCCGTCGCAATTATATGTGCACATCACACTGCCGTCAACCGAGGCTTTCTTGCCTACAATCAGGTTTGTGCAGGCTATTGTCGGAAATATTAAAACCGAAAACAATATGGTGAAAATAGTTGCTCTCTTCATATCTGCGTTAGTTGGGCCTGTTTTAAGGATGAAAACATCATGTGTATTAGATATGCCATGCTATTCCATGCACATCTCGAAAATCTTCTCCACATCTGATTGTTGCAACGGTTTGAAGCCCGGCAAGGTGCCACCGTTGACGGCCTTCCTGGCCATTGTCGCGAAGTTTTCCCTGCCAATGCCTACTTCAGGAAAAGTACGCTTCAGCTGAAGAGTGTTGAACAGGAAATCCGACAATTTGTCGATGGCCATGTGCGCAATGTCCATCGGGGCGAGTGATGGGTCAATACCGAACACATTAGTGCCAAACTGGGCGTACTTATTCACGCGGGCATCATCAAGGCAATACTCCATCCAACGAGGTGTGAGAATTGCAAGTCCGAGGCCATGGGTTATGTCGTAGATGGCCGACAATTCGTGTTCCATTGGGTGACAGCTCCAGGCTTTTCTCTTGCCACCGTTTATAAAGCCGTTGATGGCCCATGATGACGCCCACATCAAGTTGGCTCGTGCCTCGTAGTTCTCAGGCTCGCGCATAGCCACAGGCGCAAAACGGATAATAGTCTTCATCAATCCCTCCATAAAGCAGTCAAGCATGTAGAGGTCATCGTCCATATTGAAATAGACTTCAAAAATGTGCGACAGCATGTCTGCGGCCCCGCAAGCTGTCTGATAAGCGCTTACAGAAAAAGTGTTGCTTGGGTCGAGAAACGATGCCTTGGGAAGCATTGCGGGTGCCAAACGACCGATTTTGTCGTTAGTTTCGGGGTTGCTAATGACAGCCGCAGTGTCCATCTCCGAGCCTGTGGCGGAAAGAGTGAGTATTGTGATTATCGGCAGGGCCTTGTTGATAGGTGCTTGTATGCTCAGATCAAGAAAATCCCATGGATCATGGTCAACACATGCACCGGCAGCCATGATCTTGGTGGCATCTATGGTTGAACCACCGCCCACTGCCAATAGCACATCAATGTTCTTCTCCTTACATATCTGGACACCCTTGCGCACAGAACCGATGCGCGGATTAGGCTCAATGCCCGACAATTCAAACAATTCCAATCCCGCACCCTCTATCTCCTTGACTATCCGGTCGTACAGACCGATTCTCTTGATTGACCCGCCACCGTATGTCATCAATACGCGCTTACCATATTTTTTTAATTCATTGCCCAAATTTTTCAACTGGTCACGTCCGAAATAGATTCTGACCGGTATGTCATAAATAAAATCGTTAATCATAATATCTGTATATCTGTTTTAATTTATCGCAAAAATAAAAAAAAAGTCATTACTATCCGATAAAAAACCTACAATTAAGTGAATGCGAATTTTTATGTACTTGAACTTACCTGCATTTCATCCTACGCTTAAATTTCAAACCAAAGACTTTAGAACATAAAGCTATCAATCATATTTACGGTATCTGACATCATTTTGGATTGGTGAAGACCGATGAAATCGAACAACAACAAAAGAGTAAACAATCACCTTCAAGAGTTGTCTATATTTTCAGTTTGGATTCGTTCACTAAAATAAAAAACGGATAGTTTCGTTACAATGTATTTAATGACAAGTATCATTGGATGAATAAGATAGGAGTGTTATACGAAGGAAAACTGGTTGACAGACTGATTGTTTTTTCAGTCTGGTTGAGCCTTCAGTTCGCACTTCTTGGAAACCTTTCGGCGCAAGTGCTTACGGGGAAGGTTTACACCCGCGACGAGAAGGGCGACAAGGTGACCCTATACATGGCCAGGCTTCAGTGGATGAACACCACTATTGGAGCATACACAAACTCTGATGGTTCCTATCAACTTCCATTCTCAAACACAGACACTCTGATTGTACGCTATTCTTTCTACAAACCCGACACCCTGATTGTCAACCGGAAAAAGAGACAACTCGACATCACAATAACCACAGCCCAATCTTTGCAGGAGGTTGTCATTTCAAAACGGAAAAAGCCGAAATACGTTCGGAAAGGCAATCCTGCAGTTGAATTGGTCGAGAAAGTGATAGAAAACAAGGACAAACATCGCATCGAAGCCGCAGAGTGTTATAAATCAAAGAGTTATAAGAAAATGATCATGACATTTGGCAGGTTTGACATGAATTTTCAGAAAAACAAGTTCAACCGCCAGTTTGAATTCCTTGAAAAGTATATCGACACCATGCCTCCCGACACTATCCCCGTGTTGACAATCTCTTTGCGCGAGACCATGTCAGATCACTTTTACCAGAAGTCGCCCCGCCGCAATGTCGAGTTTATCACTGCGAAACGAATGCAAGGAGCTGACGAGGTGGTAGATCAGGAGGGCGTCGGCACAAATCTGGACGCCATGTTCACAAATGTGAATATTTTTGACAATGACATTGAGCTGATGTTGAACAAGTTCGTCAGTCCGCTGTCGTCAACATTGGCTAATCTTCACTACCATTACTTCATAACAGACACAGTGGAGATAGATGGAGACAGATGCGTGGAACTATCATTCGCCCCAGTCAACAGCAGAACTTTCGGCTTCACAGGAAGAATGTACATAATTGATGACAGCACCTATGCACTAAAAAGGTATGCCATGAATGTGCCTGTGAACATCAACATGAACTTTGTCAGACAATTGCGCATAGAACAAAATTTTGTGCAGATGGAAGACGGCTTGTGGGCGCCTGACACAGAAAAGATACTTGCCGCTTTTTCCATTACAAGAAGAAAGAAGAACCGCAAGATATACGTGCAACAAAAAACATTCTGGTATGACTTTGAGATTGGCACTCCTTTGCCCGATTCATTGTCTGACAAGTTCTCGTCCGGAGAGGTGGCATACGCCGATGTGTGGAAATACAAGCAGTGGCAATGGAAGCGTATGCGCCCTGTACAGCTTACAGCCAAAGAATCATTCATCGACAGTCTGGCCACCGAATTGCGCCGGCTACCATCGTTCAAAGTGTTAGAAAAGACGGCTGAAATATTCTCCACAGGATATATATCCACAGCCAAGCAACGCAAGCAGAGCAAATTCGACATTGGTCCTATCTACGACATCGTAAGTTTCAATCCTACAGAGGGCGTGAGGTTGCGTTTGGGGGGAATGACAACAGCAAACCTTCACGACAGATGGTTCGTGAGCGGCTATCTCGCTTTTGGTTGCAAAGACTTGAAACTCAAGTATAATCTCACATTGACGCATAGTTTCAACCCCAAAAAATATCATATTAACGAATCACCGAAGAATGCCATCACGTTTAGTTCAACGTATGACATGGAGATGCCGGGACAGAGTTATTCGTATATGGATAGGGATAACATCTTTATGTCATATACAACTGGGGATCAAGAACTTAACGCACAATATGTGCGTCGCACGAAGCTGCGTTACGAGCGGGAATGGCCCAATCGTTTCAGTATAAACACTTGGCTTTTGTATGAGAACAACGAAGCTACGGGTACGCTCTCATACTGGCGGTTGAACAAAGAAGGCGTGGCGGAGCGGGTGAGCTCTTTCAACAACATCGAGTGGTGCCTCCAGATACGGTGGGCGCCGGGAGAGCGTGTTTACAACAACCAGTCTGGCAAAGACAACCTTATCCGTCTGTCGAAAAACGCCCCGGTGCTGAGTCTGACTCATACCACTGGCACCATGGACCGCCAGAATTGGTACAACAAGACCGACATATCCATTGAGAAACGGTTTTGGCTGTCGGCATTCGGTCACATAGACATGTTGGCACAGGCCGGAATTGTTTGGGATGCCGCCCCGTTCCCGAAACTGTACGTGCCGCCCGCCAATAACTCCATGTTTCTGACCCCGAACACCTTCTGCATGATGAAACCGATGGAGTTCATCATGGACAAATATGTGAGCCTGTATGCCACATATTACCTGAAAGGGTGGATTTTTAATAGAATACCGTTGTGGAACAGACTGAACTTCAGAGAAGTAATCTCGTTCAGTGGTGTATATGGCGGGCTGTCGGCGAAAAACATACCCGGTGAACACACTCCTGGATTGTATCTTTTCCCTGACGGATGCGGAAGGATGGGTGAACTCCCATACATGGAGGTCACCGCTGGAATAGAAAACATTCTCGGAGTACTCAGAATCGACTATGTGCGGCGGCTCACTTATGCAAAGGACTTGAAAGGATGGGGGAAAAACGGAATCAGGCTTTCATTCAGAATATCCTTCTAACCTGACGCCATAAATTCAGGTTGAAGAGCCATAAAAAGAGCCCCAGTTGAAATTTTCACAAAGTATTTGACTTTTATTAAAAAAGAAAAAAGAAAAAGTGTATCTTTGCGGCTTGTTTAATTTAAAGGAAATTAGGCGTAATGAACAAATTAACAGCCTGATTTTCAGAAGAAAGACTAAATATCGAGATGGTCAATGAACATTGGCGCTCGCAAATGCTAAGAACAATTTAAAAGAAGAAAAATTATGAATTTAGGAGTTAGAACGACCTTTGATATTGGAGACGGTCGTATGGTGACGATAGAAACCGGAAAGTTGGCAAAGCAGGCCGACGGTTCAGCGGTTGTCACTATGGGCAACACAATGTTGTTAGCCACAGTATGTTGTAAGAAGGAAGCTGTTGAAGGAACAGACTTCATGCCACTTCAAGTTGAATATCAGGAGAAATATGCAGCAGTTGGCCGTTTCCCTGGCGGCTTTTTCAAACGCGAGGCACGTCCATCAGAATATGAAATATTGATCGCACGCTTAGTGGACAGAGCTATCCGTCCTTTGTTCCCCAAAAACTTTCATGCTGAAACTCAAGTAGTTGTAACATTGATCTCAGGAGACAAGAACAATCTGCCAGACGCATTGGCTTGCTTGGCTGCTTCATCTGCCATAGCTGTTTCAAACATTCCGTTCGAATGCCCTATCTCTGAGGTTCGCGTAGGCCGCGTTGACGGCAAATTCGTTGTCAACCCTACCGTTGAGGACATGGAGAAGTCAGACATCGACATGATTGTTGCTGCCTCCATGGACAACATCATGATGGTTGAGGGTGAGATGAAAGAGATATCAGAAGAGGACATGGTTGCAGCCTTGAATTTCGCAAAAGACGCCATCAAGGTTCAATGCCAAGCCCAGTTAGACCTCGCAGCGCAGGTTCCCACGGCAAATCCGAAACGCGAATACTGCCATGAGACCGATGACGAAGCCATCCGCGAACGCATGCAGAATGAGCTCTACGACAAGGTTTATGCCGTAGCCAAATCATTCAAGGGCAAACAGGCAAGAAACGAAGATTTCGACCAGATACTTGCAGATTTTGTGGAAACCATTCCTGAAGAGGAACGTGAAGAGAAAGCTGTCATGGTTAAACGTTATTATGACGACATCCTCTATCATGCAATGAGAAACATGATTCTTGACGAGAGAATCCGTCTTGACGGCCGTCATACCGAAGACATCCGTCCTATCTGGATTGAGACAGGTTATCTTCCTTCCGCCCACGGTTCCGCTATCTTCACACGTGGCGAGACGCAGTCTCTCACAACCTGCACGTTAGGTACAAAACTCGACGAGCAGACCATCGACGGAGCTGTTGTGGAAGGCACAAACCGTTTTCTGCTTCACTACAACTTCCCTCCATTCAGCGTGGGTGAAGTCAAGCGTATCGGAAGCACCTCCCGCAGAGAGGTAGGCCACGGCAACCTCGCCAACCGCGCCCTCAAACCAATGATTCCTTTCGATGACCCGAGCTTCCCTTATACCGTGAGACTTGTTTCCGACATCCTTGAGTCAAACGGCAGCTCTTCAATGGCCACCGTATGCGCAGGAACACTTGCACTGCTCGATTGTGGTGTGAAAATGAAAAAGCCCGTATCCGGTATTGCCATGGGTCTTATAACCGATGAGAAAACGGGCAGATATGCTATTCTGTCGGATATTTTGGGTGATGAAGACCACCTTGGAGACATGGACTTCAAAGTTTGCGGTACAGAAGACGGCATCACTGCCTGCCAGATGGACATTAAGATCAACGGTCTTTCATCAGAGGTTATGGCTGAGGCGTTGGCACAGGCGCACCGCGGCAGAATGTTCATCCTCGACAAAATCAAAGAGGCAATGCCGGCACCACGCGAAGACTACCGTCCGTTCGTGCCACGCATCGTGCAAATGCAAATACCTCGCGAATTCATCGGTGCTGTTATCGGACCCGGAGGAAAAATCATCCAAGAGATGCAGCGTGAGACCAATACCGTTATCAACATCGAAGAGGTTGGCGATTTCGGTGTTATCGACATCGCAGCCGCAAACGTTGACGACATCAACGCAGCAATGGAACGCATCAAAGCCATCACAACTGTTCCTGAGGTCGGCGAGGTTTACGAAGGTACTGTCAAAACCCTCACCGCCTTCGGCGCGTTTGTTGAATTCCTTCCTGGCACCGATGGCCTTCTCCATGTATCTGAAATCGCTTACAGAAGAATCGACAATGTTGAAGACGTACTCAATGTTGGTGACAAAATAAAGGTTAAACTCATAGAGATTGACGAGAAAACAGGTAAATACAGACTGTCGCACAAAGCTCTGTTGCCAAAGCCGGAAGGCATGGACGAGCAGAAGAGCGGCAACCAGAACCGTCCTCCTCGTCATGGTGGCAACCAGAAGAACAATGCTGGCCCTCGCCAACCGCACAATCATAACAACGGCGGACAAAAAGGCGAGAAACCCCGCCGCCCTGAGAAAAACCACAATGATCTTCCAGATCTGCCAACTATTGACTAATCATAAAAAAGGTCGTGCATTTGCACGACCTTTTTTGTTAACTGTAAATCCTTAAACGCTGCCCGTCATAACGGGTGTTGTATTTTCGCAAGGGCCACTTGGCCGGCCCACTGATCACACTGCCATCAAGTATGTTGAAAACAGATCCGCACAGTGAATCCACCAGCATAATGCCGTTGTCGTGCATCTTTATCCATGAACCACTATCCTCCCAATCGTATGAACAGGCCCTGTCGTACGCGTAAAAGGTCCACTCGTCAAGCCTGAAAACAATAATACCGTTGACACCTCCCGTAAAATACTCGTATCCTCCATAAGCATTCAGCTTGTAATACATCACATCATTGGGATAAATTGTGAAATCAACCTTTTTGTAAGGTATGGTTTGGTGGTTGTAGTTGTTGCACGAAATCAGAACAACACAAGCCAACAGAACGGAAAACAAAATTTTTTTCATTTCAATTCAATTGCACGGCAAAATTACAATTTTTCAGATATAGATAAAGGTTTATATCAGATCTTCTTAGATAGGTTGTCAATATATTCCTTATCCCAAAACAAGTGGGTCACATTTCTATATTTTTTCCCTTTAACAATGTCGCCTTGTTTTATTTTCCGGTCAAACTGTCGTACCGAGAGGTTGAGAACTTCGGCTGCCTCTTTCTTTGTGTAACCTTTCAACCCATTCTTTTGAATGAGTGAGTACTCTCCTTCTATTCGGTTATCGCAAACACCTTTCTTATACAAAGAAAAACCAAAAGAAAGGAAATCAATTGTATTAAGCATGAATGTTTTAAATGGTTTGTTTGAATTTTCCATATAAAAAAGTTATAAATGATGAAATTAATCCAGAAAAAAGTATTATTACAACGAGATCGTAGAACTTTATCCATAGGTTTGAAAGAAAACCCGGGAAAACAATATCGTCAAGATATCCTAAAAAAATATTTAAGCACAGTATAAAGTAAAGGATTTTAGACCAAATGGAGACATGAAGACGGATGCTGAATATGAACAATGGTATGATAACGAAGAAAGAATAGCCGATAAGCCAAATTTGAATCTGATACATTAAATCAAGAAGATGATCGGGAAGATCCAATAAATCAGGAATCATACCAAAAACTAAGATAATTGGTGATACTATAAAGGGAATCACTTGAACAACACCAATGGCGTGATGGAGATTAGTGTGTTTCATTGGATTATTTTGAAAAAAGTTGTTTTTCCTATTGTCTAATGAACATATCACAAGAGTAAATACGAGAGATATGGCTTCGAACAAAGCGTATATAAGATTTTTCGTGGTTTCTTTGCCCTGAAACAGATCAAAGACATCGAAAAATATCATAAGAAGAGATATTGTAAAAAAAGCACAGTAGGCAAACAACGACCATCTTGGGATTGACAGATGTTTTCCAATCAGAAAAAAAACAGAAATGAAAATGAGAGATGTCCCAAAAAAGGCTGGGAAAAAAACAGGGTATTCAACGTTAAAAAAAATGAGTCTGAACTGCAAAAAAACGCACAAGCAAAGCATCACAAGAGGATACAAGGCCATGAACGCCCTCATTCTGTGGGCGGCTTTTAGAATCTGGTGAGTGTTGTTGTTTGATTTTATTTGTTTCATATTGGTCTCATATTACGAGATAGATATTTGATGGGGCATCTGTTATCACAACTCCTTGCCATATCCCCAGCTTTTAGAGGTTTACATAGAACTGTCTAAAAAACACAACGCGCAAAATTACAAAATAATTCATTGCTGTCTGAAAAATCGTACATTTATTTGCAACCACGTCCCTGCGGTTGCAAATAATCCCTCATTGTGAATGCACTGAAGGGGGTGGTTTAAACATTGGTTTTACTTCACAAAAATAATTGAGAATAACAATATTTATAAATACGGCCATATTTTAGGATAGGTTTTAGTCAAAAAAACGTATATTTGCAGTTCAGTCTCGTGAATTAAGATTTTAAATTATGAACAGACGGGAATTTTTGAAAAAAGCGGCTCTCGGGATAGCGACAATAGCAACTACAAGCTTGTTTGAACATCCTGCAGTGGCTGCGGCCAATGATATTGTAAACCCTAAAACTAATAGTGTAATGAAAAAAATAATAGTGATTGACGGCGGTCCTCGTCGAAATATGAATACAGCCTCTATGTTACAGAAGTTTGCCGAAGGGGCAAGGTCGGTGGGAGAGGGCATAGAGGTGAAAACAGTGCGTCTCTATGACCTTAATTACAAAGGTTGTATCTCTTGCATGGCTTGTAAACTCAAGGGGAAAGCGTCAAATGTTTGCAAGTTTCGTGACGAATTGACTCCTATTCTGGAAGAGATTGCAGAAGCCGACGGGATAGCCATGGGCTCCCCGATCTATTTCGGTGATGTGACAGGGCAAATGCGCACATTTCTGGAACGTTTGACCTTCCCGTGGCTGTCATACAACGACTACAGTATCACGGCGCCCAAGCGGATGCCGGTGGTGTTGGTGGAGACAATGAACGGTACACCTGCACGCAATAACAGTAACGGTTTCGGCACTATGGAATATAGCATAAGCACGGCTCTTGGCAAGCCCGAACATCTCGAGGCCTATAACACCTATCAAGTGAAAAACTACGACCGTTATGAGCTTGCGGGATTTTCAGAAGAAGACAAAAGGAAATACCGTGAGGAGCATTGGGAGAGTGATCTCCAAAAGGCTTTTGATTCGGGCAGGCGCATGGCTGAAGGTATAATGTGATTTGAGATGAATGAGTATAATGCAGGGGAACACCCGATTGAGCAAAATCTCAAGCGGATAAAAAAGGAAGGCATAGTCGTTCTTGACAAAGTCAAGGGACTTCCTTCCAGTGAAGGTCCTTTTGTGTCGCCAGATTACGTGATTTGTATCGGACATAAAGGATATAACCGGTTGATGTACAATGATATGTATGATTTTTCTGAGGCACAAACCGTGGCTGTCATCTTCCCTAATCAGTCTCTTCTTGAAATCAGTAAAAGCGATGATTATCTCGCAACTCTGATAGTTGCAGACTCTTCAATGTTAAACGAACCGATGTTGCAGATAATCAATCAGATGCGTTATCGCTATGAGCCGAACCCAAGGGTCAAGTTAGACAATCATCAGTATAAGATGATAATGAACGTGGTGGAGTTGATGTTGGAGACATCCAATCTTAAGCTTGCAGAACGGCGCATGCTGCATTTGCGGCAATTGGAGTTCCTGTTGCGTTTGTTGGGCTATTATCGCCAGAATAACCTGAATGAGCTACCAAAAGACACACCTGTCAGCAACAGGTTTCTTGATCTTCTCAAAAAGAATTTCCGGCAACGCCGTGATGTGGCTTTTTACGCAGAAAAGGTCTGTCTTACGCCAAAGTATTTCGGCGAGGTTATCAAGGAGGAGACAGGCTACACCGCAACACATTGGATCAGCACACAGGTCATCGTGGAGGCCAAGATGCTGTTGCACACACGCCACGACCTTTCAGTGCAGGCAATCGCAGATATGTTGGGATTTGACGAGCAGGCCGCCTTTAGCCGCTATTTCAAGCGTGAAACAGGCATGTCACCCAAGGATTTCCGTGAAAAGAAGGATTAGCGTAAGCTGTTGCAGGATTTTTCTCCTATTTCTTTCACGTTTGTGTTTCATAACACTATTAAAAACTCAACTCAAGGTTACCGGAAAGCGACCTATGCTATCTGAAGTCAGATGGATTTGAGCCTAAATATTTCTGTACATAACGCGAAAAATATGACGTTGATGAGAATCCGAAACGATCGCTTATTTCAGTCAATGTCAGGGTCTTGTCTCTTAACAAGCGGCTGATTTCCAAAGCTGTATATCGTGTAATCCAGTAGTTGGCCGGGAATCCGCTGACTTGTTTTGCCACTTCTGAGAGGTATTTCGGGGTGACGCACAATTTGTCGGCATAATAGCCTATTTCGCGGTTCGTGTAGAAGTCGCCTTTTTCCAGGAGGGCAATAAATCCGTTCATGATTTGTGCATATTGCGAAGTGATTTTGTCATTTCCGTACAGTTCGGCATGGAAGTCAAAGAAGTCGATAATCATGCGTTGGATGGCATTGATCATGGCATCTCGGTGAAAGTGGCGGCTGTTGAAGGCATGGCGTCTTTTTATATAGTCGAAGTTCAGGATGCAAACCTCCTGCTGCTCTGGCGTCAGGCGCATAATCGGGTTGTTGAAAAGTGCCAAATGCCCCTTCATGCCGTAATTGCCACGAGGAGTGCAAACCTCAATGAATTCTCGGGTCACATATACCACATCAGCATTGAAATCGTCACTCTCCACAACGTTTTCAATCACATCGCAGCGTGGAAATATGAGGCAATTTCCTACTTCAAATCTAAAATCCTGATTATTGAATTTGAATGTGCAGAATCCTTGCTTGCAGAAGGCGTGGCAAAGATATCCTGAAAATCTGTCATTGTTGACGTTGGCAAGGGTGTTTTCTATTATTATGTCCTCTCTTTCGTTCATTTGGTAAAGATACGAAAAACGCCGTAAACAAAGTGATTTGCCTTACGACGTTTATATTTTTTGTCAGTAAAATCTTGCCTTTCTGGAATTTGACTTTATTTTTTGCGGGATTTTTTTTCTTTGCCCTTTTTAAGACCGTCATCTTTGATTCCAAATATTGCATTCAAGGCTGAGAGGTGCAGAGAAACGTCAAAGTAGAGGTCAATGGTTTGAGAAGGGTCCTCTTCAGAGTATATAGTCATCACGTCGCAATTGTGAACCAAGGCTTGTTGTTCTAATTCGGCCCCGAGCACAGCGTAGATGATAAAATACTCGTCGGCCACGGCCACCACCTTCAGGGCTGTCTCTTCAGAATAGCCGTCTCCAGAGCTGAATATGACATCCAAAATCATCATTGCTCTTTGTAGGTAAACATTAGGGTCTTTTCCCAAATGTTGACAGCAAACGGCAGCTTTGTCCAACAAACCCAAAGAAGCCGGGGATTTTGCAAGTTCATCTTCGCACAGCTTCAACGCCTCGCTATAATTTTCGTTTTTAATGGCATTTCTAATCTCATTTGTGACATCGTTGTATGAGTATTTAGAACTGAAGAAGCTCCCGTAATAGATTTTTGCGCACTCGTCTATAGTCAGGGTGGTGTCGCTGGCTATGAATCTTTTCATGAGGGCTTCAAATTGGGCGTCATTTTTATCCACAAATTGCTCTATTTTTTTGTAGTTGATGTCAATGGTTTCCCTGTTTGTTTGGGCTAATCCTGCCATGTTTGCAGAAAAAGAGAACAAAACAGCAAAAACAAATCCGATAAAAGTTTGTTTGTTCATAATTTGACGATTTTTAATATTAAAACATGCAAAAGTAAAAAAAATATATATTGCTGTAAGGAGAAAAAGGTAGGATTTTGAGTCGCAGAATAATAATTTGGAATGTAGCGTGCTCCGCCATGGCGCGTCTCAACAAGAACCGACAAAACGGTTAATCAACAACGGCAAGGCCGCCTTCGGAGGTCTCTTTATACAAGCTTGGAAGGTCTTTACCTGTCAATTTCATGGTCTTCACCACTTTGTCGAAGCTGATAATATGTTTGCCATCCGACATCATGGCGAAGAGGTTGGCGTCGAGGGCGCGGAGTGCGGCGAAAGCATTGCGTTCGATGCAGGGTATCTGCACAAGGCCGCAGACAGGGTCGCAGGTTAGTCCGAGGTGGTGTTCAAGTCCCATTTCAGCTGCATATTCAATCTGTTGCGGAGCACCGCCGAAGAGCTGGTTTGCAGCGGCGGCGGCCATGGCGCAGGCAGAGCCTATTTCGCCCTGACAGCCCACTTCAGCACCCGAGATAGAGGCATTTGTACGGATGATGTTCCCGAAGAGTCCGGCCGTGGCCATAGCCTTCAGTATGAATTTGTCACTGTACTCGTGGTTGTGTTTCAGGTGATACAGCACAGCCGGAAGCACACCCGACGAGCCGCATGTGGGCGCGGTCACTATCCTGCCGCCAGCCGCGTTCTCCTCCGCGGTGGCCAAGGCATAGGCCGAGACAAGACAACGGCCCTGCAATGAGGCCTTGTAACTGCGGGCCTTGACATAGTACTGCGTGGCCTTCCGCTTTACGTAAAGTCCTCCAGGCAGGACCCCGTCGTCCTGCAACCCCTTCTCTATGGTGCACTGCATGGCCTTCCACCGCTCCGACAGATAATCCCAAATGTCACTGTCCTCATGCTTCTCTACATACTCCCAAAAATTCATGCCGTACTTCTCCACAATCTTCACGATCTCGGTCATGCTGTTCTCCTCGTAATGCTCTTTATGGTCAACCACGGAGTGCTCATCAGCCAATTCTCCGCCACCAATGCTGTATATTTTCCATTTATCAATAACATCCTGCCCATGAAATGCCTCGAAAAGCATGGCATTGGTGTGAAACTCATGCTGGATTTCCGGCTTCCACAGTATTTCAACTGGCTTGGGCGACAAAGCATCAATGATGGTCTTGTCGGTGAAGTGCCCCTTCCCAGTGGCTGCCAGACTCCCGTATAGCGTGACTCTGTACGAAGTGGCGCCCTTGGTTTTCTCGCCGAAAATCTCTGCGGCGCGGTGCGGCCCCATAGTGTGGCTGCTCGAAGGCCCGAAGCCGATTCGGTATATTTTTTTTATGGATTCCATATTCACTGTTTTGAAATGCAAATTTAATAAATATTGGTTTCCGTATTTGTAAAAAAAATATTTTTTCAACTATATGCGTTTGATAATAAAAAAAGTGTATTTTTGCAGCCTTAAAATCAGAACAATAAAAATAGTTATAAAATGAAAAGAACATACCAACCTTCAAACACCAGACGCAGACACAAACACGGCTTCAGAGAAAGAATGTCAACTGCAAACGGTCGCAGAGTATTGGCTGCTCGCAGAGCTAAAGGCAGAAAAAAACTTACCGTGTCTGACGAAAGTCTTGGCAGAAAATAATCCGAAAATTGCGGATTTGGAAACTTAAAAAAGAAGGCGTTGGTCTTCTTTTTTTTGTATTTTCGCAGTTTTATTTTGTGACAAACTTTTCATCACAATGAAGAAAGTACTTCTTATAATTTTATTCGCTTCACTTTGGGCATGCGGATTGGCCCAAAAGGGAACACCTATTGACGGCATCGTGGCTGTGATAGGCAAGTCGATTATAATGCGCTCCGATTTGGAGAAACATTACAAAGACTATACCGCCCAGTTCAGGACTGTGGAAGATCCCGACGAAATATACTGCACAGTGTTAGAGAACTTAGTGTTCAACAAACTTATGGTCAACCAGGCTGAAATCGACAGTATCGAGGTGACCGACGAGGAGGTTGACTATCGTCTGAACAGCAGAATTTCGTATTTCCTGCAGCAAACAGGCGGTGACGTGAAGTATATCGAGAATTACTTCAACAAGCCGATGTCAGAGATCAAGAAGGATATGCGTGAGATGATGTATGAACAGGCTTTGATAGAGCAGGTGCAGTCGAATATTACAAACAGCATCACTGTGACACCTTCAGAAGTCAATCAGTTTGCCGCCAAGATAAGTCCTGACAGCATGCCGATGGTGAGCACATCATACCAGTTTGGCGAGATTGTAAAGATACCGCCAGTGAGTGACGAGGAAATAAACAGTGTGAAGGAGCGGCTTTTGAGTTATAGGGAACGCGTGTTGCGTGGTGAAAAGTTCGGTGCTTTGGCCCGCCTCTACTCAGATGACCCCGGCAGTGCCTCCAAGGGCGGCGACTTGGGATTTGTGGAGCGAGGTACCCTCTATCCGGAATTTGAGGCCGCTGCATTCAACCTTAAATCGGGAGAAATCTCACAGGTTGTCAAAACACAAGCAGGATACCATATCATCCAGATGATTGAACGCCGGGGCGAATCCATAAGAGTGGCTCACATACTTATTCAGCCAAAACCATCCACCGATGAGCAAGTGAAGGCCATAACCTACCTCGACAGTGTCCGCAACATAATCATCAGCGAAAAAATGACCCTAGAGGAGGCTGCGAAAAAATTCTCCGAAGGCAGCACAAGACTCAATGGAGGAATGGTTGTGAATCCCTACAACAGTTCCCTCACATTCGACCGCCAGTCT
Organism: uncultured Bacteroidales bacterium; assembly: GCA_934699095.1. Classification (GTDB taxonomy): domain Bacteria; phylum Bacteroidota; class Bacteroidia; order Bacteroidales; family WCHB1-69; genus F23-D06. The sequence continues at coordinate 40,699 of CAKUVI010000003.1, read as the reverse complement.
ATGGACGACGCCACATTCACCACAATCAACAAGCTGATCCCGGGAGAATACTCAGAATGCGTGCCGTTTGTGAACGATGACGGTATCATGGCTTACCGACTCATCTACCTCAAAGAGAGAGTCTCTGAGCATAAAGCCAATATCGTGGAAGACTATGACATGATAAAAAATGCAGCCCTCGAACAAAAGAAGTATGCGGCTCTCGAAAAATGGGTGGTTGACAAAGTGAAAGTCACAAACATTAAAATATCAGAACAATATAAATACTGTCCATTCGTTACTAAATGGCAAATTCCCTAAAATTTAAACTATGGAATTGAATAACAAATCAGACATAGAAGCGATAGAATCATTCGTTGAAAAATATAAGACTCTCCGTGAGGAGATCGCAAAAGTTATTGTAGGGCAGGACGAGGTTGTGAAGAATGTCCTGATGGCGATGTTCAGCCGAAGCCACGCCCTCTTGATCGGTGTGCCCGGTCTGGCAAAGACATTGATGATAACCACAATAGCCAAGGCTGTTGACATGAGTTACAACCGTATCCAGTTCACCCCCGACCTTATGCCATCCGACATCATGGGTGCTGAAATCTTGGACGACAACAGAAATTTCAAGTTCGTGAAAGGACCTGTTTTCGCTAACATCGTGTTGGCCGACGAAATCAACAGAACACCACCAAAGACACAATCAGCGCTTCTTGAAGCCATGCAGGAGCGTTCAGTCAGTATGAACGGCACCACATACGCTTTGCCAAACCCGTTCTTCGTTTTGGCTACTCAGAACCCTATTGAGCAGGAAGGTACCTACCCGCTGCCAGAAGCCCAACAAGACCGTTTCATGTTCAACATCATGCTCGACTATCCGAGCATGGACGAAGAGGTTGAGATTGTCAAAAGGACCATTCACGGTGACATGGTTGAGCCACAGCGCGTGCTTACCGTAGAAGAGATTATCTTCTATCAGAAGCTGTTGCAGAAAGTACCTATTCCAGATAATGTTTACAAATACGCTGTTCGCCTTGCAACACTGACACGTCCTGGCACAACAAAAGGCCATGCTTGGGCCAACGAATATCTGTCGTGGGGTGCAGGTCCGCGTGCCTCCCAGTTCCTGATCATCGGTGCCCGCACGCACGCCGTCCTCAATGGCAAATATTCTCCCGACATCGAGGATGTACGCGCCGTGGCCTATAATATCCTGCGTCACAGAATCATCCGTAACTACAAAGCTGAAGCTGAGGGTATCACCATAGAGCAAATTATAGACAAACTGCTCACTGCTGCCGATTCACAATAATATGAACCAGTTTCTTAAGTCTTACTGGAAATGGCTGCTCTTCATGTCGGCAGCGGCAATATTTACAGTTATCATTGTATATTCCAATAAGCTCATAAAAAAAATTGCAGCTGAGGAACGCCAGCGCATTGAGATCTGGGCTGGCGCAATCACTTACAAGACCCAGTTGATCAACGAAACTGAAAAACTTTTCGATTCCGTCAAGATTGAAGAGGGAAACCAAGCGGCAATCTTTGCAAAGGCCGTAAAAAAAGTAGCCGATGCCTCTCTCGATGAAGATATAACTTTTTATCAGGACATTATCTCGTCAAACAAGACAGTTCCGACAATCATAGCACGCCCTGATGGCGCTATCGATGCCGCCCTTAATGTGCCCGACAGTGTCTCTTCTATGCGAAATATTAGGGAGATGGGAAGCGCCATAAAAGAATACGACAGTCTGAAACTTCCCTATTATCACAGGGATTATGTGATGATTTACTACAAGAATTCCCATATTTACGGTGATTTTAAGGAGATGATCGACAATCTTCTTGAGTCTTTTTTCCAAGAGACTGTTATCAACTCGGCTTCAGTGCCTGTCATCATAACCGACAGCACACAGATTAATGTGATAGCAGCGGGTAATATCGACTCGGCTACGTTGCAGGCCCCCTTCAAGGTGAATGCACGGTTGGAGAAAATGCGTGATGAAAACGAACCGGTTGTGCTTGATTGGTTAGACCATGGAAAATGTTACGTTTTTTACGAAGAATCCTTGGTTCTAAAACAATTACGACTCTTCCCATACATACAATGGGGTATCATCATTGTGTTCATCCTAATAGGATACCTGTTGTTTAATGTTACGAGAAAATCGGAGGAAAACCGCGTTTGGGTTGGAATGTCGAAAGAGACGGCCCACCAGCTGGGCACACCAATATCTTCACTGATGGCTTGGACCGAATTACTGAAAGAGATGCCCATTGACCAGTCGGTTCCGGAAGAGATAGGCAAAGACGTCCATCGTTTGGAGACCATAGCCCAGCGCTTCTCGAAAATAGGTTCAGTTCCAGAGCTCAGTAAGACAGACGTGGTTGAACTCATCGACAATTTCACTGACTATCTGCAATCACGTATTTCATCCATGGTATCAATCAATTATGAAAAACCGGACCATGAGATTAACCTTCTTCTTAACAAACATCTGTTTGAATGGGTGATTGAGAATCTTTGCAAAAACTCTGTTGACGCCATGAACGGAAAGGGTAGTATCACAATTTCCATCACAGAGGAAAAGAACAATGTTTATATAGATATCAAGGATACAGGAAAGGGAATTCCGCAGAATATGCAGCGTAAGATTTTCTCTCCAGGATATACATCTAAAAGTCGCGGTTGGGGCTTGGGTCTCACCTTGGCCAAGCGCATTATAAACGAATATCACCGGGGACGACTGTTTGTCAAATCCTCGGTGATAGACGTGGGTACAACAATGCGCATTAAAATGAGGAAGCCGCGTTAGCGGATTTCTTCTTCGCAGGCTTGAACGCCTCGTTGCCAAACGAATAGGTGATGCCTGCCAAAATATTTATACCAAAGTTGTTGAATCCGTAATAATTGGTCGCGTACTGATGGCCGATGTTGTTTACGTTGGCGAATACTGTGAATTGTTTGTTGATGAGATATTCAAAACCGAGTCCGAAGTTCAGCACAGGCTTTACAGAACTGTTTGAACCATCAGGATTTTTGCGGATGTCATTCTCAACAGAATAAACAATCATTCCTTTCTGATTGCCTAACTCATCGTATATTGGATTGCCAAGGTCATCGAGAGCAGGTGTCCATGAAGGAACCACAGCCCATCTGTTAAATCCGACTTTTGCGTTGGCAGTGAATATGAAACGTTGTTTGAGGATGTATTTGCCCTCGAAGCCGATTTCCCACATTGGTTTGTAGAATGGACGGCCGCCGGTGACGCTGTTTGCCTCAAACCAATCGTAACCTTCAAGGAAAAAGTAGTTGTGATAGCTTGCGTTAAGGTTGAGATACAGATGGTTGATGGCCTCCCAGCTGAGGTTTGCGCTTACATTAAGCTCCGTTCCCTTCTTGGCATATACCAAATCGTACTGGTTTTTAAGCAAAGATGCTGTGTCAAGCATGTAGAAAGGCAGGTCGCGGCGGTATGAATAGCGCGCGGAAACGTGATAATTCAGCTTCTCGGTGATGCGCCCCTTTACTCCGCCGTAAATGCTGATCTGCGACTTGGTGAACTTCAAGGTGTCGAGATTTGGCTTGATATACGGGTTCTCATAGAGAATGTTCTTCAGCGAAACATACTCGCTCTTTCCGTCTATGCCGACATAAAGGTTCAGGACGTTGCGTATCAGACTCATTTGGAGTTCAGCGATAGGATATACAGGGCACTGCACCTTGTTGTATTGGTTTAACAGTGGCACTCCGACGCCGGCCGTCAGATGGTATTCCCGGATCTTGAAACTCATGGTAGGACGTATTTCAAACATAAAGCTGTTTTCGGCACGCCGTTTCAGCAGACTGTTGTCGGTTCCCATCGGAATGCTGTCGCTCCAGGTGTTGTTGAAATAGTCAAGGCCAAAGTCAACCTGATAATGCTGGTATCCTGAAATCTTTATGAAATTGGCGTCATAGGCCAAGAAACCGTGAATACCTACGTTGTGCTCGTTGTTTCTCCAATATGTGTGGATGAAGTCGTAGTTCAAGCGCACATCTTCCTTCAATCTCTTTTCATCTGCGGTGTAGTTGGAGCGGAATCCTAATTCAGCATACACATGGTTGAAGTTGTTGTGGATGCTGTCGAGGTACTCTTTCTCGTAATAATAAGCAGGAATATGCCAGTCTTTTGAATATCCGTACAGGTTGGCCATCTCGTGGTTGTAGCCGATTGACGAGTAGAGGGTGTGGTTTTTGAATATCCTGTTGAAGAAGAGCAGCAGGCGGGTGTCGCTTGTGGGCGCGTAGGCGTACTTTTTCTGCTCCTTGCCAATTGGATTGGCCCAAGAGGAGAAGTGGTGGAAGTTAAGTCCGTACGAGTATTTCTGGTTTTGGCAGTTGTGCATCGACAACTCAGCCAACGGGGTTATCGGATAGCCGAAGCCGAGTTTCAGATAGTTTCGATAGTAACGCTCCTTGACTTCAGGATTCAGCTTGCCGACCTCCATGTCTCCCGGCAGAAAGCTGAGCTCAGGTTTCGAAGGTGCAACCACATAGTTGAATTCAACAGGCTGACTGACCACGGTGTCGCGAATCACCGCCTGGTTGTTTATCTTGTTGGAGTTTTGAAGCTTGGGCACATATTTGATCAGCAGTTGGGCTGAATCCACCACCTGTGCCTGCAAACCAGCCACTGCAAACAGAAATGCTATAAGTATTATGGTCGTTTTTTTCATCTTCAATATTATTTTCAGTTCAACAAAATCTTAATTATCCAAAACATCTATTTCGGCTATTTTCTCTTTGGCAAGTTTTACAAGGTCTTCGCCGGAATAATTGTCAACAATGCTCTGATAAGTGTGCCGCGCTTGGAAATAGTTGCCTTTGGCCTTGTACAGGTCGCCGTAGAGGATAAACGTGCGGGCATACCAATATTCTGAAGAGTAATCGCTGCCGAGGATTGCCTTGATGCGGGTTTCGCATTCGGAAAGGTTGTTGTCCTTGTTCAATGCGATGTCGGCGAGATGGTAGGCGGCCTCAGCGCAAAGGTCGTTGCTGCCTTTCGGCATGAGCTGACTGTAATAGTTCTTTGCCGTGGCAATCTCGTTGAGCTCGTATGCTGAGTTGCCAGCTATCAACAAAGCTTCGTTCAGGAGATCCTGGTCAGACTGGTTCTGACGGATGATGTTCTCGGCGCTCGTCAAGGCTGAACGGTATTCTTTCAGGAAGTACGCGCAACGCATCGCACCGTTGTTGGCGTAGATTATCTCTTCCTCAGCCGTCGTGTTTTCCATCAGCTTGTTGAAGTAGGTCAGCGCCTTCGCATATTTTTTGTCGTTATACAGGATTGATGCCGCCTTGTGTAAAGCAGTGACATTGTATTCAGTCTTGTATTTTTTGATGATGGTCTCATAATCCGCAAGCGCGTCTGCATATCTCCTCATGCCGTATTCACATTCACCCTTGTAGAACAGGGCCTTTGCGACGAACGACCCGTTGGGGAACTGGCGTATGTAATCGCTGCACGCCGCTATAGAAGCCTCGCAGTCGCCACGGTTGTATTTGGTTTCAGCGGCGCGGAATGCTATTGAATCCTGCCTGTCAGCTGAAATGTTCATGTTCTTTGAACGGACATAGTCGAAAAACTCGCTTGTATTGCCGTTTTCGGTGTAGATTGTCTCCAAATTGGCCAAGGCATCCTTAGATTCTTGTGAGCCCGGATAGGTCTCCACAACATATTTGTATGTAGAAATGGCCATCTGGGGATTGTCGTTGTTGAGGTAAGCTTGGGCCAACCGGGTGTGGGCCTGACGGATATGCTGACTCTTTGGATGGTTCTTTATGAATGACTTGTAAGCGGATATTGCACTTGGGTAATCATTTTGAGTATGGTAGGTGACTGCAAGGTCGAACTCTGCATCGTCACGAAAGTTGGAGGTGCCGTAACCGTTCAACAGACGCTCCAAAGTCTGCACTTTTTTGCTGTTGTTCTTCTGATAGCCATAACATTTTGCAAGTTGGTAGATTGCATAGTCGGCGTTCGATTGACCGAGGCGTTCGCACTGGTCGTAGTATTTTATTGCATTAGGAAGGTCGAGTTGCATAAAGTAGCAATCAGCCAAGCGTGCTGACGCGTCAGCCTGGATTTCAATATCTTGTGATTTTTTTGTCTTATTGAGGTATGTTTTGAAGTAGTTGGCTGCGTCTCTATAGCGCTTGAGCTTCAACGCCGAGTATCCGAGAGAATAGTAAGAATCAACATAATATTCGTTTGAGGAGGCGCGGTCGGCGTTCTGGTAAGTCTGGAATGCTGAATAGGCATCCTTGTATTGCTCGTTGCGGTATTGGGCTTCGGCTTTCCAATATAGCGCGTCAAGGTTTGTCTTTTTGTCTATTGGGGCCGAAAGAGTCTTGTTGAGAAGTGTGATGGCGTCTTTTTGGTTCTTGTTGTTAATCAACTCCAATGCCCTGTTGAAAGTGCAGCGTTGGTAGGCTTTCAGTATCGAGGGGTTCTTGGTTTTGAGCTTCTCAATAGAGCTAATAGCCGCCTGGTAGTTTTTAGTGGAAAGGTATATTTGGGAGAGATAGTTGGCCGCTTCGTCGCTGTGGTTAGCGTGCGGGTATTGGTTAAGATAGTCTTGCAGGGCCTCAATTCCGTTGTTGAAAGGGCTTGTGGAGGTTTCGCACTGCAGTTTGGCATAGTTGAACATGGATTCCTCCTTGATGGTTTCGTCGAAGTCGTACTTAGACGCCTCCTTGAAGCTCTGTGCCGCAAGGGTGCGTTGGTTGGTCTTCATATAACAGTCAGCGATAAGAAAATAGCACTGCTGGGTCATTTTGTCCGGATTCTTGTCTTTGGCGGCACGTGAAAGGTCTGTGATGGCGTCGTTGTACTTCTGAACGCGGTAATTGGTGAACCCCATGGCAAAATAGTCGTTCCTGTCAAGGGTTATGAGGTTGGTCTCATGTATCTTGGCGAAGTGCTCGACAGCTTCTTCATATTGGTTGAGACTGTAATGTGAGAGAGCCACACAACGCTCGACCTGCGCTTGGTTTTTGTCTTTTGGAACATCCACCTTGGGAGCCACTTCAAGCACTTTTTCAAATTCTTTTTCCTTGAAATAGATCTGTGTCAGGAAATACGGAACCTCGCTGTGGAATTCAGGCTCGTTTTTTATTTTGTTGAATTCTTCCAACGATTCATCATATCTGCCGTCCTGATATGCCATGAATGCAAGGTAGTAGATGCTGCGAAGCTGGTAAGCGCCCTCTTCGTCGCGTGCCTTTTGGAACATCATCTTGGCATTGTCTTTGTCACCGGTCATGAAATATGAGTAACCCTTCTTGAAATGGTATTCTGAAATGTTCTCAGGCTGGATTTCGGATTCGTAGATCTGTTCAAACTGAGCCAATGTCTTCTTGTAATTCTTTCGTGAGAAATAGTAGCGGCCCAGATAATACCGAGCTTCCGGCACAGATGTGTGCACCGGATACCTGTCAATGAAGGTCTGAAGCAGATAACCGGCATCTTGGTTGTCGAGTTTTGCTGCACAAACACCTTGATAAAACAGAGAATTGGTCTTCAAATCATGCTGTTTGTCTTCGGTGTTTTCAAATACGTATTTGAAGTATTGTTGTGCGGAACCGTACTTCTCTTTGTTGAAAAGGTCCACCGCCGTCTGGTATTCATATTGCGGCGATTTGAAATTTTCCGTTCGTTGCGCCGTTGCAACGTTGATGCACATTGCGCCTGCCACTATCACCGACAGACAGAATTTTACAAGTTTCATATATTAAGAAGATTTTCCGATATTATAAACGAACAAAGATACAATTTTCGTGTGGGATAAACATTTGGCTGACCATTACTTATAAACAAGCATTTTTTAATATTCAAGCAGCATTTCAATTGCATTTATTGCTATTTTTGCCAATGGTTTTTATTATAATTCGACATTTATGAGAAATAAGTTCACCATGATGGCTCTTTTTATCTTGTTTGCCGCAGTTCAGGCTTTTGCAAAACCCGGCGAGTTGAAGTTACAGAGTCCCGACAATCAGCTTTCACTTTCGTTTTACCTTGAAGACGGAGTCCCTTTTTATAGCTTGAACCGCAACGGAAGTCCTGTGGTTCTGCCATCCCGGATGGGTTTCACCTTGGAATGGCGAGATGATCTGGCTCACGGATTCAACATCATAGGTTCCAAGACTTCGTCATTTGATGAAACTTGGGCACCGGTTTGGGGTGAGGAAGCCACGATTCGCAACCACTATAATGAATTGGTGGTTACCTTGGAACAACCCGCAGGCGCTGTGGCAAGTGCCGACGGCTCAACAGACACCAAACCTACTGTCATGATTGTGAGATTCCGTCTCTACAACGATGGATTGGGGTTCCGCTACGAATTTCCATTCAAAAACTCTTTGGCCTACTTCTGGATCAAAGAGGAACTCACTGAGTTTGCGATGACCGGCGACCACACTGCGTGGTGGATACCGGGCGATTACGACACCCAGGAATACAACTATACAAAATCACGTCTTTCAGAGATCAGAGGACTCTTCGACGGCGTTCACCAAGGTTGTGGCTGGCCATGGAAGGCATTCTCCAAGACCGGTGTCCAGACCGCCCTCCAGATGAAAACCGACGACGGCCTTTATATAAACATCCATGAGGCTATGGTTTTGGATTATCCGACCATGAACCTCGATCTTAATGACACCACCTTCGTTTTCCGAACTTGGCTCACACCTGATGCAACCGGCTACAAGGGCAGACTGCAAACCCCATGCACAACACCATGGCGGACGGTCATGGTGGCAACATCGGCCACAGATGTACTCGCTTCGCGGCTGATATTGAATCTCAATGAACCGTGCGCTATTGAGGATGTATCTTGGATTCACCCAGTAAAATATATGGGAGTGTGGTGGGAGATGATAACAAACAAAAGCACATGGGCATATACCAATGATTATCCGTCGGTCAGGTTGGGCGTCACCGATTATGCTCACTCCAAACCGAACGGCAAACATGGCGCCAATAATGAGAATGTAAGAAGATACATCGATTTTGCATCTGAGAACGGTTTTGACGCTCTTCTCATTGAAGGATGGAATGAAGGCTGGGAAGACTGGTACGGCAAGGAAAAATTCTTCGTGTTCGACTTCATGACACCTTACCCCGATTTCGACTTGCCCGCACTCAACAAATACGCTCACAGCAAAGGTATTCGATTGATAATGCATCATGAGAGCTCATCATCGATAACAAACTATGAAAGATGGATGGAGAAAGCCTATACTTTGATGAACAAGTATGGCTATGATGCTGTGAAGAGCGGATATGTGGGAAGAATTATTCCGCATGGCGAGCATCATTACAGTCAGCCTGTCATTAATCATTATCATTACGCTGTTGAAGAGGCTGCTAAGCACCACATCATGGTGAACGCACACGAGGCGGTGCGCCCCACCGGTTTATGCAGAACTTGGCCAAATATGATCGGGAACGAAAGCGCCATGGGCACCGAATTCCGCAGCCATATCAAACCAGGTCACACGACGATACTCCCTTTCACTCGTCTTCAGGGAGGACCAATGGACTATACTCCGGGCATTTTCGAGCAGGATATGTCAAAGAATAACCCACTTGATCACAGCAAGATGAGACATACCATCGCAAACCAACTGGGTTTGTATGTGACATTCTATTCACCGCTTCAAATGGCAGCCGACCTCCCTGAACACTATTCGCGCTTTATGGATGCATTCCAATTTATTAAAGACGTGGCAGTTGACTGGGATACAACCATTTACATTGATGCTGAACCCGGAGACTTCATCATCACTGCTCGTCATCCTAAACTCTCATCTCTAAACATGGCTGCTGATGGACTGGCACAGCTCCCGGATGCCAAGAAAGGCGTAATTTCAAATGCAACAAGGTTTGTATATGCAATACCAGACACAGTGGAAACTCTCGATTCTTTTGTATTGAAAGAACCGCATGATGTTTGGTATGTCGGTGGTATCACGGATGAGAATGCACGCGACGTGACTCTAAGTCTTAATTTTTTGAAGCCCGGTACCAAATATGAGGCAGTGATTTACGCCGATGCCAAAGATGCTGATTATGAGAGTAATCCACAGGCATATTCCATTACCCGCACAACTGTCACTGCAAAGTCAAAGCTGAAGCTGCACATGGTGCGTGGCGGCGGCTTTGCTGTATCTCTGCGTTCAAAATAGAAATATGATCCGACTGTCATAAACGACAAAAAAGGACGTTTCAAATTGAAACGTCCTTTTTTACTATGAAAAAATATGTTTTAGATCAAGTTATATGTGTCGGTTGCTATGACAAGTTCTTCGTTGGTAGTTACAACCACGAGTTTCACCTTGGAATCTGGTGTGGAGATGATACCATCTTCGCCGCAGTATTTCTGGTTGGCTTCCGGGTCTAGTTTCGTGCCAAGGAATTCAAGTCCCTCACATATTTTCTCGCGTTGGAACCAGGCGTTTTCTCCAATGCCACCGGTGAAAAGAATCACGTCAACTCCACCCATAGCGGCTGCGTAGGCACCGATGTATTTCTTTACGCGGTATGCAAACATGTTGAAAGCGCGTGTTGCTCTCTCTTCACCTGCGTCGCGGCCGGCACGTATGTCGCGCATATCAACACTCTTGCCGGAAATGCCGAGCAAACCGCTCTTTTTGTTGATGAGGGTGTTCATGCCTTTTGTGTCAAGGTGTTCATTGTCCATAATGTACAGCAGTGCACCAGCGTCAATGTCACCGCAGCGAGTACCCATTACAAGTCCTTCAACTGGAGTGAATCCCATTGATGTGTCAATTGATTTGCCGTTTTTGATGGCACATATTGACGCGCCATTGCCTAAGTGGCAGCTGATAATTCTTGAGTTTTCGTAAGGAACGCCCACCAATTCAGCTGCTTTGGGTCCTACATATTTGTGGCTTGTACCATGGAATCCGTATCTGCGTATCTGTTTTTCTGTATAATATTCGTAAGGGAGGGCATAGAGGAATGCTTCTGCAGGCATTGTCTGGTGGAAAGAAGTGTCGAAAACGCCCACATGTTTTACGTTAGGAAGCAGTTTTTTCATGACGTCGATACCTGTCAGGCTTGCCGGGTTGTGAAGCGGTGCGAGTGCGCACAATTTGGCGATTTCCTCGCGCTCTCTTTCTCCAATAACAACACTTGTCTTGAAGAATTCGCCACCATGGGCAACACGATGACCAACTGCACCTATTTCATCAAGGGATTTTATTACCCCGTGAACAGGATCTGTCAAGGTGTTCAGAACCAGGCGGATACCATCTTCATGAGTCGGAATAGGGGTCTGTAAGTAGTATTTGTCTTTACCTACTGGTTTGTGGGTGAATTCACCCATTTCAAGACCTACGCGTTCAACTAAACCTTTAACCAATAAAGTGGGTTGCGGTTCCATCTCTAAAAGTTGGTACTTGATGGAAGAACTACCGCAGTTTAATACTAAAATCTTCATATTCAAATATTTAAGTTATAATTCTTCTTGAGTATGTGTCTAAAAACAATTGCAAAGATAATAAAAATCAATAAATAAAACCAAAAATCTTTCCAAATTATACTTAATTATTCAACTTTCCAGCACCTTCTTTCCGACATGGGGTGAATCTGTTCTATGAACACAGCAGCTTGTCGAGTTGGTCAAGATGTTCTGGTTTGGTAGCCCAGCTTGTGGCGAAACGTGTAACAAATTCGTCGTTTGAGTGTTTCTCCCATGTTTCATAAAGGATTTTCCCTTCAATGGCGAGCCGTTGTTTTTCGTTTAATATAGGAAATTGTTGGTTTGTAGGCGAGTCGATGAATAGAGGTACGTTGTGTTTTTTGAATATAAGCTTCAGTTTTTCAGCCATATCAATAGCATGTTTGCTGATATTCATGTATAGGTTGTCGGTGAAGAGTGTGTCGAACTGGACACCTAAAAGCCGTCCTTTTGCGAGCAAGGCACCGTGTTGTTTAACTATGGTGAACAGGTTCTTCGGCGCATATCCTTTCGGGAAAACCACTGCCTCGCCGCAAAGTGCACCTACTTTGGTTCCGCCGATGTAGAAAGCGTCGCATAGTTGAGCTAACTCGTGAAAATCCATGTCGGCTGCCTCACTTGCCAAGCCATAACCCAATCTTGCGCCATCGATAAACAGTTTCATGCCGTATTCGTTGCACACTGATTGTATTTCTGCAACTTCTTTCTTTGAGTAGATGGTTCCATATTCGGTGGGATATGATATATAGACCATTCCCGGGTGTGCCATGTGTGGCCACGTCGGGTCGTCGTAGAAGTTTTTCATATATGAACGGAGCTCGTTTGCGTTCATTTTCCCGGAGTGGGCGGGCAGAGTTATCACCTTATGGCCGCAGAATTCCACTGCGCCCGACTCATGAACGGCGATATGTCCTGTTTCCGTTGCAATTACTGCCTCATAGTGTGGTAGCATTGCATCTATAATCGTTGAGTTCGTCTGTGTTCCGCCAACCAAAAGCATCACATCGGCTTTTTCGAACCCGATAGTGTTTTTGATTTTTTGTATTGCTGATTGTGTAAACTGGTCGTCACCATAGCCTGGTTCTTGAATCATGTTTGTTTCAAGGAGACGACGAAGAATCTCTGGGTGCGCTCCCTCGTTGTAGTCGCAGGTAAATGATATCATTATGGTGTGTTTATTTTGGTTATGTTTCAAAAAAAGGCGTTCTGAAAAGAACGCCTTTTATCTACAGGATATATTAAGAATTAGTTCTCTTTTTCTCTATACTCTTTAATGATGGACTTAACGTTGGCTGGAGCGAGACGGCCGTAAACTTTGCCGTCAACCATTGCTACAGGGGCAAGGCCGCAAGCACCTACGCAGCGCAGAGAAGTGAGGGAGAAGATACCGTCTTTGTCGGTTTCGCCAACGGGGATGTGAAGCTCGTTGGTGAATGCATCGAGGATTTTTTCAGCGCCACGTACGTAGCAAGCTGTACCCATGCAGACTGAGATCGGATATTTTCCTTTAGGAACCATTGTGAAGAAAGAGTAGAAAGAAACCACGCCGTAAACCTTGGCGGTTGGGATGTTGAGTCTTTCTGCAATCAACTCTTGTGCTTCAGCGGGAAGGTATCCCAAGAAGTCTTGTGTCTGGTGCAAGACGTTAATCAATTCGCCAGCTTTGTTATCGAAACTGTTGCAGATTTCAATAATCTTATCACTGACTTCCTTTTTCATTTTGATAATTATCTTATCCATAACGGTAATTGTTTTTTTAGTGAATTTTTTAACTGCAACAGACGATTAGTTGTTAAGGTCAACTTCAACTGTTGTTTGTCTGTCGAAATAATGTGTATGAAGTAACTCATGAGACTTGTGTCCGCAAGGTTCGCCCAAGAATTCTTTGTAGAGGGTTTGGATTGACGGGTTCTCGTGAGATTTACGGATCGGCATGTTCTTGTCGGCTTGATAGATAGCTTCCCAACGAGCCTTGATGATGTCGCCGTTACCATGGTGGAGAGGTTGACCGCCGCCGTCGATACAGCCGCCTGGGCAGGCCATGATCTCGATAGCGTGGAACTGGTTCTTTCCGGCTTTGATGTCTTCGAGAAGTTTGCGGGCATTCTTAAGACCGTGAGCGATACCGATGTTGATAGGAGTGCCGTCGAAGTCGATTGTAGCTGAACGGATTCCTTCCAAACCACGGAGCTCTTCGAAGTCGATCTTAGGAAGAGGTTTCTTGGTGTAAACTTCGTAAGCAGTACGAACAGCAGCCTCTATAACGCCGCCGGTGGTACCGAAGATTACACCAGCACCTGTTGATTCGCCGAGTGGGCTGTCGAACTCTTCCTCAGGAAGTTCGCGGAAGTCGATGTTGGCTTGTTTGATAAGGGCTGCGAGCTCGCGTGTTGTGATTGAGAAGTCAACGTCAGGGTTGCCGTTAACCTTGAACTCATCACGACCGCATTCATATTTCTTAGCCAAGCAAGGCATAACAGAAACGCAGATCATGTCTTCGCGCTTTACGCCAATCTTGTCGGCGAAATATGTCTTTGCCATTGCGCCGAACATCTGTTGCGGTGATTTGGCGGTTGATGGAAGTTCTTTCAATTCTGGGAACTGGTGTTCGAAGAAGTTAACCCATGCAGGGCAGCATGATGTGAGGATAGGAAGTTTCACATCTTTGTCGCCAGCCAAGAATTTGCCGAGACGGCCGAGGAGTTCGGTGCCTTCTTCCATGATGGTAAGGTCGGCACTCCAGTCGGTGTCGAATACATAGTCGAAACCGAGGGCTTTCAAGGCAGCTGTAAGTTTGCCGGTTACGATGGAACCAGGTTTCATGCCAAATTCTTCACCGAGAGCAACGCGGACTGCAGGAGCAACTTGAACAACGGTTTTCTTGGTAGGGTCCACGATAGAGCGGATAACCTTTGCGGTGTTGTCAACTTCTGTGAGGGCGCCAACAGGACAAACTGCAACGCACTGGCCGCAGAATGTACAAGGTGAGTGGTCAAGGTGTTGGTTGAATGCTGTGGAAACAACTGCAGGGAAACCACGTTCGATTGCTGAGAGAGCACCAACGGTCTGCATTTCGTTGCACATCATTTCGCAACGACGGCACATAACGCACTTGTTCATGTCGCGGATGATTGAAGGAGAAACTTCAATCTGGTAGCTTGACTGTGCGTGATCCGGGCCTACGAATGGGTTGCTGCGGATACCGAAGCGGATAGCCAATGCTTGAAGTTCGCACTTTCCGCTCTTCGAGCACTGAAGACAGTCGTTCGGGTGGTCGCTGAGCATGAGCTCAAGCACGGTTCTGCGGGCGTTGATGACACGCATTGAGTTTGTGCGTACAACCATGTCAGGCATACATTCTGTTACGCATGCAGGCGCGAGGTTTCTACGGCCGGCTACTTCAACAACACAAAGACGGCATCCGCCGGGTCTGTTGTGTACATCCATACCCTTGAACTCAAAGTGACAAAGGGTAGGGATTGATATTCCCATTTGCTTTGCAGCATGAAGAATAGTTGTACCTTTTGGTACTTCAACTTCTCTATTATCTATTGTTAATTTAATTGTATCCATATTGTTCAACTTTCACTAAATAATACTAATTGCATTGAATTTACATTTCTCGATACATGTGCCGCACTTGATACAGAGTTCTTGGTTGATTTCGTGTGGCATTTTAACTGTACCTTTAATAGCGCCAACAGGGCAATTGCGTGCGCACGCTGTGCAACCCTTACATGCTTCGGCATTGATGACATATTGCTTCAAAGCCTTGCACTGTCCAGCAGGACATTTCTTTTCGGTTACGTGTGCAACATATTCATCCCAGAAGTTGTCGATAGTTGACAATACAGGGTTTGGTGAAGTCTGGCCTAAGCCGCAGAGTGCTGTATCTTTTATCACGTGGCTTAAGTTCTTAAGGAGAGCGAGGTCTTCCATTGTTCCATTACCTTTGGTGATACGGTCGAGGATTTCGCTCAGACGTTTGTTACCGATACGGCAAGGTGTACATTTACCGCAAGACTCTTCAACGGTGAAGTCGAGGTAGAACTTGGCTACGGAAACCATACATGAGGTTTCGTCCATAACGATCATACCACCGGAACCCATCATTGAGCCGGCAGCCACGAGGTTGTCGTAGTCGATAGGTGTGTCGAGGAACTTTTCTGTCAAGCAGCCGCCTGAAGGACCACCGGTTTGAACGGCTTTGAACTTTTTGCCGCCCTTGATGCCGCCGCCGATCTCGTATATAACCTCGCGGAGGGTGATGCCCATAGGCACTTCGATAAGGCCGACGTTGTTGATCTGGCCTGCCAAAGCGAACACTTTGGTACCTTTTGACTTCTCAGTTCCGATTGATGAGAACCACTCCCAACCCTTGTTGATGATAACAGGGATGTTGGCGTAAGTCTCAACGTTATTCACGTTAGAAGGTTTCTTCATATAACCAGAAACAGCTGGGAACGGTGGTTTGAATGTAGGTTCACCGCGCTGGCCTTCCATAGAGTGGATAAGGGCTGTCTCCTCACCGCAAACGAATGCACCTGCACCATAGCGGAGGATGATGTCGAAGCTGAAGTCTGTTCCGAAGATGTTCTTGCCGAGCAAGCCGTATTCACGGGCCTGTTCGATAGCCACTTGCAGACGGTGGATTGCCAATGGGTATTCGGCACGGATGTAAACCAAGCCGATGGTTGCTCCGATACAGAAACCACCGATAGCCATAGCTTCGATGATTGAGTGTGGGTCGCCTTCGAGGATAGAACGGTCCATGAATGCACCCGGGTCGCCCTCATCGGCGTTACAGATGATGTATTTCTGGTCGGCTGAGTTCTTTGCACAAAGCTCCCATTTCAAACCTGTCGGGAAGCCGGCGCCGCCGCGGCCGCGAAGACCTGATTTCTTGATGAGGTCGATGGTGGCTGCTGGATCGTTCTGCTCCAATACTGAAGCCAATGCCTTGTAACCGTCACGGGCGATGTATTCATCGATGTTCTCAGGATCGATGAAACCGCAGTTGCGGAGTGCGATACGCATCTGTTTCTTGTAGAAACCCATGTGCTTGGAGTCGGAAACGTGCTCCTTGTTCTCCGGGTTCTCATACAACAGACGGTTCACTTTTCTACCCTTGATGATGTGCTCGTCAACAATCTCACGGCAATCCTCAGGTTTTACCTGTGTATAGAAAGTGTTGTCGGGAAGAATCTTTACGATAGGGCCTTTTTCACAGAAACCGAAACAACCGGTAGCCACTACCTGAACGTCGTTCGCAAGGTTCTTCTCTTCCAATATTTGAATGAAATTCTCTTTGATTTTCGGGCTTTCTGAAGCTGTACATCCTGTACCGCCACAGAGAAGAATGTGGTATTTATAATTTGCCATAACTGAATCCTTAATTGGTTATTTGTCGATTTTTTCGTAATTTACAGGGATGACACCGTCCAAGATTTCACCTTGAAGGATGTACTTGTTAACCAAGTCCTGGCCTTTTTTGGTGTCAACGTGTCCGAAAACGATTGGTTCTTCGCCTGGTTTTTTCACTTCAACAGTGGGCTCAGCATAGCAATAACCCATGCATCCGGTTTGAGTTACAGCAGCCTTTACATTCTGCTTGTTGCATTCCTCAATGATGGCCTCCATGGTCTGTTTTGCGCCGGAAGCAATACCGCAAGTTGCCATCGCAACCTTGATTTGAACGAGGTTTTCTACGTTTTCGCCTTCCTCGCGCAATTCGATTTTAGATTGCAACTCTTCTCTCTTTTTCTTGAGATCTGCCAATGATTTTATTTTTTCCATAAATATAAAATTTGGTAAGTTGTAGATTTATTTTTTTTACTTGTTGATTTACTGATCTTTACGATAATTTTTTTAACCGGTGCAAAAGTACAATTTTTTCTTCATTCTTCGGCGAAAAAAATGAACAATTTTGCAGCCGTTTCAATTTGTGAGTTTTGCTTTTTTATTGTCTTGCGAATTTTTTCTCCAAGGAAACCTCGTGGTAAATCTGAGTGACGATCTCCTTTGTGTAGAGTGGGAAGTCGGCTTTCATCATCCAGTCGTAATAGGCGGGCTCTTTTTTGAACACTTCATTGACTGGCTGCCCCTTGTATTTTCCGAAATTGAAAACCGGGCGTTGCTGGGAATCCATCACTATGTGCCCGGCAAGGTCAACTGTGGGGCGGTCGGTGGTGAACGCGCTCAGCGCTTTCACGTCGTTTTTGACCGGCACCGACTTGCGTTTTGTGTGGGCATCGGTGTACTCCACGCCGTCGTATTTCTCTATCTGCGCCTTCAAAACCTCGTAAGTGGCTCTTGTGTCGGCACTTGCGTGGTGCGCGTCGTTGAGATCGCCATTGCAATAGAACTTGTAGGCTGCCACCAGATTTCTCGGTTCCATCTTGTGGAAAATATTCTGAACATCAATGAGATAGCGGTTTCTTAAGTCAAATCTGCGACCGCAGCGGAGAAATTCTTCTACTAATAACGGAACGTCAAATTTGTTTGAGTTGAAACCTGCCAAGTCGGCGTCTCCGATGAAGCTCATAAGATCGTCGGCAAGTTCGCTGAAAGTCGGCTTGCCGATCACATCCTCGTCGTGAATGCCGTGAATTGAAGCTACCTCCTCAGGTATTGGTATGCCTGGATTGATGATTTCTGTGCGTTCTGTCTCACTGCCGTCAGGCATGACCTTGATCATGGAAATCTCCACAATCTTGTCTTTTCCCAAGTTTAGTCCCGTTGTCTCCAAATCAAAAAATACCAACGGGCGTGTCAAGTTGAATTTCATATGTTATCGTTTTATTATTTTTTCGGTTTTGATGAATTTGCCGTCGGAATATATTTTCAGCAAGTAGAAACCAGAAGGATATTGCTGAAGGCTCATGTCATTCCCGCTCAGTTCGTTTATTTCGAGTAATTGTCCGAAGGTGTTGAAGACCTCAACTCTGAGATTCTGCAAATCGGAGTCTATGTGAACGCTGCCATCGGTGGGGTTGGGATAAACCCTGCATTGATCCTGACTGTGGTTCTGCACTCCGGAATGGTCGAAACTCTTGCCGACTACGGGGCGGATCATCGGGGCTCCTCTGTAAAACGACTGGTTCCATTGCGTTGTGGTCTTGTAGAAGAACTTCCCTCTCGCATCGTTGTTCTGGTCGAACCCGATGTTCAGCTGTACGTTGTGGCTTTGGTGGAATCCCACGTAGAAGTCGCCAGATATGGCTATGGGCTCCTCTGGATAGTAGGTTACAAAATCGTTGAATTCGTGGGCATACCCGGGCAGTTGTGAGGGCAGTTCGTAGAGCACCTCGCCCGGCATGCCGTTGTCGTCAGCCCATACCATGAGCGTGAAATAGTCGATGTTTTCGTCGTTCAGGGTCCTGTTGAACCACATCCTGACTGCTTGCAGCGAGTCGGGCTCGGCAAGCGAGAATTTGACTGCAAAGTAAGACTGCGGGTTTGTGGCTGTTGAGAGAAGGCAGTAGCCTGCTTCTGCTGTGCCGTCGTCGTAGGCGTAATAGTTGTAGAACTTCTGCTCGAAGACGCAGGTGTCGTTGCTCCTGCAGTCGTCGTTGATGCCCACCATCCCGAATGCGTGTGTGATTGTGAAGACGGCGCTGTCGGCCCCGTCGTGCTCAAAAGCCATCCCAATGTTGGGCTCGGCATGATATTGGTAGGTGTGCAGACCGCTTGAGGAGTACGGCTCCGCATTCTCGTTGTTGGATGGAGATGTGTAGATCGTCTGCTGGTGGTTCTTGGTTACAAAGTAGTTGTAGTATGTGTTTTTGGTGCTGTTCGAAAGGTTGGAGAGCTCATTGTGGAATTTTTCAGCCATGTCGGTGGGCCTGAACTGCTTCCATGGCATGGCTGTGTACTCTTTGAGTGCTGAAGAAGAAGGACTTACGAAGGCAACATCGTTTGGATAAATGTCGTTGTAGGTTCTGTTTAAGTTCAGTTTGATATAGTCGAGGTTCCATTGGTCGCAGTTGCTCGACCATCCGAGGATGCTGTTCCCGTTCCACGAATCGATATCAAGACTTGCGTAGTTCCTGAACCTGAATTGGAAGTTGTTGCGCAGGTATTGTTCGTCGGTTATGGGGATGATGACCTGCTTGAAATATTGCAACGGGTTTTCCGACAGCCAGCTGTCAATGCTGCAGCCGTCCGACGACCACATCTCATTCCATACGTACTCTTCCGCAAAGATGGAATCTGCGGGGATCATGATGGCCTCGCCCGGGTAAACATCACTCTCGAAGACGTAATAGGTGCCGGGGAAAAACGGGTTCTCGATGGAGTCTCCAATATGATGGCTCTGGTCGGCAATGTATTCGCCATATATGAATCCTGCAAAGATGATGTTGCCGGTGGAATATCCAAACTCGAGAACTATTTTGTCGGAATGTTCCGGGGCGTCGCCAATGCGGTCCCAGTTGTTGGCCGGCAGACTCCTGCTACCGCCCGCCGGTTGGTAGCAAAAACTGAAATATATTGAATCAGCAATCGTCATCTTCCTGTTGTACAGAAAGTTGCTGTCTAAGCGGATGGGCAGCGACGTAAGTGTGTCGGCGCCGAAAGTGCTGTTTGAGGCGTGTGCGTAAACCTTGCCGTCGGCGTCAAGGGCGTCGAGTGTCACCACACCTATGGATGGCGGATAGACGGCAAACCCAGTGTTGACGTATCCTTGCTCGTCGGCCCACAGCTGATTGTCAGGCAGACCAGTGTAGTTTGAGAAGTCGTCGAAAAACGGCAGCTTCAGTGCGGAAGCCGGCTTGGCCGGTCGCGATTTCAACGCCGCCTTCTTGACTTCGGGATTTGATGTTACGCCTGTTATGACCTCCTGTCCGCTGGTTATGAGCGGGAGGAAAAATGCAGTTGCGATCAGTAATTTCTTCAATATCTTCATATTTTCTGCTTTATTAGGTTATTGTTGAGTCTCTTCAGGCTGTCCTTCTGTTGATTCATCTGGCAAGTCGCCTATGTTTTTGCCGACCACTAACGTGATTTTGTCGCCCTGCTTCACTTCGTTGCCTGCAGAGATGGAATGACCTTTGTATAGAACGTCCAAGACGAGGTTTTCGTATGGACTCGGTTTCTCTATCACTTTGTCGAGAACGAGTTTCTGTGATTCGAGCATGATTTGGGCTTGGCGCAGGGAAAGGTCGCGCAGTTCCGGCATCTTGACTGTGGGCGGCTCAGCTGCTGCCAAGGTGAGGTAAACCTTCCGTCCGTGTTTCACCTTTTCGCCCGGCAACGGGTTCTGCTTGAGCACGGTGCCCGGAACAGCGTCCTGCTCGTAGAGCTCGTCATTCACCACGAAGACGAATTTCTCGGGCGTGCCGTTCTGGATCAGCTCCTCCGCTACCTTGCCCTTGTAATCCGGCATCTTTATCTCACTGCCATGCCTTGTGAAAAATCTGAGAAACAATACCGCAATAAAAAATATCGCGAAGGTTACTGCCACCGCTAAAATAATGTGGAACAGAAGACTGTCTTTGGACAGTCTTTTTGTTGATTTTCTGTTGTTTTCGCCCATTTTTCTCAAGTTACGATAACTTAATTTTTGTTAATAATTCAAAACTGCAAAGATACAATTTAATCCAAACGGATAAAATCTTATTTTTGCGCTTTGTTTTGAGAATAAATTCAAGACCGACTTTTTCAATTGGATATGAAGATAACAATAGTAGGCTGCGGAAATTCAGGTTTGGTGCATGCTGCAAAACTCATAGAGAAGGGTTTTGAAGTCGCGCTTCTAAAGACTTCCGACTCGGCGAACAGCGCCTTTTTCGAGCTGATGTGCAGCGAGGGCGGTTTCAATGTCAAGGACGAGACCTCAGGAGGCGGAGTTCATTTCGCTAAACCTGCATTCATCACCAAGGATGCGGCCAAGGCCATACCTTTCGCCGATGTCATCATGGTTATGACCACTACTTTGTGCCACGAGGATGTGGCGCGAAAGATTGCACCCCACGTGCGCGATGGACAGCTTATCGCTATAGTCCCAGGATATATGGGTAGCCTGATATTCAAAAGGCACATCAAGAGAGATGTGATTTACAGTGAATGGGAAACCACTGCTTACAACGGACGCATCATGGATTCCCTGTATGTGAGAATCACCTTCTACAACCCAAGAAACGCTGTGTCGGTGCTCCCAGCCAACAAAAGCGGCGAGGTGCTTGCAACCTTCTCATCAATGTTCGAAAACACCAAATACCTGCGGCGACATATTCTTGAATCTGCACTGCATAACCCCAATATGATAGTACATCCTATAGGAATGCTATTCTCGGCCGCCCGTATCGAACACAGCGGCGGCGAGTTCTGGATGTACAAGGAGGCCTTCACACCTTCCGTGATAAATGTGATCAGAAATTTTGATGCCCAAAAAAACCGGCTGCTTGAGATTTTCGATTGTGAGCCATTAGACTATTTCGAGGCTGCCAAGTGGCGTAACGAGCGCGACTTGAGCATAGATGCCATGACCGTTTTCAAGTCATTTTCGCAGGCCGCCAACAAAGGCCCTTCATCGGTTCGGCACCGCTACCTCATGGAGGATGTGCCCAACGGACTCGGACTGTTCTCGTCCATAGGGAAGGCTGTCAATACCGACACCTCCATAGCCGATGCAATCATCACCCTTGCAGGCTCTTTGCTGCAGGAGGATTTTCGCAAAAATGCCAGAACTATCGAATATCTTTTGGATAAAGAGCGTGTGTCGGAGGATGATATACGTGCTGCTATATTATAGAAATGGAAGAGAACCTTAAAAACAAGACTATCTTCGGACTGATGTGGAGCGCAGTTGGCAAGGTCGGCACCCTTACCATCAACTTCCTTTCTAACTTGGTGCTGGCCAGACTGCTCATGCCTGAGGATTTCGGCAGCATAGCCATGTTGGCCATCTTCCTTGCTGTGTCGAACATTTTTATCCAAGGCGGTTTGGGCTCGGCCTTGATTCAGAAGAAAAACCCAACCAAGGCCGACTACTCGACAGTGTTCTATTGGAACCTTACTTTTGCGGCTTTGTTTTACGCATTGCTTTTCTTCACCGCACCACTTGTGGCTGGATACTATGATCTGCCGCCGCTAAAACCGCTTCTTAGGGCGCAAAGTGTTGTTCTGATAATACAGTCTTTTGCGATTGTTCAAATCACACAACTGCAAAAACAGATGAACTTCAGGGCGTTGGCTATAAGAAATATTGCCGCTGCAATGGCAGGCACCCTTGTGGCCATACCCATGGCTTTTGCGGGATTCGGCGCGTGGAGCTTGGTGGTCTCTGCAATAACTTCCGCCATCGTGAATGTCATCCTCCTTTGGCGCATGAGCTCTTGGCGCCCTTCTTGGGAGTTCAGCTTCGCTTCACTTAAAGAACTTTTCAGCTTCGGCGGACTTATGCTGCTCTCCTCTCTTACCGAAACCATCTACACCAACCTGCAGGGCCTTATCATCGGAAAACGTTTCTCTGCAGGTGACTTGGGATATTTCTCCCAGGCTAAGAAATTGGAGGAGATTCCTGTTACAGGCCTCTCCTCTATAGTGAATGACGTGACTTTCCCGGCATTCTCAACACTGCAGGATGATACGGAAAAACTTCTCGCAGGGGTGCGCAAGAGCGCTAAAGCATTGGTCTATGTCAATTTTCCTATGATGGTCCTCCTCATGATTATTGCAAAACCTTTCATAACCCTTCTCTACGGAGCTAAATGGGAGCCCTCTGTGCCGTATTTTCAAATACTCTGTCTGTCAGGTCTTGTTTATACACTTAATACGCTGAATACCAATGTTATAAAGTCATTGGGTAAAGGAAGTGTCTATTTTGTTCTTCAAATATCCAAAAGAATCATCGGTATAGGTCTTATCATCTTTGGCATACGCTATGGTGTTATGGGACTTCTGTACGCAGTTGCAAGCGTTTCATATATCAGCTTTGTGATCAATGCAGTAGCAAACAAGAAACTTATCAATTACGGACTGTTGTCACAAGTCAAGGATTTCCTGCCGGCTTTGGCGGTTACAGCCGTTGCAGGTTTGGCCGCTTACGCTTTTTCTTTCATTGACATGAATATTTATGTCCTGATGTGCGTTCAGATTTGTATCTTTGCAGTTGTTTTCTTCGTGTTATCCAAACTGCTTAAAATTGATGGTTTTCAGACATATTACTCCGTTATTCAAAATTTTATAAAACGAAAAAGATCATAAAAAATGCAAATCCGTTCAAACTATAATACATATTTTCGATATCTGCTGACAAAAATATCACCTAAGCTGACTGTGAGCATCCTGTTCAGATTGTGTCACCACAGAAAGCTTGATTTGAAGGATCCCAAAACTTTGGATGAGAAGTTGCAGTGGATGAAGCTCTATTATTATAAGGACAACGAGCTGGTTAAGCAGTGCGCAGACAAATGGCGTGTGAGAGATTACGTGAAGGACTGCGGTTTGGAACACATCTTGAATGACGCTATTAAAGTTTACAAGGACCCTGACGAGATAGAATGGGATGAACTGCCTGATAAATTTGTGCTCAAGTGGAACTTCGGGAACGGAGGCAATGTGGTGTGCTACAACAAGTCGGAGCTTGACAAACAGGCGGCGGTTGAGGATCTGAAACGTTTCAAGAAAATCAAATTCCATCTCCTGGCGGCCGAACCCCAATACGACATCGACCAAAAGATCCTCCTCTGTGAGAAATTTATCGAAACAGAAGACGGAAAATCGCCAACAGACTATAAAATCTACTGTTTCAACGGTGTGCCCAAATATGTTCTGTGTTGCATCGGGCGCGCAGACGACCACAAGCCCTCGTTCTACTTCTTTGACCGCGAATGGAATCTGCAACGTCTTAACAGACAAGGGAAAAATGCCCCGGAAGGCTTTACAGTGCCCAAACCTGACGGTATAGACCAACTGTTTGATTATGCTGAAAAACTATCAAAACCGTTTCCGTTTGTGCGGGCTGACTTCTACCTTGAGAATGGACGTGGCTATTTTGGGGAACTGACTTTCACACCCGGCGGTGGCTTCGACTATGGCAGATTGCCGGAAAGCGACCTGTTGTTCGGAAGCATGGTAAAACTTCCAAATGTTAAGTAATCAGAATTATACATTTTCAATATAATGAGACAGAAAATAGCTAAAATATTGGTTTCCATTATTTTGATAACATCAACACTGATGTTTTTGCCGTGGATTTACATGACAGGCGTCTATTATATAGCTCGCTATGTTATCATGGCCATGATGGTTGCCGCCCTGATTCTGACATTCTCTCTGCCAGATGTTCTGTCGGTGCGTTTTGTACGACTTATTGCGCTCACCATTATTCTGATGGGCATTCTGTTTCTGTTTCTGCCGATTCGGCCTAACGACATCATACAGCTTGTGATTACAATGCTGTCTGTGATCATCGGTATTTGCCTTAAATGGGATGAACACAATTGGAGCGATGTCATCTATTATTATACTTTGTCTGTCTCAATTGTCACAATTTGCAACTGCCTGTTTTTCGCCGGCAATCTGAAAGTGCCTGAGTATTATATGGTTAACGAAGGGAAAAACCAAATAGGAGCAATTCTGGCCATGGGTGCCACAGCATCTTTCTATTTTGGAATGAAGCTTAAGGACCAGCGAACCTCTCTGTGGGCCGCAGCCTTTCTTGCTCTACTCTGTGTGGTTCTCATCCGCGCACGGTCCGACTTCTTTGCTATGCTTTTCTGCGTATTGCTTATAATCATCAAAGAGGCTGATTTTCATGTCAAACATGGTGTGAAATCTATACTTACAATCCTTGTTATAGCCATGTCTGCTGTGATCATATATACAGGCTTTATCGGTGATGAGATGCACACCTTCATGTATGGCGGGAAGAATAGCACCACTATAAATGAAATCACATCGCGGAGATGGATGAGAAACCAGCAGGGGATGGAAATCCTCAAGCACCATACCGTCGTGGAAGAGATCAAGAACCCTGCCAAAATACCGTTTATCCACAATTATCCGTTGCTTCGTCTTGTCCGCTACGGCATCTTCTCACTTCCTCTCCTTCTGTTTTACGTTTATTTTGCCTTAAGCGCAGTGGTTGAGGTATTAAGAAAAAGAAGATCTGATGTATGGCAAGTGGGGTGGATTGTTTGTGTCATTCCTCTCATAATCAGCCTGGCGGAGCCTAATTTCCCATACGGTCCGGGATTGGTTCAGCTTCCTGCATTTCTCTTGCTCGGCTTTTCCTTGTCAACCCACAAACGCACTTTGTCAAAACCCATCAAAAATACCTCAAAACAGGTTTTGCATGTATGCAACGACTTTAACAACAGCAAGGTCCATACCAATCTCTATACCCAATTAGACGGTCTTGGAGTTCGCCAAACTGTGTTCGTTCCGATGCGAAAAAAAGCTAAAGAAGCCAATTCCTTCGATGCTGAAAACACCTCTTTTGTCTATTCTCATATTCTGAATCCGCTTCATAGATTGTTTTTCTTTCATAAAATTGAAAAAACCGTCAAAAATATCGAAAAAAACGTGGATTTGGCATCTGTTTCTGTATGTCATGCTACTACGATGTTCAGTGATGGCATGGTGGCATGGGAGTTGAAACGGAAATACGGTATTCCTTACGCCGTCGCTGTCAGGAACAGCGACATCAACGCGTTTCTTCGCTATATGCCGCACTTGTGGTGGTGCCACCGCGCAGTGCTGAAAGATGCAGACAAGGTTTTCTTTATAACGCCATCGTTGAAAAACAGATTGCTTCACCATTTCACCCTTTCGGGAATGAGGGATATAGTGTCAAGCAAATGCGAGATTATTTCAAATGGTATTAACTCGTATTGGATTGATAATCAAAAAACTAAAAATAAAGTTGATCATCAAAACCGAATTGTCTATGCAGGTAATTTTTCCAAAAACAAGAATGTGTTGAGATTGATAGATGCCGTTCTTGAACTTCGTTCAGTATTTCCAGATATCCATTTGGATATTGTTGGCGATAATGGTGCCGATGAAACCAGAATTCACCAACTGGCAGCGCAGTATCCTGATACGCTTACATGTCATGGAAGAATCACTGAACCCGTCAGGATGCAGTCTGTGTATGCTGCAAATGATCTCTTTGCAATGCCTTCAAAATCAGAAACTTTTGGATTGGTGTATCTGGAGGCTCTCTCTCAAGGGCTACCGGTCTTGTGGAGTAGGGGAGAAGCAATTGACGGAATGTTTGATAAGAAGGTTGGAGAAAGTGTCAATCCGTTGAGTATCAATGATATAAGAGATAAGATTGAAAAAATCTTGAAAGAATACGAAAAATACGACACGCTGTCACCAGAAGAGTTCGAGAAATTTAGGTGGAGTAATATTGCTCCACGATATGTATCTGTGTATCAGTTGATTGAAAACCAATAATTGATAATTATGTTGTCGGTAGTTTGTCCCGTTTATAATGAAGAGAAGCATATAGAAGCCTGTATCAAGTCTGTGCTAAGTCAGGATTATCCGAAGGATGATCTTGAGGTGATTTTTGTGGATGGCAGGAGTACAGACCGCACGCGCGAGATAATCGACTCATACAGTTCGGAATACGGATTCATACGTCTTTTGGACAATCCGAAGCGGGTTGCCCCAACGGCTCTGAACATAGGGATTAAGGAGGCAAAGGGCGACTGTATTTTGCGCCTTGATGCCCATGCCAAGTACCCAAACAACTATTTCACGGTGTTGGTGAGCAAGCTGCACGAGTTGGATGCGGAGAATGTGGGAGGTGTGTGCATCACGTTGCCTGCAGAAGATACTGCAGTGTGCAGGGCGATAGCCGCTGCCATGAGCTCTCCGTTCGGAATGGGCAATTCTCATTTCAGGGTGGGCGCAGATAAGGAGATGCTTGTTGACACTGTCCCCTTCGGATGTTTCAAGAGGGAGATTTTTGACAAGATCGGATTTTTCGACGAGGAGTTGGTGAGAAACCAGGATGATGAATTCAACGGGAGAATCACTAAGAACGGCGGGAAAATATGGCTTCTTCCAAATGTTGAAATTGAATATTACGCAAGAAACACTATTGGCAAAACAGCCAAGATGTTTTACCAGTATGGTCTTTTCAAGCCATTGGTTAACAGAAAGTTGCAAAAACCAACAACCCTCCGGCAATTCTTTCCGCCACTCTTTGTCGCGGGGTTGGTTTTCGGAGGGTTGCTTAGCATTTTCAGCGTTCCGATAAGGTGGATTTACTTGTCGGTTCTGATTGTATATTTGCTACTGTCTCTTCTTTTTGACGTGCGCAGAACCAAACGACTACCTGATTTTCTCATCATGCCCATTGTGTTCTTTGTGATACATGCAAGTTATGGGGTCGGGTATTGGGTCGGTATCTTCAAGCAATTAGGCAACAGGAAGATACAGGTGGAATCAAATCGTTAGAAGGTATAACCGACTTTTACTTCTACACCGCCATTGAACTCTTTTTCACGTGGGAAAGTCCTGAAAAACAGACCGGCCGTGAATGAGAAGGCCTTCACACTGAAACCGCTTGCCACGGTTGAATATAGGCCGAATCCATGTTTATGCAAGGTGTAATACTCCCAATTGTGTCCGGCCACAGTTCCGTCGGGGTTGTAGTACGGAACAAGAGTTCTGATATCCTGATCCCAAAAATTCGCAGCTGTACCGATTGCAACATTGATAAGGGGGATGACCTTGCGCCCGCGCTGGAAGTAGTGTCGGTAGTTGAGGAACAGTGGCACTTCCTGATACGAAATGGTATTTATGCCGTAACCGACACCAATGCCGATTGCATCGCTGTTTTTGATCTTGATGCCGTTTACAAAAACACTTGTAAATCCTACATTCTTGCTGATCAGTGTACCATACTCGTTGATGAAATTGTAGGTGATTTTCTTTTCTGTCTGCTCCTGTGCTGATGCCAAGTTGATGGAAAACAAAGCAATAGCAAAAAGAATGATAGTCTTTGATAAATTCTTTTTCATACCGATTGAATTTTTAATTAGACCTGCAAAAGTATGTTTTTTTTTGAGTTGTTATATGAAAAAGGTACGATTTTGTGCAACTGTTTTTTGTTTCCCCTTCTTTATCAATCTTGGAGTATGCACGCAACCTGAAAATCTTCTATATATAAATATTCAAAAATATATGTGTCGGAGGGATAACACTTTTTTTGTATCTTTGCAACTTGTTTTTTGAAAAATCAGAATTTGAAATATGGCAAATTTTTTAACAAAACTATTTGGTACAAAAGCAGATAGAGATATGAAAGAACTTCAACCACTGTTGAAGAAGACTCTTGCTGCCTATGAGACGATAAAAAATCTTTCAATTGATGAATTAAGACACAAGACTGTAGAATTCAGAGAGAAGATATATAACGCCACCAAAGTCGAGGAAGACAGACTCTCGGAGCTTCGAAGCTATTTGGAAAACAACTATGATATCCCCATTGAAGAAAAACAGGGCATCTACAAGGAAATCGAAAAGTTAGAAGACAAAGTTTATGACACCACCCAGGATATCCTGAATGACATTCTACCCGAGGCTTTTTCAGTAATGAAGGAGACAGCAAGGAGGTTTAAGGACAATGAGACCATCACAGTGACAGCCACCCAGCACGATCGTGACCTTGCTGCCAAGCGCGAATGTGTCACAATTGACGGCGACAAGGCCATTTATCAGAACCGTTGGATGGCCGGCGGCAACATGATCCAATGGGATATGTGCCACTATGACGTTCAGCTTATAGGCGGTATGGTGCTCCACCAGGGCAAAATCGCCGAGATGGCTACCGGTGAGGGTAAAACCCTCGTGGCAACGCTCCCTGTATATCTCAACGCTCTTCCAGGCAAAGGCGTGCACGTTGTGACTGTAAACGACTACCTTGCAAAGCGTGACTCCGAGTGGATGGGACTCTTGTATGAATTCCTCGGCCTCACCGTTGACTGTATCGACAAGTACGAGCCAAACTCCGACGA
Source organism: uncultured Bacteroidales bacterium (assembly GCA_934699095.1). Taxonomy (GTDB): domain Bacteria; phylum Bacteroidota; class Bacteroidia; order Bacteroidales; family WCHB1-69; genus F23-D06. Next base: position 11,201 of record CAKUVI010000003.1, on the reverse strand, counting down.
ACGCCGCCGCGCCTACAATGCCGACATCACCTACGGCACTAACAACGAATTCGGCTTCGACTACCTGCGTGACAACATGGCGCGCAATATAGGCGAACTTGTACAACGCCCTCACAACTATGCAATTGTCGATGAGGTTGACTCAGTGCTTATCGATGATGCACGTACCCCTTTGATTATCTCAGGTCCGACACCGCGCGGCGACCAGCAGGCTTTTGACCAGTATAAGCCGATAGTGCAAAAGCTTTACGAGGCACAACGCACCTACGTGGCGCAGATTCTCACCCAAGCCAAGAAAATGCTCGCTGAGAACCCAGATCCGAAACCGACAGACGAAAGTGCAATGCTCCTGCTCCGTGCACATCGCGGCTTGCCTAAAAACAAAGCTCTCATCAAGTTCCTCAGCGAACCCGGAATGAAACAGGTGCTCCAACGTACCGAGTCATTCTTCATGCAGGAACAAAACCGTAATATGCATCTCATCGACGATGAACTATATTTCGTGATCGAGGAGAAACTCAACACCGTTGACATCATGGACAAAGGTATCGACGTCATCAGCAAGGATGCCGACGAGGCCAAGCTCTTCATCATGCCGGATGTCGGTGCACAAATCGCAGAGCTTGAAAAAGAGGATCTCACTCCACAGGAAAAAGTTGCGCGCAAGGAGGAGATATACAACAACTACGCTATCGCTTCTGACCGCATCCATACAGTTCACCAGTTGTTGAAGGCATACACAATGTTCGACAGGGATGTGGAATATGTCATCATCGACAACAAGGTCAAGATCGTGGATGAACAGACTGGACGTATCATGGAAGGCCGCCGTTATTCTGATGGCTTGCACCAAGCTATCGAAGCCAAGGAGAATGTAAAGGTGGAGGCCGCCACCCAGACCTACGCTACCATAACACTGCAGAACTACTTCCGTATGTACAAGAAGCTCGCCGGTATGACTGGTACTGCCGAGACAGAAGCCGGTGAGTTCTGGAATATCTATAAACTTGATGTGGTCGTAATACCCACTAACAAACCGGTAATCAGAAAAGATGCCGATGACTTGGTGTACAAGACCAAGCGTGAGAAATATGCAGCGGTGGTTGACGAGATCCTTCGTCTGCACGAAGAGGGTCGGCCTGTGCTTGTCGGCACCACATCAGTGGAAATTTCGGAATTGCTGTCTAATATCTTGACACGCCGCCATATACAACACAACGTGTTGAACGCCAAGCTGCACAAACGCGAGGCTGACATCGTGGCCGAGGCAGGTCGCGAGGGCACTGTCACCATCGCCACAAACATGGCAGGTCGTGGTACCGATATCAAACTGACACCCGAAGTGCGCGAAAAAGGCGGCCTCGCCATCATAGGCACTGAACGCCACGACTCTCGCCGCGTTGACCGCCAGCTGCGCGGCCGCGCCGGACGTCAGGGCGACCCCGGCAGCTCCCAGTTCTTCGTCTCACTCGAAGATGACCTCATGCGCCTGTTCGGCTCCGACCGTATAGCAAAAGTTATGGACAGCATGGGACATAAGGATGGTGAGGTGATCCAACACAGCATGATCTCCAAATCCATCGAAAGAGCTCAGAAAAAAGTCGAGGAAAACAACTTCGGAATTCGTAAACGCCTGCTCGAATACGACGACGTGATGAACAAACAACGTTCCACAATCTATCGCCGCCGCCGCAACGCCCTCTTCGGCGACAGACTCGCCATAGATATCTCACAAATGTTCCACGATACATGTGAAACACTCGTGGCTGACATGTGGGAAGCAAAGGACTTCGACGGTTTCAAGATGGGCATGATCAGGACTTTCGGCTGTGAATCTCCTTTTGAAGAAAACTACTTCCTTCAAGAACGTCAGAATGTCTTGGTCGAGAAATTATTCCCGATAGTTTACGACCATTATAAAGAAAAACTCGCCAAAATAAGTGAACAGGCATACCCTGTGATCGAAAGAGTATATCTTGAACATGGCGACAAATTCCAAAATATCGCCATTCCTTTCACAGATGGTAAGAAAACCATCAATATAGTGGCACCATTGAAGAAATGCTACGAGACAAACGGCCGCGAGGTAGGACTGTCATTTGAAAAAGGCATCACACTCGCCGTTATCGACAACGCATGGAAGGAACACTTGCGCGCAATGGACGACCTCAAGGAGAGCGTTCAAAACGCATCATACGAACAAAAAGACCCTCTCTTGATTTACAAACTCGAGTCTTTCAACCTGTTCGACCAGTTGCTCGTGCGAATCAGCGAAGAGATCGTGTCATTCTTGAACATCGGGAAACTTCCTGTGGCTGAAGAGACAGAGGTGAAGGAAGCCCAACTTCCTGAATCAGATGCCAAAAAACTACAGACTGGCCGACAAGAAATGGGACGCGGCCGTCAGATGGCACCTGGCAAACCGGCTAATGAACCTTTCCGTGCAGAGAAGAAAATCGGACGCAACGACCCGTGCCCATGCGGTAGCGGTAAAAAATACAAAAACTGTCACGGTAGAGCCAACGCCGAATAATGAAGCGCGTCATACTTTCGGTTACTTCTGATCTCTATACCGACCAACGAGTTGATAAAATGTCCCTCTTCCTTCATAAAAAGGGATTTGATGTCACACTCGTAGGCCGCCGCTATGCCGACTCACCTGAACTCGCTCCACGCGTATATAACACCGAACGTCTTCGGCTCGTTTTTAAGCGAGGTGTGCTCTTCTATGCCGAATTTCAATTCCGCCTCCTACTTTATCTCCTCTTCAAAAAATGCGATATCCTCGTTGCCAACGACCTTGACACTCTTTTGCCTAACTTCCTGGTGAGCAAACTGAAGAAAAATGAACTGGTGTATGATAGTCATGAATATTTTTGCGGCGAACTGTCTGTTGTGAGCAAACCCGTATCATATAAGGTGTGGAGCTCAATCGAGCACTTTTGTTTCCCTAAACTGAAAAAGGTTATCACCGTAAGTCAGTCTATCGTTGACCAATATGAGAAAGAGTACGGAATACGACCTTATCTGGTAAGAAATATACCTCCAGCTGCAAAATTTCCGGTCACGGAGACCCGTGAATCGCTTGGAATGCCGTCAGATAAGACTGTGCTGCTGCTGCAGGGCACCGGTATTAACGAGGGCCGCGGCGGAGAGGAAATGGTGGAAGCTATGAGACTCTTGCCCAAATGCCATCTTTTTGTGGTGGGCGATGGAACCGTACTGCCGAAAATGAAACAGATGGTCAAAACTATGGACCTCGGCGACAGAGTGACATTCGTTCCTCGACAAAAACCGGAACGCCTTTTCAATTACACTGCTCTCGCTGATATTGGCATCGCCATCGATACTGATGTGAGTGCGAACCTCAGATTCAGTCTTCCTAACAAGATCTTCGAATATATCAAAGCAGGCACTCCCATGGTTGTGTCAAATCTTGTCGAACGTGCCAATATCGTTAATGAATACGGCGTTGGTGTCGTCGCTAAAATGGTCTCACCAGAGAAGATTGCCGAGGCGGTCTCCTCACTCGCTTCACCCGAAAACCTTGAACGTTGCAAGAATAACTGCGTGACTGCAGCATCTCAACTTACTTGGGAAAATGAAGAAAAAGTATTGGAATTAATATATTGCGAAAAAAAAGTATAAAATTGTAATTTTGCACGAAAATTAACATAGATATGACAGCAAACGAAATAAGAAAAGCATTTTTGGACTTTTTCCAATCCAAAAACCATCATATAGTGAACTCGGCTCCTATGGTTGTGAAAAACGACCCTACTCTGATGTTCACCAATGCCGGCATGAACCAGTTCAAGGATATCTTCCTTGGCAACAATCCGGCACAGTGGCCTCGCGTGGCTGATTCTCAAAAGTGTCTCCGCGTGTCAGGAAAACATAACGACTTGGAAGAAGTCGGCCACGACACCTACCATCATACAATGTTCGAAATGCTTGGTAACTGGTCGTTCGGCGACTATTTCAAGAAAGACGCTATCGCTTTCGCCTGGGAATTTCTTACCGATGTGATGAAACTCGACAAAGACAGACTCTATGCCACTGTCTTCGCCGGCGATGAAAAAGACGGTACACAGTTTGATCAGGAAGCCTACGACATCTGGAAAAATCATCTTCCTGAGGATCGTATTCTCAAAGGCAACAAAAAGGACAATTTCTGGGAGATGGGCGACACAGGTCCTTGCGGTCCTTGCTCGGAAATCCATATAGACCTTCGCGATGAAGCCGATCGTGAAAAAGTTGACGGCGCTTCATTGGTGAACAAAGACAACCCGCTGGTTATAGAAATCTGGAACTTGGTGTTCATGCAGTTCAATCGTTTGGCATCTGGCGAACTGCAACCTTTGGCAGCAAAACATGTGGACACCGGCATGGGTTTCGAACGTCTGTGTATGGCGGTGCAGAACAAAAAGTCGAATTATGATACTGATGTTTTCCAGCCGTTAATACAGAAAATCGCCCAGAATGCCAATGTGAAATATGGGGAGAAAAAAGATGTTGACGTCGCTCTGAGGGTCATCGCCGACCACCTGCGCGCTGTCACGTTTGCAATCGCCGACGGCCAGCTGCCGTCAAACACCGGCGCCGGATACGTGATTCGCAGAATCCTCCGCCGCGCCATCCGCTACGGTTTCACTTTCCTGAATTTCAACAAACCCTTCATCTGTGATCTCGTGCACGACCTCGTGGAACAAATGGGACACCAATATGAGGAGATCGCCCGCCAAGAACAACTCATTGTGAATGTCATCCGCGAAGAGGAGACTTCTTTCCTCAAAACCCTCGATTCTGGTATCCAAAAGTTTGAAAACTATGTTGCAAAAATGAAAAACACCACTACTATTGACGGTGATTTTGCCTTCGAACTCTTCGATACTTACGGATTTCCTATAGATCTGACCTGTCTCATGGCTTCTGAAAAGAATATCTCAGTCGATATGGACAGCTTTGCCGAAAACTTGAAACAACAGAAGGAACGCTCTCGCGCGGCAACCGCTGTCTCGGCCGGTGACTGGTGCGAACTTGCTTCAGAGATCAGTACTGAGTTCGTGGGCTATGACCAACTCCAATGCGAATGCAGAATTCTTAAATATCGTCAAGTGACCGCTAAAAACAAGACTTTCTTCCAGATTGTTCTGAATAAAACGCCATTTTATGCTGAATCTGGCGGTCAAGTGGGTGATACCGGTGTGATTTTTAATGATGATGAAAAAATTGAAATCTACAATACCACAAAAGAAAATAATCTCACCATCCATCATTCCAACAGGATTCCTGAAAATGTGAATGCCGCATTCGTGGCTAAGGTTGATGCCGAGAAACGTCAGATGACAGCAAATAACCATTCTGCAACCCACTTGCTGGATTTTGCCCTTAGAAAAGTCTTGGGAACCCATGTGGAACAAAAGGGCTCGTTGGTCACTAATGAACGTCTGCGTTTCGATTTCTCGCATTTTGCCAAAGTGACAGATGAAGAGCTGAAAGCTGCCGAAGATATTGTTAATTCGTTGATCCGAAATAATATACCTTCTCAGATATATGACGATGTGCCAATTGATGAGGCTCGCGCCCGCGGCGCAATCGCCCTCTTCGGTGAAAAATACGGAAATCTTGTGCGCGTTGTTCAGTTCGGCGATTCAGTGGAATTGTGCGGTGGAACCCACACATCCGCAACCGGCAACATCGGTATATTCAAGATTGTGTCTGAAGGCGCAATTGCAGCCGGCGTGCGCCGCATCGAGGCCGTGACCGGCATCACCGCCGAAAAACTCATCCGCGAACAAGAAGATCTTATAGCTCAGCTCAAAACAGCTCTGAATGCATCAAACTTGCTTCAGTCTGTACAGAAATTACAGGATGAGAATAGTGCCCTTAAGAAGAAAATTGAGGATGCTGAAAAACAACAGGCAAAGGATTTTGCGAATTCACTCGCGGAAAATGCAGAAAAATACAATGACATTGAAATCCTTTGCAAAAAGACCACATTCTCTGCCGACCTTCTCCGCCAGATAGCGCTCCAGTTGCGCGAGGCTGACAATAGAGTGGTGGTGCTCGGAAGTGTGCTCGACAACAAACCAAACCTTGTCGTCGCCCTGAGCGCAAACCTCTCAGACAAACTTAACGCACCGACTTTGGTGAAGGCTGGCGGAAAAATGATACAAGGCGGCGGCGGCGGTCAGCCAACTTTGGCAATGGCAGGCGGCAAGAAACCCGAAGGTATCGATGATGCTATCTCTGAAATTATTTGTCAAGTAAAAAATATCTTAAAATAATAAACAACTAATTTACATTCAATATGATAATTAAAGATGATTTCGTGCGCAGGCACAATGGTCCGGCTGAAGACGAACAACAGAAAATGTTGGAAGTTATCGGCGTTAAATCCTTGGATGAACTGATTGAGAAGACTGTTCCTAATGCAATCCGTTTGCCAAAACCATTAGATTTACCAGAAGGAATGACAGAAGGTGAATACCTGAACCATATCCATTCATTGATGGCAAAGAACAAAATTTTCCGTTCTTACATCGGCATGGGCAGCTATAACACCTATATTCCATCTGTGATTCTTCGCAATATTTTCGAGAATCCAGGCTGGTACACTTCTTATACTCCATACCAGGCTGAGATTTCACAAGGCCGTATTGAAGCACTTCTTAACTATCAGACTATGGTGAGCGACCTCACAGCCATGCCACTTGCCAATGCGTCCATGCTTGACGACGCAACCGCTGCAGGTGAGATGATGCTCATGTTCTTCCGCAGCCGAAGCCGCGAACAACAGAAAAACAACGTTGTGAAATATTTCGTTGACGAAGGCGTTTTCCCGCACTCGATCGGTGTGATGAAAACCAACGCGGCTCCTCATGGAATCGAACTTGTGATTGGAAAAGCTGACAAAGTTGAATTGGACGAGACCTTCTTCGGCGCAATGATCCAATATCCTACATACTGGGGTAGTATTTATAACTACAAATCATTTGTGGAGAAAGCTCATGAAAAACATATTTTCGTTGGTGTTGCCACTGATTTGCTCGCTCTTACCTTGCTCACACCTCCTGGTGAATGGGGCGCTGACTGTGTGACTGGCTCAACACAACGCTTCGGTATTCCTATGGGCTACGGCAGCCCTGCAGCAGGTTTCTATGCTTGTCGCGAAGAATTTCTCCGTCAAATGCCAGGTCGTATCATCGGTGTGACCGTTGATGCACAAGGAAACCGCGCAGTACGTATGTCTCTCCAAACACGCGAACAACATATCAAACGCGAGCGCGCCACCTCAAACATCTGTACTGCCAGCGCACTCACCGCTATCATGGCTGGCTTCTACGGAATGTGGCACGGCGCCGACGGCATCCGCAACAAAGCTGTGAAAATCAACGTGCTCTCTGGTGTCCTCGCCAAAGAAGCAGCCAAATACGGCTTCAAACAATACAACGAAAACTACTTCGATACCGTTTGCCTTGAAACACCCGAAGGACTGACCTGCGAAGATGTTAAAAAAGTGGCCATATCCAAAGAAATCAACCTCTGCTACCACTGCGAGCGTTGTTTTACTGTCTCTTTGGACGAGACTGTCACTCTTAAAGATGTAAATGACATTCTCGAAATACTCGCCATCACCGCTGGTAAAACTTTCGTGCCCTACGTTTGTGACGGCTCTTGCGGCATCCCAGATCTCCATATCCCTGCCGAATTGACCCGCAAGTCTCAATTCATGCAGAACAAGATCTTCAAACAGTATCATTCTGAAACAGAAATGATGCGCTATATGAAGATGTTGGAGGTTAAGGACCTCTCCCTCAACCGCGCAATGATTCCGCTGGGCTCTTGCACTATGAAACTCAACGCTGCCGCAGAAATGCTCCCGTTGAGCTGGGCCGAGACATGCCAGATTCACCCATACGCTCCAGCCGATCAGGCAGAGGGCTTCCGCGAAATGTTGGAGGAAGTATGCAATTGGTTGTGCAAAATAACAGGTTTCGACGCTGTATCCCTCCAGCCTAACTCAGGCGCCGCTGGTGAATATGCAGGCATGACCGTGATTCGCAACTACCATCTCAGCCGCGGCGAAGGCCACCGCAATATCTGCTTGATCCCTGCTTCTGCACACGGCACAAATCCTGCCTCATCAGCTAAAGCTGGAAATAAAATCGTGGTTGTAAAATCTACTGAAAACGGTGAAGTTGACGTTGAAGACCTTCGTGCTAAGGCTGAACAATATAAGGACAACCTCTCATGCTTGATGATCACTTACCCGTCAACTCACGGCGTGTTCGAGGAGGCTATCCTTGATATTATAAAGATAGTTCATGAAAACGGCGGCCTTGTATATATGGACGGCGCTAACATGAATGCCCAAGTCGGTCTTACTTCACCCGCCACTATGGGCGCGGATGTATGTCACTTGAACCTTCACAAGACCTTTGCAATGCCTCACGGCGGTGGCGGCCCTGGTGTAGGACCTATCTGCGTTACTGAAAAGTTGGCTCAATTCCTGCCTAACCACGCCTGCGTCAAAGTTGGCGGTGAAAACGGCAGCCAGGTGGCTACTGCTCCTTACGGCAGCGCTTATCTTATCCCAATTACCTACGGCTACCTCAAAATGCTCGGCGGAAAAGGCCTTACTGAAGTTACCAAGACAGCTATCCTTAATGCAAACTATATGCGTGCAAGATTGGAGAAATACTATAAGATTCTCTATACAGGCACTAACGGAATGTGCGCTCATGAGATGATCCTCGACTGCAATGAGTTTGACAAAAACGCCGGTGTTCAGGTCGGTGATATCGCTAAACGACTGATGGACTATGGTTTCCACGCCCCAACTGTCGCATTCCCTGTCCATGGCACCCTTATGGTTGAACCTACCGAAAGCGAACCTCTCAGCGAACTTGACCGCTTCTGCGACGCTATGATTGCCATCCGCGAGGAAATCCGCGACATCGAGACCGGCAAGGCTGACAGAACCAATAACCTGATTAAGAACGCACCTCATACTATGAATGTGGTTTGCGCCGACACTTGGGATCGCCCATATACCCGTCAACAGGCGGCCTTCCCTCTCGCTCACACAGAGAAATATTGGCCGACAGTCGGAAAGATCGACGATGCCTTTGGCGACAGAAATTTGGTTTGCAGATTGAACGACTAAGACTTTATTATTGATATTATGAAAAGAGACGGAGTTGACTCCGTCTCTTTTTTATTGGATCTCTATCACTACTGCATGTTTTACTTTTTTTATTACACTTTTCGGTAGCGTTATTGTATATTCATTGCCTTTTTTTCCAATTGAAGCCTTCTCTTTTAAACCCACAATGTTCGCTTTCCCCGTCATTATACTCTTTTCCAATCCCTTCACCGTGTAATTAGTGGCTGCGGCGGCACTATCTGGAAGAAGTATCAAAGCATATCTCGTTCCTGTTTTTGATTGTGTGAATCTTACATCGCCACATGAATATGGATAGAGAGGACGGGTTCCGTAGATTGCTTTACCGTTTGTTTTCAACCATGCGCCCATGTCATGCAACCGCTCAACAGCAGTTTGTGGCAGCTCACCCTCTGGCGACGGCCCGATATTCAACAAAAAATTGCCGCCCTTCGAAACAATGTCTATCAAAAGATGGATCAGCTTGTTGCTGCTCTTGTAGTTGTCGGTGGCAACATACGACCATGAATCCCCCATCGACATGCACGTCTCCCATGGATATGGCAGCAATGTGTCTGGAACTTCCTGCTCTGGGGTCCTGTAATTCTCATATTTTCCGTGCACACTCCTGTCAACAATGATCAAATCAGGATTTGATGCTCGTGCGTCAGCTGCTACTCGTTTCATGTCAATATCTTGTACCCATCCTTGACAGCCAAGCCAGTCTCTCACTTCTTCATCTATGCTCCACTCCGGACGAATCCAACCGCCGTCAAGCCACAAAATGTCAATGTCACCGTAATTGTGCGTGATCTCGTGCAACTGCCGCCTCGTGAAATCACAATATTTTTGCCATCTTTCCGGGTGCTTTTGAGGATCATAGTTCACGTTTCTGTCGGGTGTTGCCCACTCATGCGCCCAATAATCGTCGCAATGCCAATCCGGCTTCGAAAAATACAGCCCCGTCCACAATCCTTGTTTCCTGAAGGATTTGACCAACTCTCCCGTTATGTCTGCCTTTGGATTTGCTGAAAACGGACAATCTTTTCCCGTTATTGAATATTCTGTCTCCTTTGTGTCGTACATGCAAAATCCATCATGATGCTTCGTCGTGAACACAAAATACTTCATTCCTGATTCCTTGGCCAATTCAGCCCATGATTCTGGATCAAACTTCGTGGGATTGAAAGTTTTGTTAAGTGCTTGGTAATCTGCTTTATATTGTATGTAGTCAGCTCCTTTTCTGTCTATCCACGGCTCGTTGCAAATCGACCACGATTCTACTACACCCCATTGCGAATACGTACCCCAATGCATCATTAAGCCGAATTTCAGGTCTTGCCATTCGCTGATGCGGTTCAAAATGACAGGATCGGTCTCAAAATCACGCTCTGTTTGTGCAAATAGACCGTTTGTGGTGTAAGTTATTGCAATAGCCACTAATAAAATAGATATTATCCTCTTCATAAGCAATTATTTTTGCCTGCAAATATCGTAAATTATCTCTTTTATTCCCCAGTTCCAAGATTTTATTTTCCACTGTTATTATGCTTTATATTATATATACAATAATTATGTTTTCCGATTAGTCGTTACTTTTTTATTATTTGGGCGCCCCGGCTACGCCGTCGGGCTTTCCGCTCAAATGGCGGACAATAAGCCCTGTCACTATCTACGTGGTTAATCTTATCTCACTGCCCAGGCCTTATTGTCCGCCATAACCGCTTCAATCCCTGGCGCATTTTTTTTATCGCAACACATTATCCCTATATGAGTCCCAGATCTGTAAAGTTTTTTTTATCAAATTTTCTCGAACATTGTTATTTGTAAATAACTGAATATCAATAAGATAACTCGCACAAAATCACATAAAACATTGATATTCAATATTTTATGTGATTTTTTCTAAAAAACACCCCAAAATTGTTCCCTCCACATTTCGATTTTTGAAAGAGTTTCCGAAAAAGTTTCCAAAATTTGGAGTCGGAGTAGCCTTCAGAGGGCCTGAAAACAGTCAAAAAAGGTCAAAAAA
>CAKUVI010000002.1 GCA_934699095.1 uncultured Bacteroidales bacterium | reverse complement strand
GTTGAACTACAGGCCGCGAAAGGTTCTTTTTTTCAATTTTCCTGCAAATATTTTTTATAACTTTGCCAGTTGAATTTATAAATCCTACAATAAACATTATAACACTCGAATATTATTTTTATCCGGAAGAAGATATTCCCAAGACCTGTTATTTCCCGATTTTGACAAACATCATGTTTGCCGAGCGTGCGCCTTCGCCGTCTGTGTCTTCGCGGTCGCCATACATGATGCATTCCTCGGGTCGGACGCCCAAAGTGTCGCAGATTTTCAGGAAAGGTTCCCGGCAGGGCTTGAGTCCGCCGAGAGCGGGTGCGTCAAACAGATAGTCGGCAATTGTCATGTCGAAGCCCAAGGCCTGAAGCTTCTCCTCCACAAACCCGTAGTCGGAAAATACAGCTGTTTTCACACCCTTGTCGTGATAGTCGCGCATGAGGGAAACAGTTTCTTCATCGCAAGTATAGTGGCGCCGGAGAATGTGCACCATGTCAGGAAGATAGTCCCCATAGAACCATTCTTTTGCATTATTCATGCCAAATTTATCGAAAAAAACAGATTCGAATTGCTCTGAATTGTTAAAATAGAGGCCTTTTAGCTGCTTTCTTACTGTACGCTCTTTTTTAAGGTAAGACAGTTTGCCTTTGATTAGTTGGGAGCATACAAGGCGGAACGGGAGTCGCGACTTGTCATAGAGAGTGCCGTCCAAATCAAAAATAGCTGCTTTGACGTTGTTCATCGGATGGCCAGTTTTTTGAATTTTTCGTGTCTTTTCTCGTCCTGCATCAGAAGCTGTATTTTGAATTGGCCGTCGCGGTAACCTTCGGCGATGCACTCCTCTTTGAACTGTTCGAACGACTCGCTCACCAGGCGGTGCGCCAGCGGTTTCTTCAACCGTTGCGAGTTCCGTTTCGACTCATATTCGATGTTCTTGGCCATGAGGTTCTCGTCAACTAACGAATTGAACGCCTCGGCTTGCTCCTGCGTCACGCTTTGGTCTTCAAACTCGTAATAGAACCGGTAGCCACGGATGTCGAGGTCGGCGAATCCCACGAAGAATCGTGCCTTCAGTCCCATCTCCTCTTCGGCCTCGTGCACAGCCTCGATAAACTGGCGTTCGTGGAGTTTCTCGCCTGTGATAGAGACGATGCCGTTCACTTTCTGCACCATGTGCACAGTTGGCGTGTTGACGAATTTAGGCCCGACTTCAAGCAGGTCGTTCATGTTGTAGCGGTACAGTCCTGCAAATGTGGTCACAAATGCGCAGTAGCGTTTGCCCTCCTCTAACTCGTGGAGCTGGTAGAAATGCGGGTTAGGATTGTTCAGGTCTGATTCTTCTATGAATTCGTAGTAGTGGTAATGTGGGAAAAGAACTGTGTTTATCGAGTCGTCGAGCACGAGTCCGAATCGGCATTCAGAGCTGAAGTAGCCGAGTTCCTGGTGGAATGTTGATTTCGGGAACGAGTCTTTGAACTTGTCGAGGTAGATTTTAGTGTTGCCGCATTTCCATGTGCTCAGTATCTGAAGGTTTGGCCAATAGTGTTTAGGAAGCACGTTGCCGTATTTTCCCTTGAGTTTGCGGAGCTTGGCGGCGCGCTTCGGATTCGGTTTGAGGGTCTTCTCCAACTCGGCGCGTATCTCCGGCTCGATGTTGAGGTTCCTGTTAAGGGTGCCGTTTTCTATGTCGGTGATGTAGTCGTCGTAGTATTTGTTCACGTTGTTCTGCATCTCCACTATGGTTGACGGGTTTGCGGTCACAATGATGGAGATGTCCTGTTCAATGCCCATGCGCATCAGCACGTAATAGCGTGCGTTGTAGTCGGATATGTCGTAAACAGACTGCGGGTTGGAGTACAGTTTCTGGATGAAGCGGGGCATGTCGTCGCGGGTGACGCCCGACACAGAGCCGTACATGGTGCCGTCGGGCGCCTCTCCCTCCCTTAGCTTCCCAACAATGCAGAGCACCTTGCCGCTGAAACAGGTGTGGCGGTGCTTTATGAAGTTGAAGAGCCACACTCGCGACATCTTCACGTATATTTTCCAAAGATATTTCCTGGTGATTGGTATCCATTTTGGTTCGGCCGTCGTGCCCGATGTGGTGGCGTAGAGGACAGGCTTGCCGTGGAAAAGCACATTTGACTCGCCGTGCTTGTGGCGCTCCACGTATGGCCTCAAGTCCTCGTAGTCGTTGGGCTTCACATTCTCCTGAAAGCGCTTGTAAAGCTCCTCGTCGTCCTTGGCCTTGAATATATAGTCGAAATTGTGTTCTTTGCCGAAAACGGTGTCTTTCGCGTAAAAGAGTATCTTGCGTAGTGTGATGGCACTGTTCAGTCTGGGGTTGGCCGACACCTTCCTGAGCCTGCGATATTGCGACCCGCCCGCTATGCTCAAAAGTGTGTTGGCTATGAACATTCTCTTCAGATCCATTGGTCCTGGTTTTGATTAGTTTTTAAGCGGCGGCAAATATACACAAAAATACAATTAAATGTTAAAGAATGTGAAAATGGTTTTCGGGGATGAAGGGTGGAAAAGAGTGTGCCAGAGTAACCGATTTTTTTTGTATTTTTGCAGGCTAATTTTTTGAATATGAAAATGGAAAACGTAGATCAGATTTTTGATGAGTTCAAAAATGCTAAAATACTGGTAATCGGTGATGTTATGATCGATTGTTATATGACTGGACGGGTGACAAGAATCAGTCCTGAGGCACCGGTGCCCATCGTGAATGTGCAGAGCCGCAGCTACAGATTGGGAGGTGCAGCAAACGTGGCACTCAACCTCAAGTCGCTCGGCGCCGACCCGATACTCTGCTCCGTGATAGGGAGTGACTCTAAAGCCAAAGTCTTTTACAACTTGATGGAGGACTGTGACCTTACCTCCGACGCGATAGTGCCCATGTACGGACGCCGCACAACCATCAAATACCGCATCATTGGCAATAACGCCCATATCGTGCGTGTTGACGACGAACGCGTGCAGCAGCTGAAAGAACGTGAGAAACGCCAGTTCCTCACCACCATCGAGCAGATTATCGACCATAACAATATCGATGCCATCATTTTCGAAGACTATGACAAGGGCATTTTCTCTCATGATTTGATATCTGAAATAATATCCTTTGCCAAGTCTAAAGATATCTTCATCGCTGTTGACCCTAAGGAAAAGAACTTCCACAACTATGTGGGTGTCAACCTGTTCAAACCTAACCTCAGAGAGTTGTCAAGAGGCTTGCACCTTGAGGAGAACACCGAACTCACCCTCGATGAAATCCACTCTTTGGCCAAGGAGTTCGCCAACAGCCAGAATATCGACAAGGTCATGATAACCATGTCGGCGCGCGGCATCGCATTCTACGACCGCCTCAACGACAAGTTCTCGCATCAGCCTGCATTCCACCGCAGAGTCAGCGATGTGTCGGGAGCCGGCGACACCGTGATATCAGTTTCAACACTGTTTCTCCTCAAAAACCATTCTGTGGAGGAGACCTGCTTGGCTTCCAACTTGGCAGGCGGACTGGTATGCGAATATGTAGGAGTAGTGCCTATCAGCGCCTCACAGCTTAAATCCGAGTATTTGAAAAACGGGGAATCGGTAAAAATGGGAAAATAGTTTCATAAACGTAAACCATTACACTAATCAGCCGAAAATCTCGTTTGTAGTAAGTACGATTTGGAATTAATATGGCTTCTAAACTGAAATTTGGATTTTTGATGCTTTTCTTCGGCCTCACCGTGACGTCTGCTGCACAAGGGCCAGGGTGGGGCGTGCCCAATCTTCTCAAATACGACAACAAACCTTTTCATTTCGGATTCATGTTGGGCTACAACCAGTTCAACTTCAGGATTGCCTCGGAACCGGACCTTTCCGCCTATGATTCGCTGATGATGATCAACACCCAGTCGCTGAGCGGTTTCAGCCTGGGTATTGTCACTAATCTGCGGTTGGGCAAGTATTTCGACCTGCGTTTCATACCCGGATTGTCGTTCGGCGACAGATATGTCAACTATACTATCAGGTATTCTTCAGGCAATGAGATAGTTACGGCTAAAAACGCAGAATCAGTGTACCTTGATCTGCCTCTGCTTATAAAATACAAGTCTTCGCGTATGCTCAACAATATACGAGCATACGTCATCGCGGGTGCACAATACAGCTTCGACATGATTTCGGCAAAGAAAAAACGCGCTCCCACGGGCAACGATATCGTCCTCAAACTAAACCCGCACGATGTCCAGGCACAGGTCGGCGTGGGCCTCGATTTCTATTGCACCTATTTCAAGTTCACGACCGAATTCAAAATGTCATTCGGATTTATGAACATGCTCGTGCCTGAAAACAACATGTACGCAACGAGCGTCACATCCCTGAAATCACAGGTGATGCAGATTTCTTTCATCTTTGAATAAAACTATACAAAAATATGGCAAACAACGAAGATCTTTTCAAACAGATAATAGCACACGCCAAAGAATATGGCTTTATTTTCCCGTCAAGTGAGATTTATGACGGTTTGAGCGCCGTTTATGACTACGGCCAGAATGGCGTTGAACTCAAAAACAACATCAAACAATATTGGTGGAAGTCGATGGTTCAGTATCACGACAATATCGTGGGGCTCGACAGCGCCATCTTCATGCATCCCACAATCTGGAAGGCTTCCGGTCACGTTGATGCATTCAACGACCCTCTCATCGACAACAAGGATTCAAAGAAGCGTTACCGCGCCGATGTCTTGATTGAGGACCACATACAGAAGATAGAAGACAAGATCGACAAGGAGATAGAGAAAGCCAAGAAGCGTTTCAATAACTTTGACGAGGTGCTTTACCGCCAGACCAACACCCGAGTGATGCAGTACCAGATTCAGGTAGAGGACATACGCAAGCGCTTCGCCGAGCTGATGAACAACAACGACCTCGCAGGCTTGAAGGCTCTTATAGAAGAACTTGGCATTGCCTGCCCGATATCGGGAACACGCAACTGGACCGATGTCCGCCAGTTCAATCTGATGTTCGCCACAAAACTGGGCTCAGTAGCCGACGGAGCTGACACTATCTATCTTCGTCCGGAAACTGCCCAAGGTATCTTTGTCAACTTCCTCAACATCTACAAGACAGGACGCATGAAGCTGCCTTTCGGCATTGCTCAGATCGGCAAGGCTTTCCGCAATGAAATAGTGGCCCGCCAGTTTATTTTCAGGATGCGCGAGTTCGAACAGATGGAAATGCAGTTCTTTGTTAAACCAGGCGAGGAGCTCAAATGGTTTGATTACTGGAAACAGACCCGCCTGCAATGGCATACCGACCTCGGCATTGATCCAGAGAACTACCGTTTCCACGACCACGAGAAGTTGGCACACTACGCGAATGCCGCCACCGACATCGAGTTCAAATTCCCCTTCGGCTTCAAGGAACTTGAGGGCATCCACTCCCGCACCGACTTCGACTTGTCGCAGCATGAGAAATATTCTGGCAAGAAGCTCCGTTACTTCGATCCGGAACAGAACGAAAACTATGTGCCTTATGTCATAGAGACTTCAATAGGCGTTGACCGCATGTTCTTGGCTGTTTTCAGTCATGCATATACTGAAGAGACATTGGAGGACGGCTCCACCAGGACAGTCCTTCGTCTGCCGGCAAAGCTCGCCCCGTACAAGGCTGCGGTGCTTCCGTTGGTGAAGAAAGACGGCCTCCCTGAAATCGGCCATGAGATCTTCGATATGCTGAAGAAGGATTTCATGGTGCAGTACGACGAGAAGGACGCCATAGGCCGCCGCTACCGCCGTCAGGATGCTGTGGGCACCCCGTTCTGCATCACAGTTGACAACCAGACCAAGAACGACCAGACTGTCACAGTGCGCGAACGCGACACAATGCAACAGTACAGGCTCCCGATATCCGAGCTTACTACAGAGCTTCTTAAGAAATTACGTTAACGCTATAAATTCGGAGACGCAATCCACAGGTTGTGTCTCCTTTTTAAATATACAGAAATGAAGAAAATACTCACTATAGTGTCATTTTTCCTGCTCTGTGCCACTTTTTCCAATGCTCAGGGCTTGAAGGCTTTCATAAGCCACAAGGCGTTTTGCACCAACACTATGCAGCCTTACATAGAATTCACATTCATAATTGGGGGTAACTCAGTGAAATATGCACCCGTGAACGACATGTATCGCGCCGATGTTGAAATACAGGTCGATATGGTGCAATCTGATTCATTGGTAAAATCCATGCATTATATCTTGAACAGTGATCTGTTTCAAGACTCATTACGTATAAATAAACCGGATTTTGCTGATATTCAGAATGTTCCGCTTCCAGATGGCGAGTATCTTCTGTATTTCTATATGAGAGACCTGCATGGTGACACTAACAAATTGTCATATATCGACAGAATCGCCCTCGATTTTCCGCAGGACAGGATCTCAACTTCCAAATTATCTCTCCATAAATCGCTCACAGCTGCCAATGAGCCGGGACTGTTCGTGAAATATGGATATCAACTTCCGCCTCTGTATTCAAACTTCGTTCCTGAATCCCAATATACACTGCCATTCAGTCTTGAGGTTTATAATACAAGACGTCTGCTTGGCACCCAGAAA
Source organism: uncultured Bacteroidales bacterium (assembly GCA_934699095.1). Lineage (GTDB taxonomy): Bacteria > Bacteroidota > Bacteroidia > Bacteroidales > WCHB1-69 > F23-D06. The sequence goes on along the minus strand of CAKUVI010000002.1, from coordinate 370,447 downwards.
CTGAAAGCCGACTGCTATATCTTAGATGCCGAGTCGCATTTGGTTGCCAACACCAACAATGTGCTCACGCTGGAGGCTCCCACAAACGATGTCGTGGTCTTTGTGAACGAATTCAACGTGTTCAACCTCCCGTCAGGCAACTATTTTGCGGAACTTGACCTGTATGATTCAAAAGACAGTCTGCTGCTTACCGAGAAAGTGTTCTTTCAGAAGAGCAACCCTTCAGTGAAACTCAATCTCGCAGATTATAGCATAGCTTCTGTCGAGGGCACATTTGTGGAAAAAGACACCGACAGGAAGGTTCTGATGGACAATATCAAGTGCCTGTATCCGATAAGCACTCATGTTGAGCGCGAGTTCTATGAGAACAGCCTCAAACATATCTCCACCGAACAGATGCAGAGCTTTTTCTACAGCTTCTGGAAGAAGCGCAATCCGGCAAACCCGGAAGATGCCTGGCTGAAATACAAGAGCCGCGTTGATCAAGCCCAGGAAAAATTCGGCAGCCGACAGATTAAGGGCTACCTCACTGACCGTGGAAGGATTTTCCTGCAATACGGACAGCCGAATGAAATCAATGAGGTGCCATCAGATCCAGTCACCCTCCCGTACGAGATTTGGCACTACTATTATCTCGAAGGCCAGTCGAATGTGAAGTTCGTGTTCTATGACCCTGTGCTTACAGGTAGGGATTACGAATTGCTTCATTCAACACTCTATGGTGAAGTCAACAACCCTAACTGGAAGATGTACTTGGTTCGTAAAATACAGACCCAACAGGATATCTACGAAACCAATCCTGTGGATTATTGGGGTAATGACATGGATGATTATTGGCGTTATCACTAATCTTTTTGCATGATAAAGCGTTTTTTTGACATATTGCTATCTTTGTGCGTTATCATTGTAGGATTGCCGTTAGCGGCTGTGATAGCTGTTCTCATCGTTGTTGATTCTAAAGGACCGGTCTTCTATAGGCAGGTTAGGGTAGGGCGCAACAACAAGGACTTCAGACTGCTGAAATTCCGCACAATGCGCACCGGTGCCGACAAGTCAGGGTTACTCACGGTTGGCAACGATGATAACCGCATAACCGGAGTCGGAAAATTTCTCAGAAAGTACAAAATTGACGAGTTTCCGCAATTTGTCAACATACTTGTGGGCGACATGAGCATTGTGGGCCCGCGACCGGAAGTGCGCAAATATGTTGACATGTATTCTGAAAGACAGATGCGTGTTCTCTCTGTCCGCCCAGGTCTTACTGATTATGCCTCAATTAAATATGTAGATGAAAATGCCCTGCTTTCGGCCTCCGACGACCCTGAAAGCACTTATGTCAACAAAATAATGCCAGACAAATTAGAACTCAATCTGAAATACATTGATAATATTTCAATTCTTGAGGATGTCAAAATAATCTTTCAAACAATAATAGCAATTTTTAAAAAGTAGTTATGTTTTTTGTAAAGTTATACAATTTTTTCAAAGGAAAGAGAGCTATGTTATATACACTGATGATAATCACCAGTGTTGTTTTTATCTTTTTCGGCCTGAAGGTTGAGTTTCAGGAAGATATGTCAACCTTATTGCCTGAGAATGAGAAATCTGAAAGCGGTCTTGTGTTCGGAAACATCAAGGTTAAGGATAAGATTTTCATGCAGTTGACAGGTGCTGAACCAGACGTTCTGGTGCAGTGTGTTGACGAGTTGATGGATTCAATACTTACAGAAGACAAGGATATTGCCAATACACTTTATCGCATTGATGATGATGTGATGTTGGGAGGTTTGGATTTTGCTTTGGAACATCTTCCGATATTCGTCGATACATCGCTGTACACCAAAATAGACGAGTCCATCGCTAATGCAGATGCTGCGATGGAGAAGAACAAAGAGATTGTCATGAACGACGAGACCGGTGTTGCGACACAGATGGTGGCCACCGACCCATTGAATTTACGGTCTTTACTGATGCCGGATATGTCTTCGGGGATGGGGTTCGCTATCATCGACGGCCATCTTTTCTCCCGCGACAGTACTGTGGCCTTGGCCTTTATTTCTCCTGATTTCCAGTCGTTTAATTCTGCTGAAAGTAAGAAGTTGATAGAGAGGATTGAGAAAAGGGTTGAGCAATTTAACCAAAAATATCCAGATGTTGAAGTGTTGATGCACGGCGCACCGGTGCGCGCAGCCGGCAACTCCAAGATAATGAAGCGCGACATAGGCCTCACTATCGGTATTTCGATGTTGATAATTCTCTTCATCCTGTGCATCAGTTTCAAGAATATCCGAGTGGTATGGCAGAATGTGCTACCGGTGGCTTACGGAACATTCATGGCATTGGCTTGTATGTACTGGATTAAGGGTGGAATGTCTCTGATGGCGATGGGTATTGGCACTGTGATTCTCGGTGTCTCTATTAGTTATTGTCTTCATGTGATTATTCATCAGAATTTTGTCTCGAACATTGAAAGGATGCTCAGGGAGGAGGCAAAGCCTGTATGCTTGGGATGTCTTACCACAATCGGCGCGTTTATGGGCCTGATGTTTACAAAAAGCGACTTGCTTCACGACTTTGGTCTCTTTGCCACATTCACCCTGATAGGCAGTACTTTCTTCGCACTTGTTTTCCTTCCACACCTTCTCAAAGAGGATGAGAACAACCGCGATGAAAAAATCTTCAAGCTTATATCTAAGGCCAATAATTATCAGTATGACCGAAATTACGTGTTAGTAGCTGTTTTGCTTGTGGTAATTGTTGTGGGTTTCATCTTTACTCCAAAGGTGCAATTTGACAACAATCTCAAGCACATAGGTTATGAAAGCGACGCCCTTCATAAGTCTGAGAATTTATACTCAAAAGAGAGAAACGAAGGCGAAGAGCAACGTTTCTATGCTGTTATTTCCGAAAATCTTGATGAAGCCCTGCTTGCAAATGACGGTCTCGCCCGTAAGCTTGACTCTTTGAGAATAAATGGGGATATTTCGAAATACAGTCCTGTTGTATCCATGCTCTTCCAGACGAAGGATATGCAGCAGCAACGTCTGCAGGCTTGGAAAAACTACTGGACGCCAGACAAAGTTGCTCAAGCAGTGGCTGCTGTGAATGCCGCAGCCGTGAAAAACGACCTTGCAACGGACGTCTTCCAACCATTCCAAGCATTGGTTACCAATGAATACGAGGGTGGAAATCTTTACGAAGCTGGTGTCATTCCTGACGGACTGCTCTGTAATTTTATTGAGGAATACGAAGGGAAATATCTGATATTCAATGCGGTACAACTTAAAAACGAGAATAGAACCAATGTTGACAACTTCATTGCAAAGTTGCCTCACTCAGTGGTGGTTGACCCGTTCTACTATACTGGAAACATGATAACATTGATCAGGAACGATTTCAACACCACCCTGCTGATTTCATCTATTTTTGTGTTTATTGTGCTGCTTTTGTCGTTTCGCAACCTTTGGATAGCGCTGATTGCCTTCCTTCCTATGTTCCTTAGCTGGTATGTGGTTCAGGGCTGGATGGCTATCTTCCACCTGCCTTTCAATCTCATCAATATAGTCATCTCAACATTTATTTTCGGAATAGGTGTTGATTACAGCATCTTCGTAATGCAGGGACTTATATCCAAGAATAGAGGCGATGACGGCAGTCTGCTCGAATTCCATAAAGTGGCTGTCTTCTTTTCTGCTGTCATTCTTATTGTGGTTGTTACCACCATGCTTTTTGCTACACACCCGGCCATCAAGTCGATAGGAGTTTGCACATTGATAGGAATGGCCTCCACAATCATGATTACTTACACTCTGCAGCCATTGTTGTACAGATTGTTGGTTCAATTCCAAAACAAGAGAAGTTCAAAAAGTAAATAAATTAAAACATATATCATAATGACAACATCAGATCAGATTAAGGATGTTCAAGCCAGGCTCAGTGAGCTAAGGAGGTATCTTTGACATTGATGCCAAGGAACAAGAAATTAAGGATAAAGAGTCAATAACCCAGAGGGATGGCTTTTGGGATGATCCTAAAGAGGCTGAGAAGCTTCTTAAGGATATAAGTGCTATAAAAGCATGGGTTTCAGATTATTATAAAGCAGAAGAAGCCTGTGAGGAGTTGTCGGTGACTGCCGAGTTCCAGGCTTCGGGTGATGCCACGGAGAGTGATTTAGACACAGCATATTCGAGGGCTATGGAGTGCGTCGAGAATCTTGAGTTCAAGAATATGATGCGCGACGAAGAGGATTCGTTAAGCGTGATTTTGAACATCAACTCTGGCGCTGGTGGTACCGAGAGCTGCGACTGGGCGGAGATGCTTCTACGCATGTACATGCGCTGGGCCGAACGTCACCAGTTCTCCGTGAAGCTTCTCGACAGACAGGAGGGCGATGTGGCCGGAATTAAGTCGGCGTCTATAGAGATTGACGGCTCATACGCCTATGGCTTTCTGAAAAGTGAAAACGGTGTTCATAGGCTTGTGAGACTTTCGCCTTTCGATGCTGCAAACCGGCGCCACACCTCGTTTGCTTCTGTTTTTGCCTATCCTGTGATAAACGATGACATTGTGATTGAGGTCAATCCGGCTGATATTTCTTGGGACACATACAGAAGTAGCGGCCCGGGCGGTCAAAATGTGAACAAGGTAGAGACCGCGGTGCGTCTTCATCACCATCCCACCGGGATTATCATAGAGTGCCAGGTGACCCGTTCGCAACTTCAGAATCGTGAAAAGGCAATGCAAATGCTTAAATCTCAACTTTATCAGATAGAGCTTGAAAAAAAGAGAGCCAAGATTTCCCAAATAGAGAATTCAAAGAAGAGGATAGAGTGGGGTAGTCAGATACGCAGCTATGTGATGCAGCCTTATAAGCTGGTGAAAGACTTGCGCACTCAGTACGAGGTCGGCAATGTCAACGCCGTGATGGATGGCGATATTGACGGCTTCATCAAGGCTTACCTGATGCAGTTCCACTGATAATATTTACCTACCGCTTTATCAATTTCTTTATCGTTTGCCTGTTGGCATAAATTATAGCTGACAGGTAGAGTATGAGTATTACTGTGTTAACGGCTAATCTCAAGCCAACACTCTGTATGTCGAAGATTCTTATGACGCCGCAGCTTAAGCCATATACCGCCACTGCAAGTATGAGATAGAACAGAATCTTTTTTATGTCGTAGTCAACATGATAATATTTCTGTCCTAAGAAGTATGAAACGGTCATCATAGAGAAATAGCAGATGAAGGTGGTCCAGGCGGCTCCCATGTAATCGAAACGCGGAATCAGTATGCGGTTGAGCACAAGGGTTATCACAGCGCCGAAGATGGCCAGATAAGCCCCGAATTTGGTCTGTCCGGTGAGTTTGTACCAGATTGAGAGATTGTAGAATATTCCCAAGAAAAGGTTTGCCATAAGCAGGATGGGCACTATAGGGAGTCCCACGCGGTAGGTGGCACCCACGAAGTATTGCACAATGTCGATGTAGAGCATGATGCCCACGAAAATGATGGAACATACGAACACGAAGGCGGTCATGACCTCCGAGTAGGTCTCTTTTGCGTCTTTGTCTTTGGCTTTATGGAAGAAAAACGGTTCTGCGGCATATTTGAAGGCCTGTATGAAAATGGTCATCATGATGGATATCTTATAGCAGGCACTGTATATGCCCACAGATGCTGAGGGCTCGGGATTTGGTGAGAAGTATTTCAGAAGCACACGGTCCATTGTTTCGTTCACGATGCCGGCCAAGCCGAATATCAGGAGCGGGAACGCGTAGCGGAACATCTTTTTCCAGAGTTCCCAATCGAATACAAACTTCTGCTTGAAGATGCCGGGGAAAAGCATGAGCAAAGTGACCACACTGGCCACAAGGTTTGATATGAAGATGTAACCCACACCCACTTCAGGGTTGTAAATGGCGTTTATGAAAGAAGAGTCAGGGTGTTTTTGCAATAAGAATGGACAAAGCAGCAGGAAGAAGAGGTTGAGCAGGACATTGACCATGATGTTGGTGATCTTGACAGCCGCGAAGTGGAAAGCCCGGTTCTGGTATCTGAGGCGGGCGAAGAAGATAGAGGTGAGTGCGTCAACGCCTATTATTATTGAAAACCACACCACGTATTCCGGGTGGGTGGGGTAGCGCAGCCAGTTTGCGATGTTCTGCGAGAACACGGAGCAGAGCACTATGAACAGTGTTGAGGTGAACAGCAGTGACGCTACAACGGTTGAATACACCTTGTCTTTTATCTCGTTGTCTTGCGAGAATCTGAAGAAGGCTGTTTCCATGCCGTATGTTAGAATCACGATGAAGAGGCTGGTCCATGCGTAGAGCTCGCCCACGACGCCATATTGTGCCGCATTTGAGAATATATACGTGTGCAACGGCACTAAAAGATAATTAAGCAGGCGGCCTAATACATTTGTGGCGCCATATATGACCGTCTGGCTTGCCAACTGTTTTACTGCGTTATTTGCCATTGTGTTAGTTCCGCTTTAAAAGGTCGAAAACTGTCTTTACAGGGTTGAATGTGGCGAGGGGAACCTCCACGAACACCGTGATCCAATTTGCCATGGCACCATTCCATAGTCCTGGCAACTCCATTGCTTTCAAAGTCCTTCCATTGTATGACTTTGAGGATATGAAGCCGGTGTCGGGATCGATATACTCGGTGAGGTTGAACTTGTTGCCTTTGTAATCCCTTATCGCACATACCATGTCAACGGGATTGAAGTGAGTGGCCCTCTGCATGATGGCTGATTTCTCGGGATCAGACTTGTCAATCTGCGACGATTCCACGATTTGCAAGGAACAATCTCCGTTGCTGTCCTTAACCCAGAAAGGTCCGCCGCCTGGCTCTCCTTCGTTCTTGACCATGCCGCAGATACGCAACGGACGGTTCAGGAGGTTGTATAGCTCCTCTTCGTCTGGTTGCTCTCCAACCGAAATCATCAGCTTCGATTCGGCAAAATCCATGATCTCACATAGAGTCATTGGATCTAAATTTCCCTCTTCCAATTTTTCAAGATATTGGAATTGAAGACTTTGGAGTTGGAGAAGATATGCGGCGAGTACTTTTTTGTATGTCACTGTCGGGGCTATGTTCTGCTCTTTCGTCACATTGTCGATGTTTTTCACAAAGATGATGTCCGCATTGCGGTCGTTGAGATTGTGTATCAGCGCCCCGTGACCTCCCGGGCGGAAGAGAAGGTTGCCGTTCTCGTCCCTGAAAGGCTCGTTTTGCTCAGTGGCAGCAAGAGTGTCTGTATAGGCGGCCTGCATTGAGTACGTTACGTTGTATCTGAGGCCGAATTTGGCTTCGTATTTTGGTAGTAACTCGTTTACTTTCTGCTTGAAAAGCTCCAAATGCTGTTCTGACACGGTGAAATGCAAATCAGCCTCGCTGCCGTTGTTTGCGTAAAGCGCAGCCTCTAACAGATGCTCCTCTATCGCAGTCCTTATCTCGTTGTCGTACCTGTGGAACAAAAGCAGACCTTTCGGCAGATTTCCGTAATTCAACCCTTCAGGTTCCAACAGATATTTTATTACAAGTCTGAAATTGCCCTCTTCCCTCTCTTTCGCCAAGTCGAGATTGTTGTTCTTCATCACTTCACAGAGTGCTTCGTAAAACGGATAGCGCTCAAGGTTAGCAAGGAAAGACATAGCGGTTTCAATCTGTTTTTCAGTGAGATTGTCGTCTAACAGTGCGAACAGGTCCTTGAACATTCTTGAAGCGGCTCCAGATGCAGGAACAAACTTCTCGACAGTCTTTCCTTCGATAGAGTACTGGTATTCGTTTTGGAGTTCCGCTGTCTGGTCTTCGTCCAGAACAAGGATGCCGTCGTCTTTTGTGGCAGGGCGCACAATGTTTGCGAAAGGGAAACCGGTGGCGAATCGCGAAAACTGCTTCTCCACATCTTCTACATTTGCACCGCGTTTTTCTATGAATGCGATATCCTGGTTGTTGAATTTATGTGTCATAATTGTCTGTTTTTCGTTATTTTTGATGAAGATTTGTCCATATTACATAGGTTTTATGCTTCGAGAAAGTTTTGTGCACAGTCTCGGGAAGAAGCGCTTGATATATGCCATTATGAGTTCGCTGCTGCCGACAAGAGCCTCGTTTTTCTCTTTGGCGATGGCGTTGAATATCTTGTGCGATGCTTTTTCAGGTGTGATTCCGCCTGCCTGTCCGGCGTCCATTTTGCCGTGTCTGCTGCCGTCTTTTTCGAGGGAGTTTACAGATATGTTAGTCTGGACGCGGCCCGGGGTTATGATAGTGACCCTGATGTTGTCTTTGTAGTTCTCGGCGGCGATAGTCTCGAAAAAGCCGTAGAGGGCGTGTTTGGCGGAAGAGTATGCGCAGCGAAGCGGGAATCCGAAAAGTCCGGCTATGCTTGTTGTCACTGCCAATTGGCCGCCTCCGGCCTCTATCATCTTCGGCAATACTGTCTTGGTGAGGATTACAGGAGCGTAAAAGTCGATATCCATCACTTTCCTGATTACTGACATGTCTGTCTCAACTGTGGTTCCGCGCTGACTTATACCGGCATTGTTGTAAAAGACGTCAATACGCCCGAAAGCGTTGATGGCTTCGTTTGCCAACGACTCCAGTCTGTCGGTTTCAGAGAGGTCAAATGGCAGGTTCTTGACATCAGATGCGCCTTTTGCGAGGCATTCCGACTTCACCTGCTCGAGGAGGTCGGCTTCAAGGGCCGTCAGAATCAGCTTGGCACCGTCTTCGGCGAATCTGTAGGCTGTCTCGCGGCCGATTCCCGACGATGCTCCCGTAATCCAGACTGTTTTTCCTTTATAACTGTTCATGATTCTCTGTTAATGTGTTTGTTAGTTGAACTGTAGTTTATTCTTCTTTACAACCTCTTTTTTGAAAAATATGTATAGTGTTGATAGTGTGATTATGGCGGCGAGAATATATCCGAGCGTCCTCGGAACGAAAGAGCCGAAACAACTTTTAGAAATAAACATGAATGCAGATGTTACCATGGTCATGAAAAGTGCCGGTACAAGAGAGATGATGTAATACATCTTCTCTTTGTTGCGAATCAAGAAGACGGTTACAGCCCAGAGTGTGAAGGCGGCGAGTAGCTGGTTGGCCCATGAGAAGTATTGCCAGATGATGGCGAATCCTTTGGGAGCAGCGAGGCTGAAGATGAGGAATGCAGCAGTGACTGCAAACAGCGGGACGGCGATCCACAGACGTTTATGCATGCTTTTCTGCTCTATATTCATGAAGTCGGCGATGATGAGACGGCCTGAGCGGAGAGCAGTGTCTCCGGAAGTTACGGCAGCGCTTATCACACCAAGGATGGTGATGACAGCGATGGCGCGCGGGAACCAAGTGTCGGCGATGATGCCAACCATTGCAGGACCGCTTTCGGAGAGAAGGGCAGGGTTGTCGTGGTAGAAGTAGAATGCCGCAGCCGCCCAAATCAGAGCCACAATCCCTTCAACAATCATGGCGCCATAGAAGATGTGCCGTCCCTGGCGCTCGTTGGTCATGCAACGCGCCACCAGTGTGGATTGGGTGGCGTGGAATCCGGAGACAGCACCGCAGGCAATAGATATGAACATCATCGGAAATATCGGGTTAGATGCCGCGTCAGGGTTCAGATTCTGCATTCCCTCCCATATCTCAGGAATAGCAGGACGATAAACGACAAATGCTGTGACAATGGCCAAGGCCATGCTTATCAACAAAAAACCGAAAACAGGATATATCTTTCCGATGACCTTGTCGATGGGGAGCAGGGTGGCGATCAGATAATAGACGAGGATAACCACAACCCACACGTACACACTCATGTTCGGGGTGAACTGGGTGTGTAACAGCTGGGCGGGCGTGTTCACGAACACAACACCCACCAAAATCATAAGCAACACCATGAATCCGCGCATAAACTGCTTGATGCCGCTGCCGAGATACTTGCCATGGATTTCCGGCAGACTCGCGCCGTTCTCGCGCAATGAGATCATTCCCGACATATAGTCGTGAACAGCACCACCAAAAATGCACCCCAATACTATCCATAGATAGGATGCAGAACCGAATTGTGCACCCATGATGGCCCCGCAAATCGGACCAACACCCGCAATGTTCAGGAACTGGATGAGAAACAACTTCCACGGCTTCATCGGGACATAATCCACGCCATCGTTCATGGTTACAGCCGGTGTTGTGCGATTTTCGTCTATTCCGAACACCCTTTCAACAAACTTCCCATAGAAAAGGTATCCTAATATCAGCAATGCCAAAGAAACAAAAAATGTTATCATAAATAAAGTTCTAAAAAAAACTCTGCAAAGGTATAATTTTTTTTGTGGAGTTGTTTTTATAAAATGTATATTTGCAGTTCGTAATTTAAAGTTGATAATTGAGGAAAATATGACAATTCAGGAAATTACTGATTTAGTGCAAGGTGAGATACTTTGCGGAAAGGAAAAGAGTTCTGATGAAATCAAATGTGTGTTTGCTTCTGATTTGATGAGCGATGTGTTGACATTGAAGGACAATGAGAATCTTATGCTTCTCACGGGCCTTTGTAACTTGCAGTCAATCAGGACTTGTGAGATGTCTGATATAGAATATATACTCATAGTGCGCGGAAAGCAGGTCACTGAAGACATGTTGGAGTTGGCGGAGGACAACGAGATGGTGATAATCCGCACAGAGTTCTCTATGTACAAGACATCGGGCATCTTGTATTCAGCGGGCCTGCCACCAGTATATTAACCAAAATCTTAATATTATGAATTTTACCTATCACGTTGAAGGCGGAGATTTCACTAATGCCGGCTCGACTTCGAGCCAAGTGAAACGAATGCTGAAAAAGATCGGCGTCAGTCCGGAAATCGTCAAGAAGACTGTGGTTGCACTCTATGAGGCGGAAGTCAATATCGTGGCTCACGCATATCGCGGCGATATCCATGTCGATTTGGAAGATGATCATGTACGTATCGTTCTTGAGGATGAGGGACCGGGCATTCCGGATATAGAGAAAGCCATGCAGAAAGGATACTCAACAGCTTCGCAAAAAGTGCGCGAGATGGGGTTCGGGGCTGGTATGGGCTTGCCGAATATCAAAAACAACTCCGACTCACTGAATATAAAGTCTGAGGTGGGCAAGGGCACCACAATTGAGTTTACAAATTACTTTTTCGCCCAATAACATATTGCTAACCAAATAAGAGAAAATGGCTGAAGATTTCCACCATGCGCTGAAATTCAAGTACGACTTGTGTGTAGGCTGCTCGCATTGCACCGGAGTTTGCCCCACAAACGCCATCCATGTCGAGGATGGAAGACCGGTCTTGGAACCGAACCGTTGCGTTGATTGCGGCCGGTGCTATGTGGCCTGTCCTGTCAATGCGATATACATTGAGCAGGACGACTTTCAGACAGTGTATGATTATGCCTATCCTGTACTCCTTGTCCCTTCCATATTCTTGGCACAGTTCGAGGAGAAAATAAAGGAACGTACAATACTTTCGGCCCTCTTTCATATCGGTTTCAAATATGTTTATGAAGTTGAAAAAAGTGTTGATTTTATAAAATCTTACATACAAGGCGACATTGACAGCGGCGAATTCACAAAACCGGTGATCTCTTCTTTCTGCCCTGCTGTGGTTCGTCTAATCCAAGTGAAATTCCCTGTCCTGACCGATAATATCTACCTGAAAAAACCGCCTTTGGACATGACAGCGGCCTATATCCGCAAAAGTCTTATCGATAAAGGTGTGAATGAAAGTGATATAGGTATTTTTTACGTGACGCCGTGTGCTGCTAAGATCGCTGCCATAAAGAGCCCAGTAGGGGAGGAGAAGTCGCTTGTGGAGGGTGTTATAAACATGAACTACCTTTATAGTAAGGTACTCAGAGTTATCAAGTCAGGAGAATATAAGGTGTGCGACGAGTCTGTCAGGTTCCACCGCCTCTCAAAGGCAAGCGTCAATTACCCTCTTACAGGCGGAGAGGCTAAGATGTTGAAGTCCGGCCGGAATCTCGCAATCGACGACATACACAATGTGTCAGAGTTTTTGGAAAAGGTTGAGGACGAGGATATTCAGGACATAGATTTCCTTGAGCTTCGGGCTTGCGACGGAAGCTGCTGCGGCGGAATCCTCACTGCCGAGAATCGTTTCCTGATGATCGAGCGCCAACGCAAGAGAATGCAGAAATGCTCTGATGAAGTTGACAGTGAAGATAATGACTTGCTGAACTATTTCGATTATCTTGAAGACAAACGCTCTGTGATCGGGACTGTGGAACCACGCTCCATGGACAAGATGGATGAGAATGTGTCTGTAGCCATGCAGAAAATGAAGCGCGCATTCGAGATAAACCAGAATCTCCCTCAAGTTGACTGTCATCTGTGCGGATATCCATCATGCAAGTCGTTAGCCGATGCTGTTGTCACCGACAAGGCAGATATCAAACAATGTGTCTTTGTTCAGCGGGCTATGGAACAATGTGATCTCATGACCCCACAAGAGGCACATAAAATCGCTACAAAGATTTGGGGTACAAAAAAAACAGATCCTTCAATCGCAAAGAATCTAAACCTGTAGTCTGAGATGCAGTCAAACTTAGATAAGATCTACCCAATCTTGACTGACTCTCTGTCAGAGGCTTTGCATGTTACGCTGCTCGTACTTCTTGTGATGACAGTGGTTGAGGTTATCAATATCTCTTCGTCAGGTCGTAAATTTGAGAAATTAAAGGGTAAGCCAGGCTTGCAGATTCTTCTTTCATCCATTATGGGTGCTATTCCTGGCTGTGCCGGTGGATTTATCGTTGTGTCGTTGTTTCTTCAGAATGTCATTGTTTTTCCGGCTCTTGTGGCTGGAATGATCGCAACTTTTGGAGACGAGGCCATTTTTATGTATGTCACTAATCCGAAAATGGCATTAGCCACTTCTGCAATCCTCGTTCCTACAGGTGTGATAACAGGGCTTGTGATCAGCAAGTTACAAAATCGAAATTTAGGCTCTTTTCCTGAAATGTCTTTGGGAAAGCCGGTTCACTACCATAAATCTATACCAGCCGAAGCAAATTTCAAAGAAAAAGCCGTCCTGTTTTTGAAAGACCATGTTTGGGGGCATATAATAAAAGAGCATGCCTTGAAAGTATTTCTGTATGTATTTGCAGCTTTGCTTGTCGTGGGAGTTGCCGATGCGTTCTGGGATTTGAAAGGAACACTCACCCAGAACGCGACAGCGCAATGGATCATGCTTGTCGCTGCTGTTATTGTTGGTTTTTTGCCTGTTTCAGGCCCGCACCTTGTTTTTGTAGTAATGTTTTTGCAGGGTTATGTACCTTTTGGCGTGTTGATTGCCAATTCCATAACCCAAAATGGTCATGCAGGCATGCCTTTGTTGGCGTCGTCGTCCAAAAACTTTCTCAAGGTTAAAATCGTTTCTATGCTCTTAGGCCTTGTTATTGGAACTGCATTATTGTTGGTTCTCCGTATTTGATATGTATTGATGAGTTAGAAATCAGTAATTGTTTGAAATTTGGGATTTCGTTATAGTTTTGACAGTTTTTTTTAATCATATTCTGCCATATCAAAGACTTTGGACCGTTTCGTTTCAACTTGTAATTCATGTAGTTTTTCCTCGACAAAAAAGCATAATCTAAGGAAGGAATGTTAAGACACAAGTCGTTATCCGTGAATTCTTTTAATTCATACTTCGTAATCCGGCTTGGGTAAGTTTGTAGTATTATCGTATCTGCAACGAACTTCGAATTGAAGGCTTTTTCATATTCTACGTGTATAGTGAGAATTGACGCGGATTTGCCTGTGGATGTTCAACATGGTTCTGCGAGTCTTTATTGTTTATTTCCATATTGTTTCTATTTCCGAACAAGGACAAAAATCAAGTCGAATATTGTGTTTTTTACCACTAGAAAGACGAGGAGAAATCATTGTTATTTGTGGAATCTTTATATGGTTTTGGGTTGTTTCATCTGACTTTGAATAGATAATGCTTAATAACCGTTGTAAAGTGTTTTGAAGATGCTGATAGTTTTTATAAACATCATCACGAACGAATTTACTACCTCCTGGGATCATTTTGTCTTTAACAACGCAATATGCATGAAAAATTAATGAACTATCTGTCAATATAGCGTGACCGCAATCAATCAATGGTATTGTATCTTCCGAAAAACTAAAACATATTTTAAAATCAGACAAGTCAACATCTATGTTGTTTTCTAAAGCTTGTAATTCTATATCAAACAGTAAATATCTGTAATCAAATCTCAAAAAGTCTTCGTTTATCACTAATGTGGTGCTTATCGAATCACAGATAAGATCGAACTCTTCATCTATGAAGATTATTTCTCTTACTTTAATGTTGTTTTGAGAAAACATTGTCGAGAACGCAAAAGAAAATACAAAAGTCAATATAATAGTTGTCGTTCTCATAATTTAACCTATTTGAGTTGCTTTAATTGTTCATCATAATAATCATTAATACCGTTTTTAAATGCTTTAGACGTTCGTTGATAACTAGGCATACTTTGCTGATGTTGAATAGCGTTGATTTCTCGTATTGGATCAGGTATTTCTAAATAAGCAGCTCCACCTATTTCATTAAAAGTATTGATATGGTGAGATTCGTGGTCGAAGGCATTTATAATATTGTAATAATTGTCCAATAACCTACTGTTTTTTTCCCATACTTTTGTATTACATTGAAGAACTTGTTTATAATAATTTGTTATACCGTCGTGAGTAACATCTATCACTTGTGTTTGTGTTGTTAACAACTCTGAACCTGTTTTATCACCAATCCCCAATGGCAAAGATGTTGAATTGTAGTGCTTGACAATGTTAAAAATAGCATCCTCGGATAGATTTGTTTCTGAAGTTTTTTTTGAGAACATACCATCATGCTGGTCTGAGGCAAGACCATACGAAATCACTCGAGTCCCATCGTTTCCTACCCATGACATATTATCTCCAATCTGATCCCAAAGATCGTGATCTATGATATGTATTTTGCCATCATCTCTGCAATCTGAGCCTAAATATGTACCATACTGGTCAAAATAATCCCCAATTTCCTCCCCATTCGGGTCAACCAACCTCACCGGATTATTAGCACAATAAACATACGAAGACAATGAAGGATAATTCCCCGTCATCGGATCGACGCAGAGCCAAATGCTTAAGTCGCTACTGTAATACCTTGAACCAAAGTAAGATAGACCGGTTTCAGGGTCGCGTTCCTTGGCGGAGAAGGTGTAATTGCAATTAGGAATCAGGAATGAGGGATTAGGAATTGAAATGGACGTGGAGAATTGCGGGGTACGGCACAGGTCCGGACACGCAGATTCTGCGGGAATCTGCGGGGGCTGCGGGGGAAATGGATTATATGACTGAATCGGTCTCATCGTCTTTTCGCGACACAAAGATACAAAATAATCCTATAAAAGAATCTTTTGTCACCTTTTGTCTGAACAGGAGGTCATTACCGTCACTGCGGCGAATGCCATCGCAAGGATAAAAATATTTTTTTTGATGATGAATATAATTTGGTTCAATGATGATTTTAAATGAGAAACAAAGCTCAAAAAAATCAATTTGCCTCTACTATTTTTCTGTTTTTTTAACGTCACTTAACGAATGATGGTGTCAATAATGGGTTCCGTTTCGAAATAATAAGTGTCAATGTGTATATTTGGTATAAGGTATTTTTTATATACCAAATCAATTAAAGGCTTACCTCCTAACAATGTCTTTACGGTTCCGTCTTCAGATTTTAATGCCCAGATGTCTTTGTCAAAATATGCTCGCATATTCAGAGTGAACAACATGTAGGGCAAATTGGTTGCGGGAAAATCAGACTGTTCCAAAGCATCAATACTCCTTACGAATTCTTTTATGGTCCTTTCATCAATGATACTTTCTTTAAATTTATCAATATCGCACACAACAAGCCTTGCCCCATAAGAGAGTGGACAACTATCATCAACACAGGAGAAACCTATAATATAAAAAACATGAGGCACGAAATTCTTGTTTTCATCCAAAAAGAACCCATCCTTGGTTGTTATTGAGATAATTGCAAAAGTACCCGATACAAATTCCTCCAGAGGCATAAGATCTTTGCATAAATAGTTGTCATAACGGAACTCATCTGCATATTTCTTACATAGGCACACGTTAGTGATGTCTTTTCTCATTTGGTACGCAAAATACGTGCGTAGTTTCTTTTCATCGCATTTTAAGCCATTGTGCCAAGAGAATTCTTTATGACTACACGATTTGCATAATGATTTTTCATTTTGGCCAATGGCAGTAAAAGGCAACAGAACTATTAATATCAGAATTTTCTTCCTCATAATGCTGCATTATTTTTGACGTCTTTCCCATATTTCAATATGCTGTAAGAATCGTTTGGCTGTGTTGTCATCCATGAATGATGGTTTGTTATTAGTACTGATGCAATAAATTTTATCACGTTATAAATTATCAAAAAGTGTAGGTTCTTTGACAGATTGATTAGGAATGACAGAGGGATTAGGTTTGGTGACGAGCTCGCGGAGAGAGGTACGCTCTGGTGCGGAGACTCTGATCAGTGTTGCAACTTCTGCGATGGAGTATGGGCTGTTACAGGCCACCTTTGCCTTTGCTAATAGCAAATAGCCGATTATTGCCACCCAAAGATGGGTTTTCACGGTATTTTCGGAATATCTCCACAATGTTTTGACAACGATGTTTTGCTTTATCCATTTGAAGAAAACTTCAATGTCACACCGGTGACGGTATAGATTGGCGATTTCCAACGCACTGATTTCAAAGTTGTTGGTTATAAAAACCACCTCGTTGCCCGTCTCCTAGTCGTGGTAGACCACCATGCGTATGGGTTCAGGGTAGAGTGCTTCAAAGTCAACATACGCCTTGTCCATCACGTGGAAGGCAAGCAGCTCTGGTTCAAGGTGATCCAGTTCATTGCTGTCGTGCCATTTCCCGTCGGTGATATGGATGTTTGCGGGGATGCTGCCACGTAACGAGAGCAGCGTATGCATCTTGACCGCCCCTTTGCTATATTTCCCGAGTGCCCAAGCCGCCAGCTTGATACTGGTGGACATTGTGGTCGAATCCAATGCATACAGCACATTGTCTATGCTGATCCTCGCGACCTCTTCTTCCGAATATAGCGGTCGGACATCGTCTATGAGAAGAGCTCCGAGTCCCTCGTGGATGCGGCAGTCTCGCTTTTCATTAGCGCGCGTGAGTGAGGATTGATTGACCGTATTGCGAAATCCGAGATGATAGAGGATGTTTTCGTGAGCTTCCAAGCACAGGCAGATATCCCGGACGGAGTCACAACCAGTTAGTTGTCCGAACAGTAGGTGTAGAAGTTGGTTGTAACAGGTCAAATCCTTTGAATGCCAATCGCCCCGGTACTTTGTTACTAGCCTGTCGAATTGGAAACGAGGCAGAAAATCTAATACTTGAGAAAAAACATAGCGACCCTTATTCATAACTTTACGGTTTGAGGCCGCAAAGTTACACTGTCATTTCAAATCAAAAAGTCAAAGAATGCTTATAAATATATAAAAATCAATATGTTACAAGAAAAATTTAAAATTTATCGCATCAGTAGTAATTTGAAAACAAAATCGGAGCCAAAATCCACTCCTGATTTTTCAAAAAGTCAAACGAAAAAAAATCGTAACTTTGCCACGTAATAAAGAATGATGGCTATGTCTCCGACATATCTTCCGCAGACCGCGCAGATTCCCGCAGAATGTGTGTGCCCGTCTTCATGCCGCGCCCTACAATCCGCCACAAGCATCCCAATCCCTGATTCCTCATTTCCAACTCCTAATTGCACTTGCACCTTCTCCGCCAAAGAACGCGACCCTGAAACCGGTCTATCTTACTTTGGATCATGGTATTACAGCTCAGATCTGAGTATCTGGCTGAGCGTCGATCCGATGGCGGGGAATTATCCATCGCTGAGCCCGTACGTTTATTGCGCGGACAACCCGGTGAAGTTGGTGGATCCGGATGGGGAGGATTGGTTTGAGAACGAGTTGACAGGAGTTGTACATTATAGTAGAGATTATCGAAAAGGTGATTAAAAAGAATTGAATGGTAAAGGCTGGAAATGGATGGGTGATAATAACATGTTTGGACAATCAGCTGATGATGCCATTACATCCAACTTAGACATAGCGGATGTATATACTCAAGGTGATTCGTATAACAGAGTTGGATTTAGTGGTAATAATGCTAAAAAATTCATGTCTAATATGGGATATGATTTCAAACCTACACAAGCAGAAGTCTCTATTACTAAATATCAACAAATGATAGATGTTGACGCGTCTGGTACCCCTGTTTACATAACCAATGAACTTTATAGTGAAAAAGCGTTGTGTTCGAAATATGTATCCCAAAATGCAACTGCTTTATATTCTGTTGTAAAGAAAACACCATATGAAGATAAGCCCTTAGGACCTTGTGTATGGAAGACAACTTGGACAGAGACGAGGAAATATAATTACTCGACGAGCAATTTTATCAAGTTCGGAAAGGCTTACAAACAGATAACACCCATAATGATGGAATTATACAAAGATTTTCAATCAATTCATTTCCAACAAAGATTTCATTAATATAATTTTCAGCTATGCGATACAGTTTTTTAGTTTTTATTTTGGTGTGTTTTGTTGCCTGTGGACAACCGCGAGGCAATAAGGTAATAACATCTGCTAAAAATCCTATCCCAGACAGTGTTTGCAGTTTTTTTCCGACGGATGAAATCTTTTACACCTCTAAATTAAACCCTTTAGGTCTCTCTCAAAAATGCACAAATCCTTCGATGTGCTGTAAATACCTTTTGGTGGTTTCGAAAGACAATCTTGATTTCTAACATCTAAAGGATTTTGCTGAAAAACAATCTGTTCAAAAATTGTGCGATACCTCAAAACTTGTAATTCTAAAAGACAGGGAATTTGATAAAAGAAACCAATTGGATTCTTCTTATGTCAATGCGCAAATTTCAGATATGATACCAGATTTCAAAATGCACAATGTTTATGAATCTGATAATGAAGATAGTTTATGGATTGATTCAACAACCAATACGGGTTTGTCAGAAGGTTATATCTTATATGTTATTAAATCTGGAAAAACATTTGTATTAGATGATAATTGGAACTGTCATCGAATGTGGCTCCCTCCACATTTACAACACGGCTACCGTTCAGGAATTGCAATCAACCCTAATAATGAATATGTTATTTTTTGGTGTATAGCATGGTGAAATAGTTGTTTATAAAGATTGCAAATAACACTGGACAGTAAAAAACAATAATAATGCAAGTATATGGATTTTGTCTTAAACTTTGAAACGCGGTTGTAAACGTTAAACCGAAACAAATCACTGCATAGGAAAGGTCAAATATTTCCTTTTGGAAATGGGAGGATGCCGTATCCTTATGACACAAGAAAGTTTGCGTTTTTTCACAAAACAGTTGAAGATTAGGTCTTATGTTCAGATTAACATTTAAAGAAAAAAAAACTACAATATGTATTCTTTTTTTGCATAGATGCATACTTTTATGCTCATTATAAAGGAGCAGAAAAAGGTATAGAAAGTTCTTTATTTTCTATTGATTTGCCATATTATCTACATCCTTTCGTAGATAGTCATAGCTCTTTTGTGTTAAAAGATTCAAGTGGTATCGAAGTGATCGGAATTGGTTTTAGATTTGTCACCATGACATCTCCTATACAAAGATATTATAGTAGCTACAATGATTTTTTTCATAGTCGTTTTATGTGACTACTACGGCTGTGAGAAAAGTGTCATTTCATATATTGACAAATACAACTCGGTTTCTTTTCTGAAAATTCCTATACTCAACAGCAAAATAATGATTATCATTGGGTCTGTATAGAAAATACTGACTACAATAATTTTACAAAAATGAAATCATGGTCCTTTATTCTCTCGTTTTTATTTCTTTTGCAGCACTAAAAAACAGGTGTAAAAACGGAAGGAATTTCCATATAATACAGCCAAATATTTTTTTTATCCAATAATATTTCATGACTTCTTTCGTTTACAAATCAAAAAAAATATCAAGACGATGGAACGAATTAGTTTGTTATTATTGTTGACTTTGATTTTATCATCGTGCCATACCAACACCAAGGCACAGGTGGAACCGGTTTGTGTTGCAAAAGCTCCTTCCGAAGTGGGCGTAAACCAGCAATTTCAATACGTTGTATCAACTAATGCCAAGGCTACATTTTTAGAGACGGATTTCGGGAAATTCGAGCTTGTGGGAGGACCGAGCACCTCGACTTCCACATCTATTTCCATGGCTAACGGCACCACTGAGCAGAAGACCGAATACTCTTATGTTTATTTTTTGTCAATAAACCGCGAAGGCACATATACAATACCAGGCGTCTCCGTGTCTGTTGACGGGAAAGTGATGCATACAGATCCCGTCGTGGTAAAGGTGGTCAAGTCTCCGAAAGTGTCTCAGAAAAACAATGACGATGATCGCCGGGGATTTTTCGAGTTTCAATGGCCCGACTTTGACTCTTTCTTCGGTGGCGGTGGTGATGGAAAAGACAATAAAAACGATAGGGTGGAGTATAAGGACGACATCTCAAAAGACGATATGTTCGTGAAAGCATTTGTCTCGCAGACTGAAGCATACAAAGGCGAGCCTGTTGTGGTGACGCATAAACTTTATATTAAGAAGGAGATCAGGGATTTTGAAATCGCCCGCGCCAACTTCGCTTCCACCGATGCCGCTTGGATCGATCCTATGGAATTGAACTATCGCGATGAAACCACTGAGACTGTGAAGGGTGAGACTTACCATGTTTACACTGTAAAACAGACTGCGGTTTATCCCACGAAGGTGGGCAAGGTGGTGGTGCCAAAACTCGATCTTGTGATGCGCATCGCAGTTCCCGCAGTTGTGAACAGCCCTTTCTGGGGACGCATGAACACTATGCGTGCTAAGGACTTCCAACTGTCTGCTAACGAACTCTCTCTGAAGGTTAAACCTCTCCCAAACTCCAGAAACGATGACAAAACAGACATCGTCGGACATTTTGATATCTCGGCCCAGACTAACAAATCTGAGGTGAATGCGGGACGACCTGTCACTATCACAATCACAGTTTCAGGAAACGGTAACCTTCATCATATCGAAAAAGATGATATGGATGTTGATTTTCCGGCCGCTTGGGACCAAATGTATCCTAAGGTATATCAAAATATATCCGCTAAAGGCAACCTTGTGAGCGGCTCTAAGACTTTCCGATACACTTTCGTTCCACATGATGCCGGAGAATATTACATTCCTGCTGCTAAGCTTACCTATTATGACGATGAATCTATGACTTACAAGACTATCTCAACACAGGATTTGAGAATTACTGTCAAGGATTCAGACTCACCATCAAATAACAGTGAGGAAACGAAATCCAAAGTGAAAGGCAAAACATACAAAATATAAACATTTTTGTTTTTGTTCTTTGGTTGTTTCGAAGTAATTCTTATCTTTGCGCTTTATTTTTAATAAACATAAGATGAAAAAGTTTTTTACCGCGGTTGCTTTTGTTGTTGCTTCAGCCATATTGCTCTTTTCTTGTGATAAGGTCGAAGGAGACCGTTACGAGATCGTAGAACATGAATCTGTGGATGTTGATTTTCCTGATATTGACAAGTCGAACGTGTATAGAAAGATTCTTATAGATGAATTTACTGGACATATGTGTAATAATTGTCCGGCCGGTCATGCTGTGCTCAATGATTTGCACAACCGTTATGGCGACACTTTGGTGATGATGGGAATACATTTTGGTTCTCTTGCTCGTCCGTTCGGCTCCACTTTTACATACGATTTCCGCACTGAAGCCGGTAACCAGTTGGGTGAATATTTCTCCATTTCCGGAATTCCTGTCGCAATAGTGAATATGAACAACACACCAGGCGGTTGGCAGCGTGAACAGTGGCCGTCAGCGGTTGCAGCTGTTGACCGCTCAGATGTCAGTGCCGCAATACAAATCATTAACAATTTCAAAGATAACGAACTGAAAGCCAATGTGAAGGTTACTATGCTCAAGGATTTTCCGTCCCAACTGCGTCTTGCCATCTATCTCGTTGAAGATGGGATTGTGAAGCCTCAAAAAGACGGTACTGAAACTATAATGGAATATACACATAATCACGTTTTCAGGACTGCACTGACTGATCCGTTCGGCTCTGTCATCAATAATGGAGAGGGTTTCGCGGAGGGAGATGCTTTCACTTATGCTTCCGTCGCCAATTTTAACGACAAGGACTGGAATCCGAATGATTGCAGCGTAGTAGCTATGCTCTACGACATGATTAATGGCGATGTTCTTCAAGTTGAGACATGTAAAGTGATTGAATAATAATAAGATATAATGAAAATAGTTGCTATTGAGCCGATTGGGATTTCCCAAAACCGTGCTGAAGAGATTAAGAGCGAACTCGCGGCCAAGGGTCATGAGTTCGTCTTTTTTAATGACAGGAACGAAAACAAAGACGTTGTTGCAGAGCGTATGAAAGATGCTGAAATGGTCATCGTTTCAAATATTCCGATTCCTGCAGATGTCTTGTCAAAATGTCCAAAGCTCCGTTTTTTGAATGTGGCGTTCACTGGCCTTGATCATATTGACCTTAAATATTGCCAAGAACATAACATAAAGGTTGTAAATGCCTCAGGATATGCTACCGAGGGCGTGGCTGAATTGGCCATAGGACTTATGATCGACGTTTACAGACGTATTTGTGCTTTGAACACTGATATACGTGCCGGTGGCGCGCGCGGCTCCTTCTTGGGTTTTGAACTCAAAGGCAAGACAATTGGAATTGTCGGGACTGGTGCAATAGGATGCCGCACAGCAGAGCTGTTGCAGTGCTTCGGCGCAACAGTTGTGGCCTGGAACCGCTCCCGAAAAGCTGAACTCGTTGAACGCGGAGTGCGCTATGTTGAACTTGACGAACTTATGAGGGTTTCAGACATAATCTCATTACACGTCCCGCTCACAGATGAAACCTACCACCTTATAGACAAGAGAAGGCTGGAACTGTGCAAACCAACGGCTGTGATAATAAATACAGCACGTGGTAACGTTGTTGATATAGATGCTTTGGCTGAGGCTCTTAAGAATGGGGCTATAGCTGGTGCTGGTATCGATGTGTACGAAAAGGAACCTCCATTGCCGAAAGACCATCCACTTCTCTCTGCTCCTAATTGCACGATGGCCCCACATGTGGGCTATGCCACGCGTGAGGCCTTCGATCACAGAATCGACATTGTACTCAACAATATCGATGTTCTGACTAAATAGATGTTTTTACTATTTGTCTAATTTGAATTTGTTGATGGTGAACCCGTCTTTGGTGATTCCCGTTGCATAAAAGGCATCTCCGTCGGTGAACACCACTTCCCTGATGAGCTGCTCCTTGTTGTCGGGCAGGATTGTCTGTGTGACCTCTTGGTCAGGCGTGAGTCTCATTAAAACGATTTCACCTGGCTTGTTGTAGATCAATCCGAACATGCCAAACACAACTCCGTCACCAGGGTAGGGTATGTTCTTTTTGTGCTCGTTGAACACAAAGTACATGTCGTTGCCATGGGCGAAAGCCGAATATGATATGTTCATCATCTTCCAGTCGGATGGGATAAACCCGAGTTTGGCCGACTGCTGTTTTTGAATCATTGAGAAAGCGGAGCTTCCGTCAGGGCGCATTGTTGATATCAGGATGTTTTTGGTGAGAAGGTCGTAGGTTACGGTGTTTGTCTGCATGTCGCGTATTTGCTTGATGAAACGATGCTCGCCGCAGAGAACCAAGCTGCCGTCGGCCAGCTCGTATATGTCATCGGCTTTGATCGAGTATTGCTGGTTGGCTAATACGCTTGACAGACGCCAAGGTGCCTTCTTTTGTGCATAGTTCTCGCTGAAATCGTATGCGTTGCAGTATGTGAACTTGTTTGTCTTTGTGTTGAAATTGTAGAAGAAGTAACCGTCGGTCTGGGTCATGGTGTTTTTGAAAGTTCTCGTGAAATAGCCGCCGACCACGACATTGCCGTCAGACATGATTTTGGTCGTGAAGTTCTGCGGTTTTCCAAATGTGACTCCCGCATTGAACGTCTGGTTTTCCTTCCCGCGGATTTTGCTCACCTGGAATTCAACATCCGACACCTTGTCTCCTTTTACGCTGCAAGTGTATGCCGGCAGATAAATGTAGCCGTCGTTGTCAACCGCGAAGTTGGATATGCCGAAACTGCTTCCTCCGAAGTCTGGGGCTATGCTGCCGCTCCATTCAAATTCCCCTTTGTCGTTTACCACAACAGCATGAATGTTTTCCAAAACACCCTTTTTGCCGGTTATAACCGCGATGGCGGCAAGAAGTTTTCCGTCAGGTGATTTTGAGGTTATGTATTCTGGCCAAAAACTCGGATTTGCCGGAAAAGTCACTGAAGTCTCGTCTGAGATTGACACCGCACTCTCTTTCTTGTCTATGTCGCCGATTGTGAATGTTATGAAGTCGCCTTTTTTTGTTGTGCTCAAATATAGGGTCACTATGTTGTTGTCACCATCGATGGCACCCAGGAAATCATGCATTCCGGGTACTGTTACCGTCATGTCGGTGGCATGAAGTGTGCTTTTGTCGATGGTGTACAGGTGATCGGTGAAGCTCTTGGGCTTCTTCAGAGATCCTTTGTCACGATAACTTGTCATGATGTAGGCGCTGTTATCGCTCTGCCCAATGGCGTTGCTATAGAATCCGGACCTTTTTATCCACATGGATGAGAAGGGCTTGGAAACAACACTGCTTTGAGCAAATGTGGCACAACAAGCCAGAATCAGAACGCTTACGAATAATAGTTTTTTCATAATATTGATTTTAATTGATTTGAAAATGGAGTATAAAAAAACTCCAGAATGTTCTGGAGGATTCATATTTTTTTATTCCTCTTCGTTTAGTGATTTTATCACACCTTTGACTTCGTCGCCGGCATCGTCCAACGCCTTGTTGAAATCCTGAAGTATCAGGCGGGCTTTAGCCTGTGCGAAGTATCCTTTGCACTGTCCTTTAAGTTCGTTGATGTGGGATTCCTCTTCCCCGGTGAGTTTCTTCTTTTCAACCTTTGCCACTATTTTATCGAATTTGGCCTGGGCCTTCTCCAAATCTGAGGATGAATAGTTCTGATAGTTTTCCTCCACTTGTGCAGTGAATTTCTCAACCTTCTTGATTTTTGCAGATTTGCTTGTGGTGAATACTACTACTAAGCAGAGAATAACCACTGCGGCTGCCAATACCCATAAAAGAACATTTTTCTGTTTCATTTCTGTATGATTTTTAGTTTACGATTACATAATTAAAATGATTCGCAAAGATATATTTTTTATGCAAACGACAAATAATTCTTTTAAAATTATCACCATCGTGAATTAATCATTTCTCAGATTTGGACAGGTCATTTTTTGTGTTGTTCATGATGATTATTTTTGTACTTTTGCCGTCTCATTAATATAAAATTTTATGCGACCTGATTTCAGTAACATAGACTTCAAGAATGTCCCAAAAAATCATGAGAGTTTTTCTCAGTGGGCAAAGGACAACAATATTATTTCCAACTGGATGACATCTGAGCAGATACCTGTCAAGCAGGTGTACGGCGAGGATGACCTGCTTGGCATGGAACATTTGAATTATGCATCTGGTATTCCGCCATATCTTCGCGGACCGTATTCCATGATGTATGTCTTCCGTCCGTGGACGATCCGCCAGTACGCCGGCTTCTCCACTGCTGAAGAGTCTAACGCCTTTTACCGCAGGAATTTGGCTGCTGGTCAGAAAGGACTTTCGGTGGCCTTCGACTTGGCTACGCACCGCGGTTACGATTCCGACCACCCGCGTGTTGTGGGCGATGTCGGTAAAGCCGGTGTTGCAATAGACTCGATTTTGGACATGAAGATCCTCTTCGACCAGATTCCACTCGACAAGATGTCTGTCTCCATGACTATGAATGGTGCGGTGCTTCCAATCCTCGCCTTCTACATTATCGCTGCAGAAGAGCAGGGTGTGTCTTTGGACCAGCTTTCAGGCACAATCCAGAATGATATTCTGAAAGAGTTCATGGTGAGAAACACATATATATATCCGCCGGCTCATTCGATGAAGATCATCGCCGACATCTTTGAGTTCACTTCAAAGAATATGCCTAAATTCAATTCAATATCCATTTCGGGTTATCACATGCAGGAGGCAGGTGCAACCGATGATATCGAATTGGCTTACACTTTGGCAGATGGTTTGGAATATCTTCGCGCTGGTGTCAATGCAGGCATGAGTGTGGACGAGTTTGCTCCAAGACTTTCATTCTTCTGGGCCATAGGCATGAATCATTTCATGGAAATCGCCAAGATGCGTGCAGCCCGCATGCTTTGGGCCAAGATTGTTAAGCAGTTCAATCCGCAGAATCCGAAATCAATGGCTCTGCGTACCCACTGCCAGACTTCAGGATGGTCTCTCACCGAGCAGGATCCTTTCAACAACGTGTGCCGTACGTGCGTTGAGGCTATGGGAGCCGCCTTGGGCCACACCCAGTCGTTGCACACCAACGCCCTCGACGAGGCCATTGCCCTTCCTACCGACTTTTCTGCTCGTATTGCACGTAATACACAGATTTACATCCAAGAGGAGACCCAGGTATGTCGCTCTATAGATCCTTGGGCTGGATCTTACTACATTGAAAGCCTCACCCATCAGATTGCACACCGCGCTTGGGAACATATTCAGGAGATTGAGTCACTCGGCGGCATGGCAAAAGCCATCGAAACAGGTATTCCGAAGATGCGCATCGAAGAGGCTTCGGCCCGCAAACAGGCCCGTATCGACTCTGGCAAGGAATCCATTATCGGTGTAAGCAAATACAAACTTGACAAAGAATCACCTATCGAGACGTTGGAGGTTGACAACACCACCGTGCGCGAAGCACAGATAAAACGATTGGCCGAGCTTCGGGCAAACCGCAACGAGGCTGAAGTTCAAGCTGCCTTGGATGCCCTCACCGAGTGCGCCAAGACAGGCAACGGCAACCTTCTCGACCTCTCAATCAAGGCCGCCCGCGTACGTGCTTCATTGGGTGAAATATCAATGGCACTCGAAAAAGTGTATGGAAGATACAAAGCAAAAATCAATTTGATATCTGGCGTGTATAGCAAAGAACAACAAGACAACGCTTCATTCAAGGAAGCATGCGAGAAATGCAATGAGTTTGCTCGCAAAGAGGGCCGCCGTCCTCGTATCATGGTGGCTAAAATGGGACAAGACGGTCATGACCGCGGAGCCAAGGTGGTCGCTACCGGATACGCCGACATAGGCTTTGATGTTGATATGGGCCCGCTGTTCCAAACTCCGGAAGAGGCAGCTAAACAGGCTGTGGAGAATGATGTACATATCATGGGCGTTTCTTCTCTCGCTGCCGGACACAAAACACTTGTGCCTCAGGTTATTGAAGAGCTTAAGAAACTCGGACGTGAGGATATCATGGTTGTCGTGGGCGGTGTGATCCCACCACAGGACTATGACTTCCTCTACAATTGCGGTGTTGCCGCCATCTTCGGACCCGGCACACGCATCGCCGATTCCGCTAATGCAATGCTCGATATCCTGATGGCTGAATAACAACATTGAGATGATCGGATGTAGTCTAAATCTGAGATCCTTACTGTTGAAATGCACATTTGTAGTTTGTCTCGTGACGCTTGTTTTACATGCGTCCGGACAAACTATAAAAGTTTATAAGAATACCCCCTCTGATAACCAGTCGTCAAATACGGCGGTTATTGTATGCCCGGGCGGCAGTTACTATTGGCACGACAAGAACGCAGAGTCGAAACAGGTTTCCCAGTGGCTCACCACAGAAGGCATTACAGTCTATGTGCTTGAATACCCTACATCGGGGTGGGGTTCTTTCTTTTTCCATATCAGAAGTCCGCGCCGCAGCCAATATCCAGCTCAGCTTGACGCTGTCAGGTCCGTCCTGAAATTGGCCTACCAAGAGGGCTATGAGAATGTGGGAATCCTCGGGTTTTCGGCTGGCGGTCACCTGGCACTGAATGCCGCAGAGGAAATACACGACGAGAATGCACCGGATTTCATCGGGGCCATATATCCTGTGGTCACTATGAACGAACCATACGTGCACAAACGCTCCCGCAGGGGATTGCTCGGTGAACGTCGCCGTAATGACCAAGCAATGCGAGACTCCCTTTCGCTTGAACTTCACGTGGATAAAATATCATGCCCGGTATTTCTTGTCAACTGCAAGGACGACCCCGTTGTTGACTACCAGAATTCTGTGATATTCAATGATGCCATGCGCGAAAATGGGAAATCCAACCTGATAACATACATTCAATATCCAGAGGGCGGCCACGGCTTCGGTGCCGATCCGGATAAAACCAACTCGGAAACTATCAAATGGAAACAGCAATGGCTCGAATGGCTGAAGTCTGTTGTAAAAACAAAGTAATATTGCAATGAATGACATTGAATTTGCATCTCCGGAACAAATAAAGCGATTTCAGGAAGAGAAACTGCACGATGCATTGCTCTTCTTACAACACAATTCCCGTTATTATCAACGGATGTTTGAAAGATACCACATTAAAGTTGATAATATACGTTTCATAGAGGATTTGGTCAATATTCCTTTTACCGAAAAGAAGGATTTGCAACTCTTCAATGAAGATTTCCTCTGTGTTCATCCATCAAAAGTTATTGATTACATAACTACGAGCGGCACTCTCAGCGACCCGGTCACATTCTGTTGCACAGAGAAAGACCTTCAACGTCTCGCATTCAACGAGCGCAAGAGCTTCGAGTGTGCTGGCCTGCACCCCGGAAACATTCTTCAGCTGATGGTTACATTAGATAAGCGTTTTATGGCAGGATTGGCCTATTTTCTGGGCCTCAGAGAACTCGGCGCTTCTGTGGTGCGTGTCGGGAACGGTATCCCGGAACTCCAGTGGGACACGATAAACCGCATCAAGCCCGACAGTATCATGTGTGTTCCTTCATTCATACCACATCTTATCCAATACGCTGAGGATCATGGAATTGACTATAAGAACTCCAGTATCAGAAAGATAATCGGGATAGGGGAGAGCCTTAGAAACCAAGATTTTTCTCTCAATCTTTTAGGAAACCAAATCAAGTCTAAGTGGGATGTCGAACTTTATGCCACATACTCTTCAACGGAGATGGGTGCCACATTCAGCGAGTGTGAGTACGGCGTAGGTGGACACGTACACCCGGAACTGATAATTGTAGAGATTATAGGTGAAGACAATCTCCCGGTTGCAGACGGGGAGATTGGAGAAGTCGTGGTGACAACTCTTGGAGTGGAGGGGATGCCTTTGCTGCGATTCCGTACCGGCGACATCTGCGCCAAAATCATCGACAAGTGTCCGTGCGGCCGCAACAGCTATCGGTTGACACCGCTCGTCGGAAGAAAAAACAACATGATAAAACTTAAAGGCACAACTCTTTATCCTCCAGCTATGATGGATGTCCTTAATAACACACCCTTCGTCAGCAATTATGTTATCTATGTGAAAGATTCAAAACAGGGAACCGATGAAGTTGTTGTGAAAATAGGCCTGAATGACGAGTATGTCTCTCAGAATGCCCGTTATCGTGAACATCCCGAAGATATCGTGAATGATATGAAAAACAGGTTCAGGGCTCATGTCCGTGTTGCTCCGGAAATTATCGTGTCTCCTGTTGATGAGATTCAGAAAATCAACCATCCACAAAGTTCGCGAAAACCAGTGAAATTCATCGACCTCCGCGAAAAACATTGACAATTCACACCATGAAAGACAAAAAAGAGCAATTTAAAGACAGTATAGTCAGGAATCTCGGCTTTGAGCCTACTGCAAGTCAGAAGATTGCGGTTGATAAGCTTTCAGATTTCATATATGGCCGCGGTGAAAACTTCCTGTTTCTGTTGAAAGGCTATGCCGGCACTGGAAAAACGAGTATAGTGAGTGCCCTGGTTAAGTCGCTTGCAGCCTTGAATGTCAGGATTGTGTTGCTTGCCCCCACCGGCCGTGCGGCTAAAGTGCTGTCTCAATACTCAAACAGAAAGGCATACACGATACACAAGTGGATTTATCGCACTTATTCAAAAGATGGCGTTCATAGATTTGTCAGAAAAGAGAATAAAAGCTCACACACATTGTTCATTGTTGACGAAGCGTCAATGATTTCCGACCAAAATATGCAGAACGACATGTTCTCAAACAGTCTTCTGGACGACCTGGTCGATTTTGTCTATTCTGGTGAGAGCAACAGAATGCTATTTGTGGGCGACGAGGCACAGCTTCCCCCGGTGAACTCCGTTGAAAGTCCTGCCCTCAACAGCGAATATCTCTCTTCCGCCTATAATGTCAATGTTTTTGACACCTCCATGACCGATGTGGTAAGGCAGACTTTAGACTCAGGAATCCTTTACAATGCCACTTTCCTACGTGAGAAACTCAACACAGGAGACTATCTTCCGCCTTTGTTCACGGCCAAGCCCTTTGCCGATTTCCAGCGTGTTAACGGTGCAGATTTCGAAGAACTGCTCAACAATTTGTACGACCGCAACCCTTACGACGAGATTGTCACCGTGACCCGTTCCAACAAGAGGGCTTTCATGTTCAACAACTCCATCAGAAGCCGGATTCTTTTTCGTGAAAACATAATAGCCGCGGGCGATTATATCATGGCCGTTAAAAATAACTACTATTGGATAGATGAACTCTCGGAAGCTGGCTTCTTGGCCAATGGTGATATCATGGAGATTTTGTCAGTGCAGAAACAGCAGGAGATATACGGCTTTCACTTCGCCGATGTGACCGTGCGGCTTTGCGACTACCCTGATCACCCTACTGTTGACCTGAAAATCATCCTGGAAAGTTTGGATTTCGACGGACCATCATTGTCCTACGAAGAAAATAGCCGTCTTTATCATGCTGTTGCTGAGGATTATATGGAAATCGCCAATCCTCGCGCACGTTTCATGCGTATTAAAAACGATCCATTCTTGAATGCTGTGCAAGTGAAATTCGCATACGCTATGACATGTCACAAAACACAAGGCGGACAGTGGAAGAATGTGATTGTGGATTTCGGATACCTTCCCAACGACAGCCTTGACGAGGAATATCTGAGATGGCTGTACACCGCCGTGACCCGCGGTACAGAAAATCTATATCTTCTTAATTTCAAGGATGAGATGTTCGGCTGATTTTGGCTGTTTGTTTTTTTTATCTGATAGATATTTAAAACCCGACAGCAATCATTATTTTTGCTATCTTTGCAGTCATTATTTTTTTTAACCTAAAATATTGATTATTAAATAGTTGTATGATAAAAAGCATATCAAAATTAAGAAATATTGGCATTGCAGCGCATATTGATGCCGGTAAAACCACATGTTCTGAGCGGATTTTGTACTTTACGGGTGTGAACAGAAAGGTTGGGGAGACCCATGATGGTCAGGCTACAATGGATTTCATGAAGCAAGAGCAAGAACGTGGTATCACAATCGCATCTGCTTCAATTACAGCCGAATGGAAAGGTCATCAGATTAATCTTATAGACACTCCCGGTCACGTTGATTTCACTATTGAGGTGGAGCGTTCCCTACGTGTTATCGATGGCATGGTGGCTGTGTTCTGTGCCGTGGGCGGTGTTGAGCCTCAAAGTGAGACTGTATGGAATCAGGCCGACAAGTATCGCGTGCCGCGAATCGCCTTCGTGAACAAGATGGACCGCACCGGCGCCGATTTCAATGAAGTTATCAGCCAGATGGAGAAATATCTCGGCACTAATGCAACTCCTATCCAGATTCCTATGGGGCAGGAGAGCGATTTCGTGGGATGTATTGACCTCGTGAAGATGAAAGCCCTTACTTTCTCGGAAAAAGAGGTCTTTGAGAACGATATTCCCGCTGAATATGCCGAAGCCGCACAAAACGCCAGGAAAAATATGATTGAAAAGGTGGCTGACTTTAATGATGAAATTGCAGAACTCTACCTTGAAGACAAACCTATAGATGAAGAGATGCTGAAAAAAGCGCTCCGCGAAGTCACACTGAAACTTATGATTACACCTGTGTTGTGCGGTGCAGCATACAAAAACAAGGGCATCCAACCACTTTTGGACGCTGTTGTTGACTACCTGCCATCACCTACAGATATAGGCACCGTTTTCGCACACGATCCTTATCAGGAAGACAAGACATACGAACTCAGACCTTCTGTGAATGAACCGTTTACAGCGTTGGCTTTCAAACTGATAAACGACCCGTATGTGGGTCAGCAGACTTTCATCAGGATTTTCAGCGGCAAGTTGACAAATGGAATGAGCCTTTACAATACCAACAAGGATAAGAATGAGCGTGTTGGAAGAATTTTCCGTATCAAAGCGAAAGACAGGGAAGAGATTTCAGAGGCAGGAGCCGGCGAAATCATCGCACTTGTCGGTATGAAATACACACGCACCGGCGATACTCTATGCGATGAAAAGCAGCCTGTCGTTTTGGAGTCAATCCATGTTCCGCCTGCTGTTATTGAAATGAAAGTGACGCCTACAGATCTGAAGAACCGCGACAAGTTAGGCGAGGCCTTGGCAAAGCTCAGCAACGAAGACCCTTCATTCCATGCCCATTATGACGATGAGACTGAAGAAACCATCATATCCGGTATGGGTGAGCTTCACCTCGAGATTATTGTTGAGCGCCTGAAAGACGAGTTCAAGGTTCCGATAGAGGTAGGCGCACCAAGCGTGTCGTTCCGTGAAGCCATAACCCAAGAATACGAGAGCAATTATAAGCACGTTAAGCAAAGCGGTGGCCATGGACAATATGCCCACACTGTTATTCGTTTCGAGCCCAATGAGGGCAAAGGCTTTGAGTTTGTTGATGTCACGAAGGGTGGGGTAGTACCCAAAGAGTATATGCCTTCTATCGAAAAAGGCCTTCGCGCCGCTATGGAGAAGAGTCCATTGGCCGGATATCCAGTCGTGGATGTACGCTGCGTTCTCGTTGACGGTTCGTTCCATCCCGTAGATTCCAGCGATATGGCGTTCCAGCTTTGTGCCGCCCAGTGTTTCAAACAAGCTTATAGCAAAATGAAACCTGTGCTTTTGGAACCTGTGATGAAAGTGGAAGTGAACACTCCTGATGAATACATCGGAAACATAACACGTGATATTACTAAACGACGTGGCCGCATAGAAAGCATGCGCCGTTTCCGCAAGGGCTCTCAAAAACTTGACGGCTTCATCCCTTTGGCCGAAATGTTCGGCTATGCAACTGCATTGCGCAACGTTACAAGCGGCAGGGCAAATTATTCGATGGAATTCTACCAATATATGAAGATGCCGGCAGCAAAACAGGAAGAGATTGTGGCTGCCCGCAGAAAAGAATAGATAAAGGACTAAAACATGTTGAGAATGAAGAAAATAACAGTAGTACTTGCACTAATATCGCTCATTACAACAGTCTTTTCACAGACTACTTATACCCTGACTTCCCATAAAAACGTAGTGAAAGACGGCTACAATTTTTGGATTTCTGAGCCGGATACTTATGAGAGCAGGGAGTCTTCGATGCCCGTGCTTATATTTCTGCATGGTGCGAGCCTGTGTGGCACTGACCTCAACAAAGTCCGTAAATACGGTTGTTTGGATGCGATATCAATGGGACGGGATATCAATGCCATCATTATTGCACCTCAGAACCCCGGCGGACCTTGGAACGCCGACAAGGTTGACAATATCTTGAATTGGGCCCTTAAAAAGTACGACTTGGATACAAATAGGATATACCTTATCGGTATGAGTCTGGGTGGCTTCGGTACAATCGAATATCTTGCGTCTCATGGCGAGAGAATAGCCGCCTCTATGGAACTCTGCGGCGGCACCATACGCAAGGATCTCTGCAAACTCAATGAAGTTCCCCTTTGGATTATACACGGTACGGCAGATAGGGCTGTGCCGGTTGACCGCGCACAAGATATTGTGAACACTATGAAACAGTGTGGCAAAACAGACCTTCTGCGCTTCGACAAATGGCACGGCGTAAACCATTCTCAATTGGCTCGACTCTTTTACTTGGAAGAAACTTACCAATGGCTTTTCTCCCATTCAAAGACTGACAATCCTAAGAAAGTAAACACAGATGTCAGTATCAAAATCCAAGATATGGACCGCGCATACCAGAATATTAATCGCAACTCCAATAATATTGTGGTAAAGACGTATTCGAGAAATGAGAATGATATGCGCAGAACTGACGATTGGGAGGATGACGTTGCAACAACTCCCACTCAATCAAACACCCAGCCTCAGCAACCGCAGACCCAACCTAAGCCGGTAGCTCAGCCCAAACCTAAATCAACATATCATACGATAAAAAAAGGTGATACCCTCTATTCAATTGCAAAAAAACATCATACAACAGTGGCAAAACTGTGTAAACTCAATAAAATAAAGGAAACCACTACTCTTCAAATCGGGAGAAAGCTTAAGGTAAGGTAATTAAGGTTCAGATAATGGATTCGTTTGGACATATTTTCAGAATCACTGACGGTGGCGACACCCACGGAACTTCCCTGTGGGGGGAGATAGAAGGGTGTCCGCGAGGGTTGCATATTGACGAGAGATACATTGCAGAGGAACTTCGACGCCGCTCCCCTAATGACGATCCATCTTCGACACGCCGTCGCGAATCAGATGTTGTAGTGTTTGAGTCAGGAATTGCGGATGGATACTCTACCGGAGAACCCATACGATTCCATATCCGTAACGAAGATGTCATAATTAACGAATCCAACAGGTATTTGATAAAGCCGTCACATGCTTCGTATGTATATATGAAGAAGTACGGATTTAAGGATAATGAACTTTGCGGAAGAGCTTCTGCACGTCAGACGGCGTGCAGGGTGGTGGCCGGTGCCATTGCTAAACTGTGGCTCAATGAGAGAGGTGTCTCTTTTACCTCGAAGGTCGTCTCCAAGGCGACACCCAAAAGAGAAGGCGACTCTGTCGGCGCCCTTGTGGAATGTACTGTTCATGGGCTTCCAGCCGGACTTGGAGAGCCTGTCTATGACAAATTCTCTGCGAGGCTCGCTTACGCGATGATGTCCATCAATGCGGCCAAGTCTTTTGAACTTGGCGCCGGTATAAACGCGGCCAATATGTCAGGTATTGAGTTTCACGATATTCAGAATCCCGACTTTTCATTCCAGTCAAACAATGATGGGGGAGTGCAGGCAGGTATCACTAATGGTGAGGATGTGTGTTTCAGAGTGGCCTTCAAGCCTATACCGTCTGTGCGGTTCGATAGAGAGACGATCGACTATAATGGGAAGCGTTGCATTATGCGCGGCTCCGATCGCAACGACCTGTGCGTTGCCCCGCGTGTATTGCCTGTTGTGGAAGCTATGGCAGCAATCGTAACTATAGATTTTATGCTTTTATGAGTCTATAAATTGAAAATTGTTGTAGTTTTGCAACATGAAAAAGACTTTGATATTCATTTGTATATTTATTAGTTGCCTGGATTTATTTGGGCAGACCTTCACCGAGTGGCAGGATCCCGCCGTGTTCGAGGTGAACAAACTCTACCCGCGGGCGAATATCCAGCAATATCGTAGAGACGCGATTCATCGCGTCCAATGCAACGACGCGATGAATCGCGTCTCTACGATGGATGGCCGGTGGGCGTTCCACCACGTGCCCAACGCCGATGAGCGGCCGACCGACTTCTTCCGCACCGACTACGACGACAGCGGCTGGGGCACCATCCCTGTGCCCGGCAACTGGGAGCTCAACGGCTACGGTGTGCCCGTCTATGTGAACACAACCAACGACTTCGATAACAGCCAGTTACCGAAAGTCCCCGTGAAGGGCAACGCCGTGGGCAGCTACCGCAAGTGGGTGGACATCGACAAGACGTGGGAGGACAAGCAGGTGATTATCAACATCGGGGGCGCGAAGTCCTGCTTCTATCTTTGGGTGAACGGCGAATTCGTGGGCTATAGCGAGGATTCCAAAACCAACTCCGAGTTCGATATCACCAAGTTTGTGAAGTTCGGGGAACGCAATCTCATCGCCCTGCAGGTCTTCAAGTGGAGCGACGGTTCCTACTTCGAGTGCCAGGATTTCTGGCGCTTGAGCGGCATCGAGCGCTGCATTACCATCTACGCCCAACCCAAAACACACATCCTGGATTATAAGGTGGTGGCGGATTTGGATACGACGTACAAAAACGGGGTTTTGGATGTGGAGGTGACGGTGGAGAATTTGGATGCGATTTCCAACGGCAAGACATTCCGTGCGGTCGTGGAATTGTGGAAAGACCACGTTGTAGGGGCGAATAATTATTCGCCCCTACGGAAAATCACAAACGTTGAATTTCACAATATCGGCAAACAAACCCTTCATTTCCAAATGGTTGTTCCCGATGTGCAATCCTGGAATGCCGAACACCCCTATTTGTATTCCCTTTGGGTAATCCTGGAGGATGACAAAGGCAATTCCCTCGATGATGTGGCGATGTACATCGGTTTCCGCAACATCCGCATCGAAGACGGGCTTTTGAAGGTGAACGGCGTGCCCGTGACCATCCGCGGGGTGAACCGCCACGAGCACGACCCGCGCACGGGCCACGTGGTTTCCGTTGAGCGTATGGAGCAGGACATCCTGTTGATGAAGGCCAACAACATCAACACGGTGCGCACCAGCCACTATCCCAACAACCCCGAATTTTACAACCTGTGCGACTACTATGGTCTCTACGTCATCGACGAGGCCAACGCCGAGTCGCACGCGCAGGGCTATGGGGAAAAATCGTTGGCGAAACGCGCTGACTTCAAGGAGGCTACGGTGGCGCGCGTCCGCAATATGTACGAGCGCGACAAGAACCACCCGTGCGTCATTGTCTGGTCGCTGGGCAACGAGTCGGGCAACGGCGTCTGCTACGAGGCCGCCTACGACTGGCTGAAGGCCAAGGACAGCAGCCGCCCCGTGCAGTACGAGCGCGCCCTCTACGACCGTAACACCGACATCGTGGCCATTATGTACCCATCGGCGGACTACTTGGCCGAGTACGCCCGCAAGCCGCAGACCCGCCCGTTCATTATGTGCGAGTACGCG
The DNA here is from genome assembly GCA_934699095.1 of uncultured Bacteroidales bacterium. Lineage (GTDB taxonomy): Bacteria > Bacteroidota > Bacteroidia > Bacteroidales > WCHB1-69 > F23-D06. The sequence goes on along the minus strand of CAKUVI010000002.1, from coordinate 333,176 downwards.
CACGCGATGGGCAACAGCTGCGGCGGCCTCTCCAACTACTGGGACACTATCTACAAGTACCCGCAGCTGCAGGGCGGCTGCATCTGGGACTGGGTCGATCAGGGTCTGCTGACGAAGGATGCGCAGGGCCGGGAGTTCTATGCTTACGGTGGCGACTTCGGGGAGAACATGCCCTCCGACGGCAACTTCTGCATCAACGGCCTGGTGGATCCCGACCGGAAACCGCACCCGCAGTTGGCTGAGGTGCGGAAAGTCTATCAGCCCATCAAGATTGAGGCGGTGGATTTGGAGAAGTTGCAGTTCCGCATCATCAACCGCTTTGATTTCAGTAACTTGGAAGAATATACACTGTTATACAGATTGCGTCCTGATGTGGCACACGAACCGGCGGTGCATCCTGACAGCTTTCTGCGGCCACCAATGCCGGGAGAACCACTCTCTGGCTACATTCCGATGGTGCCGATGCACCTTGCCCCACACGACACCAGTTATTTCACTATGCCGCAAGAAATTGTTGAAGCTGTGCGAGATTTGGACACAGTTGCTCCCGGACGGGATGTGATGGTGGATTTTTATTTAGGACCAAAAACCTATTCTCGTCCCCAATGGCAGAAAGATTTAATGAAAGAAAAACAGGATTCCACTTTCTGGAATCACGTGGTCGCCTACGAGCAGTTCAAACTGCCCGTGCCGACGCGAAAACCTAATGTACCTAATCTTGGTTTTGAAAAGGATACTATTCAGTATCAATGGAATGGAAACGATCTGAATATCATCATCGGGCAGACGAAAATCGTGTTTGACCGGACGCAGGGTTGCATTTCCACGATTGAGAAGGACGGAAAGCCCGTGGTGGTGGACGGACCGCGGCTCAATTTCTGGCGGCCGCCCACCGATAACGACCATGTGGATGGTCATGGAGAGTTACTTTGGAGACGCATCGGGTTAGACAGTTTGACATGGATTGTTTGCGACGAAAAATTCGAAAATGGCTCCAAGTTTTTTTATGCGAAAATCAGAAAAGATGCCAAAAACACCTTAGGTGAAATTGTTATAGAGGCCGAAGAGCAGTATTTTGTTTCGCAATCGGGTGATATTCTGGTAGGATTTACCATTGTTGAACCACGTTGGGTACCCTTATTGACCAAAATCGGTGCACAAATGAAAGTGTCGAAAGAGTTGTTCACCACCGAGTGGGTGGGCTATGCGCAAGAAACATACACTGACAGACAAGCGTGCGGCTTCGTGGGACACTACGAGGCGCCAACGGACGATCTTTTCCATCATTACGTGCGTCCGCAGGCGGCGGGCAATCGTATGGAAACACGCTATGTGTCTTTATTAGATAAAGACCATCGGCAGATGCTCTCAGCCCAAGTAGATCATCGAAATTGCCAGTTCAGCATCTACCCCTATTCGGACGATGATATTGGGCAAGCAAAACACACCAATGAGTTGAATCAGTTTGAATATTATACCTTTAATATTGACTTTAAGCAATCTGGATTGGGTACGGCCACTTGTGGCCCAGGAGTTGCCCACAAAGATTTGCTTGTCAACCAACATCTATATGGATTTAATCTGCATTTAAAAGTCTGTGAGGAGCCGCTTATGGAAACAGAAATTCCATATTTGTCGGGTTGCTTTTGGACTCCTTGCGATAAAACCATTAGCCACAAACCATTATCATGGAGTATCACCTATATTAGCCCGGCAGACGAACCATACGATTATGAAACAAAGAAAACCCTATCCGACTGGAAAATTGGCAACCCTGCCGACTATCGTGACGGATGGATTGGTTACTTCGGGAATCCTATGATAATGAATTGCGAAACAGGAAAAAGCAAATCTGATTCGCTGACCGTCACCCTCAGTTTCGCTCACCACCCGTCGCAGTGGGTCTTTATGCCGCAGAAGGTGTTGGTGTCGTACTCAAAGAACGGCAGGAAGTACAGTCAGCCCGAGGAGGTCGCGCTGCCCTTCGACCCGGCGTTGAAGGAGAACGACAAGCCGCGGGTCTGCATCCTGCGTCACAAAATCCCGGGCAAAGGGGTGAAATACATCCGCATCGAGGCAGAGCCGGTGGAAAAGCTGCCGGATTGGCACGCCGCCCCCGGCGAGAAAGCGTGGATCATGATTGACGAGGTGAAAAAAGGCCTCTAAAAAAAAAAACACGCCATATTAGCGTGCTTTCCTTTTCATTCAATAAATTTATTCACTATGCACAAAGTAATGTCAATTAATATTCGTCTTCATTGAAGAAGAAATCGTCTTTGGAGGGATAATCAGGCCAGATGTCCTCGATTGAATCGTAGGTCTCGCCCTCGTCGTCAATCTCTTGTAAATTCTCAATAACTTCTAATGGTGCTCCAGAACGAACTGCGTAATCCAAAAGTTCATCACGAGTTGCCGGCCATGGGGCGTCTTCAAGTCTAGTTGCTAATTCTAAGGTCCAATACATAGTTAATTTGTTTTTATAAGGATTAATTTTTAAGGCGGCAAAGATAATATTAAATTGATTATGTTGTTTAAAAAAAGAGATTTTCTAAATGTCTGATTTATAGTATGTTTCTGAAATTTCGTATTTTTTATGTAAAAATCTTGCCAAAATAAAGAAATAATCTGAGAGGCGATTCAGCATGATTTGGGCATCTTTGTAAACTTCGTTTTCTTGTAAAAGTTCACATACGTACCTTTCCGTGCGTCTGCATATGGTGCGGCACACATGAGCCAGCGCGATTTGTCTGTTTCCTTGTGGGAGAATGAAGCCCTTCATCTGTGGCAGTCCAGCAGTCACCCTGTCTATCTCGTTCTCGATTTCAGAGGTGAAAACACTCAACTTTGAAAGGTCCCAATATTTGCTCCAGTTTTCCGTAGGAGTGGCAAGCATACCGCCGACGACAAATAATTTGTTTTGCACTTTTGTCAAGAATTCTTCCGGAAACTCCGAAATCAACAGGCCTATGAAGCTGTTTAATTCGTCAACAGTGCCGTAGGAATGCAGTAGAATATTGCTTTTTGAAATCCTTGAACCATCTGATAATGAGGTTGTTCCATTGTCTCCTGTACGTGTATAAACTTTCATAATTTTTTTTTGCAAAAGTAATAAAAATAATTGTATCTTTGCCATCGATTTAGACGGGTCTCCTTAGCTCAGTTGGTAGAGCAATTGACTCTTAATCAATGGGTCCAGGGTTCGAGTCCCTGAGGGGACACTTTAAAAGCGGGTGCTGACAAGGCACCCGCTTTTTTGATGACTATCCTTTTTACAACAATCCACTCTCCACAAAGCTGAAATAGTTGCGTTCGTGGATGATGATGTGATCTACCAAATTGACCTCCATTAGTTTCCCGGCATCTTTTATTTTTTTCGTCACCTCTTTGTCAGCCTTGCTCGGAACTAATCTGCCTGACGGATGATTGTGACATACAATAAGAGACGTCGCATGTACCTGTAATGCCTCGTGGAAGATGATCCTCACATCAACGGCAGTGTTTATCAGTCCGCCTTTGCTCAATTGGCTCACCTTGATCACATCGTGAGCATTTGTCATATATATAGCCCAAAACTCCTCATGCTTTAAATGAGCAATTCTTTTCTGCATCAGATTCAAAACATCAATACACGTCTCAATCCGGCTCTTTTCCTCCGCTCCTTCTGATTCAATGCGCCTGCACAATTCAAACGACGATAGCAAAGTCACTGCCTTGGCTCTCCCGATTCCGTTTATGTTGGATAGTTCGGAGAGCGTTTTTTGCGATAGTTTGTTTAGACTGTTGTCTGAATTCGCCAGTATTTTTTTTGAAAGGTCAACGGCTGATTCGTGCGCGTTGCCTGTCCTTATTAAAATTGCTATCAACTCGGCGTCAGAAAGGGAGACAGCTCCATTGGCCACGTATTTTTCACGTGGTCTGTCCTGCACTCCCCATTCTTTGATTGTTAACTTTTTCTTTGTGTATATTTTGTCTTCTTTCACTTGTTGTTAATATATTTGAGACCTTTTCAGCAGATATGGCAGCATAACTTGCTCGAAGCCTTGCGTGATATCAACAGGGATGACGTCTATTTGATACTGACCGCATTTGACTTTGATCTCTTGAAAATATTTGTTAATGGTTTCTTGATAGTATTCTCTTATGTTGTTAGCGTGAAGTTTTATCTCCTGGCCTGTTTCCATGTCAACAAACCTGTATAGTCTGTTCTCAAAAGCGAAGTCATATTCTAACTTTTTGTCGAATGTGTGGAACAAAACAACCTCGTGCTTGTTATGACGAAGATGCCCGAGTGCAAGAAGCAGCTCGTCGAGATTGCTGTGCGTCTCCAACATATCGCTGAATATTACAACTAAAGACCTTCTGTGTATCTGCTCTGCGATTTGATGAAGAGTGTCAGTCACAAATGAGTTTTTCTTCACATCGCGGCCGATAGGCTGGATCAGCTTCTCAAGCTCGCGGTAGATCATCTTCTGGTGCGGGTCTCCACCCCTCGCAGGCGTGTGAAGTTCCAATTTGTCGGAGAAAACAGACAGTCCGACAGCGTCTCTTTGACTCTTGAATATCTGCATCAAAACAGCCGCTCCATACGCCGAGAAGAATATCTTGTTCGGATGCGCCAAAGAATATTTCTCCTGTATCGGAAAATACATGGACGATGAATCGTCAATGATAAGATGACATCGCAAATTGGTCTCCTCCTCATACCTCTTTACAAACAATTTGTCAGTACGGGCATACAGTTTCCAGTCAATGTGCCTTATTGGTTCCCCAGTGTTGTATGGCCTGTGCTCAGCAAACTCAACCGAAAACCCGTGCATAGGACTCTTGTGCAAACCTGTGATGAATCCTTCAACCACTTGTTTCGCTACAAATTCAATGTTGTCGAATTGCGTTATTGCAGACAGATCTAATGTGTATGACATACTCTTTTCGTTTTGAGCTGCAAAGGTACATTTTTTCATTGTGAATTGACAAGAAAAAGTTTTAACTCATCAACGAATTCAGACTTGAACAGTATGCGCTTGTCATCATCGTTGAAAATTTCTGATACTTTATAAACTTTTTCTTTTGTCTGGGGTGCTTTTATAACAATGCAAGGATGATCCTGTTCCCCAAGGCCCGCTGTATATTTGTCGATACCTTCGATATCTGCATATCCTTTTATGTTGAAACTCCTGTTACAATCCTTGCGGATTTCAGCCTCTGACTCTTTTCGCTGCAATCCCGATACTGGAGTTGGGTACACATGGATTATTTTGAAATCGCCATTCAAACTTCCTAAGAGCCTGTTGATCGCTTTGTTGCAGCCCGAACATTCCATCTCGCCGTGTATTACGTACACACCATCTTCCAATAAGTCCTTTTTTGATGAAATTTTTTCTTCCTCTGAAACGTATTTCATTATTTTGTAAGCAAGTGTCGGCTCGTTGTCTTCATAATAAGTGTTCAAGTCGCGTAAATATTCTGAGTGTGTTTTCCCTTCCCACGAAACTACGGGACATTGGGTGATTTGCACTATTCTCGAACTATCGGATGCGTGCCCTTTGTCGTAAGTTACCTGAAACAGATCAAATGGAAATTGTGCTGCAATGTACAAACTGTCTTTATGGTTGAATCTGTTGTAATGCTTTATCTTGTTTTCATCGTTTGAAATGGCATATTGCAGCACTGACTTTCCAATGAGCGAATCGAATTTCGAATAGAACAGCACATTGTCATCCAGCATGGGAAATACAACCTTTGGACAGGAATATTTTTGTAATTCGTCTTTCACGGCGTATATTCTCTCAACCCCGTATGGCACAGACAAAGCATTGTGGATGAGTTCGTCACTGAATGCATTCCAATCGGGTAGGTCAAATACATACGTACGCTCGTGCTTCCCGTCTAATGTGAAAACCACTAATACCGGATATCTTGTACTCAGGTAGTACACGTTTTTGTCGTTGTGGAATAGATGGCGATTTGGGCGGATCTGCGCAGCGAATGCAGCTTCGTAATCTAAATCCATGACGAATTCCTCCGCCCCACCATCCAAGTCTCGCTGAAACCACCGGAAACCTCTGTCGTGATCCTCTTCAAAGTAATGAACCTTCCCGTCGTTTATGTATCCCATGCAAAGATTCTTGTGATCCCCGATTGTTGATTTGTATTCATAACAACTGTCGTTCACCTTTGCATATAACAACAAACATTCCTGTGTCGTTACCAGAAGGTATTCTCCGCTGAAACAGAAATCATAGATCCATAATTCCGTTTGCTTTCCACTCACTTTTCTCCCACTGTACGGATTTGGAACCTGTATTTCACTCTGGCTGAAGTCCTTCAATGATATTGAATATATCACCGCATTTTGGCTGTTTCCATTGTTTTGAAAACTTTGTTGCTCTATGAAGTAGAACCTGTCGTTGTGAATGATGCACTTTGTCATGTCCATACTCATAGGTGCTGTCCCAAATCTAATCGGAACAATCGTGTCCAAAATAAATCGTTTACCAATCCATTCTTGACCATTTGCCAAACCCACAGCTAAAAATATCACCACAAATGATGTCCAGGCTTGTCTCATAAGACTTTCATTTACTTAAACTAACTATTAAAACTACCTAACTGATAGAACTATCAGATTATTTAGCTACTTAACTGTTAAAACAAACTAACTTTATCCACAAAAATGTCGATTTTTTCCTCATTTGTGCTCGTGTTTATTTTTCGTATTCCCTTTATCACATAGCTGTCAAATAGACTTTTGCCTCGTGTTGATGAGTTTTTCATCGACAGTTTTTTTGAATAGGAAGTTACAATCTGTGCTCGTTGTCTGTTGTCACCATTGTTGCTCTCATCAGTTAACTCCTCATTCTCGAAATGTTCCAAGATTTCGTTGATTACGTCTGAAAACATGTTCAATTTGGTCTGGTCTGTGACAGCAACTCTGTTTGTGGCATCGTTGACAGTCAGAGTGCTGCAGTTCGGGATTCTGCACCAAGTAAATCCACTTCCTTGGCACGTTAACTGACCGACTCCGTTGTCGGTGAGTTCAGCTGGTGTGTAGTTTACATAATTGTAGAGGTTTAAAACCGCTGTCCATCCTCCTTGTGACTTGCTGACAGATACCGTAGGCACTCCTTCTGCGAATACGCCTAATGTTATTATGCTTAATCCGATTAATAATAAATTTTTTTTCATGTCTTTCTGTTTTTTAGGTTGATTTTTTTTTGTTTTAGAGTTTTGTTTTCCGTGGCGATGCGGCGCCTGTTATCTTTTTTCAATGGCTTTTTGATTGTTTTGTTTATGTTATGTTTTGTTTTCTTTTCTTATCTTGGGGTGCCAACCCTCAATTGAACAAGACAAAAATACAACACCAATAAGCCTTTGTCAAGAGGCTTTTGAAATTTTTTTAATATTTTTTTTATTCTGATTATCAGAAGGTTGCGGATTTTTGAAAAATATTTTTACAATTAATTGTAAAAATCAAAAACCGAATTTCGGAGAAAACCATTGTATTGACGCAAAAACGTATCTTTCATAAGAAAAGAAAGTGGTGATTTATTCACCACTTTCTGGATATTTCAACAAGATGATATTGCTGAAATGCAAGACGCAAGACATCTGAAATTATGTTTATTATTTGTTGGCTTTTGCTTCATCATTGTTATACCACTCCAAATATGCTTCGGTGTATTTAGTTCCAGATTCGACAAGTTTCTTTTTCTTGGCGTCTGAGATGTCGAAATCAATGGCACTAACCCCGAGTGTGTCAATATACACGGTGCGCTGCCAATCATCGCTGTGAAGATGAACGTTGTTTTGAAAGTCGATGAGTGTTGATAGCAGTGCCTTTGTGTATGTGAAGAAACTCTTTATGTCATTTCTGACGACATTCAAGCGTTTCAAATAACCGTCAATCTCCTCTTTGGCATCCAAACGGAATCCCAACGTCTCCTTGTTGTACACATATTCCTCTTTTGGCTCCACCACTTTCATTCTTGTCTTCATGTTTATTATTTCATAATATTCGGTCCGTCTTTCATTGTTCTTGTCGGATATGAATTTCAACTGGTCAAAAGTCTTTATTGAATAGTTGTCAAGAAGTCCCCCGTCAACATAAACGTGGTTGTCGCTGCCTTTGACAGAGGCGAAAAACAACGGAATCGACATTGAAATGCGCGCGGCGTCGGCGACTTTCATGTCAGGGGTGTCCTTGTAGTTGAAATGCTTGGAAAGCCCCGTCGAGAGGTCTGCGCCAACAATGTGTATCTCCCTGAATTTTTTAGTTTCTTCAAGTTCCCTGAATGTGGCTTCTCCGTTTCCTGCTTTCCTTCTGATGAAATCGGCCATGAGATTCCTGAAAAAGTCACCCTTGTACCAGCCATATTCTTTGAGCAGACGATTGGTGTCGCGTGCCACTCCCCAGGAGCTGTCTAGGAAATTCTTGAAATTCAAGTCCCAAAGTATCTCCTTTATCTCGTCGGTTGTGTATTTAAGCCCGACTAATAGAGCAATCATAGCGCCTGCCGATGTGCCAGCCACTCTTTCAATATCCTTCAGAATACCTTCCTTTTCCAAAACATCGAGTGCGCCAACGTAGGCAATGCCCTTGACACCACCCCCTTCGAAAACCAAGTTCTTAAAATGATAAGCCATAATTTTGTCTGTTTATTGAATGAATGATTGTGCTCTTATCGCTGAAGCTGTGCGATTGTGCTCTCGCACTCCGTCTTGTGTGCGGGGAATTTTTTGGCACACTCGTGCAAAGCTTTAACACCTGCCTGAATGTTTCCGGTTTGTGCTGTGTAAATAGCAGAGTAATAATGTGCTGAAAAAGATCCTTTGTTCTTCTTTACACAATTTTCCATACATTTTTTCCCCTTTGAGATTTGACCGGTCTGAGCGTACAGCATTGCCAAATCATAGTAAGCATTTGCGGCGCGGGGATTGCTTTTGATTACCTGCTTCCTCAAGTCTGTCACTTTTTCGATGTACTTTTGGTCTCTTGTCTGCTGGTAAACGGATGTATATACGTTTGCAGCGTAGGAGAGGAAGTTCTCGCTCGGGCAAACCTCAACAAGCCTGTCAGTGTAGTACAACACACTGTCAAGGCGTCCAAGATTGCTGTAGGAACTTATAATTCCAGTCAGGGCAGACTCGTTCGCAGAGTCGTTTGACAGGGCTTTTCTGTAAAGTGTTACACTCTTTTGCAGATTGTTGAATTTCTCTTCGTTTGAGATGGAAGTGTCGCTCACAGTCTCTGAGAGCTCGTGCGCGAGGTAGTCGGAATGGTCATTGCGCTTAAGAATGGCGGCAATAGGTTTTCCGTCCACATCAATTGTGTGGATAGTGTTTTTCGGCGGCCAGAGGTTGTTTTGAAGTTGGTGCGCATTGATATATGTGTTGACCACTATTGCGTAGTCCCAATCTTTGTTACCTCTTTCATAGTATCTTATATATGTGGCCTTCAATGTGTTGGTGTCGTGACGAATATAATATTTTGTGGATCCGACGTCGTTAGATGCCAATAGGATTTTCTCTCCGGTCTTCATCGCTTTGTCTATCTCTCCGTCCTCTTTAAGATAGTTTTTCAACCATTCGATTCCTGCTCGCGTACTGTGTTGGTAGTAGTCCATCTCATAATATCCATAGTTTTTGGCCACACCGCCAGAAAATTCATTGTAATAGACGTATTCATGAGGATGATTTTTGACAATATGCACGAATGGGAATACCATGAGGAGAGCTGTCATACCATATGCAGCATATTTTGCAAATTTGTTTTTCATAAGGTCGTAGACCGCCTCCAAACCCATAGCGGCGGCCACGACAAGTGCTGGGTAGGTGAACAATACATGGCGCCAACCGCCATATACGTTGGAGTGCTTGTATATGATGTAGGCTATCGGGAAAATTACAGAGAAGTAAACGATGAGAAGTATCAGCGGAGAAACTCTCTTTGATAACTTTGGACATAAGACAATGGATGCAAAGAAACTTATGAGCACAACAGCGGGAATGCTGATCAGCATGTATTTTGGAAGATAGTACCATGGAGCCTCAGAGGAGAATATGTTTCCACCCTCGAAAATCTGACGCAGGTTTGTGGCAAAGTTCTCCATCATCTGCAAGGCTTCGATGGGGTGGTGGATAGGATCTTTCAGGGCGAAAGGCCATAAAAGCAAACTTAAAAAATAGCCGCCCACACAAACGGCAAGCAATTTGGCTACAAGAATCAGTCCTTTTTTCCAAAAATCCCAGCTTCTCCAAGTATTCTTTTCCGGATTTGAAAAGAAATACCAGCAACCGCAGAATAAAAACAGATACGGAATCAATATAAGTCCACCGATTCTGACACTGTTAGCGACACCGATGCCCAAGCCTATGAGTATAAGTCGTTTTACGGACGTCTTGGGAAGCTCCTTGATCAGTAATACCATCTGGTATATGGAGAAAATGTATCCCAATGCGAACGGAATATCCTTGGGGTTGTTGTATGAGTGGCCTATGAAACGAGGGGATATGAACAGCATCAACATGCCGATTATTCCAGCACGGTAACCAAGGGTCTTCACCAAAAACAATCCTACAACAAGTATTATCAGCGCACCGCAAAGTGCGTTAAGAACATGTCTTGCTTCATAAACATTGTCAATATGAAACACTTTGTTGATGAAGTATGTGATGTTATCGAATGACTGGCCATAATATTCGAGGTGTGTGGCAGTACCATTTCCTTTGTTAATGCCATGCATGCAGGTCGTGTCGCCTTCAGTGAAGTAGTCGTACACGTATTCAGCATGTTCGTAGTTGACGAATTCATCACCTGAAATACCAGCGTCAAGGCTCATGACGGGGAGTGCTATGCAGATAACTCCTGCCAAAATCCAGAATAATATCTTGAGCACTTTTTCACTCAAGACTGTGCTGCTTGCAACTTGCTGTATCTCTTTTTTCAGATCTTCTTTTCCAGTCATTGTTGTTTCTTTTTATGATATACGATTATTTTCTGTTGATGATGGCGGCAATGTCGGCTATTCCCGGCGTATAAACCCATTCAGAGTATATTTGGGCAACATTGTTGCCTGCATTGTTTTTAAGTGTGTGCAAAAACTTGTTCTCATCGGGTTTTATGCGTTTGAGATTGCATGTGATTGTGTCTTCAAGATAGGTTTCCATTATCCAGTGGACCGTGAAGAATCTCACCGAGTGGGAGGCTATGAATTCGTCGGTTGTCGTGAGCATCGCGATGCTGAGATAGCTTCGGTTGTTCACGTGTCCGTTGAAGTCAAGGTCGAGAAGGTTCACCTTGTGATCCACGCTGACTATGTCGATGCCCTCTTCTGCGAAACGTCTCTTCTTGTGTTCTATTTCAATCTGGGGGACAATTGTTATCTTGTCTTTCAGGAAATCGGTGCGCTCCAGTTTCCTGGTCTCGGCATTGATGATGCTCCAGCAGCTTGTGCCGGAAGATAGAAGCTCTTGGGTAGTGCATCTGATGACACGGAAGTCGGAATAGATGCGCAGCGGAGTAATCTCGCTGATCCACATCTCTACGTTGATGTCCTCCGACCAGTAAGCCTCAACCTCGCTCCTTATTGCGCTGAATTCGGTGATGACCCACAGTTTGTTTTCTTTCACCAAATCGAATGCGGCCAAGTTGAGACATGACATATATCTGGCGAAGCAGTCTTGAAAAAATGCCAGAATGGCTGTCGGTTGCAGCCTGTAGTAATTGTCCATGTCCATGGCGGATATGGTATAGGAATGCGAGTATTTTTCCATTTAGCTGAAGATGCTGTTTCTGAAGTTTTTGATAAGGTTTGAAATCGTGTTTTGAAGGTTTTCAGTCACAGGTACCAAAGGCAGGCGAAGCACTTGGTTGATTTTGCCCTCTTCCGACATGATAGCCTTGATTCCGGATGGACTTCCTTCCTTGAAGCAGGCGATTGTAAGGTCAGAGAGAAGGTTGTTGAGCTGGCGTGCGCGCGCGAGGTTGCCTGTGGAGGTGGTGTGCACGAGTTCTGCCACCTCTTTTGGGAAAGCATTGGCCATGACAGACACCAATCCGTCGGCGCCGGCGGCGATGAGGGGCATTGCCAACAGGTCGTCGCCTGAGAGCACTGCGAAGCCATCGGGCTTATGGGCTATGAGCTGTAATATCTGCCGCATATTTCCGGAAGCTTCTTTGATGCCCACGATGTTGCTGCACTCGCTTACTATTCTCAATGTGGTTGCCACTTCGAGGTTGCAGGATGTCCGTCCCGGCACGTTGTACAGGAAAATTGGCATGTCTGTGGCCTGCGCGAATGTCTTGTAGTGCGCCACGAGACCGGCCTGTGATGGCTTGTTGTAGTACGGCGTAACGGTCAGTATGGCATCGCAGTCGAAGTTGCTGAGATGTTCTAATTTCCGTATCATGAAGGCTGTGTTCGGACCGCCAAGTCCCACCATCACGGGCAGCCGTTTTGCGTTTGCATCCAATATGCAGCGCAACACGTCGTCTTTTTCCGGCGGCGTCAATGTCATGTATTCGCTGGTTGTGCCCAAAGCCAACAGGTAGTCAACACCATTGCACACCATGTCTTCTACTATTTGGGCAAGGCGGTCGAAATCAACCGACTGGTCGTCTTTGAAAGGGGTTATCAATGCTACCCCGAGCCCTTTGAATTTGGATACGCTATTCATTGCCGGATAATTTTTTTGTGTATAGCATCACCGAACTCAGGAATTGATTGTAGTTCCCGCTTTCGGTTCTGATCATCAAGTCGTAACGGTCGGCGTAGTCCTTGCAGCTGCCGATAATCAATTTCGAGGCAGAAGTGGCCATGATGAAGTCCATGGGAATGTGATACCGGTAGTTGAAGTCAAGCAGGATGTCGAAGTCGTTGGCGATGAAATCCTGAACCTGAATCATGGTGGGCTCACCATACCAGTTGAGCTGTTTCTTGCAGAAATAGTCGGCGGAGAGCTGTTGCAAACAGTAAAAAGGCACAAATTTCTCGTCGATGTATCCTATGAGATGGACGTTCTTGCCGCTTTGCTGAAGACTGCTGAAAACCCTGAAGATCGCCTTGTACGAGTCTTCGTCTGTGATTTCGCATAGCATACCGACATCCGAAGCGGTGTCCAACGCCCTTAAAACCCTTGCGGTGTCAGGCTTCCGCTCTGCGATTTTTTTTCTTAAAATGTATTTTTTTATCTTGTCGAACATGAGAGTCAATAATTTCTACAATCTGCAAAAATAAAAAAATTATTGTTGCAGTGTCATAAAAACGGAAGAACTCTCAACAAGAGACTGTCAGTTTTTTTTAGGTGGATAGTCGAGGGAGTAGTGCAGGCCGCGGCTTTCTTTGCGCTCCATGGCATGTTTTATGATGAGGTATCCGATGTTGATCATGTTGCGGAGCTCGCATATTTCCGGTATGAGCACTGATTTCTTGTACAGATCTTCTGTTTCTCTGTAGAGTATTTCAAGTCTGTCGAAGGCGCGTTGCAGACGCAGGTTGGAGCGCACGATTCCGACGTAGCTGCTCATGATGGTCTGCAGTTCTTTCCTCGATTGTGTGATGAGCACCATCTCTTCGTTCAGGACTGTGCCTTCGCTGTCCCAGTCAGGCACTTGGTTGCAGTAAGTGATATTGGGGATTGATTCCACGGCCTTCAGGAAGGCTCTGTGGGAGAACACCAAAGCTTCAAGCAGAGAATTGGAAGCGAGTCGGTTGCCTCCGTGAAGTCCTGTTGACGCGCACTCGCCAGATGCGAACAGGTTGCGGATGGTGGTCTCGCCCCATTCGTCGGTGAGGATGCCGCCGCAAGAATAGTGCTCCACGGGTACCACTGGTATCATCTCCTTGGTGATGTCGATGCCCACGCTCAGGCATTTGGCGTAAATGTTCGGGAAATGTTCGAAGATCTCTTTTTGGGGAATTGGAGACACATCAAGGAAAACATGGTCGATGCCCTGTTTTTTCATCTCGGAGTCGATGGCTCTTGCCACAATGTCGCGGGGGGCCAACGAACCGCGTGGATCGTATTTTGGCATGAAATCGACGCCGTCCGGGTCGCGCAAGATGGCTCCGGAGCCTCGCATGGCCTCTGTTATAAGGAACGACGGCGACTCTTTGGGGTTGTAGAGCGAAGTCGGGTGGAACTGGATGAACTCCATGCCGCGCACCGCGCCCTTGGCCCTGTAAACCATCGCCACGCCGTCGCCGGTGGCCACTACCGGGTTTGTAGTGTGCTCGTAAACGTTGCCCAGACCACCAGTTGCCATCATGGTGATTTTGGCCAATATGGTGTGCACCTGCTTGGTCTCAGGATTGTAAACGTATGCTCCATAGCAGGTTATGTCTGGTGTACGTCTGTTGACCTCTATTCCCAAATGGTGTTGAGTGATTATGTCAACGGCTAACCTGTTCTCAATTATCTCTATGTTCTTGTTCTTTCTGGCGGCCAACACCAATTTCTGCTCTATCTCGTAGCCCGTGATGTCCTTGTAGTGCAAAATACGGTTCTCAGAGTGCCCACCTTCCTTTGCAAGGGCGAAACTGCCGTCCTGGTTCTTGTCGAAATCGACACCCCAGTTTACCAGTTCCATCACTCTGTCTGTGGCCTCCCTGATGGTCAACTCGACAATCTTGCGGTCCGACAGCTCGTCTCCGGCAATCATTGTGTCCTCTATGTGTTTCTCGTAGGTGTCAGGCTGGTATATGACGGATGCAATGCCGCCCTGTGCGTAACGGGTCGAGCCTTCGTCAACTTTAGCCTTAGTGATGATGCAGACCTTGCCGTAGTTGGCTGCTTTCAGCGCGAAGCATAATCCTGCAATACCTGAACCTATAACCAAAAAATCAACTTCTTTTCGCATATTCGTTCTCTGAATTAATTGAGGCTGCAAAATTAAAAAAAAATCATTGCGGAACGCATAAAACAAAAAAGCAGCGACGTTTCTTGAATTATATCGACGTCTCTGCTTTTTCTAAAATCAAAAAAAACTGATGTGGTGAAATTCTTATTTCAGGCCGCGGTTTTTGAGAAGTGGTTCAATAGATGGTTCCTGGCCGCGGAATGCTAGATAGAGGTTCTTGACATCGTCAGTGTTGCCTCGCTCCAAAATGTTGGTTCTGAAAGATGTGGCCGTGGCAGGATCGAAGATGCCGTGCTCCCTGAAACACTCATATGCATCGTTGTCTAACAGTGCCGACCATGTGTAGCTGTAGTATCCGGCAGCATAGCCGTTTGAGAAAACATGTTGGAAATAGGGACTTCTGTAGCGCGAAATGATTGACGGGATAAGCCCGATCTGTGCCATCCTCTCGTTTTCGAATGCGGGAAGCTTGATGTCAACAGGCTTTTCAATGGTATGGTAGTCCATGTCAAGAATTGATGCGGCAAGCAGCTCGGTGTTGATGAAGCCTTGTCCGTATGTCTTTGCGGCGTTTATCTTGTCAACCAGGGCGTCAGGGATGAGCTCGCCGGTTTTGTAGTGGTGGGCGTAAACTTTGAGGACTTCCGGCTCAAAGGCGAAGTGTTCCATGAACTGCGACGGCATCTCCACGAAGTCGCGTGGCACATTTGTGCCCGAAAGGGTGCGGTAGTGGCAGCGGGAGAGTATGCTGTGCAGCGCATGGCCGAATTCATGGAAGAGAGTCTCCGTCTCGTCGATGTTTAGCATTGCAGGCTTGTCACCTACCGGTTTTGTGAAATTGAACACGAGCGACACTATGGGGATGTTGTTCTTCCCGTCTCTGTCATAGTATTGCTCCCTGAAATTGGTCATCCATGCTCCGCTGCGTTTGCTCTCGCGAGGGAAGAAATCCATGTAAACCACAGCGATGACCTCGTTGTTGTCAACCACCTCATACACTTTCACATCCTTGTGGTAAACAGGGATTTCGCTGCTCTCCTTGAATGTCAGTCCGTAAAGTCTTTCGCATACGTAGAATAGACCTTTCCGGGTGGAATCAAGCGAGAGGTAAGGACGGATGTCCTCGTCGTTGATGTCGTATTTCTCTTTTCTGAGCTTTTCGGAATAGTACCGCCAGTCGTATGGCTGGAGCTGGTCGTTGTAACCGTCCTTGCGCAGCATGGTCTGGTAGATTGCGGCCTCCTCCTTGGCTTTCGCAAGTGCCGGACCCCACACTTTCATGAGTAGCTCATAGACATTTTGGGAGTTTTTTGCCATGCAGTCGTCAAGTACGTAATCAGCATAGTTGTCATAGCCGAGTATATGGGCTTTTTCTGATCTGAGATTGGCTATCTTGTTGATTATCTGTGTGTTTGAGAATTTTCCGTCGAGGCATCGGGTGGAGTAGGCGGTCCAGAGCTCTTTTCTTAATTCACGATTATTGCAATTTTGCAGGAAAGGCTCCATGGACGGTACTTGGAGAGTGAATGCGTATTTGCCTTTGGGATCTTTCATCTCTTTGGCAGCGTCTTCGGCTGTGGCAAGTTGTTCGGCAGTCAGTCCTTCGAGCTTGGCTTTGTCGTCGATGAAGAGAACGTATTCGTTGGTTGCGCCGAGCACATTGTTGCCGAAGGAGAGTGTGAGTGCTGAAAGCTCGCTGTTGATCTCACGCAGACGTGGCTGTTTCTCGGCGGGAACATTGGCGCCACCCCGTACGAAATCGTTGTATATCACTGTTAGAAGCCTGAGTTGTTCAGAGTTGAGATTTTCTTTGTCACGGTTCTGATATACGTGTTTGATCTTGTTGAACAGCTTTGCGTTGAGCATTATGTCGTCCTCGTGGTTGGTGAGCATCGGGATTATGGTGTCGGCAAGGGCCTCCATCTCCGGACTGTTGCAGCATTCGGTGAGGTTCAGGAAAACTGAAGACACTTTGTTGAGCAGCTCCCCGCTGTACTCGTAGGGTATGACCGTGTTTGTGAATGTGGCCTCTTCAGTGTTGTTGCAGATCTCTTCGATGGCTTCTTTCTGCTGGCGCATCCCCTCTTGGATTGCAGGCAGGTAGTGCTCGTTTGATATCTTGTCAAAGGGCGGCACTCCGTATGGTGTGTTCCACTCTTTCATGAATGGGTTGTCGGCGACAGCCGCCTCTTTCGGCTTGTTTTTGCATCCGCCCGCTAAACAGGCAACAGCGATTATCAATGTCATAGTTTTAAGGTTATTATTCATATCGGTAATTTTTTGCAAAAGTAGTAAAATAAATGACATTTCTTTTGCGTTGTATTGATGACCGGATTGTGTTTACACTACTATGAGATTATATAAGTCGCTTTTGATTTTAGTTCTGCTAAACGGAACGATGTCGTATGCCCATAATGACACCATCAGGAGAAGACCGTTTTCGGATAAGGCAATCCACTCATTCACAATACAGTACAATAATGTCATTCGACCTAAAGGGCATTTTGACTATCATTGTAATCCGTCGTTAGGTTGGGCACCGATGATTTCATACGGGAATGAATTATCCTTAGGCTATCAATTTACAGCGAAATCGGGTTTTGGAGGGAGTGCAGAATTAATGAGCGGTATTTTTGGATTACGATTTCTTAACAAAGTTTATTCTGAAATATTGATAGATAAGGATCCTGACATAAGTATCGGATATTTAAATCCTATGAATGTTAACTATATTGGCCTGAAATTGAAAGCGACTTATATGCAAAGTCTAACGGATTATTTATTTGCGAATTACAACATAGGGTTGTCATTTCCATTTTATTTACCACGTTATTTTGCGTTCATAAATTATGAAGATATGTTTATAACCCCTAATTCTGTATTGTACATTGCAAACAGTTCTTGCCATCGGAAATGGGTGCCCGATTTGACATTCGGGGTGGATTTCTTGTGGCATAGGAAACGAAATCCGCGTAGCAATTTCATTGTTGGGGTGAATGTTAATTTGGGCTTTGTGACTCGTTACAAGGGCTATTTCTCTTTGGAAGCACCTTTTAACCAGTATGATTGTGATATTGCATACGGATCTACTTTTGTAGGGCTTAATTTCGGATATGCCTTTGTGGGACTGCCCAAAACCTTTGACCGCAAGAAACATAGGAAATCCATCGAGCCCACCACTTTTGATTTCACCAAACCCATACATGCGGTTTCCTTGCAATTGAACAACGGCATAGCCATCGGTGGCAAGACCATTGACAGGGAAGGTCCGATAACGCCTAAGATTGACAATACTTACACCCCCGAGCTGAGTCTGAAATACAGCTGTACATTTGCAAAAGGTTTTGGCTTTTCCATAGGCATCCCTTTTGGCCTTTTCTTCCGAAAGGGACATGTGACCTTGGAAGGAGTGGTTCCTGCCGACACCATGTGGGCGAATGGAGCTGTCGGCTGGCATGATTCTGACAATACTATTCTTGCCCTGAATCGTTTTTCGGGCTTCTCCCTCCAAGCCAGCTATCTTAAACCGATCCATGAAAAGATGTTGATGCAATGGGAGTTGGGCTTGTCTGTAAAGCCGTTTGTGAGAAGTGCTCAAGATATTGAAGACGATTTTGGTCAATTCATAACTTATCCAGACGGTAGTATTTACTTTAGCGAATGCTATATTGATTGTATTTACAATCCTTCTGATTATAGTACGGGTATTCAATATGGACTTTCCAAATTGTATTGTCATCAAGAAGGATATTGGATTCCAAACCTGTCGGGAAGCGTTAATTTCTTAGTACATGGCAAGAATCCAAGCCATAATTTTGTTTTCGGTCTCAGCTTCAATGTGGATTTCACCAAACGGATGAGTTTTGTCTATGGTACGATTCAGTCATTCCCTGCCAAATACCAGTCATCAGGACGAATGTCGCTCAATATGACGACTATAGGCCTCAATATTGGCTATCAGTTCATGGCAGGGAAGAAATGAATAAGAGACGCAAAATTTTGCGTCTCAACGTCTGCTGTGACACGGGCGAGTTCCCCGCAAGGGACACCGACCAATGCCACTCCTAAATTCTAAATGGTTATTCCGCCGTGCTCACTCTTACGCAGCGCACACTGCTGTGGATGCTCTTCTTTACCTTCAGCAGACGCACTACAGGACAAGAGTAGCTGAATGAACAGCAAGTTCCGTAGATTGAACTTTCATCGACTTCGCTTGTCCAGATGTAGTTAGTGGCAAGTTTGTTGCAATAAGCGTCGAGCTCAGAGTCATAATATCCAGCGCCAACGGCGTCAAATCCTGACACTGGTGCAACGCCGCCCTTGTTGGGCAGCCATGTTGTCGGGTCGTCGCTCTTCAGCTTGTCGGTGCCGCCGGTTGCTTCAAACAATGCCATGAACTGATCGTTGGTCGGGATGGCCCATC
The DNA here is from genome assembly GCA_934699095.1 of uncultured Bacteroidales bacterium. Classification (GTDB taxonomy): domain Bacteria; phylum Bacteroidota; class Bacteroidia; order Bacteroidales; family WCHB1-69; genus F23-D06. The sequence continues at coordinate 313,896 of CAKUVI010000002.1, read as the reverse complement.
CGTCGGGACAAACACCTTGCACGTATGAGCCGAGCCTTGATTCCGACACTTCAACTTCGGTGTCAGCGGCTGAAACGGAGAATAACAAAGGCTGAACTGCCTGAGGTTCTTCACTGTCACTGCTCTGGGCAGAGGATCCTTTCAGGGCAGTTTCCCAGGAGTAGAGACGTCCAAAAGCACTGTTGGATTCGTCGTTTTTGTAGTATGTTGCGTCATCAGCTTCTATTCGGAGGTTCTTTGCAAGCCAGCATTCACAACCCACACGGATCACAGGGTAAGCCACTCCGTCAATATTGACATCTTGTTCGCATTCAGGATATTCAACGTTGATTGTCTGCTCGTATGTCATCACACCGCCGCAAGGCTCGCGAACTGCCCAAACCACGTTGTGTGTGCCTACAGTGAGACGCGTTTCACTGCATTCTATTGAAATGGGTTCGGGATCGAGTGCGGGGATCACAACAGCTGTGTCGCAGGCACCATACCATAGTGTGACAGTCTGCTCCTCGGTGAGTACCGGCTCGTAGTGTTCGTTGCTTATCAGCATTTTCTGCTTGTAAGTGTTGCTTGAGGGCTCTGTTGCACAATCGGCAAACCTGAACATGTATCTGATCAGTACTGAGTCTGCAATTTCGCCGTTGTTGGCTGTTCCGAGAGTGAAGGTCTCCGAGTAGGTGTCTTCGGTGGCTCCTTCAATGTCAGTCCACTCGCCGTTGTCTATTTTCTTCTGCCATTGGATTGAGTAGTTCGTCTGATATGCTTCGTTGCCTATCACAGGATTGGCTTTTATGCTGACGTTGATTGATTCGTCAAGACAATATTCACCCTGTTCTGTGGCGTTGTCCTGCAGAGTGATTTCGCCGGGTTGGATGTTGCCCACGGTAGTGTTTATAGCTTCTGTGAACGCTGTGTCTGGCACGGCGTTGTAGGCTCCGCGGCGGAACCAGCCTGAATTGCTGAAGTCGCCGCCCGGTGTGTAATTCTCGTCATTGGCACCAGGGATGGTTGTCCAGGAGATGTTGTCTTCCGAGAATTGCCAGCAATATGTCAGTACTGCGCCGGTGGAAGTTAAGTTGTCGTTTGCAGATTCGATGTTGATGAATCTCTTCAGAGTGTCTGTTTCTGTACATGTCACAATCTCTTCGCCTATTTTGCCGGGGTTGATTTCAGGATAGATGTTCAGTGTTATTGTGAATATTCTGGTCAGAGTGTCGAATCCGCGTTCAGTATCGATGTTGTCGTTCCATACTCCGGCCATTGTCACAACAACTGTTTTAATCTCACCGGTATTGTTGGTGATGTCTGTGATCATTATCTCGTCTGGATTGTCAAGACTGATAGAGAAGGAAATGTTGTCTATGTCATCTTGACTTTCAATTCTATAAGACAAATCAGAGAGGTTTGATACAGGAGAGAGCTCTGATTGAGAGCCGGCAGTCACAGAAGCTGTGATGTTGTTGATGTAGAATGGCATATATGTGAAGCGCACGATACCTGGAGCGCCGTTGCCTCCGGTTCGGCTGTAGCCTTTGCCGCCTATCCATGTTGCGGCACCAGTGCATACTCCGGAGCCTCCGCCGCCATAGTTTGATCCGTTCTCAACATCTGAGGCGCCTGTCAGGCCAGTGCCGCCTGCACCGCCGAGGTCGCCGCCGGAAGCACCTCCTTCAGCTGAAAAAACAGCGCTTTCCTCACCGTTTTCGCCGTCAGCCGAGGAGCCTGCCGCACCGCCTCCGCCACCGCCGATGGAACCGTGTGTGCCTTTGCTGCCGTTACCGCCAGAAAACTTCCAAGTTCCTGTGGAATTGGAAGCCTTGCCACCGTTTGCACCAGTTGTGTTGTTTGTGTTTCTCACTGATTTTCCGCCTTCAGCAACCACTCTGACCACTCCGTCGTAGCTGACAGTCGTGTTGCCGCCATCTGTCACGTTGTTGTTGTTCGAGGAGCTTTGCCCGCCACGAATGTTTGTGACTTCTATTTTCTTTGATCCATTCAGCTCTACAGGGAAGACAACTCCGGAATATGCCGCACCGCCGCCGCCGCCAGATGCTCTGTACTGTAAAAAACTGCCGCTGGCGTAACCTCCTGCACCGCCTCCGCCCCAAGCTTCGGCCTTTACCTTTGACACGTTGGCCGGAATTGTCCAGCTTCCGTTAGTCTCCATCTTGATGCTTTCATACGTCTGTGCTTTCACCATTCCACATCCTATGAGTGTCAAGGCAAGTATCATCAATCCGTTATGAAGCCTTTTCGTTGTTTTTCTCATTATCTTTTAAGGTTTATTATTTTACGGCGGCAAAAATAATTTTTTTTTAATACAAGATTTTTGTATAGTCTCATTTTTATGAACATAATTTTTTTAATTCTTTATCAATCAGCGATATATAAATGTTAATTATTGTTAAAACATATTTTTTTTTGAACAAAGAGTATAAGGAAATACAGTTGCCATGTAGGATATCATTTTCTTAACAAAAACGTACGTTTTTTATTTGACCGTTACAGTTTCATTCAATGATAAATTAGTTATTTTTGCAGCCTGGAATGTTTTGTAAATTATTGTAATTATGAATAAGATTGTATTAATAACAGGTGCTACGAGCGGAATCGGCCTTGGATGTGCAAGAAAGTTTGCTGAAAATGGTGATAAACTGATCCTTACTGGAAGAAATGAAAATAAATTGGCCGAAATTCGCGATGAACTTGAAAAAAAAGGTACAATGGTATTGACCCTGACATTTGACGTACGCGACCGCGAGCAGGCAACACGTTGTATCAACAGTTTGCCGGAGGAGTGGCGCGACATTGATGTGTTAGTCAATAATGCTGGTCTTGCCCTTGGCTTGGAACCTGAATATGAGGGTAGCTTTGAGGATTGGGAGACGATGATCGACACAAATATCAAGGGACTTCTCACTATGACCCGCCTGATTGTCCCGGGGATGATAAAGCGCAACAGCGGCCATGTTATCAATGTCGGCTCTGTTGCCGGCGATGCAGCATACGCCAACGGAAATGTGTATTGCGCTACAAAATCGGCTGTGAAAGCGCTGTCCGATGGACTGCGTATAGATGTTGCTGACAGTGCAGTGCGTGTCACAAACTTGAAACCTGGTCTGGTGGAGACCAATTTCAGCAATGTACGTTTTCATGGAGACACAGAGCGCGCTGCAAATGTTTACAAAGGCATCAAACCGCTCACTGGCGATGATATAGCTGATGTTGCTGTCTATGCTGCCAACGCACCGGCGCACGTTCAGATAGCAGAAGTGCTGATACTCGCAACCCACCAGGGAAGCGGCAGTGTGATTGTCAGAAAATAGCTGTTTTATAGTTAAAATCTTACACCTTCAAGTCTTAACAGCGCCTTTTTGTTGTTAAGACCGCCCCCGTATCCTGTCAGCTTCTTGTTGGCGCCTACTACTCTGTGGCAGGGAATTATGATTACTATCGGATTCCACCCGACAGCTCCTCCTACTGCCTGAGCCGACATCCGTCTGCCATGCTGTCTTGCGGATATGCAATCAGCCAGAGCACCGTATGTGACAGTATCTCCATACGGCACTTTGCACAATAGGTCTATGACTTCTTTCCTGAAAGGAGTGAGACCTTCAAGTTGGCAGTTTATTGTGAATTCCGGTCGTTTTCCACTGAAGTATGCGTCAAGCCATTTGCAGGTGTATTTTAAGACTTGAGGGGGGGCTTCTTTCAAGTTGCTGTTGATCAGCGTACCGGAGCTTTCCTTTTTAAGTGACGGCGTTACGAATTTTAAGCCAGTCAAATAAAAGCCGTCAGATTCTATCATCAGATCGTCAAATTCCGGAGGAGTCGGGTAAAGTAGTCTTATTTTTTCCATGCCCCCACCACTTCGCCTATATACACAGTGTGGACTCCAGCGGGAAAATTCTCGTAGAAATCTTTTGGTGTGCCGTTTCTGAAATCCTTCTCGGTTTGATGCCATGCTGTCATAGTCTCACATTCTATCACTACAGAGGCTTCTTCATAATAGGGAGTTCCGTTTTCGGTGTAGGCCACGTGCAGTCCGAGTGCCGCGGCTTTGTCGCCGTCACGGCCGCTGTGTTCGCCCATGTATTGCCACACTTTGGGGTCATCAAATTGCATGATGGTGAAACGCGGGTGTTTTTCCATGAATTCGTACGTGAAACGGGCAGGGGCAACATACACTGTTATTGCCGGACGCTTGTGGCCGAGATAGTTGCCGATTCCGCCCCAGCCGATGGTCATGGCATTGTTTGTCGTTGTGTCACCACTGCATAATATAAGATTTTCGGTGAACCATGTGAAACCGTTCTTCTGAAATTCCTTTTGTACGTCAAAAGCCTTGAAGTCTGTGGTGTTCTCCATAACTGTCTCTTTTTGATTCTGGTTGTTGTCTTTTTTGTCACAAGCGCTAAATGCACTGATAAATATAAGTCCTATTACAAATTTTCTCATAATGTTTTTGTAGTAAAAAAAATCCCCTTTTGAGGGGATTTTGTGTTATTTCACGAAGTTTTTGATGTCTGAATCTGAAGGTGAGTTGAGGAGTGCAGATTTTGTGAATTTGAGATTAGGATAGGTCGTCTGCAGGTCTTTGGCCGCCTTGTCGATGGACGAGCCGCCTGAAGTGGCGAACAATTTGATGTTCTTTCCTGTGAGGTCATACATCTCGATGAAGGAATTTACGATTGTTGGTGCTGTGTACCACCAAATTGGGAAGCCGATATAAACGGTTTCATAAACGCTGATGTCTTCTATGTTCTGACGGATCACAGGGCGTGAGCTTTTGTCAGCCATCTCAACTGAACTGCGTGAGTTTTTGTCGCGCCAGTCAAGATCCGCGTCTGTGTAGCGTTTTTGTGGAACGATTTCCACGAGGTCTGCATTTGCTTCTTTTGCGATTTTTTCGGCAACTCCTTTAGTTACGCCGGATGCAGAGAAGTAAACTACAAGTGTCTTTGATTTTTGATCAGTGTTGTTCATTGTTTGTTGTTTTTTGTCTTGTGAACATCCACATAATACTATGCAGAAAAGGCATACGGATGCAATAATGTTTCTCATCATTTGATAATTTAGTTTATTGTTTGATTGTTTAATTACATAGACAATTCTTGTGTTTCTACGAATCGTATGAACTCTTTACTTTGTGTGAGTTTATAGGTCTTTTTGTCAATTTGGAGATAGTATTTTTCGTTGAAGAAGAAGGCTTTCACAGTTTCATAGTTTGACAAGCCTTTGATTTTCAGGATTTTCCCGTTGAAATTATAGGATATTTTGTTTTTTATTGGGGTTGACCACATTTGAATCTCGATGTTTTTTTTCATGTTTTCGGGAGATTCGGTTATTTTTTTGTCGTTGTTTAGGGCGTGGACCGGTATTTCAAATTGTGTTATGAGTTTTGATTCGGCAATGTTTGTTGACGGGGTGTTGTTGAGTTCAGTGATTTCGGGTTCATCATCCTCAAGGGTGAAATCTGCGCTGGAACCATCTATCAGGGTCGAGTCCAAGGCTGTTGAATCGGCGGAAGAGATGTTCTGTGTCTGGGATGCCGGCTCGTAGCGGTGGACGACATATTTCACAACCGTGTCTTTGGTGGATTTATCGGTATTGGGTTCCACTTCTTTGGCTACGGGTGAGGGTGGCGAGTCGAGTTTCTTGACCACTGTGTAGGCAACAAGGAATCCGGTGAGCAAACCTATGATCACACCAGCGAGCAGGATGAGGCCTTTTTTCGTAGCTTGGTTAGACTGTTTATCCATATTTCAGACAGAAATCAATCCGCAAAAGTACAAAAAAGATGAAATGCAAAATCATAAATATTTAAAAAGATTTCACTTGCAAGAATTGATAATTTTTATATTTTTGCGCACTCATTTTGAGGAAGGAAAGTTGGCCGAGTGGCTGAAGGCAGCGGTTTCGAAAACCGCCAAGGTGTAACAACCTTCACAGGTTCGAATCCTGTACTTTCCGCCAAAACCCCGAAACGCTCTGATTTACAGCGCTTTGGGGTTATTTTTATCATAGAACCGCACGGCCGTGCGGCCCTATAACTAATTTCAAAGGGCCCTGAACCTGAATTTCGGTTTCTTCTCGATGTTCGGATACTCTACCTTCACTTTTACCTCACGTCCAGGAAGAAGATCGAAATAGTTGTTGGAATATATTACTGGTAGTCCCGACGTCTCCTCTATGAATAGGCCCAGATGCAATGATTCTGACGATATCGTGATGATTGCATAATGATCAAAGTATTCTGTGTCGAAGGCTATTGATTTTTGTCCTTGGGCCAGTTCGCCAGGTTTGACAAAATAGGTGTGATAATCCTTCACCTGTCCGTCTGCAGCTGTGAATTCCACATACACATGACAATTTCTGAGGAGTTTTTTATTTGAAGGCGCTGCAATTGAAACAGCCGGTTTTGAACTGTTTGCGGGAATATTTATGGATACTCTGCCCGAGTCAATGACATCACCGTTGTCGTTTCTGACTATTTCCCATTGCAGATTGCCCGTGATGTTGTCAAGGTTGTCGTTTATCACAAAGATTTCAACGTTTCCCGATTTGTCTTTCTGTGATGCAAGCGCCAAGTTGTCGAAAAGTTTATGAAGTCTGTAATAAAGTGCTTTGGGGCGGCCGAAGTAGTCGATGCAACTCCAGGAAGCAACTGGCCAGCAATCGTTTAACTGCCATATTAGGGTTCCGGAGCATCTGTTGTGTTGGATTCTGTGCGCCTCAATAGCCTCGGCTATGCCGTATGACTGTGTCAGCTGACTCAGATATGTGAATAGCGACAGGTTGTTTTTGTCGAATTTTCCGTAAACTTCCTCAATGGCTTTTGTTATTATCTGCACTCCTCTTGCATGTTTCTGATGGTTCTGCAGGGTGGGGGAGGTCAGGGTCTGCTCTTCGGCGGTTGCGAAAGTGCTGATGGTTGCCATCTCCGGATATGCCTGGAAGCCGTATTCTGTCATGAATCGTCCGGTTTTGTCCTTCCATACCTCGAAAGGAAGTTCACCCCACCATACTCCCCAATAATGTGAACAGCCGTGGGTGGTGCACTCATCGTGGCCCCAGCCAAATGTCGGCGAAGAATGCACATAAGGGGTTGAAGATGCATATTTCCTCACGTTGTCAGGCAGTGTCTTGTTGAATATCTTGTCATAGTCGGCGTAAAATTGCTCATATTGAGCGTCTGTATGGTTGAGTTGCTTCTGCCATCCCCAGTCTTCCAAGCCGTTGTGGACTTCATTGTTGCCGCAGAAGATGGCTATGCATGGATGATTGCGCAGACGTTGCACCTGCTCGGCCGCTTCAATGTTGACGTTGTCGATGAAATCCTTGTTTCCGGGATATATGTTGCAGGCAAACATGAAATCTTGCCATACAAGCAGACCGAGTCTGTCGCAGCAGTCATAGAAGGCGTCGTGTTCATAGATGCCGCCTCCCCACACTCGAACCATGTTCATGTTGGCATCTGCACATCTCTGTAACAGGTCGGAGTACACGCCATCGCCTTCGCTGCCGGCAAGGGTGCCTACGTACGAAGAAGCCGGAATCCAGTTGACGCCACGCATGAAAATGGGCCTGCCGTTGACATAGAATTGGAATGTTTCGCCTATTGAATCAGCTTTCTGCTCCAGACGGATTGTCCTGAGTCCGTGAGTGTGAACCAACGCCGGAATGCCATCCGTCTTTTCTTCCGCCAATGAGACTGTGAAATAGTACAAGTGCTGCTCTCCTAATCCATTTGGCCACCATAATTGCGGATTTTCTATGGTAACCGGAATCTTGACGCTGTTGTTTCCCTGATGGAGATCTATTTTTTGAACTATGCTCTGACTATATCCTTTATCATCTGAAATCTGAATCTGCAGTTCGGAAGAGAGTATCTTGTCTGCATCTATGTCTATCTCCACTTGTGAAATCCATGGGCGTGCGGAGTCAAACGACGGCTCTAAATCGGATACGTAGAAATCATTGATTCTAAGATCATTCCAGCTCTCTATGAAGACATTCTTCCAAATCCCGCATGTGATCAACTTCGGTCCCCAATCCCAGCCGTTCTCATACTGCGCCTTCCTTGTGAATACCCTGTTGTCAGGCAGTCTGTAAGGGAGTTTTGCCGCTTCCGAACTGTCTATGGTAACTGATGGATGGAACCGGACCAATAGTTCGTTGTTCTTGTCTTGCAGATTGTCTGGCAGGTCGTAACGCCAACGCCGGAACATGTTGTCGCTCATAGTGTCTCCTGAGGAGCTCTTGAGTCTGACACCGTTCAAAACCACCTCGGCGTAAGTGTCCAAGCCTTCGAAGACGAGTTGGCTGTGACTGAAACTTTTGCTCTCGCTGCAGTTTTTGTCGAAAAAGAGACGATACTCCCAAACGCTGTCGGCGATCCATTGAACCGATTTCTCATTGTCGCCTACAAATGGGTCGGCAATAAGCTTGTTGGCTAAAAGGTCGTCGTGAATATTGCCCGGGACAGTGGCTGGATACCATTTGCCATCGTATTTGAATTCCCACTGGTTATGCACACAACCGAAATCGGAGTTCAAGTATCGCTTCTCAAAAGTTGTGTTCGGCTTGTTGTGTTTGCACCCAGCTAACAGGGGGATGATGCAGAGTGCAAATATTACAGTTTTTGCGAGAAAACCGCAGTAGTGAGAACTTTGTTTCATAAGAAAAGTTTTTTAGTTGGAGGATATTACTCTTGAATGTTTATATTAAAGCCTTGATTTTCAAGTGTTTGGTACAGAACTTTGGCGAAATGTTCATTGTCTTTGCGAGTGTATCTGTGTTGTGTGAACACTTGTGCGAGGTTCTCTACATCGGGATTTTCGGAAAGTATATGCTTTGTCTCTTCAGAATTCTCTTTTTCTTTATATATTTGGTCAATGTCTAAGTCTGTGTAATCTTTGTAGGTCTCATAATGTATCAAAGACTTGTAAGGTAGTTTTTGTGTAAGAGTGTGTTTTTTAGTAGGATATCCCATTGTTATGCAAGCCACTGGTACCACATGTTTTGGCAGATTGAGTATCTCCACGAATTTGTCAACATTATAGGTGATAGTTCCGAGCCAGCAAAGTCCGAGTCCGAGTGATTCGGCGGCGATGCAGGCGTTTTGAGCGGCGATGAGAGCGTCGGTAACCGCCCATTGGTAAGACTGGAGGTTGCTGTAAGCCTCGGTGTCGGCTGCCCGGCATTGGCAAAATCTGTTGAATCTTCTGAAATCAGCGCAGAATGTCAGAATCAGTGGTGCCGAGGTGACCATCGGCTGGTTGAAGTGGAACGGCGCCAACTTGGCTTTCATCTCGCTGTCACGGGTCACTATGATGCTGAAAAGTTGCATGTTGCCCATGGTCGAACCGTTGCACGCAGCACGCAGTACCTTGTCCAACACTTCTTCTTCCACATTTCTGTCTTGATATTCCCTTACACTTGCATGACTCATCAGAGTCTCTAATACTTGATTATCCATCTGTTGTTTTTATTTATCTGTTTTGAAAAAAGAAATCGTTCATTACAATGCGCACCATCGCCCCATAGTTGAAAGTCATCTGTCTGTCGCCGAGTGCCTTGAGGTTGTATTGGCTGAAGCATCCGTAGAAAGTCGGATCTATTGACACGAACTTGTTGACCACGAATTTGATTCCGGCAGAGAAAGACACTCCGAAGCCGGGGCCTCCGTAGATGATGTCATATTCGGTTTGCGGCACACCAGGCACATACGATGCTCCGCCGTAACGGTCTATCAGCGTGAGACGCAAGGCCTCGTTGTTGTTCCTGTCCAACAAAATAGCGTCGAATTGCTTTAGCTTTTGGTAGTTGAATTGCGCTCCCACCTCAATGAAAGGCTTCACGAAACGGTGTGCCTGACTGAAAAGGTACGACAGAGAAAGGTCGATCATCGAGCGGTCTTCCTTTCCGAAAAGGGTCAGTTCAGGATCGCGGATGTTGTTGCCGGAAACGGAAGTGTATGTGAGCAACAGCCTGTTGGTGATTGTCATGCGTGAGAAAGAGTAGGAGAGTGACAACGCCCAGTTGTTGCGAATCTTCCAGCGGACACCGAGACCGAAGAGCGCGTTCACGTTGTAGTGAGGCGTCCAGTTAAGGTCTTCTTCTCTGTAGGATATGGGGTCGCTCTGACTGACGTGTGGATATATCTTTACGACTGCTTCCTGAATCTCCTTCATCCTGTATTCGTTTCCGAAGATGTAGTTCAAGTTGCACTCGTTACGGGAGCTTCCGTTGTAGTAGAGGGCGTTTTTAGGGCTTCCCCAGAACATTCCGCCGCCGATGTAAAAGTCGAATCCGCGGTCATACCACGTCTCATCGTTGAAGGTTACGGCCTCGCCGACTATTACATCCTGTCCGAAAGTGCGGTTTATAGTTGAAACTAAAGCCAATATGATGGCTGACGCAAGCAGTATTTTCTTCATAATCGAAACTTTTGCGCAAAAATACAATTTTTGCGTTTAGCAGTTTCGAAAAAAAGTGTACATTTGCAGCCGCAAAGTGGTGAGGGATTTCAGTTTTCAGGAATCCCGAGAGGGAAACAGGTGAAAGTCCTGTACAGTACCCGCTGCTGTAAGTTTCTATTAAGTGAAACGCCATATTCGTCACTGTCGAAAGACGGGAAGGCGGCGTTTCAGAAACGAGTCAGAAAACCTGCCACCGCGCAAAAATGTCATCGCTTCGGGAGGTAGGCTGATAACATGTAAGAGTCTCTCTTATATTTTTTCTCTTGTTGTCTCGAAGCATTTAATTTAACAACTAAAATGCTGAGATAATGCACGTTTTTGACCAATTGAAAGTTAAAATGCTATGGCTGCTCCTTCTTTCAATAGCCGCCATGTTCTGCTCATGCCGCCCCCGACCAGTTGGACCTGAGGGAGTGAACCCGGCTACATTCGCAAATGGAGTATATATTCTGAACGAAGGCCTCTTCCAGCAGAACAACAGTACGCTTTCCTTTTATGACTTCAAAAACAATGAATTATCTGACGACGTTTTTCGTCTTGCCAACCATAGAGGATTGGGCGATGTGGGGAATGACCTTCAAAAATACGGATCAAAACTCTATTGTGTTATCAACAACTCCAATATTGTAGAGGTTGTGGATGCCAATACGGTAATATCTCAGAAAACTATCTCTCTGCCTGGCAAACAGCCTCGCTATATCGCATTTTACAACGACAAGGCATACGTCTCCTGCTTCGACGGTGACGTTGTGAGAATCGACACGGCTTCCTTGGAGGTCGAGGCTACATTGCACACAGGTCCAAACCCCGACGGCCTTTGCGTTTGCAACGGCAAACTGTATGTGGCCAATTCGGGCGGACTCACTTCCACTTATGGTAACACAGTGTCAGTGATTGATATTCCAAGTTTTACAGTCTCCAAAGAGATAACAGTGACAGTGAACCCCACAAGAATAAAAAGCTATAACAACAGCTATGTCTATGTGGTCTCTAACGGTAATTACGGCAACATTCCATACACTCTCCAGAAAATTGACTGCAATTCCGATGAACTTGTCAAAACTTACGACATCGAAGCCTTGAATTTGGATATTTACCAGAACAAGGCATACATCTATTCCTATAACTTCTCCACACAGGCTTCTTGGATAAAAGTCATGAATTTGGATACTGATGAGATTGAGGAAGAACAGTTTATAAAGGACGACACTAAAATCAAGACGCCGTATTGTATAAAGGTCAACCCGCTCAACGGCGACGTTTGGATAGCCGATGCGGGCAATTTCACAGTAAATGGAGATGTTTACTGCTTTGACAAAGACGGAAAGAAGAAGTTTTCATTCGAGGCAGGTCTCAATCCGTCCTCGATAGTCCTGAATTAAACAACATTATAAAAATATAGATATGAAGAGAATTTTTACATTTTTGGTATTGATGGTGATGATCCATCTTGCTGTTGCACAGGAGATGGCTCCAATTCATCAAAAAGGACATGGATTTCAAATCTCTAACACAACGACCAGAGAGTCGGAGGACGCCATGATTGACGCTTCCGAGATCGAGTACTGGGTTGGCAACGGCTCTAATGAGGTTGTATTTGCAGTGAACTGGTGCGACCCGGCCATGGCTCTCGCATGGGGAGTGCGCTTCGAGGACTTCGCAACCGTAGAAGACATCATGGATACCATTGTCAAATACGACAGCCGCTTCTCCTACTACGGAGCATCCGGATTCATGATGGACATTGACTACACCGACGAAAACTACACTCTTACACTGGTCGGTGAATGGTGGATGTACAACATTAACGGCATATCAGCCCCCGAAGGCTATACAACTCAAGAGGTTGTAGATGGTGACCTCATCAAGTGGGGTGATGAAAGCTGCGGCACAACGGACGAAAGTTGGAACTACACTTGGACAACGCCTATTACTCCCGTTTCTTCTCCTGACGCCCCTTTCGAGGAATTTGTGACACCGTTCCCTACAGATGACATTACATTCTGGGTTGGCGAGGGCGAAAATGAAGCTACTGTGATCCTCTATTGGTGTCAGGATATCGCTGCCGGACTCGCATACGGTTACCGTTGGAATGGGGAAGCAACAGTTGGCAATATGCTTAGCGCAATTGATGCTGCTGACACTCGCCTCTCAATTAACGGTGACGCCTGGATCAACTCTTACTCTTTTAATGACGCCAACTACAACATGCATTTGCTGACAGAAGGGTGGCTTGTTTATTCAATCAACGGAGACTGGGATGCGATGATCAATATGACAGACCCTATTTCTAACGGTGACGTGTTCCAGATGAAAGACTACCAGTGTGATATGTCAGATCATATCTTCCCAGTCAGTGATATCAACGCCCCCGACACCCTTTTTGACGGTATGGTTGGGACTCCTGGTTGCCAGGCTATTTATTTTGAGGACGAGGCAATCAAGGGATGGGCCACAGCCTGCACATTGGAACGTGGCTGGCAGGATATTGCCAACCCGGTGGCGACTTCATCTTTTGGCGATGAAAACTATGCAATAGGAGCATCTTCAGAAAACACCATGGAGTGCGTAAGTCTCGGCGATGGCGGTTCTGCAACACTTACCTTCGACATCCCTATCCAAAACGGAGACGGATACGACTTCGCGGTGTTCGAGAATTCACTCAACGGATATTTCCTTGAACTCGCCTTCGTTGAAGTAAGCTCCGACGGTGAACACTTTGTTCGCTTTCCTGCATCTTCAAATACACAGACCGTGAACCAAATTGTAAACGCTGATTCCGTGAAGGCTGAGAATATCAACAATTTGGCCGGCAAATATCTTATCGGATGGGGTACTCCTTTTGATTTGGAAGAACTCGCAGGCATCGAAAACCTCAACATCAACAATATCACTCATGTCAGAATTGTGGATGTCGTAGGTTCAGTGAATCCTCTCTTTGCCACCCGCGACCGCTATGGCAGAATCATCAACGACCCTTATCCAACTGATTTTCCAAGCTGTGGATTTGATTTAAGCGGCGTTGCTGTTCTCAACGGCTGGAAACCTTCAGCTATCAACACTCATGCAAATGCTCAGCTTATGGTTTATCCTAACCCATGCACCGATGTCGTTCGTGTAGCCTCGGAGAGAAACCAAGTGGTTGAACTTTATAATATCAATGGTCAGCTCCTGGATTCTGTTGAGTCGAATGATGGCCTTACAACAATCAACATGCAGAATTTCCCAGCAGGCGTCTATATGCTTAAGGTTGGAAACAGTGTACAAAAAATCTTGAAAAAATAACCCTTTTATATTAATGAGAATCGAAGTTCATTCGATTGCAAGAGCCCTCAATTCAGGGCTCTTTTTTATTATTTTTGCGGAAATTATTCTAAAAGATAATGAAAGCTACGATTCCTTTCATAGAACAGAAGTTTGAAGAATTCAACATGTTGATTTTCAATAACAAACTCCCAAAGGTTCCTGTCGAGCTCACAAAGGCTAAAACCTTTCTTGGAGCGTGCGCTTTCAAAAAAAAGAAAAAAATCTTCGGGAAAGATGAGTTCTTTGATTTTCAACTTCGCTTCAGCACAAGCTTTGATTTTACAGAAAGAGAGCTCGAAGACACCATCATACATGAAATGATACATTACTACATAGGCTATTTCCAACTTAAGGACACTTCACTGCATGGTGTCGTTTTCAGAAAGATCATGAACGATATCAACCTTCGTTTCAATAGAAATGTCACTATTTCCAATAAAATCGATGGGAAAAGCGTTGCAAAACTACCCGATGATAGAAAAAAATGGCGTGTTGTGGCTGTCGTTAGGTTCCACGATGGGAAAGTGGGTATAAAGGTGTTGCCGAAAGTTCAACAAAGTGTGAAAAAATACTGTAAAACAGTCATTTCAAGCAGTAAAATCGCATCGGTTGATGTTTATTGGAGCGATTCCCCGTTTTTTGAAAGATTTCCATCATCAGCTGCGCTGAGAGTCTATTTCGTTGAGCCTGCTGTACTTAATGACAACATGAAGAATGCTGTAGCGATAGATATGTCAAGGATTTAAGCTTGTTTGCCGTCGATGGTTTCGTTTTTTTCCAGTGAAAAATAGTAAGCGGCTATAACAAGTGATGATGCAAGGTAGGAGGCACTGTTTACAATGCATGCACCGTCAATCTGCATTTTTGGAATAAGAATCACCGACAATACAATGGTGAAGACAACACCGACAGCGGATTTGATTATCAGAATGTTAAGATGGCGTGTTGCAGACAGGAAATTGCCGAGCACATTGCTGAATGCAATCGACAAGATACCTGGACTGAGCAGAAGCACGGTACGCCCGACACCGCCGAAGTCTTTGCCGAACACAAACTCGAACAGACCTTCAGGCAAAGGAATTATTATGGCTATGCAAAGGGCAGATATCAGCAGACTGGCCAAAGCGATACGGGTGGTTTCGCGGCGGGTCTCTCTTGTATTGCCTAACTTCAGCACATTCGAAAACTGCACCATCGACATGCTTCGGCTAACTATCCATACGGCCTCGGCTATTGTCACTCCTATGGAGAACACGCCAACCGACCCTCGCCCTATGTAATAGTCCAAGAGATAGTAGGTAAGCCTGTAATTCAGGAACTGGAGAAAACTGCTGAGCTCGGTTTTCCAGCCAAAAGAAAACATCTCCCTTCCAGCTGATATGTCGAAATCCCATTGACAGAATATTCCATTTTTGTGCCGAAAACTACGGCATACCAACAATACAGTCATCAATGACAAGGTCTGCGCAAGGAAATAGCAGAAGTATTCCAAATTTGGGAAGAGCAAATGAAGCAACAGCATGAACACGATCAACAGAGCTGGCTGTAGCATGGTGATAATGTTGTAGTTGCTGATTTTTTGCCCGCCAATGAAAAGCGAATTGTTAAATGCCACAAGTCCCATCAAAGCCGATGCGGTGAATATGAACGGTGCGGTCTTGGTGTCTCCGGCTATCAGTATTATTGTTGCACCGACAGCCGCAGTGATGAACGTCCACAAATACGCCCATGTCGCAATCTTTGATTTCCCTAATTTTGAAAAGAAGTAAGAGACGCTGCTTCCGGTAAAGACATTAGCCAAAATGGATATCATGCTCAAATCGGCCACGAAAATAGCGACAGAACCGCGTCCTGTGTCGCCCCAAAGCTGAGTTGTGAGCACTACTACGGCAAAGTTGAGCAGCAGTATGACCGATTTGCTCGCAATGGTCTTGATGATGTCTTTTTTCAGTTCGATGCCCATAACTGCTTTATGAAATTGATGAAAACGGGCTCAACGGAACTCCAGTTGTATTTTTGCTCTGCAAGCTCGCGTGCGGCGTTGCTGTGTTGTTGGTAAAGGCCGCTATTGTTGATATATTTCTCGATGATTTCTGCAATTACCTCATGCTCTGTAGGCTGCACCAAATGCCCGAAACTGCTGATTTCCGGGCAGCCTTTCTCAATGGCTGAAAGGGCTGAGTAAATCACAGGCCGCCTCATGGCCATATAGTAGAAAATCTTGATCGGCATACAGCGGTCGTTCTCCTTGTCTATCTTCCGCAAATCCAAGAAAATGTCATTGTCGGATGCTATTTTACAGAAGTCTTCCAATGTTTGCCACGGAATAATGCTGATGTTTAGATTGTCTATGTTGGCATTTTTTGTGATTTCTTTTGAATCTGTTATTACTGACAAAAACACTCTTCTTTTGTGATTTTTCCCGGCAAGTGTCTCAGCGACTTTCATCACGTTTTGAAATCCTTTCTCGTCTGTCAGACTGCCGGCATAAAAGAGCCGTATGTCATTGCTGATGGCCGTTGCAGGAAGTGGAGTTATGAGACCTAAATCGGGATAGTAGGGTAGCATGATGAAAGGCTTACGTGGAAAAAAACTCCTATAGGGCTTAGCTTTGTCAGTCTCCCCGAAAATAAAACCGTCTGTTTTGGAGCTGTTTGACAGGTTTGCGCATACCATGGCGCAGAATTTGAATGTCTTTTTCAGTATAGATAGTCCTCTGAGATTTTTTTTCGACGGATACCATTCTGTGACATCATAAACAACCTTGCAATTTTTGTGTCTTTTTTTGTACAGAGAGGCGCTTTTTATGGCTACTGGAGTGTCGCAAATTATTATTCTCGGGCTTGTTTCTGACAGAGCTTCGGCGTAGTTTTTGATTCGTTGTCTAAGGTTGAGATTTGATGTGTCAACGATGTGGAAATGTGGATTGTCGGAGAAATTTCTCTTGTTGGATATTATCTTCACGCTGAAACCGGATTCCGACAGCGATCTGAACTGATGATACCAGACACGGTCGTCGTCAGCGGCATGGGCAGTCTGCAAAAATACTATGTCATAACAGTTCATGATACCGGTAACGTAAATTTTTCTGCAAAAGTACAAATTCCAAGAAATAAATTATCTTTGCAGTCCGAAAATATTGTCTGAAAAATGAAACGATTTATATATGCATTGTCGGTGTTGTTTCTGTTGACCGCCTGTCAGCGTGAGATAGACATGGATTTGCCAAACTATGAGCCGAAGCTTGTTATTGAAGGCACTATAGAGAATGGATTGCCCGCTATGGTGATGCTTTCGAGGAGTGTTCCCTATTTTTCTGAAATCAGTCTGAGCACATTGATGAAGGATGTGATTGTTGACGGGACAATGGCTAAGGTTTTCGTGATTTCAGAAGACGGCGAAGAAGAGGAACTGACCTACAAGCTCACGCAGGACGCGCCCTATTTTGTTGCTTTCTGCGGTAAGAATGTCATTGGCAGGGAGGAGACCCGATACAAGCTGCGCGTGGAATACAACGGAAAGACTTACGAGGCTGAAACTTACATACCAAAGACTTTTGACCTTGACTCGGCAGGTTTCGACCAGTCGGCGGAGATGTTAAAGGATACCATGGCCACTATCCGTGTGTTGATGCACGATGCTGCGGATGAAGTGAATTATTACGCCTATTTCTGTCAGGTGCACAGCAAAAAACTCAACGACAGGCTTTGGGTCAGCATGATGCCCGTTGCCTTTGATGACAGGGCTTTCAACGGACAGCAGTTTAACTATGAGATCACCCGTTATGGATTCTCAGTGCTTATGAGCAATATGCTGGATGAGGAGGCAAGAAAGAATTTCTCAAGGATAACTTTCAGGCCTGGTGACACTGTCTATCTGAAGTACACACAAGTTGACTATCACACATACAACTATCTGATCACAGCTGGCACCGAGGCGGCTTTCGGTTATAATCCATTTATGAATCCAAGTCCTCCTGTCTCAAACTTCCATGGCGATGACGTGCTCGGGCACTGGAGCGGTTTTGCGGCAAAAATCGACACGCTTATCTGGCGGGAGTGACAGTCAGTTGAGCTCCCAGCACAACGACAGGATGTCGCGCCATGGCAAACCGGTCTTTTCGGCTATCTGTGGTGAACAGAGCCACGTGGCATGAGTGTAGATGCATTGTATGAGCATCGGGTTCAGCTGAAGCGCGTATGATATGTTTGGCGAGTGGACGATAGTCTCAATTAGAGGGGCCACAAACCACGAAACAGCAACCTGCAAACCAAGTCCTGAGAGCGATTCTTTACGTATTCTCTCTAAGATGTATGTGTTGTCATCGCCTTTGGCAAGATCTGCAGCAATGGCTGTGCATCGCTTCTCGTTCAGCATATTTATGTATCTTGCGGTCGGGCCCTTTGGTGACTCGGCAGTGAAGAGAACCCGCTCCTGTGGTATTGCAGTGATTTGTTCTTCGTTGAACGAATCGTATTTTACAAGTGTTTTGCTCAACAAGGCTAAATCCACGAATTTTTCCACAAATTCGACACCAGCATCGGCATAATCGGTGTCTGTATATGAGCTGCCGAGTGCGAAGCCGTGTTGCATGAAAACCTTTATGTTCTGTTCTACAAGGTTTTTTACGGCTGTTGGAGTGAGTATGACCTTGTCGGAATTCTCAGTCTCAGGCTTGATGAACGCTATCGACAACGTGGATGACGGAGTCTCGACGAGCAATTCCTCAGTTTGGGTGTCAAAAATGTATTTTTCGTCTTCCATTGTGTCTGTCCTAAAATATGAATTTGCGTGAGCAGCTTCCAGTTTGTTCTATTTTTATGGGTGTGTACTCGCCGTTGAGCAGCGATACTACGTTTTCGGTCCATTCCATAAAACAATAGGAACCACTGTACAGGTAGTCGTGAATGCCGATACGCAGTGCGTCTTCCGGATCGTCAATACGGTAGAAATCGAAATGGTAAACAGGCTCTCCGTTGTCCCTGTAATATTCATTCACAATGGCGAATGTGGGAGATGTCATGTCGTCTTGAACTCCCAATTGGCGGCAGATTTCCTTTATGAGCGTGGTCTTGCCACTGCCCATCTCCCCGAAAAAGCCGAAAACACGTTCTTTAGGGTGGGTTTTAAGGATTTCTTCAGCAACTGCCGGAAGTTCTTCTTCGCTGTTTATGATTATCTCTTTCATGATCAGGCACTATGGTATTTGATTAGCAGCGGCATCGGATCGGCCACAATATTCCCGATTTTGCATGATGTTTTCTTTGCAGCACTGCAAAGTTCCTCACGGAAATGTTCGGCAATTGAACCTGTGAAATGCCAGCTTAATTGATCTATTCCGTCGTAATATTTTCTGTTTGTATTGAAAAATTCTTCAAAAGAGGAAGAAAGGATGTCCTTGATTACCTCATTGTTTTTGTATTTGCTCAAGAATGGCGGCAACGAAGCAAGAAATCTGTTTGGGTGGTCCTCTTGGTATAACTTGCGTAGTGTTGACTCAACAGACAGGTTATATGTGGTTTCAAGATCTGATTCGATGTCGGGGGGCAGGTTGTGAGAAAGGTACTCTTTAATGATCATTTTGCCAAGATGCGTGCCGCTGGCTTCATCACCCAACAGATATCCCAATGACGGAGCGCGCTGTGCCATGTCGTTGCCGTCATAAAGGCAAGATGTTGAACCAGTGCCCAAGATACAAACTATGGCTGTCTCTCTTCCAGCTAAAGCCCTGCAAGCAGCCAAGAGGTCTGAGTGCACGCAGATGTCAGAAAGTGGGAAGAACAGTTGCAACAGGCCGGAAATTCTGCTCGCGTTGAGCGGTGTGGCGCAGCCGGCCCCGTAATAGTCGATCCTGTCGTAATGCATCCCACGCGGCAATGCACTTACGGCAGACGAAAAAACGCCTGTTATCTCGCTGTTGTCAGAGTAGTTGGCGTTGATGCCGGCGAACTTGTGCTCGGCGACCACCTTGCCGCCACATAGTAGGACGAAGTGCGTCTTTGTGGCCCCCGCATCCACTATCAGATGGTTGAAAACCTGTGCCATGACTATTATCCGAGAAGTTCTGTCCTTGAAAAACAAGCTGGATTATGACGCTTGTATTCCGAGGAACGGTAACGTTGAATCAGCACATGGTCGCGGAGAGATTCGTCGCCTTGGAAGTATGCTGCGAAAATCTTGTCAGCCTCGAAATAGTTTTGCACCCCTAACTGCTCGCAGTCGCACGAACTTATGCCCAAACCATCTACCGGAGTGGCGTCAATGCAGGCCTGTAAAGCCTTGCGCTGCTGTTCTGTCTCTTCGGCAAGCAAAAATTCCGAAAGACTGTAGATTTCGGTCTTCCACAAGTGTTGAACCGGAGCATAGTCGCCGACGTCACCGTGCAGTGTCCAAAATCCGGTGAGATACTCTGAATAGTTGTCGGTGGATATGACCATGCCGTGGTGCAGCTGTGCCAAATCGTAGAGCACCATCATGCGCATACGGGCCTTCATGTTGCCCTGACGCAGCTTTGACAGCATGGTGTCGTCAAAATCAACGAGCAGCTTCTTGTTGGCATAGAAGGTCTCTGTGAGGTCTAAGTGCTTGAAATCGTGACAGAAAGCCTCGCCAACCAATATCGAGCGGTCTATCTCATCTTGCTTGTTGGTCTCAATTGTGATAGAGCGGCCGATCAACGGAATGTCCAGCGATTCGCACACCGGCCTAAGCAACGCAGCGCACAACGCACTGTCGATGCCGCCGGATATGCCGAGTACCAAGGATTGGAGACGGCTCGCGGATACGTAGTCACGCATTTTCTCTCTGATTAGGTTGGTTAGATTCTGTAAATCTTCCTTTTTGGAAATGAAAGGGAAGTAGCTTGCGTCTGGTATTGTCATTTCTTTTATCATATTTAAGGACGGCTGCAAAGATAACAATTATTGTTTTTGGTTCGCAGCGTGTTTGTTAATCTTGTCAACTATCGTGTTTTTCCCGACAATGGCCTCTACCGTGTTTATGGCCGTCAACGGAACACCGCAGCATCCATGCAGATAGATGTTCTGGCCCGTTTGCAGAAGATTGTCGGCCTTTGTGTGAATAGGGACATAGCCGGCGTATATGTTGCTGCAGTCTTTCACAATCCCGTACATTGCCCCCTCCGGAACGTTGTAATAATCGCGTATGGTGAGCGGTGAGGACGAGATAATCCGTTCAATGCATTCATCTATATCCGGGAATATAAGCCGCATTTTAGCCATGATTCTGCTGGTGTGTTCCTCCTTCCAAAGCCTGTAGTCTTCGCCACGCCGCCCTATTACAGTGTCCGACCATCTATCGCAGGCTGAAAATGGCATCATGGCTACTATCTGCATGGTGCTTGCATATTCGCCTTGCCCGGTAGCACAAGGCGTGAGATATAGGAAACCTCGCGGCCATTCGCCATCGTAATCGCCATATTCCCAGGCTTTGTCGTAGTCTTGAACACAATAACAGGGATGGTTTATGTATCTGAATGTCCCCTCTTTAAATTTGATGAAAATACAAAATGCTGAATACGAGTTGTTTGTCGATTGTAACCTCAGCATTGAGGCTTTGGAAAAGATCCTGTCGCTCGTGAGATCGAGTAGGGTGGCAGGATGCAATGAGGAGATGTAATAGTCAGCTGTGAATTCCTGCCCAGATACTGTCAACACATTCTTCACTGATTTGTCTATAATTTCGATTTTAGCCACTGCACTGTTTGCATGAACGGAGCCGCCGTTATCTTCTATCAGCGATTTCAAGGCTGAGGCAAGCTGTTCGCTCGGCCCTTCAAAGCGGCTCTGACCGCTTATATACAAGACATTTATGATCGCGAAAATGTACGCTGGCGTGTGCCCGGCAACACCGCTGCAAAGAGGATTCATGTATGCTAATAGCTCTTGAAGCCGCTTGTCTTTGATGTAATGCCTGATCATTTTATCGGCTGGCATGTAAAACATGGGATCGTGTCTGTAATCGTCATCTTCAGCTCTCAAATAGAAAAAACCAATCTCATCAACAAGCTGAAAAAGCTTCTCGACATAATTCCTTACATTTTCACTTTCTTCTGGAAAAAGGTTTTGAAAATATGATATGAAATTTTCTTTTCCTGACGGTATCTTGTAATTATGATTGTCGGAAAGATATGTTACTTCATCCATGCAATCATCATCCACTTCCTTGATTTTCAGATTGTTGAGAATACCAAGATAGTCGCAAATCTTGTATAAGGTCTGTCCTTTCCTCAGACCTCCAATCACATGCATTCCAGTGTCGAACGATTCGTTGAAACGCTTGAACGACTGAATTCCACCACCGATATTGGCGTTTTTTTCCAAAACTGTGACTGCAAGGCCTTCCTTGGCGAGCAGGGCACCGCAGAAAAGACCTCCCAGACCGCCGCCTATCATAATTGCACTTTTTTTGGTATTTGTATTGGAACTCATTGTTGTTCAGATGTTTGTGGGTTGTTACTGGCTGATTTGTCAAATCTTGATTTTATAGTAGTTGCGATAATGGTTGACGAAACGCCAGTATTCGTTATCCTCAATCTCGTTACACATTTCTGCATAATGACTGATATATTTATGACGCATATCACGTGCTGTAAGTCGGTCTGTCTCATTGGTGTCGTCAGACAGAAAATCCAAATATGGTTTGCAGCGTTCACCGACTTCAAGTGTTGCGCTTCCACGACTCAGTATTGGCTCCTCCTTGGGGCAGACATGGCCTGCGCCGTGGAGATAGAGTGGAAGAATGTCGGCGCCAAGCTCGCGTGCAAGCGCGAAAGCCCCCTTGTGGAAACGGAGAATCCCGCAATTGGCCGAACGCGTGCCCTCAGGGAAAATGCAGATCGAATAGCCTCGGCTGTAAAGATCCTTCAACTTCGGCAGATTGGCTTCATAGCCATTGCTGACAGGATAACATTCAGCTTTACGTAATACATAGCCGTATATCGGGTTCTTCCATACGTTGTCGTTTGTCAGAAACACTGTTTTCGGCGAAAGCGAGAGAATGTAGAGAATGTCGAGATGGCTTTGGTGGTTGGAAATGACAACTGCAGGTTTTTCAAACTGCTCGTTGTGCTCGTTTTTAAGATTGAATTGCACGCCTGGGGTGTGTTTTGTGAGGAATTGTGCGCACTTGTTTATCACTTTGTGCAAACGTAGTCTCTTTTTTTCTGTTGTTTTTCCGATTAACAGGTTGAAAAAGGCGAATGGCTGGACCACAAAGAACGCCAGAAATCCGAAAGCCAGACCAAATATGAAAGTGTTGAACAACCGACCGATAGTTATCGGCGCGAATCTGTCTCGGCCACCTTTCTTCGTTAGAAAATCAAAAACGAGAGGCGGTATGAAAGATGCCATCAAAACGACGGTCAACATGCCGATTATCGTGACTGTTGCGAGGGAGCGCAACGCAGGGTGCTTCGCAACAATCAGACACCCTATCCCGATGAACATGATTATGGCCGATATGAAAACGCTGTGCTTGTAAGACGCAAGTCGCGGTTTGCCTGTAGTGTGCTCATATAACAGTCCTTCGGTGATGAAGATGGTATAATCATCGCCTTGGCCAAAGATGAATGTTGCGAGTATTATGTTGACTATGTTGAATTGGATGCCGAAAACATGCATGATGCCGAGAATCCATATCCATGCTACGGCTAATGGCAGAAATGCTATGATGGCAATCTCCACCTTCCTGAATGAAATCAGCAAGAATATGAAGACAACGATGCTGCAAACGAATCCTATGTAGTTGAAAGAGTCGTTGAGCATGCTAACCAATTGGTTCCCGATGTCCTCATTTGAGAAAACCATGCAGTCATCGCTCAAATTGTCAACTTTCTCGTGAATTTTTTCAGATTTGTCGCTATAGACGTAGTTCATGATCTTGAAGTCATTCTCACCAATGAACACAAACTTGTCTATGAATGGCTGAGTTATGTCGTTGAAGTCTTCAATATCAGTGACGCCGTAGTTGTTGTTGACCATAGATGTAAACGGGTAGAAAGCTGTCACTGAGAATCCCTTTCTGTTGGCCGCTGTCTCGAATTCATTGATGAAACGTTGTCGGGAGGCATCTTGCCAGAACGTGTTCCAGCGTTCGGCGGCAACTGCCATCTGCTCTTTGTCGGGAAGGAAATCGCCAAGTCCGATGATTTCTGCCTGAGGATCTGCTTTCCGTAATTCAGAGAGCATCCTGCTGTTGTTTTCGACTGTTGTGGCAAGGTCTTCACCTTGAGCGACGGCATAGAGCACGCCGTGTGGCTGTATTTCTGAAAGAAGCTGCATGCGCTCACGTTGTTGGGGAGTCATGTAGTTGATGTGCGATAGATTGCTGTCGAAAGATGTCTTCGTGGAAAAAAATCCGAATATTATTGTCAGAAGTAATATCACTGAGGCAATATATGGACGGGCTTTGCTGCGTGAAAGGTGCTTGTCTGACAGTTTCCCGAAGATGCGCCTTTCGGATGGGGCGGGGCGCTTGCGGATGAAATGAGGCAGGAAGACCAGCACGAAAAGAATAGTGCCTATCAACATCAGGGCACCGAAAAGGCCGAGGTCGCGCATTGCCTGTGCATCAAGCCACACAAGACAGAAAAATGCAGCCACGGTTGTTATATTTCCTATCAAAAGCGGAATGGTCATCTCTCTCAAGGCCTCACGTCTGTCTCCAACCTCCTTGTACTCGTCCATAAAATGCAACGGGTAATTTGCTGAGATGCCTATTATCACTGACCCTATTCCCAGTACAATAACAGACACCGTGTCGTTGAAGACGGCCATGCCGGCAAGCGCAAACAACAAGCCGAACAGAATTGAACAACCAACCCAAATTATGTCTGAAAATCTCCTGTAATGCAATATAAGTATCAGAAAGATAAGCACTAATGCTATTGCCACGGCTATTAGTGAGTCTTTTTTTATTTGGCTGGCATTTGCTACGGCTATCAATGGTGCTCCCACTGCAACCGCTTCAATATCAGGATATTGATTACTTAAATTTGAGAGCGTCTCATCAAGATATTTGGCAAGAGTCGCGTTGTTGCCGCTCTCGTTGGCTCCATAGGGGCTCTCAAAGCTGACTATGCCATACTTGCCGTCTTCGGAGAAGAGATAGTCATCGATGATTTGCATCGAACTGTTGACTTTCAAGGAGTTGAGCTTTTGCAGCGCCGGGGAGAACAACTGCAGCGGGTCGTATGTCATTGTACGCGCAAATGTGCCCGCAGACGGCAGCATCAGGATTTTCTTGTCTTCTTCTAACTGATTGTCTATGAATTCTTTAACGTTTATCAACGAATCTATTCGAAGGTAGTCTTTTTCGGTAAGGAAATATGGCACATGGGCATAGACCGCCTCCACAATGTCAAGCATCTGTGTCTGGTCAACAGTGACTGTGATATTGTCTATAATTCCGTCTTGTTCTACGATGTCACCAAAAGACTGCATGGCCTCTATGATCCGGTCTTGGCAGAGGGTGTCCTTGTTGGAGAAGAAGACGGCTATGTTGTTTTGAGAGGTGAGGTGCCCTAACGATTTCGACAATTCGTTGTTGCTTCCGCCCTTCGGCAGGAATTTTGAGATGTCCTCCTCATAGTTGATTTTGGAGGCGAGTATAGCAAACATGCCGATCAATAAGACAAGCAATGCGATTGTGACGATCCGTCTGCGCTCCAGGAAATCATATATTTTGAGGATTATTTTTCTCATCGCTGTTTTCTATCCGCTATTGTTTTCTCTAACAGTGCGAGTGCATCGGGCACTGCGAGAGGCTCTGATATTCTCTTTTTGCCCTCATATACACAAACCAATCCGTGAGTGGCTCCCACGATGCCGAAGTCGGCGTCAGCCATCTCACCCGGGCCGTTCACGATGCAGCCCATGACCCCGATTTTGAGGTTTGGGTGCCCGGAAAAGCGTTCCTTGACCACTGATAACACATCTTGTATGGCATATTGCGTACGTCCGCATGACGGACAGGCCACAAATTCTGTATTTGCTATTTTTATTCTGCAGGCTTGCATTATAACAGTCTCTAAATCAGATATTTCCGATTGACTGAAGTTGCTGTTGGAGAGTCGTAGGTTGTTGAGGCCGAAGTTGAAGTGTGCGTATCCTGCAGTGGCAGCTGAGCGGCACAGCCAACTTTCAAAATCAGTGCTGTCGTCTTCAAAATACAAGGTCTTGTCGTTGATTTTCAGGTCGTTGACGTTGATTTTTTGTATAGAATCGAGGAGTTTTATAGCAAATGGCGACTCGTTTTCGGGTTTTTCTGTCAGGGAAACGCGAATTGTGTCTCCGATGTTTGAGAGCAGCAAGGCGCCGATGCCGGCAGCAGACTTTGCGCGGCCTTCAACTCCGTTGCCCGCCTCGGTGACTCCGAGATGCAGGGGGAAGTCCATGTTCCGCTCCACCATTTTTTCGTGAAGCAGCAAGGTGGCTCTCATCATGGTGAGCACATTGCTCGATTTCATTGACAGCACTATTTTCGAGAAATCGAACTCTTTGCAGATGTTGATCCATTCTAATGCGGAGTTGACCATGGCTTCCGGTGTGTTGCCGTAGCGGCTCACTATGCGGTCGCACAAGGAACCGTGGTTGATGCCGATGCGCAGGGCCGTGCCATATCGTTTGCAAACCTCGAAGAGCGGTTTTGCGCGCAATGCCATACGTTCAACGGCTGCCGTGTATTCTGAGTCGGAGAGGTCCAATTGCGAAAAGTTCCTCTTGTCCGTGAAATTGCCGGGATTCACGCGCACCTTCTCCACAAAAGGGGCCACAGCCTCGGCAACTTTGGGGTTGAAATGGACATCCGCCACGACGGGCACCTCTCCGTGTCCGCTTTTGACAAGGTTCTGCTTTATTGTCTTTATTGATTCCACCTCCCTGAGCGACGGGACTGTGATTCGGACCATTTGGGCACCGGAATCTATCATCCTGACACACTGTTCTGTGGTGGCTTTTGTGTCATCGGTCGCGGTGTTTGTCATTGATTGTACAACAACAGGCGAGTCACTACCGATCGGAAGTTGTCCTATGCTGAATTGCTCTCTGCTGTTCATTTTCGTTACTGCTGTTTTGAGAACCCTTGCGCTTGTATCGGCACAGATACGTTGTCGCCGGTGATCAGGTTGTATCCGGCTGATTCTTCCTTGATATATCCAATGATTGATACGTTGTCAACCCTTTTGATGTTCTCAAAGTCGCTCTGCTTTATGGTGAACATCAGCTCATAGTCGTCACCGCCGTTCAGTGCTGCCACTGTATGTACAATATCTAAATCTTTGAGTGTCACGAAGGTTAGCTCTGTCATTGGAAGTTTTTCTTCAAATAGAGCGCAGCCTTTATGAGAGGATTTGCAGATTTGCAGTACAGCTGTGGCCAAGCCGTCGCTGACGGCTGTCATGGAGGTGGGCAGGATGTTTTCGCGGCGCAGTTTTTCTATGATATCGATGCGTGGTTCCGGTTTTATTTCGCGTTGGAGGAGGTATTCCTTTCCGGTAAAGTCGGGTTGGACGCCCGGATTCACGTTGAAGACCTTCTTTTCGCGTTCAAGGAGAAGAAGGCCGGTGTAGGCGGCTGCGAAATCGCCAGACACGCACACGAGTTCGTTCTCTGAGGCGCCTTTGCGCGAGCACAGGAGAGCAGGTTCGCACTCGCCCACGGCCGTGATGGATACCACAAGCTCTTTCGGGGATGTGGTGAGGTCAAGTCCGGCAAGGTCGGCGTGTGACGTTTCGCAACATGCTGCCACACCGCTCAGGATCTCGTTCACCATCTTGAGGTCGAAACGGTCGGAAACCGCCACCGACACCATGAGCTGCGACGGTACAGCGTTCATGGCCAAAATGTCGGTGAATGCTATTGTTGACAGCTTGTAGCCGAGATGACGCAACGGGAAGTATGTGAGGTCGAAGTGGACATTCTCCACGAACACCTTCGATGATATCACCGTCTGGCAGTCGGTCTCTATCACCGATGCATCGTCGCCGGTGGATATTATAGTGGAGGCATTCTCCTGTGGAAAATACTTGGAGAGTTCGGCTATGAGCTCATATTTGCCCGGCATTTTCACGGGCGTGTTCTCGTTTTTCTCTGTCATTTGCAGTGTTTTTGGTATGTCATAATAGCGAAAAGAGGCCTCAAAAGCCTCTCTTCGGTAACCGTTGTGCGGGTGGGGGGACTCGAACCCCCACGGCTTTCACCACTAGATCCTAAGTCTAGCGCGGCTACCAATTACGCCACACCCGCAAATCCGCCGCAAAAATACACTTTTTTTTATTTCCATTGCTCCAAAAAATCGCCTCTTTCTCCGAACCAATCCTTTATAAACAATTTTGTTTGTCTCATTAAAAAATAATTTACTCTGAGCTTACCTTGTTTATGCCGAATTTACCAATTTGGAGTGGAAAAAACAATGTTTTTAACATAAAAATAAATTTGCATTATTTATTAAAAAAAAATATATTTTTGCACCGCTCCGAATAGGGGCGGTTTTTAACTCTTAAATTATTGTTATTGAGTGAATATGAAAGTTATAACAACAGTCAAGCAATTGACAGAAACGGCAATGCGTGAGTACGCTGCCGGCAAAACCATAGGAATGGTTCCAACAATGGGAGCCCTCCACGAAGGGCATCTCTCACTTATCAGACGCGCACGTTCCGAAAACGACGCAGTGTTTGTCTCCATATTCGTGAATCCTGTACAGTTCAACAACGCCGACGACCTCAAGAAGTACCCCCGCACCTTGGAGGCCGACATCGAGCTCATAGGCGACTTCGCCGATTATGTCTTCGCTCCGGCAGTGGAGGAGGTCTTTCCCGTACAACCTTCGGAAGTTTACGACTTTGGCACTGTCGCTTCAGTCATGGAGGGCGCCGCACGTCCGGGACATTTCAACGGCGTGGGTGTCATCGTGCGCAGACTGCTCGAATGGGTGCGCCCAACCAAGGCCTACTTCGGCGAAAAAGACTATCAGCAGATTGCCGTGATTCGTGAGATGTGCAAACAGTGCCGCATCCTCTCTGAAATAGTTCCGTGCCCCATAGTGCGCGAACCCAACGGCCTGGCCATGAGCTCCAGAAACCGCCGCCTCTCTGAACATGAGTTCTCAGTGGCCGCCAACATACACCGCATCCTCGATGAATCAAAGAAGTTCTCAAGCGTCAGCGATATCTCCAAGTTTGTGGAAACCGAAATAAACAATATCCCTCAGTTTCAACTCGACTACTTCCAGATCGCCGACGCGGAAACACTGCTTCCTGTCGAGAATCTTGACTCACCGAACGGCGTTATGGGGTTTGTGACAGTCTATGTCGGACCAGTACGTTTGATTGACAATGTACGTTACCGTTAATAGTTTTAGACAAAATGAACATCGAAATACTGAAATCAAAGATTCACCGTGCCACCGTGACTGAGGCCAACCTCAACTACGTGGGCAGCATAACTATCGACGAGGCCATCATGGAGGCCGCAAATATCATAGAGAATGAGAAAGTCCAGGTGCTGAATGTGAACAATGGTGAACGTCTTGAGACCTATGCCATCAAAGGCAAACGCAACTCCGGCGTCATTTGCCTAAATGGCGCCGCCGCCCGCAAGGCCTGCCCCGGAGATGTGGTGATAATCATATCCTACGCCTCAATGGATTTCGAGGAGGCAAAAACTTTCTCCCCGAACATCGTTTTTCCGGATTCTGAAAATAAACTGAAAAATAATTGATATAAACTAAATGTATAAACTTGTACTTATAAGACACGGACAGAGCGAATGGAATCTGTCGAACCGTTTCACCGGCTGGACTGACGTTGACCTTACTGAGTTGGGCGTTGAAGAGGCCAAACAAGCAGGACGCATCCTGCGCGATTCTGACCTCGACATTCGTTACACATACACATCTTATCTTAAACGCGCCATCAAAACCCTCAACTATGTGCTTGAGGAGATGGACAGAATGTGGTTGCCTGTAGAGAAAACATGGCGTTTGAATGAAAAGCATTATGGCGCCTTGCAGGGTCAGAATAAAAAGGAAGCCGTGGAAATATACGGCGAAGAGCAGGTCACCAAATGGCGCAGAAGCTACGATATCCAACCTGAACCTCTTGCTGATGACGACCCTCGCCACCCCAAATTCGATATCCGATACCAAGACATCAAATTCAAGGCCGCCCGGCCAGCAACAGAATCCCTCATGGATGCCACTAAAAGAATCATCCCTCTATGGAATGTCAGCATCGTTGAATCTCTGAGAGCCTACAAACAGGTCCTCATCGTGGCCCACGGCAACAGCATTCGCGGTATCATAAAATTCATGAAGAACATGTCAAACGAGGAGATTGTCAAACTGAATATTCCAACCGGCGTGCCATTCCTCATGGAACTCGACGAGGAAATGCAGGTCGTTAGCGACCGCTACCTCGGCCTCTCCGAAGAAGAACTTAAGGCTAAACAGGAAAGTGTGGCTAATCAAACTAAGGTTAAATAATTGATATACAGGATTTAGTAAATATATGAAGTTGAAGAAAGAAAAAATAATGTTGGTTGATAGCAGCGACAATCTGCGTCGCGTTATCAAAGACTACCTTGAGCTGTCAGGGTATAATGTGGTGGATTTCAAAAATGGCTTTGAAGCTGATAATTACTTCAATAAAAATACTTTCGATATATGTATTGTGGATGTGGTCATGAAGGATTGTGACGGTTTCAAGTTCCTTCAAAAACTTCGCCAGGTTGACAAGAATGTACCCATCATCGTCTTGTCTTCACTTACAAGCAAGGAAGATCGTCTCAGATGTTTCACACTCGGTTGTGACGATTATGTCACAAAGCCTTTCAGCATTGAAGAACTCGCTCTCCGCGTGCAGGCCATCCTGCGCCGCTGCAAGTCAACAGCGCCTCGCCAGTATCAGAACGAGGATGAACTTATCAAGTTCGGCAATTTCACGCTCAATTATACCGAGATGCAGCTGATACACCCAAAACAGACACGCCTGCTCACTCGCAAGGAATGCGATCTGCTGAAGTTGCTCCTCGACCACAGAAATAAGCTTGTGCCTCGCGAAATCATCCTTCGTGAAATCTGGTCGGACGAGGAAAATGTGAACAGCCGCAGCATGGACGTGTTCATGACAAAACTCCGTACCTATATCCTTATCGACTGCGAGGAATTTGTGCTCCCTAAGGAGAAAGGACAGCGAAAAGTTCACTACGTACAGGGTTTTGTACCTCCCGTCGAGATTTGTAATATACACGGCACTGGTTTCATGATTAAAGTTAGAGAAAATGAATAATATAGACAGACTTTTTGATGCGGTTGCCGCCAAAGGACATGTTTGCGTTGGCTTGGACACCGATTATTCCTATCTTCCGCAAGATTTTGCAAGCAAATTTTCAAGTGCTGAAGACGGACTTTTCGCCTTCAATAAAGCTCTTGTTGATGCAACTCACGACATTACGGCCTGTTACAAGGTGCAGATTGCCTATTACGAGTCATACGGTCTTGCCGGACTTCGCGCCTACGCCAAGACTTTGGCTTATTTGCGCTCGCTCAACGCTGTGATTATCGCCGACATCAAACGTGGCGATATAGCTAAAACAGCCGAAATGTATGCTAAAGCCCATTTTACCGGCGATTTTGAGGCTGATTTCATAACCCTTAGTCCATATATGGGATTGGACAGCCTCTCACCATACCTTCCTTATTTGAAAGACCAGGGCAAAGGAGTTTTTGTCTTGATCAGAACTTCAAACGAAGGCGCCAAGGATATTGAATACCTTCCTACTGAAAACGGCAAAAGAGTTTATGATGTAGTGGGTGAAAAACTTCAGCTTCTTGGAAAGGACTACATCGGAAATTGTGGCTATTCAGCCATAGGTGGTGTGATGGGCTGCACCCATCCTGAGGAAGCCGCTGAAATCAGAAAGTCACTCAACACAACCTTCTTCCTCATTCCTGGCTATGGTGCGCAAGGAGGCAAAGCCGAAGATATTGCCAAGTATCTGAAGAATGGCAATGGTGGTGTCGTGAACTCCTCACGCGGTATATTGCTCGCATACCGGAAACAGGAAAATGGCGAGAAAGACTTTGCCGCTTGCTCACGCAATGAAGTGATACGTATGCGGGACGATATTCTTAAATATTTGTAGAATAGTTAATTAAAGCGCTTGCTATCGCAGCTGCCAGTCAGCTAAGCGCATGTCGTCCGCTTCCAGAATGGCGATATAGTTCATGTATCTTGACAGGGCTATATCGCCTTTTTCTACGGCCTCTTGCACCGCGCAGGAGGGCTCGTGGGTGTGGGAGCAGTCGTCAAACTTGCAACAGTTATTGTATCTCCTGATTTCCGGGAAATAGTCGCGAATCTCCTGTTTTGTGTATTGTATCAACCCGAATTCCTTGATGCCCGGAGTGTCTATCATGTAACCGTCGGCCAGCGGGAACATCTCAGCAAACGTGGTGGTGTGTGTGCCTTTGTTATGTACCTTTGATATGTCTCCGGTGCGCAGGTTCAACGACGGGTCTATCTTGCTGATAAGAGCAGACTTGCCAGCTCCGGAATGACCGCTGAAAAGGCAAACCTTCCCGGCTATCATATCCCGCAGTTTTTCAATGCCATCATTGTTGACCACTGACGTGCGCACCACGCCGTAGCCGATGCCCTCGTATAAATCCGATAACTCGTCCACAACTGCCAGTTCTTTTTCGTTGTAGAGATCCATCTTGTTGAAAATCAGGCAGGCCGGAATTCGGAAACTCTCGGCTGCCACCAAAAAACGGTCTATAAAGCCTAATGATGTCCTTGGTTGTTTTAAGGTCACCACCAAAAACAGCAGGTCGATGTTAGATGCTATTAAATGACTTATTTTGGAAAGATTTGTTGACTTGCGCTCTATGTAGTTGCGGCGCGGCAGTATATTGTTGATGACACCGCTTCCGTCGCTCTCGATCTCGAAATCCACATTGTCGCCAACAATGACTGGGTTGGTGTTTTTGATGCCTTTCATGCGAAACTGCCCGCGCAGGCGGCACTCAACCACATTGTGGCTGCCGTCTGCCACGGAATACCAGCTTCCCGTTGACTTGATGACTAATCCTCTCATGCGAATCTGTTGAAGATGACTGATTTTACCTCTTTGTCGAGTGCAATGTAGCCTTCTATATCCGTTGGTTTTTCAAAATTTGTGTTGGAAAGGGCATCTTCGATGATTCTCGGGATATCCACGAAGCGGATTTTTTCTTCCATGAAAAGCTTTACTGCTGCCTCGTTGGCGGCATTCATGATGCATGGCTTTCCATTTCCGGCCTTGGCTGCCTGATATGCAAGCTCCAGACAGGGGAATGTCTCCTTGTCGGGTACTTCAAATGTCAGTTTTGCCAACTCTCCGAAATCCAGTCTCTGATAAGGGAGGGATAGTCGGAGCGGGTAGGAGAGTGCATATTGGATGGGAAGTCTCATGTCCGGGATTCCGAGTTGTGCTTTCACCGCGCCGTCTTCAAACTGAACCATGGAGTGTATCACGGATTGTGGATGCACCACCACGTCGATTTTTTCTAACGGCGTGTTAAACAGCCATTTGGCTTCGATAACTTCAAGGCCTTTGTTCATCAGGGTGGCGCTGTCGATGGTGACCTTAGGGCCCATGTTCCAGTTGGGGTGGTGCAGGGCTTCCTTAAGAGTCACGTTTTCCAGCTGCTGTTTAGTGTAGCCTCTGAAGGCGCCGCCTGATGCCGTTATCAGTATCTTTTCCACAGGGTTGTATGTCTCCCCGGCTAAACACTGGAAGATGGCCGAATGCTCGGAATCGACCGGAAGCACCGGGGCGTTGTTTTTCGCGGCGGTGTCCATGATGATGTCTCCTGCCACCACCAAGGTCTCCTTGTTGGCAATAGCCAATGGTGTGCCGCATGCAACGGTGCGGTAGGCCGGCCGCAACCCTGCAATGCCCACGATGCTCGACAAAACCATGTCCACACAATCCATCTCGCATACGTCGCAGAGGGCTTCCTCGCCGCAAAACACTTTGATGTCCTCGTCAGAAAGTGCTTCCTTGACCTTCATGTAAGCCTCTTCCTGTATTACCACCACAATGTTCGGCTGGAATTTCTTCGCCTGTTCGATGAGAAGGTCTGAACTTGAATTGGCGGCAATCACCTCCAATTGAAGCACATCGGGATGGAGTGCTATGACCTCCAAGGCCTGTGTTCCTATAGAACCTGTAGAGCCAAGCACAGCAATTCTGCGAGGCTCCACAGTCTTTTGGTTGTTGTTCATAAATTACAATGAATCAATGATTTTGCAGATATCTGCAAACACGTGTTCTATGTCTTGCATGCCGTTAACCTCAACCAATTTGCCCTGTTTTTTGTAGTAGTCAACCAAAGGCATGGTTTGTGCAAAGAAATTCTCTACGCGGGCCTTCACGGTCTCCGGGGTGTCGTCGGCGCGTTTTTCGATCTCGGCGCGTTTGAGGATCCTGCGTTGAACCTCGTCCATGTCAACGTGCAAATAGATCACTTTGGTGATGTCCAGATTCTTGAAGAAGTCCGGATCGTCGAGCATCTCGGCCTGCTTGATGGTGCGTGGTACACCGTCGAAGATGAAGCCTTTGCTGTCGGAGTTCTTTTCGATGTGGTTGCGGAGCATGCCCAAGGTTATGTCGTCGGGAACGAGGTCGCCGCGGTTTATGATCTCCTGTGCCTGGACGCCGAGCGGGGTCTTGTTGGACATCTCGTAGCGGAAGAGATCTCCTGTTGAAACGTGCATGAGCTGGTATTTTTCGGCCATCTGTTTGGCCTGTGTGCCTTTTCCGCTGCCCGGCGCACCGAACATTACAAGATTTAATTGTTTCATAGAGTTTTATTATTTTTTTGTTGTTTAATTCTCTTTGAGTTGGTAGATGTCTTTAAGGTTCCTGCCGTAACCGTCGTAATCAAGTCCTCTGCCAACCACGAATTTGTTTGGAATTTCCATTCCCACATAATGCACTGGGATGTCGCCCTTGTATGCTTCAGGTTTCATCGTCATGGTCGCCATCCGCACGTCCTTGGCCCCTGCGTCCATCAAGACTTTGTGGATGTGGGCGTATGTGCGGCCTGTGTCAACTATGTCCTCCAATATCAGCACCCTCTTGCCTTCCACATCCTCGTTCAAACCTATCAGACTGTTGATTTTTCCTGTGGATTCGGTGCCGCTGTATGATGAGATTTTCACACATGTGATTTTGCATTTTATGTTTAGATTCTTCAGTAAATCAACGGCGAAAAAAACCGCCCCGTTCAAAGTTATAAGCAAAATCGGGTCGTCATCACTGTATTCAGCGCTGATTTCAGCTGCCAAACGCGCTATTTCTTTGTCTATTTCATCTGAGCTGATGTATTTGACGAAAGTCTTGTCTAAAATTGTTATGCAATCATTCATGAAAAATGTGTTTAAGGCTGCAAAGATAACTTTTTTATCTTTGCGCGGTCAAAAACTGACGATTAAATGGAGTTTTTTGTATTCAATCCTGAACACGATTATGCGCTGGCCGATGGCAATGCCAGCTACATGGCCATGCGCTCTGCCGCCAATTTCTCGCATGACTGTGCGCCGTTCCTTAACTGTCTTTTCCCTGACTGTCATGTGCATAACCTCTATGTTCGTGACGATGGTGAATACGTGAGAAATTGCACGATAGGATGCGATGTTGACGATATCGACAGCGTTACTGCCTGGGGGTGGGATCGTGCCGTGCGCCAGAACCTCCTGAATGCTGGTATGCCCGAACGTCTGTTGCCATCCGTCGAGGAGGTTGACAAGATCCGTGAACTTGCGCACCGCAAGACAGCCGTCCGCGCTTTGGAGTTCATCCGCGCCAACAGTGGCTTCAAAACGATGTTTCCTGTGCCTGCACAAATCCTGACATCACCTGAGGAGGTGGTGCCGTTTATACAAAACAATCCCCATGTCATGCTTAAATCGCCGTATTCTGGCAACGGCCGCGGCCACCTCCACGCTCACGGCGAATGTTCCCCCACTTTGCTGCGCCAAGCCACGGGCGTGATCGCCAAACAAGGAGCAATCCTTGCCGAACAGCATCTAAATGTGGTTCAAGACTTTGCCATGGAATTCCGCATCTGCAACGGCAACGCCATTTTCGACGGTCTCTCCCTCTTCAGAACCCGCGGATACGCCTACGACTTTAATTTCCTTATTCCTGACGACAGGATCTGGGATGTCATTTGCGGTTATGTCCGTCAGGAAGTGCTCGAGAATGTGCAAGGCCTTGTCGCAGATTTCCTGAAAACCGAAATCGCCCCTTATTACAACGGTGTTGCTGGCGTCGATATGTTCGTCTATGAAGAGAATGGCGACTTTAAGATTCAGCCTTTTTCTGAGGTTAACCTGCGCTACACAATGGGCGCTGCAGCGCACTCCATTTTCAAGAACTGTTGCCACAACTCCGCGTCCGGTACTTTCCGCATCGTCCGCTCCGACAAGGACGGCGAGTTGAAGTCTTTCGTTGAAAGTCAGTCGCTTGCCCGCCCTCTGAAATCAAAAGACGGCAGATGGCTGTCGGGGTTCACCGCATTGAACCCTGTCTATGATTTTACAAAATATGCCGTCTGCGTTACCCTTGACTGATTTTTCCAAGATATTATAAATTGATTTTCAAGGGAAAAACTTTGCGTTAAAAGGTACGTTTTTTAGCAGCAATATTTGAGGAGATAACCGCGAGGACACAGTTGTCCCCATGATGCAGAGACGAACCACGGCGAGCCTCTGCAAAATTTTAAACCATCCGTTTCTCGACATATCGGAAAGTTTTAACGGATAACAATTGTAAAAAAATGTATCTTTGCAGGTTTAAAATATGTATCTGTGAATATGGGTAAAACGGGCATAAAAAGGTTTTTCAAGGTGACGGCAATAGTCGTCGCGGCGCTCCTTTTACTCGACCTTATGCTTGTAGGGCTTATCCTCGTGCCTAAAGTACAAACTTTTGTCGTGAACAAGATCACCAGTTCTTTGAGCGAGAAATGGGGCTCTGAGTTCTCAATCGACAAAGTCTGGATCACTCCTACCTTGAAAGTTGTGGCCCAGGATGTGGTTTTCAAAGATCATCATAACAACAATATGATCTATTCCGAAAAGGTGAAAGGTCGGCTCAAATCTTTGAAATTCAAGCCTTTCCAACTCGGTCTTGGGGATGTTGTGTTCGAGCGTCCTGAGATTACGCTCCGCACATACAAGGGTGAAGATGCAGTCAATATTTCAATTTGGGCTAAAAAAATTCCCAAATCAGACTCGCATTCCGATTTCATCCTAACTTCAAACTCGGCGAAAATCCATAATGGCAATTTTGTCCTGATCAACGACAATACCCGCACAGTCTTTGACACAGAAGGCAATCCTGACATCGACTACTCGTTCTTTGAATTGGCGGACATATCCTTGGATGCAGATGATTTCTATCTGAAGAACGCCGATGTGTCGATGAAAATCAATGATTTGTCATTCTCGCAATATGGCGGTTTTGATCTGAAGAAGGCATCTGGCGATTTCAGGATCTGTGATACCACTCTTGTCTTCAACAATCTTAAGCTGAAAACCAAGGATTCAGATCTTGATTTGGACCTTGTTTTCCGTTATGATAACTGGCAGAAATATGGCGAATTCGTGGATTCCATTCAAATTGTCTCTACTATACGCCCTTCTGTTCTCGCCATGGGCGACGTTGCCGGTTTCGCTCCGGCTATCAAAGGGATGAACGAGGTTTTCTACCTCAGTTCCGAGAAGGTTGAGGGCTATGTCTCCGACTTCAAACTTGACAAAGCGAAAGTCGAGTGGCTTGGAAACAACAAGATCGCTGGTGATATTTCCATAAAAAACGTAGTTGATTTCAAAAATGCTTATCTGGACTTGAATTTCGACTCTGCATCGGTGAATGTTCCTGACGTTAAGATGTTTACACTTCCAGGTGGAAAAACAATACCAATAAATTCCACCATTTCCAAATTCGGGTACACTACTTTTAACGGCGGTTTCACTGGCACTCTCGACCAGTTTGTGGCTGACATAGATGCCAACTGCGGCTTGGGCCCTGTGAAAGCTTATCTTGAGACTGACCCCAACAACGGCCGTCTCAAGTTCTACGGCAATCTCGCTTCCGACAATTTCAATATCGCAAAACTGATTGGCAACAACAAGGTCTTGGGGTCGTCATCGGTTGATTTGTCTCTTGATGGGGTTCTGCCTTCTGGAGGACTTTCGGCTGAGAATATCAAAAATGCTGACGCCCATCTTTATGGCAATGTCAACCGTCTCAGACTGTTGGGATATCCTCTGAGAAGAATTTCTGTGGAAGGTGACTGCAAAGACGGATTGTTCGATGCCAAGCTTACTGTCCGCGACTCCAACCTGACTGGTTCTGCTGTCGCGCAGCTCGACATCTCGCGCGAAGTGCCCTCCTTGCAAGGTAACATCTCTTTGCAACGGTTCGCAATCGGCGACATCGCTTCTTCGCTGCCCAAAGTGGATTCCGCAACCGCCACCGGCATCGACAAATTCATTGCAACCATGCAGCGTAATCCTTCTGTCAATGTCAGTTTCGACAATTTGCAGGTTGTACTGAACGGAGATAACATCAATAACGTCAATGGTTTCCTCGGTTGTGACAACATAAAACTGAAGTATAATGAGGACAGTCTTCAAAACGAACGCCTGCGTCTAACCGCTCTGAACAACGAAAATGTGCATAAATTCCTGCTTTCTTCCAATATTGCCAATGCCTCTTTCGAAACTTCTTACCCGCTTAATTCAGTTGTTGACTCCCTTCAGAATATCGCACACAGAATACTCCCGTCATTAGTCAAACCCTCTAAAAATCACATCTATTCCTCTGAAACAGATGAAAATGGCTATTTGAAACTCACCCTCAGAACCTACAACACCCGACCTCTGACAAAAATATTCATGCCCGAACTGATGCTTGCACCCAATTCAGAGGTCAACATCGCCGTCCATAATGACAATACTCCCGAGGTGGTGCAAGTTAAATTGCCGTTTTTCGGCTTGTACAACAAGTTCAGGCTTCACAATTTCACTCTTGACGGAATTTCTGAAGATGGCGAATCCCTTGATTTGGTCTCGAAAGGCGATTCTGTAATTGTGCATGTTGGACAAGGAAAACTGGTTTTCGACAAGGTTGATTTGAAGGCATCAGAGAAGAACAACATGCTCAATTGCGATCTCTCATGGCATAATCCGTTTAATTCCCAGGAAAACATATCAAATCTCAAGGGAAGCGCAGATATCAGTTCTACTAAGGATCTGGTTGTCAGACTGAAGCCTTCACAGATTTACATCAAGGATTATCTTTGTCATTTCAACGACAGCAATGAGGTGCATATCAAGCCTAACAAGTATGAGATTGACAATTTAACATTTTCAACTTCAAACAGTTCCATAGCCCTTAATGGTATGTACGCCACAAAGGAGGACAGCAGGTTGACGGCAGCGCTCAAGAACATCGACATGTCGTTGATAAATCCCTTGCTCGACAATATGTCGTTTGGAGGCAGGCTCTTTGCCAATCTCAGTCTGAACAACCGAGACGGAAAGAGCATTATTTTGGGTAAGACTATCATCGATGAATTGGACATGAATGAATCGAGGCTTGGAGATGTTTTTCTTGTTGCAGGCATGAATGATGAGAAAGACATGCGCTTTGCCGGCGGCTTGTTCAATGCCGACTTTCCATTGACATTCGAGACTCTGTCGTCATATACTATGCAGTCTTTTCAAGACGAAAAGAATAAAACCGCCAATATTTCAGGTACTTACGCAAATAAGGACTTTTATGTCAAGGCAGTGTTCGACACTTTGCAGGCTGATTTCCTGTCGCCTTTCCTCTCATCATTCAGCGACAAGCTCACTGGAATTGCTTCTGGAGACCTGGCATTCCATGCGTCTCCGGATTCCACCTATTTTGACGGCACGGTTCATGTGATTGACGCTAACATGAACATCTCCGCACTCGGTACGGAGTACAATGTGGTTGATCAGGACATCATGTTCAACAAGGACGGTATTTTCTTCGACGAGATGCAGATACGTGATGTGGAGGGCAACGTGGCCACCATGTCGGGACAGATTTTGCACGACATGTTCAAGAATATGCAGTTCGACTTGCAGATTCATGCCGACCGTATCATGGCATTGAATGCTCCAAAAACAACTAATTCGGTTTTCTATGGAACCGGTTTTGTGAACGGGGATGTCTTCATCTATGGCGATGAAAGCGGATTGTCGTTCGTAGGGCCGGCAATCAAAACCTTGGAAGGTTCGCGGATAGTGCTCCAGGTAAGCTCCTCCAACTCTGCTTCGGAAACCGACCTAATACGCTTCAAACCGAATGCGACGGAGAGCAAGACCGATGTTCAATACGAGGAACCGTCTTCTATGGCCCTTAACTTCGATTTTACCTTTGATGTTACTAACGATGCCGACATCGTGCTCATCCTTGAATCGATAGGAGGCACTATGAACGCCCGCGCCGATGGCCGTTTCCGTTTAAGCTACAACAGCAACGACGCCCTTAATCTGTACGGAAATCTCCTTCTTCACTCGGGTGATTTCAAGATTTCTCTATACGATGTTGTGAACTCAAAATTCACTCTCGTGCAGGGTGGTACCATCAATTTCGACGGCCCGTTGGAGAACATGACGGTTGATTTGATGGCCTATAAGACATCGAAAACATCACTTGCCAATATCATTCCGGCAGAGTATCTTCCGTCAGGCAATGTCAATGTGAATGCCGGATTGCATTTGAACGGACCGCTGATGCAGCGCATCGAGCCCACATTCTCGTTCGAGTTGCCCAACAGCAGCAGCGAAGTGCGCAATCTCTTCTACACGGCTATCGACACACAAAACACAGAGAATATGACAAAACAGTTCGCATATTTTCTGATCACCAACACTTTCATGCCACAAGACATGTTCGCCAACAGCAGCAACGGCCCCAGCGGACTCGGAATCTTCAGCAATATTGTCAACAACATGCTCGGCAACGTGATCGACAGCAAGATCGGCACCTTCGGGATTACTTACAACCAGGCTACTGAAACCAGCTCGGCCGAGTACGGCGTGAAGGCCAATGCCAATATCCTGAAAGACAGGATGACGATGTCAACAAGCATTGGATACTACGACGACCGCACCGCATCGGATGCTTATAACAACATCTATGGCGACTTCTCCGTTGAATACAACATCAACAAGACCGGTACTTGGAAACTCAAGGCATATACCTATATCGGCGACCGCGATGATGATTATTTCTACGAGAACAACTATAACAACTATACCGCCGGAGTGGCTATGACATACAAACGCGATTTCGACACGAAGTCGAAAAAGAAAAAGAATAAAGCTAAGAAAAACGTAAAGGAAGATGAATAATAACAGCAAAAGTGTCATTGCTATTGTTGCAGGATTGGCGATAATAGTTTTTGTGGGGTGGTTTTTTTCTGATATTCTGTTATACATATTCATAGCATTTGTGCTGTCGCTTCTCGGAACACCTTTGGTAAAAGGCCTGTCGAATATTAGAATCGGTGATTGGAAGTTTCCCAAGTCGCTGGCCGCCGCAATAACCCTGGTCATCATCATATTGTTGGTGGCTATGCTTTTTTACCTTATCGTCCCCGCCATCGTGAAGGAGGTTTCCTATCTCACGACCATTGATTTTTCCTCTGTTGGAGAGAGCATAGAGAAATGGGTTAACCGTTTCGACAAGCAGTTCAGGCGTTTTGGACTCATCCAGCGCCGCGAGCATGTGTTCGACCTTCTGAATGCTGAATGGAATTCACTTGTGCAGAGAATAAACATGTCGAGCATAGTTACAGGCACGGCAAGTTTCGTGGGCTCTCTGTTCATAGCCATATTCTCTGTGCTTTTCATGACTTTCTTCTCGTTGAAGGATCACAACATCTTCTTCAAGATGATTCGCAGCTGGCTTCCACACAAATATCAGCAGAATTTCGACAACATACTCTCAGCCACCGGCAAGCAATTGTCTGCATATTTCAGAGGAGTGCTTATGGAGATGTTCATTGTGGGCACGCTTGAATTCCTCGGATGTCTCATACTGAAAGTTCCCAATGCATTGATAATCGGAATAATCGGCGGTATGCTGAATATCATTCCTTATGTTGGTACCATCATCGCTGTTACACTAAGTATGGTTGTTGGCGTCACATCCTTGGTGCCGCTCTCCCCGGAGGTGTCTGTGTACTTGATGACAGCGGCTAAAATAGGAGGCGCTTTCCTTCTTGCCAAGATAATTGACGACTTCATCCTTCAGCCTTATATTTATGGCAAGCAGACTCACTCACACCCGCTCGAGATCTTCATTGTGATACTCATGGCCGGGTACCTCGGCGGCGTTTTTGCCATGATTTTCGCTGTCCCGGCATATACTCTCCTGAGAATTGTGGTCAATGAGTTCTTCGGCTCTCAGTTCGCCACTGATGACGAACGCGAGAAAATGCTCTCCGACGACACACCACAGTCTTTGCAGGAGGTTGACGACAGGGTACAGCGCCGCGCCGCGTCATTCTCAAGAAAACGGGATTGACATCTTAAACTTTGACTCTGTATCAGAATCTTCTTAAGTCGATAATGAATATAATATTTCAGATATGAAAAAAATAGTTGTTATTTGCACGTTTTTGATCTCTCTGACATTCCTGTCAGCTCAAAATGTGGATGGAGGCGCAACCGAACTCCTCAAAAAAACCGCCGCACAATACCAGAACTACACCTCGATGCAGTTCAACTACACACTTAAAACCACAAAAAACGACAAGACACTGTCTGTAACCAAAGGATTTCTCTATTCAAAAGGGAACAAATACAAATCTTCATTCGACGACCAGCTTTTCTTCTGCAACGGCCAGTCTGTGTGGAACTACCAGAAATCTACCAACGAAGTCTCTATATACGAGTACGATCCAGATGATGACCAAAACATCATGAATCCACAAAAGATATTGAAAAGTTGGGACAAGCATTTCAAGGCGAAATTCATTCGCGACGAGTTCGTAAACAACACCCAGTATAGCATAGTTGATCTCACACCTAAAAGCCAACAATCATACTACAGGATTCGTTTACATGTCCAAAAATCCAACCTGAGGATTTCAAAAGTCTCTGTATATGAGAAGGATAACACCATTTACACATACTCCATAGAACAGTTCAAGTCAAATGTGGCTTTGGACGACAAGATGTTCTCTTTCGATGAAAAACAGTATCCTGGTGTGGAAGTAAACGACATGCGTTGATATCTATTCTTGCCAGGGCATGTGAAGTTCAATAAAATTTAGTACTTTTGCAATCTGATAGGAACAATTAGGTATGACATTAATAAAATCAATTTCAGGAATTAGAGGAACGATAGGAGGAACGGTAGGGGAGAACCTTACGCCTTTGGACATTGTCAGATTCGCGTCAGCTTTTGCGGTTTTCCTTCACGACAATTGCAGCAACGAAGAGACAGACACCCTCTTCGACAACGTTGACAATAATCAGGAGGAGAAAGAAGAACATCGTCTTAAGATGGTAGTCGGTCGCGACGCGCGAGTGTCAGGTGAAATTGTCAACGGGTTGGTATGCAGTACTTTGCGCAGTCTTGGCGTGGATGTTATTGATTTAGGGCTGTCAACTACGCCAACCGTTGAGATGGCAGTGGTGAAACATGGCGCCGATGGTGGCATCATCATCACAGCAAGTCACAACCCGATGCAGTGGAATGCACTGAAACTACTCAACCGCAATGGGGAATTTGTGTCGGCAGGCGACGCCAAACAAATCATCGCCCTCACCACCGACGATACAATATCATATTCAAAATACGACAAGCTCGGTTCATATACACTGTATGAGGATGGTATAAAAGATCATGTGGATGCTATCCTTGCCCTGCCTTTGGTAGATAAAAACGCTATTGCAAAGTCTAATTTCAAGGTAATACTCGACACGGTCAACTCGACGGGTGCCCTTGCCTTGCCTTATTTGCTTAAGCGGCTTGAAG
The DNA here is from genome assembly GCA_934699095.1 of uncultured Bacteroidales bacterium. GTDB lineage: Bacteria > Bacteroidota > Bacteroidia > Bacteroidales > WCHB1-69 > F23-D06. Next base: position 270,008 of record CAKUVI010000002.1, on the reverse strand, counting down.
TCAATGATGTGACGATCCTCAATGGTGAGATGAACGGGATATTCGCCCATAATCCGGAACCAATCCCTGAGAATCTTGCCCAGATATGCAACGAGATGTCACGTACTAAATGCGATGTGGGCTTTGTGGTTGACCCGGATGTTGACCGCCTGTCTATCGTTTGCGAGAACGGAAAGCTGATGAATGAAGAGTACACATTGGTGGCCGTTGCCGACTATGTGCTCGGTAACACTCCCGGAAATACAGTGTCGAACCTTTCATCCTCAAGAGCTTTGAAGGATGTCAGCGACCGTCATGGCGTGACCTACACTCCTTCCGCAGTCGGCGAAGTCAACGTCGTGGAAATGATGAAAAAAACTGATGCAGTTATCGGCGGTGAGGGCAACGGAGGCGTCATCTACCCTGAACTTCACTATGGCAGAGACGCTCTCGTGGGCATTGCACTCTTCCTCACTTTCATGGCCAAGACCCACAAATCATGCAGTCAAATCAGGGCCCAATACCCTGATTACTATATCATTAAAAAGAAAACAGAACTTAATCCTGATGCAGATCTGCCAAAAATACTCGACAATATAGCGAAAAAATATGCAAACCACAACGTCAATACAACCGATGGCGTGCGCATCGATTTTGAAGACAGCTGGGTTCACGTACGCTCATCCAACACTGAACCTATAATCCGCATCTACGCCGAGGCCTTGTCTGAAAAAATCGCCGACAATATCGCTTCCAAAATCATGCTTGACATTCATGAACTCCTGAAATCCAATCACACTTTCTAATTCTGACTATGAACTGTAGAACTCTGTTGCTGTTGCTTTTGTTCTCCGTCTTTTCTTTGTTTTCCAACGCTCAGGAAGGTCAAGAATTCCTTGTGTGCAACCATTCAGATACAACTGATTCTCATGTGAACACGAATCTCATTGAAAGTTACAAGATAACTGTTGACATGAAGGCAGACCAAAGAGAAATTCCTTCAAAAATTTACCTTTACGCATATAAAATGGGAGAATTGGCGCTCGTTGACAGTGCCAAAGTCAAAGGTAAAAAGGCGATTTTTCGAAAAAAACAGGATTTCTCTTGGCCGAATACAGAACTTCTGCAGTCAGGCTTTTATAAAATCAGTCTTGACGGCGCGGATTATCCTTTCATTCTTAACAGCGTTTCTGAAATAGAAATTGTTTGTGTCAGTGGACGTTACAAGATTAACAAACCTGTTGTAAACAAAGTCCTTTGGACACTGTATGAGCCTTCCGACACGTCGCCTTATTTTGGCAATTTAGATTATTTGAATGATTTGGAAGGAAGTTTTCTGCAAAGATATTTCTATTTCTATAATCTGCTGGCCTCCTTCAACTATAATGAAACTGACGTATCTGACTACGAAAAAGTTCTTCATTATTACGATTTTTCTGATGCACGGTTTTGCAATTCATCAGAATTCCATGATTTCTCATTTATGGATTTTCTCAGGAAATATCTTTCTTATGACTTTTTTACTACACCTCAACTTGAAAGTGTCATTTCTTTCATAATAGATTGCGCTTATCGTGGCGGTGATATACAAGCAAATAACTATATATCACTTCTTTTCAATATCTTTTTAACATCCGGAGACCCGTTTTACGAACCTTTGATGCTTGATATCTACGATAACTATGACAAGAGTTGGATTCCAGAGGGAAAGGAGAGAAGTTATAAACGGATAGTGGAAAAGGCGCGCAGGCTATCAGTCGGATCTGTCATACCGGAACTCACAGCTTATGATATTGACGGGAATCAGCATTCCACCAAAGACATAACCACAAAATATACTGTGCTTTGGTTTTGGGATCCGGACTGCGACCACTGCCAGGAACAGACACCGATACTTCATCAATATTACAATGAACTCTCTGACAGTCTTGATTTTGAGGTGTTTGCAGTGGAAGTCAACGATGATTACGACAGATGGAAACCTTTTTCAGAAAAACATGAACTCAACGATTGGATTAACCTCAGTACATCAATGGGCGAACCGAATGTTGATTTTATAGACTATTTTGACATTGTAACCACTCCTGTGGTGTTGTTAATAGACAATTCAGACGGGTATGCAATAAAAGCACGTCAAATTTCGTTAGAGGAAATAATTGATTTAATGAAAAATAATACAGATGACAATGAAAAATAACATTACAATTTCTTTGTTTTTGATTTTTTTTATAGTCGGAAAAGCCTTCGCTGGTTCAAGTTTTGACGGATTTCAGTCGCAGGTGACTGCTCCCGGCGGCGGCCATGAACTTGTTTTCAACATTAAGGATGCGAAAGACAAGATTGTCTATTTAGTGATTCATTATAACGACAAGTTGATATTGAAGGATTCGGTTAATCCTGCATCCAAAGAGAAGTATGTTTTCAAGGGCACAAACCGCTATGACGACGGTCTTTACTCATTGATATCCGAGGACAAAAAACTCTATCTTAATTTCATTTTAGACAGGAACCAGCATTTTGAATACAATTTGGACACTACAGGAAATGTTGACAATTTTTCTGTGAAGAACTCGCCTGAAAACAGCGAGATGCTGAAGTTCCAGTGCAAAACCGCATCTGCACAGAAGGTTGCTGCCGAATATTCGAAGAAGCGTAAAGAATTTGAGGAGTCAGGCAAAACAGACAGCGTGGAGGTTTACAAGAACAAGCTTTCAGCATTAAATGATAAAATGTTGTCGTTTATTGATGAATTCATCGCCCAGAACCCCGACTATCTCTTTTCGAAGATGCAAAAATCATATAAAAACATCGAGATTCCAGAATTCAAGAATGACGATGGGACTACCGATTATCAGCGTCAGTCGGCATATTATCGTCTGCACTATTGGGATAATTTCGATTTGGGTGACGGCAGGTTCATTTTCATCCCGTCTTTTGACCCTAAGATGAACGACTATTTCCTGAAGCTCCTGTATCATCAGGAATCAGACACTATCAACAAATACATCGATCTGTTTTTGAAGAAAACCGAGGCTGACACCTTCATGTATCATTATTGTGTGGATTGGCTTTCATACAAATTTGAGACCAGCAAGGTTATCGGACATGACGCTGTCTTCTACCACATAGCCAAGACAAACCAGTTGGCTGGCAAATGTTATTGGCTTGACGAGGATGTGATTGCAAAATATCAGAAGCGCACCAAGCGTTTGGAGCCTATTCTGATTGGCAAGATCGCACCGGAACTCATCATCCCTGACACCACACTTTCCGAAGACATGCGTTTCTGGCATTCTTCATATAAAATCGACAAGCCATATACTATTTTGTGGTTTTATGATCCTGATTGCCCTACCTGTAAGAAAGAGTCGAAGCGGCTGCGCCAGGTCTATGATTCACTTGAGATGTTAGGCAAACGCAATTTCGAAGTCTATTCGATAGGCAACGATGCCGACATTGAGAGGTGGAAGAAGTATGTCAGGGAGAACAAGTATCCATGGATTCAGGTAGGAGGAAACAAGGGGAACATAGATTATCTGGAATATTTCAACATTTATGAAATGGGGAACCCAGCAATGTTTATACTCAACCGCAGGCATGAGATCATCCTGAACAAGCGCATAGACATGTCGAACATCCCTCAATTTTTGGAGGAATATGAGAAGATAGAAGAATATAAGAACAAGGAAAAGAATAATAACAAACAAATAGAATAATGAGAAAAGAGAAACTATTCAGCGGCAAAACATTAGCAATTCTTTCTGGCGGTGGTGACACGCCTGCAATCAACTCGAGCATTGAGGCGGTGCGCAACAGGGCATCCATGTTGGGATTCCGTGTTTACGGTGTCCTCCGAGGTTGGAAAGGACTTTTGGGTGACGGAGACATCGTTGATCTCACCAACATCCCTTACAACGGCATTTACGGAGGCACGGCCCTTTTGTCAAGCCGTACGAACCCGTTCCCGAGCAAGAAGAATCCGGAGGATCGTTCGCAGCAGATTTTGAGAAACATCGAGCGCTACAAGATAGATGTTTTGGTTACAATCGGCGGTGATGACACCAACGGCGCGGCCCGCCAGATGTATGAAAGATACGGTATTCCGGTGATAGGATTCCCGAAAACCATCGACAATGACCTTCGAACAAGATCGTATCACCATTACAACGGCCAGCAGCACGAGACCGTGCTTTGTCCTGGATTCCCTTCTGGTGCCATGGCGATAAAGAAGTTGACCAGCAAGTTGCATACCACAAACGAATCTCACCAGCGCATCATGGTGCTTGAGGTGATGGGTCGTGACGCCGGCTGGCTCACCGGATCTGCCACTTTCGGCGGCGCTCAGATGGCATTGGTTCCTGAAGTAGAGATGACCAAGGAGCGCAAAGAGTTCTTCTTTGAGACCGTCAAGGAGATGTACATGCGTTCGCCGAAGCGCAGTCTTATCATAGCAGCCTCTGAAGGTGTTCGTTGGTGGGACGACGAGAAGCAGGAGTTGAGCATGGTATATGCAAGTTCAGACTTGGACGAGTACGGGCATCCTCGTTTCGGTGGTGTCAGCGGCGTCATCGCTTCAGAAATCAACAAACGTCTCGGCATCGAGGCTCGTGGACAGATATCAGGATATATCCCGCGTTCAGGCAAGTGCTATGAGTACGACCGCCGCCTGACCTCCACTTTGGCCGACAAGGTGGTTGACCTCCTTTTGCGTGAGGATTATGGAAAGATGCCTGTAGTGCGCGACATCGTGCCTTACGACGAACTCGAAGAGTTCCACACCGATGCAATCGAAATGGGCAATATCGGCAACTTCCCGCTTCCTGCTGCCTACTACGACGCTAACAAGTTCATGTTCACTGACCAATACACCGATTTTCTCACAAATATCATAGGAGCTCCTTACAGAATGGAGTTTACACAGCATTTCCCAATCGTCATTCCAGAATAATAATGGCAGAATTCATAATTGACGGCGGTTATCATCTTCAGGGAGAGATAACCCCTCAAGGTGCAAAAAACGAGGCGTTACAGGTTCTTTCGGCAGTGCTCCTGACCAAGGAACCTGTGACCATATACAACATCCCTGACATCTTGGACACGCAGCGTTATCGCGAGATACTCGCCCTTATGGGTGTCAAGATAACTAAGATTGATAATCACTCTTTCACTTTTCAGGCGGAAGATGTTGATTTTGAGCAACTTCACACTGAGGAGTTCGTGAAGTTGTCGGCTAAGATCAGGGCCTCTATCATGGTTTTAGGACCGTTGTTAGGCCGCTTCGGGAAGGCATATTCGGGTCGTCCGGGAGGCGATCAGATAGGAAGGCGGCCGCTTACCACCCATTTCGAGGGACTTGAAAAGTTGGGCGCATATATCCGCACTTCTGACGATGGCAGGTTTTTTGAACTGGAGGCCAAGGAGTTAAAGGGGTGCTATATGTTGTTGAACGAGCCGTCTGTGACTGGCACAGCCAATATTGTCATGGCGGCTGTTCTTGCTGAGGGCACAACAACAATCTTCAATGCTGCATGTGAGCCATATCTCTACCAGTTGTGCACTATGCTTAACAAGATGGGTGCCAGAATATCCGGAATCGGATCCAATCTGCTCACCATTGAGGGCGTTAAGGAGCTGCATGGTTGCGAACACCACATCCTTCCTGACATGATTGAGGTCGGGAGTTTTATTGGCATGGCAGCCATGACACAGTCGGAGGTCACCATCAAGAATTGTGCCTGCGAGCATCTGGGCATCATACCATACACATTTGGAAAGATGGGTGTGCATTTTGAGCAGCAAGACGACGACATCATAGTACATGGTCAAAGGCTGTACCAAATTTATACCAACCCTGTGGACGCCTCGATCCTGACCATATCAGATGCTCCGTGGCCTGGTTTCACGCCGGATCTGATCAGTATTGCGCTTGTCACAGCAATCCAGGCCAAGGGCAGTGTGCTCATACATCAAAAGATGTTCGAGAGCCGTCTCTTCTTCGTGGATATGCTCCAGTCGATGGGTGCGCAGATAGTGCTGTGCGACCCTCACCGCGCCATTGTCGTGGGGCTGGGCAGGGAAAAGCCGTTGCGCGCCACCAAGATGTCATCGCCCGACATCCGCGCCGGCATTGCCCTACTCATCGCTGCCATGTCGGCTGAAGGACGCAGCGTGATACAGAATGTGGAGCAGATAGACCGCGGTTATGAATATATCGTAGAACGTCTAAATGCTTTGGGCGCCCATATTGAGCGCGTCTGAGTTGTTGTCCGGTTTTATTCTGATAAGATGAAAGAGTCGAAATGTTATAGTCTTGCCATTATCACTGTTGTTTATCTTTTGGCAACTCTCTTAGGGGTGTTTGTCTTTATGAGGGCGAATGATTGCGGCTGGCACTTCCTGTGGTCACTTTTTGCGGCCGATGTAGTCGCCACCTGCTTTGTGTGGTTTTTCGGACTTGTTTTCCACAATGTCTCGGTGTATGATCCTTATTGGAGTGTTGCACCGCCTGTGATGCTCACCCTATGGGCATTCCATACCAACAGTTTTTCATCGGCAACACTACTTTTGCTCGTGGCTGTCTGGTACTGGGGCATCCGTCTTACAGCCAATTGGGCGTTCACATTCCGCAACTTGAATAGTGAGGATTGGCGCTACACCAAGTATCGCAACTCGTTGCGTCCTGTGTTGTTTCATCTTGTCAATTTCTTCGGACTAAACATGATGCCTACAGTGATTGTATTTCTGGTCATGGTTCCAGGTTTTTTTCTCATCGAAGCATCTGTGTCGGCTTCTTTTTCAACAATAGTGGGCTTCTCTATCTGCATAGTAGCCGCCACACTACAGCTCGTGGCCGACACTCAACGTCACCGTTTTTCGAGGGCCCATCCTGGAAAAGTGTGCAATGTGGGACTATGGCGACATGGCAGGCATCCCAACTATTTCGGTGAGATTCTGATGTGGTATGGCGTCTGGCTTATGGCTCTGCCAGTTTTAAGCCATATTACTCCCGACATCTGGTTCGTTGGACCGCTGTTGAATACGGCACTTTTCTGCTTCATAAGTGTTCCGTTGATGGAGAAACGGCAGTTGCAGAACAAGCCGGATTATGCAAAATACCGCGAAAACACTCGTATGTTCATCTAAATGAACATCACTCACCAGGTGAAATATTGTCTTTGCTATTTGTTCAAAAAAATGTACATTTGCCGCTTGTTTTTTGGGATGGGATAATTCCATCTTCACTTTATTATAAACTAATAAACTGTATAATGATCAAAGACAATTTTGTAAGAATGTTTGAAGATTCCTTTCGCAGATACTGGAATTTGGAGGCATTCACCGATTATGAGACAAAATACACACTCACATACGCGCAAGTTGCCGAGCAGGTGGAGAAACTGCACATATTGTTTGAGCAGTGTGGAATAGAGAAAAACGACAAGGTGGCATTGATTGGCCGCAACAGCACTAATTGGGCAGTGGCTTACATTGCCACTGTTACATACGGGGCCGTGATTGTTCCTATTCTCCAGGATTTCCATAGTGAGAATGTTCACCATATCATAAAGCACTCCGACTCTAAACTGCTTTTTTCGGGGGACTATTATTGGGATCATCTTGACGAGAGCGAGTTGGGGCAGGTCAGGGCTGTGATTTCACTCACATCTTTCCAGCCGTTGGCTGTGAGGGAGTCTGCACTTCCGATGGTCAACGAGGAGATGAACATCCGTTTCTCCCTTACAAAGGAGCTGATATCTCCGGAGGCGATACAGCAGCTTTTTGACAAGAAGTTTAATGGAGAGTTCTATCCCGACTGCATTCGTTACGATTACAAGGACAACGAGGAGGTGGCATCCATCAACTACACATCGGGAACAACCGGATTCTCGAAGGGAGTCATGACTTCGGGCAGGGCGCTGGCATCCAACGCTCGGTTTGGCCACACAGCCTATGCTGCGGGCAACCCATCAAAGCACCTGTTGTTTCCTGGCGACCGCATGGTCACTTTCCTGCCTCTGGCTCACGCATACGGTTGTGCATTCGACTTTCTGGGAAACTCAACAATCGGCGGACACACCTATTTCATAACCAAGACCCCGACACCGAAGGTGCTTCTATCTGCCTTTGCCGAAATCAAACCTACACTTATACTCAGCGTCCCTTTGATTATCGAGAAAATATACCGTCGTCAGATTCAGCCGATGATCGCCAAACCGCCTATGAACTGGGTACTGAAGGTCCCTTATCTTGACGATGTCGTTCTCGGCCAGATCAAAAAGAAATTGGTCGGTGTGTTCGGAGGCTCCTTCGAACAGATTATCATCGGTGGCGCCGCACTGAACGCTGAAGTGGAGAAGTTTATGCGGAAGATCAAATTCCCGTTCACTATCGGCTACGGGATGACTGAGACCGCACCCTTGATTTCTTACTCACATTGGACAAAATTTCTGCCTTCAAGTTGCGGCCAAATCCTCGACTGCATGGAAGTCAGAATCGATGACCCGAACGAAAATGGCATCGGCGAAATTGTTGTCAGAGGCGACAATGTGATGCTTGGCTATTATAAAAACGAGGCAGCCACCAATGAAAGCTTCACAGATGACGGATGGCTTCGTACCGGAGACCTCGGTTACGTTGACAACGAAGGCAACATCTTCATCAAGGGACGCTGCAAGACAATGCTGCTCGGTCCTTCCGGCCAGAATATCTATCCCGAAGAGATTGAAGACAAGCTTAACAATATGCCTTTTGTCATGGAAAGCATTGTGCTGCAGCGCGACAACAAGATCGTGGCTTTGGTTTACCCCGATATTGACGCATGCGACGAGGCTGGTCTGACACAAGCCGATGTCGTTGAACAGCTCGAAAAAATAAAGAAGGAGGTTAACAAAAGCCTTGCCGCCTACGAACAAATTAATATTATGGAGCTCCACATGCACGAGTTCGAAAAAACACCGAAAAAGAGTATAAAACGTTATCTTTACAAATAAAAACTAATAATATGGAAAAACTCACTTTCCCATTGGTGCCTAATTTCCTGCTCGGAGTGGCAGGCGGCTTACAGTTTATAGCATTCAAAAACGCTGCCAAGAATCCGAGAAAGTCTCAAGAGAAGACTTTGAGAGGAATCCTTGAGTTCGCCAAGGACTCTGAATATGGTAAATTGCATCACTTCGCAGAAATATTACAGGCGAAGGATGACACAGAGCTCTACAGCCTCTATCAAAAATATGTGAGTCCCAATGATTATGAGGATCTTCGTCCTCTGATTGAGCGACATAAGAACGGTGAGTCCAATGTGCTTTTCCCGGACAAGCCGGCCCTCTACGCCACCACTTCCGGAACCACAAAAGAGCCCAAGTGGATTCCAATCACCAAGCATTATCTGAAAGACGTCTATGGCAAGATGAACAAGGCCTGGCTTTACACGATGATTCGCAACCGCAGAAAGGTTTTCGCCGGCAAATTGGTTAGCATTGTCGGCAAAGTGGTAGAGGGTTACGCCCCCGACGGCACCGTCTGCGGCTCAATATCCGGCTTTGCACAACGCGACTGTCCCGAATTCGTGAAGAAGCTTTCCCCTTATCCATTTACAATCTATGAGATTGAAGACTATACAGCAAGATACTATTCGATAATGCGTTTCGGCATCGAACACAACACCACCCTTATCATCACCGCCAATCCTTCTACCATTGTTGAAATGCAGAACAATGTCAATGAGTATTTCGACAAATACGTTGAGGATATTGAAAATGGCACTCTTAATCCAGATATCGATGTGCCTGAACGAATCCGCGAATCGTTTAAGCCATATATGAAGCCAAATCCGGAGAGAGCTGCCGAACTTCGTGCTTTAAAACAAAAATACGGCACTGTGCTTCCTAAACACTATTGGCCTGATTTCCAAGTGCTTAATACATGGCGCTGCGGTAATACCAAAATTTATATCGACAAATTCAAGGACTCATTCCCAAAACAGATGTTCCATCAAGAGTTCTCATATTACTCTACAGAATGCCGGTTCGGCCTTGTTATTGACGATACTGTTAACACAATTCCGTGCGCTCATATGCATTACATGGAATTTGTGTCGGAAGAAGACATGGATAAGCCAGACAGCGAGAAGAAATTCCTTCAACTGTACGAACTTCAGGAAGGCAAACGCTACATAACCTATGTGACCACTTATGCCGGACTTTACCGTTATAACATGAACGACCTTATTGAGGTTGGCCCGACATACTGGGGCACCCCATCAATACATCTTGTTCAGAAAGTCAACGGAATTGTGACCATGACAGGTGAAAAGCTTCATGAAAAACAGTTTATTGACGCAGTTCGTGCTGCGGAAGCTGAAATGAACATGCCTCTTAAGTTTTTCATCGGGTTCGCCGATCTTGATGTTTCCGCTTACCGTTTCTACTATGAGTTTGCTGACATAGAGACACCGCAGCAGAAGGCCGAGGAATTCACCAAGAGAGTTGACGAACTCCTTAAAGAATACAATCAGGAGTATAAATCAAAGCGAGACTCTTTGCGTGTGAAAGACCCTGTGACCCACCGTCTGCAACGTAACTCCTTTGAGACTTTCAAGGCGCAGTGCATTGCTGAGGGCAAGCGCGATGGACAATTCAAACTCAACCTTCTCCTTCAGGATGAATCCCGTCATGAAAAATTCAGAAAATTAGTGATAGAGTAGGGAATATTTATTCTTTCAAATAAAATGTCCAAGTCTGTGAAATCAGGCTTGGACATTATGTTTTTAATATGTGTAGTATCTAATATATCCTCAAATACTCAATATAAGGTTCTATTTCGTTGTATAAAAGGTCTTTTTTGATTACTTTCTTGTCCTTGTCAAGCAGGAACATATAAGGTATGGTCCTTGTGTCGAAGAGGTTGTCTTCATCGATGGTCTGGTCAAAGTTCCAGCCCTGAATATAGTCAGGGTTGGCTTCTGGCGAGTGGATGTAGTTGCTCCACACCTGCGGGTCGTCTTCGAAATAAATCATCACAACCTTCAGTCTGCCTGATTTTATGGCACCATTGAGTTTGGAGAAGTCTTTCATCATGTTTCTTACTTGATGGCAGGTAGGGCAGGTGGGATGTTGGAGGTAGAGAATTGTGTATTCGCTTTGGACATCGTACATTGACATTGTGTCTCCGGATGCTGTGACGAAGTTGAAGTTGGGGATTGTCTGTCCGGCCAGATTTTTGTCGATGTACTCCAACTCGCGCTTGTAGCGGCGTTTGCGGTCTTCGTCAAGATCTTTGTGACTGAGTGCATCCTTGAGCATTGCAATGTAAGTGTGCTCAACTTTGTAAGGCGATATGTTTTTGCCTAAAACACGTTCCAATGCATCGAAAAAATATTGGTATGAGGTTTTGTTCACTCTGGATTTGTTAATGGTCATGAGTACCAGCGAGTCGTATGCGGGGTTGTCGAATTGGTAAATCATATTACAGTATTCGGCGAGTTTCTCCTCTGCTATAGGGGTGTTGAAGATACGCGGGTCATCCCAGGTGAAATTGTCGAAGAAGTGTTCCACGTAGTAGGAAAGAAATAATTCCCTGTTATTAACTATATGTTCTGGCGGGTCTTGCAGGTATGTGGATGTTGCAATCACAGAACCCAGCAGGTATTTCGAATAGGCCTTCGACATCTGGTTTTGGTATTCGCGTATCTCGTTGTTGATGCGTCTGGCGCTGACAGATAGTGAATCCACAAAAACTTTCAGCATATATTGGGGCATACTCTTTTGGGCCTCGTTGAACATATTGTTAAGGGAGTCTAAACGTTTGTTGTAATCCCAAAGTGTCTGAAGATACTCATAATATGCCGAGTTTTCAATGGAGTTCGTGAAATTAACCTTTCCGCCAGAGATTACTATGGAGTAGTTCTGGTTTTTCTCGGAAGATACGAGAATCACTCCGATGGATGTTGTATCGCCCAAGATATTGTACATTCCAGGCTTCAGCGACTGTTTGTCTTTCAGGACTATGTTTTTGCTGAACGGGGCTTTCAGCTCCTGTTCTGTCTGATGTTTTGCAAAGCCCTTTATGAATACGGAATCGTAGGTTGCGTCAGGTATGGTGATGTTTATCGAGACCTGTGCGAAGCCCACCATGAAACTCAGTGTGGTTGCGATTGTGAGAAGTGTTTTTTTCATAGCTAAATGTTTAAGGAAACAAGTTTTGAGAAAGCCTTGTCGAAATATTTTGGCAAGTCGGATGCTATTAATGTTTTATAGAAGTGTTCAGAGGCATATTCGTCTCCTGCGGCGCCGTGGATAAAGGTACCGAGCAGGGCGGTGAACTGCGGGGTGTAGCCTTGGGAGAGCAGAGAGAGGAACAGGCCTGTGAGCACGTCGCCGCTGCCGGCGGTGGCCATGCCTGGGTTGCCGGTGGTGTTGAAAAACTGCGTGCCGTCGGGCATGTTGACCACTGTGTTGTGCCCCTTGAGAACAAGAATCACGGAATAACGCATCGCGAATTCGCGGGCGCGCTTCAAACGGTCAAAGTCGTCACTTGACTCACCGGCAAGTCTGGCGAATTCCGCAAAATGAGGTGTCAAGATGCTGTTTGTCGGCAGGAAGGCGAGCCTTGTCTTGTCTTCCGCGAGCAGGTTGAGAGCATCGGCGTCTATGACAATGGGGAAGTCGGCAGTGTCGAGAATGTCCTTTAGCAACGAATAGGTCCTTTTTGATTTACCGATTCCGGGGCCTATGGCTATGGCGTTCACATTTTCGGGTATGCTGTTCCAGTTGATACTGCTCACGCACTGTTCGTCATCGTCAAAATTAAGGATCGCCTCCGGGAGGAAGGAGGCGAGTGTGGTGAGCACCGGCCGTGTTGAGTGCACCGTCAGCTTTCCGATGCCCCCCCGCAGAGCAGCCGTGGCGCTTAGCACCGCGGCGCCTGGCATCGCTGTGCTGCCGGCAACCAGCAGGCCGTGGCCGAAAGTGCCCTTGTGAGCGTATGGATTGAACATATCCCAACTGCTGCCGAACAAACCAGCAGTGATCAGACGACATGCAGCCGCCTCGCTGACGCCAACAGGCTCCTCTATGCCTGCGTCTATGACCTCCACACATCCACAATATTTGAAATTCTCAGGTACCATGAATGCGAGCTTCATGAACTGAATTGTCAATGTCATGTCTGCCTGCACCACCTTGGCGTTTTCGGGCGTGTGACTGTCGGCAAACAGTCCCGACGGGGTGTCAATGGCGATGACCCTGACGCCACTCATATTAATCTTCTCCACAATTTCGGAATGAATGCCCTGTAACGGTTTGTTCAATCCTGTTCCAAACATCGAGTCTATTATCAGATCTTCATCCCCTAAATTGTAGAAATCAAAATCATTGTAACTGGTCAGATGTGCGTTTGTATGGTCGGAAACGATACTTTGCCAACGTTCTATGTTAGTGCGAGTTTGGTCGCTGACACGTGAACTGCCGTCAAAACTCCTCACAACGGTGACATCTCCGCCAAAGTTGTGCTTGAATATGAGCTGTCGCGCTATCACAACCCCGTCGCCGCCGTTGTTCCCTGAGCCGCAAAAAATGATTACGTTTTTCACGAATTGCTCTTTCAGGATCGTAGAAATCCTGTCTGAACAGGCAGTTCCGGCTCTCTCCATCAACTCCAACGACGGGATGGAATGCTGTTCCATGGTGTATTTCTCACATTCTTTTATAGCAGCTACCGTATGTATGTTGTTTGAATGCATGTCCTACTTTTTTGCCGCAAAGGTATAAAAAATATTAGTTTCCGAAATGTCACTCTTTTTTCTTACTTTTGCAGAAAAATTAAAAACGATTGTCTGACAGCGAAAACGGGCTTTTGTTAAATGAAGGTCACCATTTGTTGTCTTAAAAAAAATGAGAAATGAAGAGAATATTAGGAATTGGTAATGCGCTTGTTGACATTCTGGTGCATATCGACAACGATGATTTGATAAACAGGTTTGGCTTGTGCAAAGGCGGCATGATGATGATTGACGCTGAACGCAAGAATGAGATCATGGAAGCCATTTCGTCTTTGGAATACACTATCGCCACCGGCGGGTCCACCTCGAATACCATGCACGGGATTGCGCGCCTCGGCAATGTGGCTGGATATATAGGAAGTATCGGCCGCGACGAACTTGGAAAGACTTTCAGAGACGAATGCATACGGTTCGGCTTGACCCCTCATCTCATTGACTCTGACACTGACACCGGCGTTGCTATAACTTTTATCACTCCAGACGCCGAACGCACCTTTGCCACCTATCTTGGCGCTGCGGCAACAATGACTCCATCTCAGATTGCACCTGAGGTTTTTGACAACTATGACATTATCCATGTGGAGGGTTATCTTATCTTCAATCATGAACTTATCGAAAAGGTGTGCCGGATAGCTAAAGAAAAAAGCCTTGTTGTTTCCATGGATATGGCAAGTTATAATCTTGTTGAAGATCATCATGACTTTGTTGAAAAGCTGTTGAGAAATTATGTTGACATTATCTTCGCAAATGAGGAGGAAGCCAAAGCTTTCACTGGTTTGGAAAATGAAGAAGCACTTAAAGCATTGTCGAAATACTGTCCTGTATCTGTGGTCAAGGTCGGGAAAGACGGCTCACTGATCATGACAACAGGCGAGCTTACCCGCGTGGCCCCCGTAGATGCCGTGAGAATCGATACCACCGGTGCAGGCGACATCTATGCTGCTGGATTCCTTTACGGACTTGCCAATGACTACGATGCGCAGAAAGCTGGCGACTTGGCCTCTTATCTTTCAGCAAAATTGATTCAGTATGTTGGCGCAAAACTTCCGGATTCAGAATGGGAGGCTCTCAAAACCACCAATTTGGTCTGAAATTAAGATTTTGTCTTCAGAATCAAAAAAATATATAACTTCGCAGAAATCATTCAACTTTGTTGTTGAAGTTTGTAAATAATTGAATATCAGTCAAATAATTAAAATTGAAAATATGGTTAAACCGAAAATTGTAATTGGAAATTGGAAAATGAATAAGAACTTCGATGAAGCTGAAGAACTTATCACTAATATTGAAGAGTCGTTGGCAGACTATCAGTTGCAGACTGAGGTGGTGCTTTGTCCACCCGCAATTTATGCTGAGCTTGTCACCGACCACGCCGCACTTGAAGAGAGCAAGTTTTACGCCGGAATGCAGAATGTAAGCGAATACGAGGACGGTGCATACACAGGCGAGGTGTCAGCCTCGATGTTGGCCAATATGGATGTTGACTTCTGCATTGTGGGCCATTCAGAGCGCAGGAAATATTTCGGTGAGACAGACGAGATTGTGCTCAAGAAGATGTTACGTCTGCTTGACCAGCAGCTGGTGCCTGTCATGTGCTGCGGCGAAACCCTCGAAGAGCGCAAGGCCGACAAACATTTCGATGTTGTGAAACGTCAGATTGAAGCCACCATCTACCAGCTCACCCCTGAACAGCTGGAACGCACCATGATTGCTTACGAGCCTATTTGGGCCATCGGTACCGGCGAGACTGCAACTCCAGACCAGGCACAGGAGATGCTCCAATACATCAGAAGCCTCATAGAGAAGAAGTTCGGCACAGAAGCTGCCGTCTTTACGTATATTCTATATGGCGGAAGCTGCAATGCAAACAACGCACTTGAACTCTTCTCACAACCCGACGTTGACGGCGGACTCATCGGTGGCGCCTCCCTCAAAGCACCTGATTTCATCAAGATAATCGAAGCGGCTGAAACCGCCGGCAAAGACAACTAACCGACAATGAAACGCCTCTCGCTGTTTTTTTTCGCCTTGTTCATGGTTGTCTCCTGCGCCCTTTTTGCACAGGATGACGATCCATGCAAACAAACTATGGATAAAAACAGCGAGAAGCTTTATAAAAAGGCCCGCGATTTTCACAAATCCGGGAAAAAGGACGAGGCTTACGAACTATACGAGGAGATTTTAGCCGAACACCCTGAATATTTGGATGTGAACTACTATTATGCACTCGGCTATTATTTGCCTCTTTCTGACAATCAGTTCATGTCGAAAAAGAAGGACAAATCAGATGTGAAGAAGGCTTTGGCCGCTTTCAACAGGATGTATGAGGTTTGCCCTTACTACAAGCCATATTGCAACTTATATGCAGCAAGACTGGCCTATTTCAACGAAAACTACCTTGAGGCTCAGAAATTCGCGAAAGTCATCATTGACAATCAGGACCTTTTTTCTTCCGACAAAGATGCCGAAAAGATAGAGGAGGCCAAGCTTATATTGCGCAAGGCCAAATTCTATCATGATATTTTGAACCACGAGGTGCCTTTCGACCCGAAACCGGTACCTAACATATCCACTTCTGATGATGAGTATCTCGGAACCCTTTCTCCTGACGGTTCATATTTTTATTTCACTCGTCGCAAGTATGTAACCTCCTCATCGCCTTTCTCCCAAGGTGAAAAAGTGCTCAGAGAGTTCTTCAGTCGTGCCGATAAGTCGGGGAGCAACTTCAACAGTGGCGATGCGCTGCCTTATCCGTTCAACAATGCGGAAGGGGAGGGCAGTCCCACTATAAACATCACTAACGACCTTCTGATATTCACCCAACGTCATACTGTCAATCTTCAGGGCGGCACATATCCAAACTTCGACCTCTATTATTCAGAACTGATAGATGGTGAGTGGACCGAGCCAAAGCCACTTCCTGGCAAGATCAACCGCAAAGACTCTTGGGAATCTCAGCCGTCTCTCAGCTCTGACGGCCGTCTGTTGTTCTTCGCAAGCGACCGACCGGGCGGGTTTGGAGGCTCCGACATCTGGTTCTCCGTCCGCAATAGCGACGGTACTTGGCGCGACCCCGTGAATGTCGGCCCTACAATCAATACCTCTAAAAACGAGCGCTCCCCATTCCTCCATACCGACAGCAAAACACTCTACTTCTCCTCTAATGGCCATGACGGACTTGGAGGACAGGATGTCTTCTATTCCAAACTTGATGCAAAGAAACAGTGGTCGGTGCCCGTGAACATTGGATACCCTATTAACACTGAAAACGAAGAGGTGGATTTCTTTGTCAGTCTTGACGGCCAGACCGGCTACTTCTCCTCAAACAACTACGGCAGCAAAGACTGGAACATCTACCAGTTCGAGCTGTACGAGGAGGCGCGCCCCCATACCATGGTTATCGTAAAAGGCAAGGTCTCTGTTGACGAAGGCGACCTTGAAAACGCCGTCGTGGAGATACGCGACACTAACGCAAATGTTATCTCTACCGGTGTGGTCAGCGCTAACAGCGGCAAGTACGCTGTGGCTGCAGAAGTGAAAAAGGAAGACCCGCAACCCTTGATCCTGAATGTTAAAAAAGAAGGCTATTCTTTTGACACTCAAATAATCACACCAGATCAGATAACGGGAGACATAGTACAGAAAGATGCCGAAGTGAAAGCCGTTGAAACAGGCAAGGTTTGTGACTTGCGTGACATCTATTACGAGACAAACGATTACAACCTCACCCAGGAATCTAAAACTCTGCTTACTCTTTTTATCGAGTTCCTAAAGGAAAATCCGACTGTGAAAGTAGAAATTCAAGGACATACCGACAATATCGGACGTGACGCCGACAACTTGCTGCTTTCGGAGCGCAGGGCAAAGTCGGTCTTCGACTATGTGGTTGAACACGGAATCCCGGCTGACAGACTTAGATACAAAGGTTACGGCAGAACCATGCCAATTGCAACTAACAGCACTGAGGCAGGGCGCGCCAAAAACCGCAGAACTGTTTTTTTGATTTATGAAAAATAGGAAAATATACTTTCTTGGAATCGGCGGTATAGGCATGAGCGCCATTGCCCAATATTTCCTTCAAAACGATTGTGAAGTGTATGGTTACGACTTGACAGAGTCACCGATAACTCAATTTCTCTGCTCAAGGGGTGCGAAAATTCATTATTCCCCAGATGTGTCATCTATCCCCAAAGATATCGATTTTGTGATATACACACCAGCTGTTCCTGAAGATTTCCCGGAATACCAGTATTTTGTTGATAATAAAGTACAGATTTACAAACGTTCCAAAGCTCTGGGGATGATCACCGACAACTACAAGACCGTTGCCGTTGCGGGAACTCACGGAAAAACAACCACCACATCCATGTTGGCTCATCTGATGAACAGTTCAAAGCATTCCTTGCTTGCTTTCATCGGGGGAATATCCAAGAATCTGGACGATAATTATCTATACAGAAAACTCGATGATGATGTTTTTGCAGTTGTGGAGGCTGACGAATTTGACAGATCCTTTTTGACATTGCATCCCTACGTGTCAGTGATAACATCTATGGACGCTGATCATTTGGATATTTATGGAGATTCAACCAGGCTCGTTGAAGCCTTCCAACAGTTTGCCGACCAATCCCAAAATGTGTTTGTGGAGGAGAAGATTGCTTGTAAAATCAACAAGGATAACGGTCGCAAATTTGTTTATGGTCTTGGAAACACCTGTGATTCATATCCTTATAATATACACTTTGGTAATGAATTCACCACCTTTGACCTTCATACTCCGTTCTGTGAAATTAAATCCCTGAAAATTCAACTTCACGGCATTTACAATGTACTTAATGCAACAGCCGCGATTTCTGCTTTTTTGCTCTCCCTAACTCCTTTCGAGGATGGTGAACTGCAACATTGTGTTCGCGAAGTTGTAAAAGGCATGGAGGAATTCAGTGGTGTCAAGCGTAGGTTCGATTATATCATAAAACGTGAAGACTTCGTGTATATTGACGATTACGCTCATCACCCCAAAGAGATGAGTTCGTTCTTCAATGCTGTCAAGGAATTATATCCCGGAAAGCGTATTTGTGCTGTATTTCAGCCGCATTTATACTCCAGGACACGTGATTTTGCTGAAGATTTCGCAAAGGCTCTTTCAATTCCCGATGAAGTGATTCTTCTGCCGATTTATCCGGCACGCGAAAAGCCTATTCCCGGAATCACCTCCGATTTTTTACTTGAAAAGATTTCCAATAACAATAAGTTATTGTTGCAAAAGCAACAATTGTTTGGTTATTTGAAAGAGCACAAACCCGATGTCCTCTTGACGGTTGGCGCTGGCGATATAGACCGTTTGGTGCCGAAGTTAGCCGAATTGTAATATTATCTGTCTTAATTAAATGTTAACAAAATGACGCAATTTCCGTGGGGAGATGGGAGGCGCTACAACTCATACAGCCGGTATTGCAAAGAGCATTATGGCGGGCGGGTGCAGCGGCTTCCGGTAGATGCAGGATTCTTTTGCCCTAACCGTACCAACCGCGCCACTGGTGGTTGTACCTTCTGCTCTAACGAAGCTTTTACTCCTAAATATTTAAGTGTCAAACAGATAGGCGTTCAAGAACAAATCAATGAAGGTAAGATTTTTTTCGCGAAACGCTATCGAAACAGCCTTGGATATTTTGCTTATTTCCAATCTTTCACAAACACGTACGCACCTGTAAGCATTTTGCGGAATTATTGCCAATCTGTGCTTGAAATACCTGATATTAAGGGGATTATAATTTCAACTCGTCCGGATTGCCTTCCAGATGCAACGTTGCAATTCCTCTCTGAACTGGACCAGAAGACCGATCTTTGTGTTGAAATAGGGGTTGAGAGTTTTAGCAACGACACTCTAAGTCACGTAAATCGCGGGCACTCTGTAGAATGCACTTTTGAAGCATTCGAAAAGTTGCATGACCACGGAATTAGAACCTGCGCACATCTGATTTTCGGTCTGCCTGGTGAAACGCCAGACCAGTGGATTGAAGAGGTGAAGTGCTCTAACATTTTGAAGCCTGATTTCCTGAAATTTCATCAGTTACAAATTTTCAAGGGAACCCCAATAGAATCAGAGTACAGCAATAATCCTGAAAGATTTTGGACTTTCACGGCTGA
This sequence comes from uncultured Bacteroidales bacterium, assembly GCA_934699095.1. Taxonomy (GTDB): domain Bacteria; phylum Bacteroidota; class Bacteroidia; order Bacteroidales; family WCHB1-69; genus F23-D06. Next base: position 250,105 of record CAKUVI010000002.1, on the reverse strand, counting down.
TGGATATGTTTCCTTCATTTGTGATTATCTGGAACGCTTGTCGCCGGATATTGTGATAGAGCGTATCTGTGCGGAAGTGCCGCCGCGCTTTCTGTCTGTTTCTAACTGGAAGCTTCTTCGTCACGACACATTAGTCAAGAAAGTTGAGGCAGAGCTTACACAGAGAGACACCTACCAAGGAGTTTTTGCAAAGGGAACTTAACTCATACATATCAAAACGCATTATTATAATCACTGTAAAACTAAAAGAAAAAGATGAAAAGGATATTGTTAACATTTTTGCTGGTCTCTGTCGGATACTTTTGTTTCTCAAGTGATACATATCATGGCGGTGATTCTCCTATAAAAGGGCCGCAAGGCGATATATCGTTTAAGATTACATTGCCGAAAGGCTTCAATCCAGCTACTGACCGTTGCAAAATGGTCATCCTCATGCATGGGATTTTCTCAAGCAAAGATTACAATCCGGTGCCTCAGATAGCCAAGGGACTTGCAAAGGCTGGGATTGCATCTATCCGATTTGATTTCAACGGTCATGGAAAGAGTTCTGGAAAAATGCAAGACATGACTATAGAAAAAGAGATTCTCGACGCACAGGCGGTTTTGAATTATGTTCAATCGTTGCCTTATGTGGAAGAAATAGGGCTATTGGGTCATTCACAGGGCGGCGTCATAGCATCCATGTTCGCTGGTGTTTTGAGTGATGCCGGCAATGTCCCTTCCGGTGTCGTCCTCATCGCACCGGGAACCGTCATAAAAGAGGCCTGCCAGTCTGGTAAGTTTTTCAACGCAAAATTCGATCCTGCCAATCCGCCAGAGTATATCCGTTGTTGGGGCATTATGAAATTGGGACGCGAATACATTGTCACTACACAAAACCTTGACATAATTGGTACCGCTGCAAAATACAACGGTCCAGTGATGCTTTTACATGGCGACCGCGACAGGATCGTGCCGATGTGGTGCAGCGAGAACCTGCTCAAAGCCTACGGTGACAACGCCGCCCTAAAAGTTATACCAGGTGAAAACCACACTATTACAAGGCACCGCAAGACAGTGATAGCCTCAGCAGTCGAGTTCTTTATATCTGTTTTTGACAAATAGTTTGATTGAAAACATGACGAAAAGAAAATAGAACCCGATAGTCGTGAGTATCAATATTTTTTGTATTTTTGCAGCCGTTTTAAAAACCTTAATAAAAATTATATGAAATCAGTATCTATTAGCGGTTCTCTTCGTGAGAACGTAGGGAAAAAAGATGCAAGAGCACAACGCAACCAAGGCATGGTTCCTTGTGTTATCTACGGTGGTAAGGAACAACAACTCTTCGTTGTAGATGAAAGAGAGTTCAGAAATCTCCTTTACACTCCTGAAGTTAAGTATGCAGAATTGAACATCAACGGCACTGTTAAGAGAGCTATCGTTCAAGAGACACAGTTCCATTCGATCACTGACAAACTGTTACATGTTGACTTTTTGGAAGTTGTTGACGGAAAGCCAATCACCATTGAAATACCTTTGATGGTAAAAGGTACATCTCCTGGTGTCCTCAAGGGCGGTCTTCTTAAAAAACGCGTTCGCAAGCTCAAAGTACGTGGCCTTCTCGACAACATTCCAGAGAACATTACCGTTGATATCACACCACTCGAGATCAATGATGTTATCAAGATAGGCGATGTTAAGATCGACAACCTCGAAATCATTGACAATCCTAACAAGGTTATCGTTTCTGTAATCCCGACCCGTGGTTCAGCTGCGGCTTCAACAGATGAAGAAGAAGCTACTGAAGAGTAGTTTTTATTTTTTGATGATAATATAATGAAAATCCCGTCATCAGACGGGATTTTTTATTTTACAAAAAGATAATCGTGAACTAAATCGAGGTATCCTTGCGTATATTTTTGCGCTTCGTCTCGTATTGAAAACAAATGTTCTTCTGTCTCGGAGTAGTTTCTTGAAAATTCAAGAATGATTCTGAATATTGGCTTCTTGACGGTCGGTTTGACAGATGTTTTACGGATACAAAAGAATTTATTTTTCGCAATCTCTTGAAATTCATCTGCTTCGCGTGCAGGAAGGATTACAGCAAGACGACCATTATTGTCCAACAGTCTGTCGGAACAGTTGACAATCTCGTTGAAAGAGAGGCTGCCGTCGCCATGTTTGCTGCGCAGGCGTTTGTCGTCTGAGGGCTTCAGGTCGCCATGGAAAAACGGCGGATTTGATATTATGAGGTCAAAACTGTGCTGATGTTCCCTCGCTGCAAACTCTTGAAAGCTGGTTTTCTCAAACGAGAAGCTGTAAGCAGGGAGCAGACCGAAGTTATTGGCGTTTATGATGCATTCTTCTATTGATGCCTGGTCGATGTCGATGCCGGTGATTTCCGGGTTGTTAGATGCAATTCGTTGTGCAATGCAGAACGCCACCACGCCGCAACCACAACCAACATCGAGCACTCGCTTTGAGGATAATACGTCAGCCACTGTTGCCAACAATACAGCGTCGGTGCCTATTTTAAGGGTACTGTTGTCGTGCTCTAAGTCGAAATGCCTGAAATGAAACATATTATGAGCAGAACACTTCTAAAAGTCGTGAATATGTTCCACATGTGATTTTAATTTCCTCAATTTCAGCGGGAACCAAAAACACGTCACCGGCTTCAACATGCTCGTTGAAAGAATCGGATACAAGATGGACATGACCTTCCAGGCAGATGTAAATTACAAATGAGTCAAGGTCGGCGAAAGATTTGATCATTGTTGTGTCCAATTCCAACAGGTTTGTGTTGAAATATGGTGAACGCACCAATTTTACGGTCTTGTTGAGTGTGTTTTCGTAATGTATTTGGAAATCCGCGTTGTTTTCGTCGAAGTGTATGGCTTCCAAAGCCTCCTCAGTGTGAAGTTCGCGAGGCATCCCCTTGTCATCAAGCCTGTTCCAGTCGAAAATACGGAAGGTGATGTCGGAAGTCTGTTGGATTTCAGCCAAAAGGACACCTTTCCCGATGGCATGCACGGTGCCGGCGGGAATCATGAAAGTGTCGCCTTTAGAGACCGGATAGAATTTGAGAAGAGATTGAAGATTCCCTTTTTCTAAGGCTTCAAGATACTGATTCTCAGTTATTTTCTGATTAAAACCTATATATAGTCCAGCGCCTTCATCAGCCTGAATCACGTGCCACATTTCTGTTTTACCATTCTGACCGTATTTGCTTTTTGCAAGTTCATCGTCCGGATGCACCTGAACAGAAAGATTGTCGTTGGCATCGATGAATTTCACGAGCAGAGGGAATCCAAGGCCATATTTCTCGTAGTTTTTTTCGCCAACAAGATCGGTGAGGTAAACTTCGAGTATTTCATTCAGATTGTTTTCTTCGAGAAATCCATTGGTTATGACTGATTCTTCACCGACCAGGCCTGAAACTTCCCAGCTTTCGCCGCAGTTTTCGAGGTTGCCTGTGTTATGTTTGAGAATTGTTCCTATTTTTTTGCCGCCCCATATTTTCTCTTTCATTATGGGGTTGAATTTCAGTGGGTATAAAGTTGATGACATAATTATTGTGCTGAATAGTAGTTTCTGTTTTTGTGTTGGTAGGCCGGGCGCACCTTGTCGGGATTTGAGCCGCGCACATTTTTCATGAACACCCATTTGCCGTCTTCTTCTACAAAACCCTGGTTCAGACTTGATTCCGGCACAATGTAAGCCGGTATCTGCGGCATTGATTCGTCCATCGGGATAAGTTCTTCAAAGACTATCATGTTGCAGCGCACGCGCCTGAAATCATAGTCGTGGGTCTGAGGGTTGTATTTTCCAGTGCTCACCAAAAACTCCTGATTGTCGTAGTTCAGGTACATAGATGCACTTTTTGAGTATTCGAAAATAACTCTGGCCACCTTTTCCGGGTAATTCTTGAACACTCTGCCGCCGAAAATTGGTGTTTTCTCCTTGTTGAAATGTAAAATTTCAATTACTTTCTGATTTGTGAATAGGTTGTTTCCATTCCAGCCGAGTAGAGTGTAATAAGTAGTGTTTCTGTCTTTTACTGGAATTATTTTGTAATAAACGGCCCCGTACCAACGGTTGTGATTGCCAATTGTGGTTTTGGGATAGTCTATGTTCTGACGCTTGTCGTAGAGAGGGTAGAGCACATACTTCTTGCGGGATTCATTATATACGTGGATGAATCCGAAATTCTCGGTCTCGAAGTTGTTGTTGATGATGTACCATGTGAATATCTTGAAGCTGTTGTCAGGGGAAACCAAAACACTGAAGTTCTTCACCGAGTCCCAGTTGTGCTTGAAGGAGTTGGGCATGTTCAATGTCTCCTCCAAAAGAGTCATAAAATCCTCATTCAGGGCGGCGCGCGTCTCTTCGTTCGGCTCGTTCATGACACGGCCTCGCAGATTCACCAAACTATCCTCCATAATCCTCAGCTCGGAATCCTTTTGCGAGAATGCACAGAACGAAAAAACGCACAATATGAGTATGTATATGTATCTCTCCATCTATATTTTAACGTCGCAAAATTACAAAAATTGCAAACATTTCATTATTTAACATCAAAATCTTTTATACCGATAAAAGTGGAAAAAGTTGCAAGGAAAAAATGTATATTTGCGGTTTTGTTTATTATTAGGAATTTATAAAGAATCTTATAATATGAAAAAGATTACAATCATTTTGATTGCTTACTTGTTTTTGTTTACTATCACCTCCTTTGCACAAGGGATCGCTGTGACCGAAAACTCCGAAAACAGAGTTGTTCTTGAATTCAAGTCCGACTCCATTTATGGCGAAAAAGTCAGTGCATTTGGTCAGACCTTCGCTGCCTTGCGCATGAAAGGATATGGGACATCTTTCCTTAAAGGTGCTCCACAAGTGCCTGTGCTATCTAAATTCATTTCAGTTCCCGTCTGCGATTCGTTGATAGTCACTGTGTTGAGTTCTGAGTATGAGGAATTTGACTTTTCAGCTTTGGATATGCCATACGAAGTCTTCCCATCTCAAGGCTCTCGCTCAAAATCAGACAATACCCACACATTGTATAAGGATGATAACATCTATACAACCAACGCATTCTTTTCGCTGCCCTTAGTGGAAGCTCAGAAAGCTGGGGTGCTGCGCAGCAGTTCAGTGGCAGGTGTTGACTTCGCACCGGTATCATACAATCCGGTTTCCCAAAAGATAAGAGTCTGCACTAAAGCCGTTGTCAGCGTTGAGTTTGCAAATGTTGACAAAGCAGCAACATATTCTCTCAGCAAGTATTCATCACCGATGTTCGGCATCAATGAAGACTTAATAGTGAATCACAATGATGACTCACGCGCCGAGCTCAACAATGTCCCGATCTCTTACCTTATCATAGCACACTCTATGTTCCGTAACAATGCGGAGCTCGACAATTTTGTTACCTGGAAAAAGAAACTTGGATACTATGTTAAAATCGCATATACAGACGAAAGCAATGTAGGCACGACAACATCATCCATCAAGAACTTCATTAAAGGTAGGTTTGAAAATGCAACTGTAGAAGAACCGGCCCCTGATTTTCTCTTGTTGGTTGGCGACAAAGAACAGGTTCCCGCATTCCAAGGCACTACAGAAGACAAAAATCATATAACGGATCTCTACTATGCGACTATTGTTGGCAATGATTATCTTCCAGACTGCTATTATGGTCGTCTTTCTGCCCAAAACCAGACGCAACTGACATCTCAGATCAACAAGATACTCATGTATGAGCAATATACGATGCCTGACCCCTCATATTTGGGCAGTGCCGTGTTAATTGCCGGTGCTGACGACAATTTCTCACCCACGCATGCAAATGGGCAAATCAACTACATTAACCAGAATTACATCAACACCCAGAATCCCAATTACGACAATGTGATGGTGCATCTCCACAACTGCTCTTCACAGGCCGCTTTGATCAGAAGTGAGGTCAGTGCCGGTGCCGGTTGGGTGAACTACACAGCCCATGGTGACTGGGACGGATGGTATCAGCCCCAGTTCAACAATTCACAAGTGGCGTCTCTCCAAAACGAAGGCAAATATGGCGTTATGATTGGCAACTGCTGTTTGTCAGGCAAGTTTGACCGCCCTGAATGCTTTGGCGAGGCGCTGTTGCGCGCCGAGAACAAGGGTGCCATGGCTTACATCGGAGCTTCCAACAGTTCATATTGGGACGAAGATTACTATTGGGCTGTGGGGCAACGCAACAACATCACGGCCAACCCCACTTATCAAGGTGACAAATTGGGCGTATATGACCGTCTCTTCCATCAACATGGAGAACTCTCAGACAATTATATCTCCACAGTCGGCGGCATGATATTCGCCGGAAACATGTCGGTTCAGGGCTCTGCATCAACCCTCAAACAGTATTATTGGGAGATATATCACTGCTTTGGTGACCCTTCTATCAGAGCTTATCTTGGCGTGCCTTCTGAATTGCAGGTCGAGTGCATGATGGCAGCACCTATGGGAATGTCAGAATACACCGTTCAGACAGCTCCTCATGCGTATGTGGCTGTCACTTATGAAAATGAAGTCATTGCCGCTGCCTTTGCAAACGCCGAAGGTACTGCGATTCTTGACATTTCCGTAATTAATATGCCGGGAACATACCAATTAGCCGTTTCAGCACAAAACAAGATCGTGAAATTCCTGGACATCCAAATCATATCTCCAAACACCTCCTTTGTGATTGCCAATAAAGCGCAGGTGACCGAAAACACCGATTTTCAATCTTCTTCAATTGTTGACATAGATGTTGAATTACTCAACGTTGGATCTTTGGAGGCTTCAAATGTTTATGCCATCTTAACAACTGACAATCAAGATATTAACATAATCAAAGACTCTCTCTTTGCTGGTAACATTGCAACTCAGGCTACGTTCTCACAAAACGGCGCATTTTCGTTTGTACTTCCATCTCAGGTAAAGGATAACGATGAGTTCTCTTTCCTTATGAAGTTGTATTGGGATACTCTCCAAAGCGAGAAGATTGTCAAAGTCACAGTGAAACTCCCTGATGTCAAGATACAGTCATACGAAATGAGAATAGGAAGTAATAAGGTTTATTCACTCAGTCAAGGAGATGAGGCAGAGATACTATTCACAAGCAGAAATTATGGTCATGCTAAGGTGGAACATGGTTTGAACGATCTCACTTGCAACTACACCGGAGCAACTGTCCTGTCTCCTTCATCTTCATTCCATAATATCGACCAAAATCAAACATTTGATAAGACCTTCACAATTAAAATTGCAGAAAATGTACCTGACAAGAGCGTGATTCCATTCTATTATCACACTATTTACGGCAATGTACACATTATCGACACCATCAACATATCTGTTGGACTTGCCATGGAGGATTTTGAAAGCGGCGATTTTTCTCAAAACGATTGGAATATGCAGGATAAACCATGGATAATTTCCAACGTAACCAAGTATGCAGGAGAGTATTCTGCAAGATCAGGCAAGAATTTAGGCAGTTGGGGCAGGTCAAAAATGAGCATTGTAACAAATTCCACCGAAACGGCGACTTTCTCATATTACAGAAAGGTTGCTACAGAAGAGGGTTATGATATTTTCTACCTGTACATGGATGGCAATGTTGTTGACGAAGCTTCTGGCATCAAGGATTGGGAATATGTGTCGATAGAAGTTCCGGCCGGAACTCACACATTCATGTTCTCGTACGAGAAAGACTCGTACTATTTGGTTGACAGTGATTGTGTGTGGATTGACAATATCATATTCCCGCAGAATGGTGTCATGGTTATTGAAGATATTGAGGATGAAGTGGGCATCAACAACCCTAAGGCCGGTTATGCAAGTGTTTATCCAAATCCGGCCAACACCTCGGTATATGTTGACAGCAAGCAGCCCGTTGACAGGATAGAACTCTACGATTTGAATGGTCGTAAGGTCAAGGCCTTGACTTTGAATGGTGAATATGGCCGCCTGGTAGATGTAAGAAGCCTGACATCCGGTGTTTATCTGATGCAGATAACATTCGGAGACGGAAATAAACAGAATCTGAAAATAGTAAAACAGTAATGGCTGACACAAACAAACAATATGATGAAGTTATAGCTTTTTGCAAGGACATATTTTGCAAGAAGGCTGTGGATTATGGCACGGCGTGGCGTATTCTAAGGTTGCCGTCGCTGACAGACCAAATTTATATCAAGGCCAATCGGATAAGAAGTATCCAGGAAAAGGGCGACGCAAGAGTTGCCGAAGGCATAATCCCTGAGTTTGTGGGCATTGTGAACTATTCGGCAATGGCGCTCATACAACTGGAAGTGGGAGTTGCCGACGCCCCCGAGGAGATGGTCATGGCCCCCGAGAAATCGCTCGAAATGTACGAGAAATTCCTCATGAACGCCAAAAGCCTTATGATGAACAAAAACCACGATTATGACGAGGCCTGGCGCCAGATGCGAATCAGCTCCATAACAGATATCATACTTATGAAGATCTATCGCATCAAGTCGATTGAGGACCACAAGGGAAACACCATTATTTCTGAAGGACTTGACGCCAACTACTACGACATCATAAATTATGCTATGTTCTGCCTTATTCGTTTAGTCTTGGAAAATGAACAATAAAAATCAAATAGTTATGAGTAGGAAAACACCAATCTGGCTGACAGTGATACGCATCTTATTGGCGTGTCTTTTTCTTTTCTCAAGTTTCACCAAAGCAGTAGATCCTGTGAATTTCGGAATCACCATGAATGACTATTTCACGTCATTCGGAATGGGATTCCTCCATCCGATAGCCCAGTTTGCCGCTATCGTTGCCATCTCGTGCGAGTTTATACTCGGATGCATGCTGCTTTTCAGAGTCAAGGTCAACCTTGCCTCATGGGGGTATCTTCTCTTCATGACCTTTTTCTTTTTCCTGACACTCTGGCTTGCAGTGGCCGAAAATCTTGAAGTGAGGGGTATCCACAACTTCGGCGTTGTGAAAGACTGCGGCTGCTTCGGACAGGCTGTCAAGATGTCTAACCTTCAGACTTTCCTCAAAAATGTGGTCATTATAATACCCACGATAATTCTCTTCATCAACCGTAAGAAAATCAACGACTGCCGTCTTACCGAGTTCGGCAAATGGTGCTGCATCGCCTTGTTTGCCGCCATTGTGGTTGCTTTCCAACTCTACTGCATACGCCATCTCCCTGCAATCGATTTCTCCGATTGGAAGAAAGGCGAATATGTGGTTGACAGCTTTATAGAAAAACCGGCCCAAAAAGATGTTGTCTTTGTCTATAAAAACAATCAGACAGGGGAAACAATAGAGCTGTCACAGGACGAACTTATGAACCAGGATGAGACATTCTACGAGAACAATGAATATGTTGACCGTAAGGACCATATAATCAAGCCTTTTGTTGCTGCCAAGATACCTGGTTTCAACATGCTTGACGAGTCTGGAGCCGACCATGCTTTTGAGTACCTAAACCCTGACAATGCGAAATCCGTTTACATGCTTTATGTCCCTGACCTTGAGGAGACTAACTCTAAGGGCGTTGAAAAAGCAAAGCAGCTCGCATCAACTATGGGCGAAAACGATGAATTCGTTGCTATCACAAATTCGTCAGAGGAGGAAATCGCACAATTTGTTGAACAAAACAAGATTGAATTCCCTGTATATCAGAATCCTATAGATCCGGTGAAAGGTCCTTTCATGGTGCGCGACGCCGTACGCTCCAATCCCGGCATCATTCTTTTCCGTAAGGGTGTGGTCATTGACAAATGGGCTTGGCGCGACTTCCCCGACGAACCTGTTAAATAAAGACAAAATGACTGTCAAAGAACTAATAGATACAATTATTGACAATCTGCAGCCGCTTTACGACAGACGTGAAGCGGCTGCAATTGCAAATCTTTATGTCCAGTCGAGGACAGGATTGCCAAATTATGAGGTAGCACTGCGTAAAAACGAATCTGTTTCTGATAGTTTGCTGAATCTTTTCAGAGAAGACATAATCAGTCTCAAGCGGGGCGTGCCGGTTCAGCATGTATTGGGTGAGGCTGAATTCTACGGACTCAAGTTCGCCGTCTCACCATCGGTGCTTATTCCTCGCCCTGAAACAGAAGAACTGGTGCAGATGGTAGTGAATGAATGCAGTGATCAGGAGGTGAGGATATTGGATATCGGTACTGGAAGCGGCTGCATAGCCATTTCGCTCGCAAAGCTGCTTCCCAAAGCCTCTGTTTTCGCGACAGATATCTCTTCTGATGCGCTTGAAATAGCGAAGAAGAATGCTGCCGTGAATGGCGTTGGGGTGACTTTTACAAGACATGACATCTTAAGCGGCACAGTTCCATTCATGAACACTGATTTCGACATAATTGTAAGTAATCCGCCATACGTGCCTTTTTCCGACAGGAGTGCGATGCACGTCAATGTGGCAAAACACGACCCTGAAATAGCACTTTTTGTACCCGATAATGACATTTTTGTCTTTTACAGAGCAATAGCCAAAACCGGCATCAATGTGTTGAAGGATAATGGAAAAATATTTGTTGAGACATACCATCTCCATCAAGAGCGTTTGGCTGAGATGTTCAAGGACAATGGTTACAGTCGGGTAGGGCAGATTGAGGATCTAAACGGAAAGCAGCGTTTTTTAAGAGTGGAGATATAAAAAAAGAGACCGGTCTGAGTCTCTTTTTTTGGAACGGGGAGTTCCTTGAATTTAGCTTTAATAAATTGAATCGTGTTGTGGGAGCTATAGGAGTCGAACCTATGACCCTCTGCTTGTAAGGCAGATGCTCTAAACCAACTGAGCTAAGCTCCCTGACTTTAAGGATTAGGGTTTCCTTTTTTTGTGGGAGCTATAGGAGTCGAACCTATGACCCTCTGCTTGTAAGGCAGATGCTCTAAACCAACTGAGCTAAGCTCCCTGTCAAAATGACGTTGCAAAGATAGGATTTTTTTTATATGATGAGCATTTTTTTTATATTTTTTTATTTGATTATAAATCAATAATTTAGAATTGAACTCCTATACCAATATTAATAAATTGGGGCTTTTCACCGCCTCTATTTCGGAAGAAATTCTGGAAAGAGTAGCGATAATCAACACCTAAAACTATGAAACCGATACGCAAGTCAATGCCGGCTGTAAGCATAGTCCAGTGGTTTTCTACCATGGATTTGTTGAATGTTATCACATCACCGGCGAGTTTTAGAAGGGGTTGATAGGAGATTCCGACCTGGGGCAAAAACGAAACATGCCTTCCCACTTTCAGATCAGCCACAACTTTAATTGGGATTGCAAGGTATCTGGTTTCCAACAGAGATTGTGATCCGTCATCCAGGGTGTATGTACCCTTAAAAAAGTGGTATCCGAGCCCAACCTCACCGAAGATGACTTTGCCTGCGCGGAAATAACCGTTGAAATACATGTTTCTGACTTTGGAGAGATAGATGTCATCTGCATAATCCCTGTTCAGGGCTATGTTTGTGGAAATCTTGAAGCCTGCCTGGTACCATTTTTGGGCCTGAACGGAGGTCAGAGACGCTGTGATGAAGAGTAAAATCAGGAATTTGCGCATGTTTATTCTTCTGTGTTATTGGACTCTTTTTTCTGAATGTTCTCAACAGTGTTGAATTGGTTCATTGTGCGTTGCATTCCGGCGGTCACAAACGATTTGAGGGCTTCAGTGGCGCGAGCCACACACTTGTCAACGAGTACAAGTTCTTCGGAGGAGAAACGGCTGAGCACATATTCTACCTGGTAGCCCTGTGCGAAATCCTTGCCAATCCCGCAGCGCATCCGTGGTATGTTAGTGTGTCCGAGCTCCTCGATGACATTCCCGATACCATTGTGGGAGCCGCCGCCACCCTTAGGTTTCAGTTTGAAAGTGCCAAGCGGAAGGTCTAAATCGTCGAATACTATCATGCAGTTCTCAACGGGTATATTCTCCTGTGCGAGCCAGTATTTTACAGCTTTCCCGCTCAGATTCATGTACGTTGTGGGCATCAGAATCACTATCTGCCGGCCTTTGTACGAGGCGCGTGCAACATATCCGAGACGCTCGTTCTTGAACTCGGCGTTGAAACTCTTCGCGAATGCATGAGCCACCTCGAAGCCGTAGTTGTGGCGGGTGCCAGCATATTCTGAGCCCACATTCCCGAGTCCGACTATAAGATATTTCTTGTCATTCGTCATCTTTTGTCTCCTCCTGCATATTCACGAAAAAAGAGAAATGGAGTTTACCGTATTTTCTGTGGTCGTAGAATTTGGGATGGCTTGAAAAATCATGCACGACAGAATGTTCTAAAACGAACCAGCCGTCTGGGAGAAGGAGTTCCTGCTGGAAGATGATGTCGGCAAGTCTGTCAACACCTTCCATGTCGTACGGCGGGTCTGCGAATATTATGTTGAACTGTCTGCGGCAGCCTTTCAGGTATTCAAAGGCGTCTTGCCGCACGACTGTCACATTGTCGTATTGCAACTGTCCGATGGTTTTCTGGATGAATTTGGTGCAGAGAAGGTTCTCGTCAACGGCCACAACCGACAATGCGCCCCTTGAGGCGAACTCGTAGGTGATGTTGCCGGTGCCCGAGAACAGGTCTAATACATGTATGTTGTCAAGATAGAAGTAGTTGTTGAGGATGTTGAAAAGACTTTCCTTGCCCATGTCCATTGTCGGGCGCACCGGAAGGTTTGACGGTGCCACTATGTGACGGCCGCGGTTTTTTCCACTGATTATTCTCATGTCTGTTATTGTATAACTGTGGGGGTGATTTTCATTGATTTAAGTAATTCGGCAACCTTGTCGGCGGTTCTGCACTCCCGAACGATGAAGATGTCAGGACTTTTGATCTTGAACTGTTTCATCGTGTTGAGGATGTAGTACAGAGTGTCTTCCGCATTGCTTAGCATGAAGCGGTTTAGTAGTTGCAGTGAACCTTTGTGTATTACCATCAAGTCGAAAAAAGAAGGGTTTTGCGACACCAGGACAGCCTCTTTGCAGTTCGAGTCTTTCAGGAATTGAAAAAACAGGGATGATTCATGACGGAGCACCGCACTGTCGCCGAGTTTCTCTATAGCGTTTTTCTTTTCTTGTGTCAGGTAGCACAAAGCTGTGTATTCGCCTATTGTTTCGGTGTATGTCTTAGCCACGAGCGAGGTGTCTGTGTGGAGTTTGAGATAGTCGAAGACCCTGTATTCGTCGTATATCTCGGTCGGTATTAGCAGAGGGGAGTCGGTTGCGCTTATCACGGTGATCTGGTCGCCTGGGGTGAAGAAGCGCTCGGCCTCTACAGTTATGAGGGCGCCGGTCTCCACGGGGAAGTCTGCAGTCTTTGACTTGTTCCCGTCAATTCTACAAAACGAAAATCCATCCGGGGATATACGGATGGATTTCTGGTGATATCTGTTGTGCAAAGATGTCATAGATAAGAGTTTTATTCCCAACTGCCGGCCGTGCTGGCTTCAGTGAGCGAACCCATGGTGAGGCCTTCGTATTGTGAACGGTATTGGTTCTCCTCGGCGAGGTCGTTGTAGAAAACCTTATTCCACAATTTTGTCAATACACTGGCGTTTTCAGGAGTTATTGATTTGTCCATGTTGGTGAGCATCTCGTCAAGGCCTACCTCAATCATGTAAACAGGGATGGTGTAAGTCTTGCTCTTGATGGAGTCAACCTGGATTTTGTACTTGTTCTCTTTGTTGGAGAACGGGATGTACTGGAAGTTCTTGAAGTTGTCCTTTGTAAGATTGTGGTCGATGTCGAGTATCTTCTCGATAGCGGGAACCGGCACAACCTCTTTGCGGATGAGGCCCAATTTGAAGGCTTCAGCTTCGCTCATAGTGTCAGGGAAGTTGCCGACGTTCTTCTCGATCATGACCTTGCCGTTCTTAACAAAATCAACAAGAGAATCGATGTCAGAGGCGTAAACCTTGTGGACGTTCTTGTAAACGGCCTGGGCACTGCGGATTGCAAGAAGGTTCTGGACGTTGGCCTCTTTACGCAATTGATAGACAGTCTTGAATTTTTCGGGACGCATTATGCTTCTTGCTGCAAAAACAGCTAAAACTATCACTGCGATTCCCAATAAGAATGCAAATAATCTTCTGAATTTCATAATATTATATTACTTTTAAATTTATTTTTCCTACTATTATAAAACTTGCAAAAGTAACAAAAAAAAGCCTTCATTCCGCACATTTGAAAAAAAATAATTTGCATGTCAGAAAAGAATCCGGTGGATGCCGGGCGGGAAGTTCTGAGAAATGAGTTGCTTGATTGAGTCATAGTCGGACCTGTTTTTCACAAAATCGATGTTGAATGTGTCGATCAGGAGTATCGGTATCGTCTGGTTCTCACGGAAATATGTGAGATACTTCTCCTGGATGTCAGACAGATACCCCTCTGTGATATCTTTTTCAAAGCTGCGGTTTCTCTTTGCTATCTGCTTCAACAGCTTGTCGGGTGTAGTGTACAGGTAAATTATGAGGTCGGGTTTTGGCAGGGCGACCGAGACGGCGTCAAATACTTTCTTGAAGAGGAAGAACTCGTCGTCTGTCAGGTTGTTCTTGGAGAAAAGGAGACATTTGTCTATAAAATAATCGCCAATTGTGAAATCCGCGAACATGTTCCGGGTTGAGAGAAAAGACTTAAGCTGCTGGTAGCGGTCCATCAGGAAAGTCATCTCGAGCGGGAAAGCATAGTGTTCGGGGTCTTTGTAGAATTTTGCTAGGAAGGGGTTGTCGGCGAAGCGCTCATAGATTGGTTCTGCGTCCATCTCTTTGGAAATCATCTCCACAAGGGTGGTCTTGCCGGCTCCGATGCTGCCTTCCACAGCCACATAGTCGTAGGGTATTTTCATAGTTGAGATATTTAGATACTAACGTTCAGTTCTTTGAGAAGTTGCACCTCAAAGTCGCGGTCGTGGATGTGAGGGTGGGGGAGTGTGAGGCGGCTGTTTTTAAGGCGCACCCCGTCATAGTCGAGAATGTCGAGATCTATCGTGCGTGCGTAATACACCGGTTCCCCGTTCCCGTCAACCGTGCTCTTTTGGGTGCGTCCCAGCTCGATTTCAATTTCCTGAAGCGTGTCGAGCAGCTCCATGGGCGACAACCAGGTTTCAATCACGACAATCTGGTTCAGGAAAGGAAACGAGTCGAAGCCCCACGACGGAGTCTCGATGACTGAGGAACTGGCGGTCACCCTCCCGGCCCTTTCCGACATTTCGGATACGGCCCTGCGGAGATAGTCCCGCCTGTCGCCTAAATTACTTCCCAAAGAAACAACAGCCCGTCTCATCAGCACAACTTCGGCATTGAGTGCTAATTGTTGATGACAAGGAAAGGCGTTTCCGACAAGCCAATGATCATGCTCAACGAAGCTGAATAGTTGAGTATGTTCTCTATGACTTTCTTTGAGGGCTTTTCTCTCTTGACTGTTTTTTTATTTACAGGTGTAGATGTCTTATCCATCGGCTATAATTTTATGTTACTTGCTTTTATCGTCTATTTTAACGAATAACATTGAATAATATTGTAGCATCTCGTAAAATTGTGAAAAAAAAGTCATCACACTTGAACAGTCTGTGTAATCACCACTATATCAGTGACAATTTAATTCTTGAAAAGGAAATATACAGCCAAAACAAGCAGGAGGAAACCGATAAAGCGGTTTAAGGTAAGAGTCTCTCCTTTGAAAAAAAACATTGTGAAGATGGTGAAGATAGTGAGGGAGAGGAACTCCTGTATCACTTTGAGCTGCCAGATGTTGAACGGTCCGCCGTTCCCGGCATAGCCGATCCTGTTGGCAGGCACCTGGAAACTGTATTCGGCGAGGGCAATTCCCCAGCTGAAAAGGATGACCAACGGCAACGACAGTTTGCTGAACCAGTCCGTGCTCTGAAGCCGCAGATGGCTGTACCATGCAAATGTCATGAATATGTTCGAAACAGTAAGCAGCAAGATAGTGTATAAACCTTTCATAGATGTGTGTTATTTATCCCGATTTTCGGCCGGCAAAAATAAACTTTTCAGAATTACATTTTCCGATGTGTTTGTAAAAAAAGCAAAGGAAATTAAATTCTGACAAGGATATTGATATTGTTACAACGTTGAATTCCCTAATCATAATCATAATGTACATAAATAACAAGGGACAGATTCCAAGCTTGAAAAACTACAAAGTAGATTTCACATTTTGATACATCGTTATTTACAGCCGGCATTCAGGGTAGGAAAAATCATAAATTATGACATCAAATGCTTTTAATTGTAAACAGGCGACAATCAAGCTTTGTTGTATAATTGGACAATCATAAAACAAGATAAATACAAAAATACCATACAATATTAAGCACTTTAATACATTTATAACCACAACTCATAACAATAATACATTTGTGTATTTTTTGTATTATACAATTGTACGTTGTACACTATTTTATACTGATGTATTATGATGAACAATACGATTGTGAAAGTTACCTTGTTCTTACGCTGAATATTAATAATGTAGAATTAATTTATTGTTTATTAATAAGTATTAATAAGTATTAATAAGTATTAATAAGTATTAATAAGTTGGTATCCAATTATTTTCAATATTTATTAAGATTAATAATTTAGATAAGCCTTGTAACTAAACTAATTGTTTTTATTTCAAATTAAATA
The DNA here is from genome assembly GCA_934699095.1 of uncultured Bacteroidales bacterium. Classification (GTDB taxonomy): domain Bacteria; phylum Bacteroidota; class Bacteroidia; order Bacteroidales; family WCHB1-69; genus F23-D06. The sequence continues at coordinate 233,431 of CAKUVI010000002.1, read as the reverse complement.
GTTGAAAATTAATTATTTATTGTTGTTATTTGACGTATTAGATTAAATAATTTTAGATATTATCGCGTTTTGTTAAAGATGTTAAATTTGATTTAAAATGATATTTTTTTGTATAAATATACTCTGTTACAAAAATAATTGTATCTTTGCCGCTTGTATTAAATATATATTTGAATATGGTAGATAGAATTAGACAAGTTATTGAATATTCACAAATGTCAACAACGGTATTTGCAGACACAATTGGCGTTAGCAGGTCGGCACTTGTACATTTGTTGACAGGACGCAACCAACCAAGTCTTGATGTTGTGAAAAAGATACTCACAGTTTTTCCGGAAATTTCCGTTGATTGGATCATGTTCGGTAAAGGCAATATGATTCGTGAAATCTCTTCTGCCGAACCCGGAAAAACAACATCGGCTCCAGAAATCGATAATTACTCTCAAATCGACCTTTTCACCGAATATCCGAAAAATGAGAACGATGTTGCGACCGAAGGCAAACAGGCTCTTCAGTCGCAACCGGCAAGTCAGCCCATGGATGATGTGACAGCGTACCCTTATAATTCCCGCAGGCCTGTCTCGTATTCCCAACAATCGAAACGTGAAAAAACACGTCCTGCCAATGACAAGAAAATCGTCAGGATCGTGTTTTTCTATAATGACAACAGCTTTGAGGAATTTAAAAACTGAAGGCCTATATCATAATCGACAGTTTTTCCTATATTTGCGCACCGAAAAAAATGGACGCGAACATGAAAAGACTGTTATACATTTCAATTCTGATATTCACAGTACTTGTCTCTAAGTCACAGGTATCTGTAAACGGAAACAAAATCACATTGCAGGAGACTTATATCACTGCACATGTAGAGCCGTCGCAGTTGCAGGCACTGTCCGACAGGTTTTCTGTTGACAAGGTTACGAGGGTCGGCAGCGGCTTGGAAGTGCAAATCTGCCTGCAAGAGAGCGACATCGACGATTTCCTCTCGATGGACATACCTTACTCGGTATGCGAGAACACGAGGGCTTATGTACAGATGGCACACAGCTACGACGAGATGGTTGCTTCGTGGAACAGGTATCCGACATATTCTGCATACTGCCAGATAATGGAACGGTTCCAAAGCGAACACCCTGAGCTTTGCACTATAGACACAATTCTTGCCTCGACCCCCAATGGCCACGCCATCTTTGTCGCCCATATCAGCAGCGACGTTGTGGGGGGTGGAAAGCCATCCGTTCTATACACGTCAACAATCCATGGCGACGAAGTTGTAGGATACTATATGCTTATACGCCTCATCGGCAAGCTGTTGAATGAATATTCCACAAATGAAGAAATCAAGGGGCTTGTTGACAACACCGACATCTGGATCTGTCCCTTGCACAATCCTGACGGGACGTACCGCACTTCCGACAACACAATTAACAGTTCTCCCGTGTCGACTCGGGCAAACGCGCACAATATCGACCTGAACCGCTCTTTTCCTAAGGTTACAGGTCCGGTGGCCAAATCCGACTATGAACCGGAGGTGGAGGCCATGATGGAGTTCATGGAGACGCACAACTTCACATTGGCGGCCAACCTCCATGGCGGTGCTGAAGTATTCAACTTTCCGTGGGACAGCTGGATGACTTATCAAAGGAAGCATGCCGACTTCGACTGGTGGAATCTTGTGGGCAGGGCTTTCGCCGACACATGCCACAAATACTCCCAGAACTATATGCTCATCGAGGACAACGGTGTGACACCCGGCGGCGACTGGTATGTAATCACAGGCTCGATGCAGGACTACCACAACTATTATTTGGGCACCCGCCATGTGACCATAGAGGTAGGGGACGACAAGGTTCTGTCGTCATACCTGCTGCCCACATACTGGGGCTATGTCTACCGTTCGCTTCTGAACTTCATAGGAGAGTCGGTCAACGGCATTCACGGAGTGGTGACAGACACCCTCACGGGCGAGCCGCTCAAAGCCACCGTGTTCATCAACAGCCACGACAAAGACCACTCCCATGTGGAGTCGTCGCTTCCCTACGGCGACTACCACCGCCCGATTAAGGCAGGGACCTATGCTGTCACTTTCTCATCTCCCGGCTATTTGTCAAAGACTGTGGAGGTGAGTGCTGAAGACGGCGCTAAGACAGTGTTGGATGTGCAGTTGGTGAAGAACACCGGCATTGTCGGTCGTACCCAAGGCATAACAGTATATCCGAATCCGGCTAACGACTATGTATATATAGGTAATGACGGTACGGATGTTAAATCAACAGCACGGTTTTACGACCAAACAGGCCGTCTCCTGCAAGAAAAAGGCATCGAGAGCTCCACCAATATTGACATTTCAACTTTCCCGGCTGGTGTTTATCTCCTTGAAATAGAGAACAGAAACGGTGTGGAGAGGCTGAAAATCATAAAAAGATAGAATATTTTAAAAATATTTTTTGAAAATGAATATTGTCGCATAAATTTTATACCTTTGCACCCGTATTTTGATACAAACAAAAAACCAAACTTAAAAAATAAATAGTATGGATCTTCAAAAATTAATCAAACAAACTGAAGAAAGAAATCCTGGCCAACCTTTGTACAACCAGGCTGTTAGAGAAGTTCTCGAAACCATCTGCGATTTCGTTAACGAGCACCCAAAATACGATCAATACAAGATCGTTGAGAGATTGTTGGAACCCGAAAGAATCATCAAATTCAAAGTAACATGGGTTGACGACAAGGGCGAAATCCAAGTTAACCGTGGTTATCGTGTACAACACAACATGGCAATTGGTCCTTACAAAGGCGGTTTGCGTTTCCACCCGACAGTAACAGAGGACACAATGAAATTCCTTGCATTCGAGCAGACTTTCAAAAACTCTCTCACAACACTTCCTATGGGCGGTGGCAAAGGTGGTTCTGACTTCGATCCTAAAGGCAAATCAGAAGGTGAAGTTATGCGTTTCTGCCAATCATTCATGACAGAATTGCAGAAATACATCGGACCAGACACAGACGTTCCTGCCGGTGATATCGGTGTTGGCGGTCGTGAAATCGGTTTCATGTATGGTCAATATAAGAGACTCCGTGGCGAACACGTTGGCGTTCTCACAGGCAAAGGTCTTGAATGGGGTGGTTCTTTGATCCGTCCGGAAGCTACCGGTTTCGGTGCTGTTTATTTCTTGGAAGGCATGCTCGCCGCTAAGAAAGACACCATCAAGGGCAAACGTTGCATCATCTCTGGTTTCGGTAACGTTGCTTGGGGTACAGCTCTCAAACTCGCTGAACTCGGTGCAAAACTCGTTGCTATTTCTGGTCCTGATGGCTACATCCTCGATGAAGAAGGCATCAACACTCCTGAAAAGATCGCTTACATGGATGCATTGAACGCAACTCGTAACAACGTTGTTGCTCCTTTCGCAGAGAAGTTCGCTTCTGCTAAGTTCTTCCCTGGCAAGAAAGTTTGGGAAGTACCTTGCGAAATCGCTATGACATGCGCAATCCAAAACGAACTCAACGGTGACGACGCAAAGGCTCTTGTTGCTAACAAAGTTAAATACGTTGTTGAAGTTTCCAACATGGGCTGCACAGCAGAAGCTGTTGCTGAACTCCAGAAAGCTGGCGTTTCATTCGCTCCTGGTAAAGCTGCTAACGCTGGTGGCGTTGCAACCTCTGGCCTCGAAATGAGCCAGAACGCTCAACACCTCTCATGGAAGAGAGAAAGAGTTGACGAGGAATTGCACCACATCATGAACAGCATCCACGAGAACTGCGTTAAATACGGTACAGAAGCTAACGGTTATATCAACTACGTTAAGGGCGCTAACATCGCCGGCTTCATCAAAGTTGCTGACGCTATGATCGCTCAAGGTATCGCTTACTAATCTTTAGTATAAACCTTATAAAAAAAGACACCTTTTAAAGGTGTCTTTTTTTTATTTTCCCAATAATAACTGCCTTTCCAGAAGCCGATATTTGTGGAGGCAACCGCGACCAGCGGTTGCTGCTTGAGTTTTTTTATAACCATGAACTTTTTACGGCAAACATTCTCCTGCAACACATTGTGATTCAATTAATTAATTGTATAAAAATCAGATATTTACAAAAAAACTGTAACCTTTTGGACTTTTTGTATTTTATAATAGATAAAATAATTAATTTTGCAGTGTTGTTTGCTTATCTTGATAATTGAGTGACTTTGCTCCAAGATCGGCAGCAACGCGAAGAAGTAAAAAATAGAAGTCCCATAAATATCATTATGAAAAGAATATGTTTTTTTTTGATGTTCTTGTCTGTGTTGTCAATTGAGACAAACGCACAAGTACATGTTGATGGTTGCATTGTGACAGGTGTTGACACAGCGAATGCCACTCTGTCTTGGTCTCCCGAAGGAGGAACACCCTTGAACTATACTGTAGCCTATAAAAATATAGCAGACGATTCGTTCACGGAAACCATCACTAACGATACGTTTCTAATACTTACTGGGTTGTCGTCCAACACCGCATACAGTTGGAAAGTCCGCGCCAACATTTCCTCTGCAGTGGGCATTTGGAGCGAAGAGATGACTTTTGTTACTTTTGTAAAAGCTCCTTTTTCCTGCGATTTTGAGGATAATCTTGAATGTTACAGGTGGCAATATCTTAATCATGCCATCGGATGGTTTGTCGGATCGGCCACTAACAATGGGGGAGGGCATTCCCTGTATGTATCTGGAGACAGCGGGACAACCAACTCATATTACAACATTACTTTTACTGAAAGTTGCCCTTGGGCCTACCGCGACATATATTTCGATCCTGCCGCCTCGTTTTATCAACTGTCATACGATGCGAAAGTCAATGGTAACTCCGATGCCAAGGCCAAGGTGTTTCTTGGACCTCCTGCTCAGCCACCAGTGTACGCGACCCCTCCCGAAAATGCGACCTGCCTGTTCTATAATTTGTGGGGTTATCCGAATTGGACAACTTTCACGCATCGCCTGGATTCTTCTTTTGCCGGCTATCAGAGACTGTATTTTTTGTGGAGTAACATTCAAATTTGGCCAATTGATAATCCGCCTGTCGCTATCGACAATGTCGTCATTGATGCGGGTTACTGTGCTACCCAACCCACAGATTTGTCCGCCGTAACGTCTGATACGGAAGCATGGCTCTCGTGGACTGATGCCGGTGATGCGGTTTCGTATGATGTAAGATACAAGTCAGAGACAGATGCCCAATTCACGGAAGTGCAGGTGACTGGTACTGCCTGCGAATTGAACGATCTTGCACCTGCAACGAACTATGTTTGGCAAGTGCGCCCGAATTGTTCGGACACGGAACGCGGGTTATGGGAGACATCCTATTTCCAAACAAGGGTCAACGTCGCTGACATACCCTATTTGTGCGATTTTGAAGATCCTTCGGAGAATGAGGCCTGGACGTTTGTCAACACCAGCACCAACCAGTGGCATGTCGGCAGTGGAGTTTCCCACGGGGGAACGAACGCCCTGTATGTTTCCGACGACAATGGGGTGAACAACGCATACGATTCCAATTCGACCTCCACGGCATGGGCGTATCGTGACATTCAAGTTAACCCAGATTTGTCTGACTATGTGATATCCTTCGACTTCAGGGGCATGGGAGAAATTTGGGCCGGCCTCAATTTCGATTATGCCCGGGTTTTTGTTGGACCACCGGCCACCCCTTCAGGGGGGAGTGTTCCCTCCCATGCAATCCAAGTGGGCAGTGACTTGGTCTATATCTCGGACTGGATTACTTTTACCGATACCATTTCTATTGAACAAACACCTGTGATACGGCTCTATCTGTTCTGGAAAAACGACAATGAATACGGCAACAACCCGCCTGCCGCTTTTGACAATGTCATGGTATATGGATGTGGCACCTTGGATGTTGATAGTTGTGAATCACCTTCCAATTTGGTTGTTGACAATGTGACGGACCATAGCATGACGATACACTTCAATCGGGCCAACGAGGCGGATTCCATCTGGGAAACCTTTATTGTCCCTGACGGCCAGTCAAACGAATTCACGTCTATAGAAACTATCGCGGACACATCCCATGTTTTCGGCAATTTACAGGGCAATACGCTTTACCACATCTATGTCCGTACTGTCTGTGACAATAATTTCAGCGACTGGGAATCCATAACCCAAGCCACGGATTTTGACCCAAGTGTAGAGGACTACATGAGTAATTCCTACGTCACCCTTTTCCCGAACCCCACGACTGGACATTGTGAAATCTTATGTGACGACGGATTTGTCAAGGGCGTTCAAGTGTATGACATATCGGGCCGTTCCCTGATGTCATCTGAGTACAGTGATACCAATGTGTCGCTTGATATGTCGGACTTTGCCCCAGGCCTTTATCTGATACGTATAACAACTGACAAAGTTATAGTGACAAGGCGGCTGGTGCTTGGCTTTTGATGTTCGGTTCCGAGATGACGTTGCAGGAATTATCACATCATGCTGATTTGCTACTTCGCGACAATTTAGACGGTGGCAGGAAAAAATAAAAAGAAGTTACCGAAAATATTGTTACTTTTGCGAAAAAATTTTTTGTATGATTGTCTTTCCTGTGAAAATATTTGTGAACGACGTTCCAAAGGTGATTGAAAATATGGACATTTGGGATGAGTTCACTTCGGATTTTAAAATCATCCATGCAGCCGGCGGTATTGTCTATGATGGCAACAATGATGTTCTTATGATCTTCCGCCTCGGAAAATGGGACTTTCCGAAAGGTAAAGTGGAAGACGGCGAATCTTTTATGGAAGCCGCCAAAAGGGAAGTTGGCGAAGAGACCGGTATGAATGATCCTGTGATTGATTCTATTCTGCCATGTACTTATCATACATATTCCTTGAACGGTTCCAATATACTCAAAATAACACATTGGTACAGAATGAGTTGCGATAACCATAAAAACCTTGTGCCACAAACCGAAGAGGATATTACCAACGCTGTATGGATTAAGAAAAACGATGTGAGCAAAAAACTCGAAAATTCATATTCCTCCCTAAGGGACCTCTGGGACAAGATCAACCTATAAAAATACTGCCATGCATTTCAGAAATATATTTATCATCTGCAGTCTCCTTATTGCCAGTTCGACGCTGTCAGCACAGAACATCTATGGTTATTGGGAAGGCAAAATCGCCATCTCCAAGTCTGACTCACTGACCATTGGTGTCAATATCGAGTCAAACGACAGTCTGTATTCTGTAGAACTCGACAGCCCTGACCAATACTTCGTAGGACAGCCGGTGTCAAGCTATGAATGGATTGATTCCACATTTTCTTTTAACATTTCCTCCCTTAATGTTGATTTTTCCGGTAATTTTATCGATAATTACACTGTTCTGGATGGTGTTTTTATGCAAAAAGGTAGGAAATTTGACCTCAAGTTGCAGAGAGGGAAGGAGAGACTTCGCTTGAACCGTCCGCAGACTCCGAAACCGCCTTTCGGATACCGTACTGAGGATTTGCAATTCAAGGACAGGCAAGGACGCTATACGCTAATATCAGGAACACTCACAACTCCTGAAAATCCGCGCGCCCTGATTGTTTTTATCACCGGATCCGGATGGCAGGACCGCGATGAGACGATGTTTGCCCACAAGCCATTTGCCGTGCTTGCCGATGCCTTTGCCCGCGCAGGCTACGCAACGTTCCGCTATGACGACTTTCCGCTTGTTATTTTCCAAAAGTCCACATCACACGACTTTGCTGAAGCTGTCGGTCTCGTTATAGACTCATTGAAAGCAATAAATGAGCTAAAAAATCTTAAAATCGGTTTGCTCGGGCACAGCGAGGGTAGTTTGGTCGCCTTCATGGCCGCCAAAGATAATCCAGATGTAAGCTTCACAATTCACCTTGGTGGAATATCAATGTGCATAGATGACATACTTTCTTATCAGATTGAAGCAATATCAGCCGCGGATTCAACAATATCACAAGAGGTAATCTCCGAATCTGTAAAACAAAGTCAAGCGCTGTACAATGTTGTTAAAAAAAGCAAAAATATACCGTCGTGCATCGATGCTCTTGCAAAAAAATGGGATCAGATTAGTGCCAAACTGACTGAAGATGAGAAAAAAGCCTACAAGATGTCACCTGAAAACAAATTCACCACCATCTATTCATTATCATCCGTTTGGTATTTCGAACTTTTCCATATTGTGCCTAAAGAATACATCAAGCACGTGAAAACACCTGTTTTGGCCGTTTCCGGTGAAAAAGATCTTCAGGTTCCTGCTGAAAAATCGTTAAAATTGATGCAAAAATACCTTCCTAAGAACGAAAAAAACCGGTTCTTTGTGATTCCGGATTGCAATCATCTGTTACAGCCCTGTAAATCGGGGGCTCCAGATGAATACCCGAAGATAGAGCAGACTGTCTCTGAGGATGTCATGTCTTGTATTATCAAATGGATGGATTCAATAGTTAAACCATGATAGATTGTTGATAAAGTTTTTGAAATCTTGTTAATAAAAAAAGAGGGTAGGGGGGAACTAATTCCCTCTTTTTTTGTGATATTTGCGTTCTGCTCATTTATGACTAAGTATCAATGTAAATTATGGAAAACGAAAACGTTACAACAAGTAGGATGCCGCGACAGATGTCGTATAACAAGATGGAAAATATCTTGGGAGTCACTGGAAAGCTGACGCCGCAGGCAGTTGAGTTTGAAGAATCGGTACTGGGTGCTCTGATGATCGACGACAATTCGGTCACCGAAGCCCTCACTATCCTTACTCCAGACATGTTCTATGTTGAGGCCAACAAGCATATTTTCAATGCCATCAAAAAGCTTTTCATAGCTTCCCAGCCGATAGATTTGCTTACTGTGTCGAACCAGCTTAAGAAAGACAAGCTTTTGGACGTTGTGGGCGGTGCGGCATACCTTGCGCATCTTACAAACAGGCTTAGCTCATCGGCAAATATCGAGTATTACGCACGTGTCGTGATGGAGAAATACATACAGCGTTCCCTCATAAACAGCTGTAATGCAATCATTTCCGATTCATACGACGATTCAAAAGATATCCTGGACCTTCTTGACGATGCTGAATCCAAAATCTTCTCGATAGTTGAAAGCAATCTGAAGAGGGAAAGTAAGGAATTGGGCGACATAGTTGACAATGCTTTGAACCAACTGACAGAAATCAGGGATTCGGGCGACGACCTGCACGGAGTGCCGTCAGGAATACGCGCAATTGACGAAAAAACAGGTGGTTGGCAGAAATCCGATCTTATTATCGTAGCAGCACGTCCTGCCATGGGTAAAACATCGTTAGTGCTCTCAATTGCCCGCAACGCTGCCTTGGATTTCAATATTCCGGTGGCAATGTTCTCCCTTGAAATGTCGGCCAACCAATTGGTACACAGATTGTTCTCTATGGAGTCCGGCATACCTTCTGACCATATTGCAAAAGGAAATCTCACCGATGTTGAATGGACAAGGCTCTGGGAAAACGTCAGCAAACTGAACAGCTCTAACCTTATAATAGACGACACACCAGGACTTTCAGTATTCGATTTGCGGGCCAAATGCAGGCGCTTGAAGCACAAATATGACATACAGATGGTCATAATCGACTATCTGCAACTCATGCAGGCTGGAAACGACAATTCAAAACATGGCGGAAACCGTGAGCAGGAAATCGCATATATCTCACGCCAGCTCAAGATGTTAGCTAAGGAATTGGACGTGCCTGTGATAGCCCTTTCACAGTTAAGCCGTGCTGTTGAAACCCGCAGCGGCTCCAAACGACCAATCCTGTCTGACTTACGTGAGTCAGGATCAATTGAGCAGGATGCCGACATGGTGCTTTTCATCTATCGTCCTGAAGCTTACGGACTTGACACCTTTGAAGACAACTCCCCGGCAAAAGGCCAGGCAGACATCATATTCGCCAAGAACCGTCACGGCAGTCCCGGTGATGTTCGCGTGAAATTCAAAAGCGCATATACCAAGTTTTGCGACGTCAGTGATGACATTTTTGACAGTGAGGACACATTTTCTGACTTTAGCGATCCAAATAGGGGAATTTCACCGAATACATCCTTTGAGACTTTCGAGAGCAAGGCGAACTATGACGATGACGCTTTCAACGATCCGTTCAACATCGCTCCGGACGACGACTTACCATATACCGCCAACTAAATTATGAGAAAACTATCTATGGAAGAGATGGGTAGGGTGACTGCCCAGGAATTCAAGACTCAGTCAAAAATGCCTGTTGTCTTGGTGTTAGACAATATCAGGAGCACTCACAACGTAGGTTCTGCCTTCAGAACATGTGATGCTTTCAATGTTGAAAAACTGTATTTGTGCGGAATTACAGCAACACCGCCACACAAGGAGATTGCAAAGACAGCCCTCGGAGCAACGGAAAGCGTTGATTGGCAGCATGTTAACGAAGTCTCAGAATTAGCTGTTCAACTAAAAAATGATGGATATACCATAGTGCTTGTTGAGCAAATTGACACATCTATTTTATTACAAAATGTTGATTTTAAGCAATTTAGCAAAATCGCATTGTTTGTAGGAAATGAAGTTTTTGGAATTTCAGACGAGCTTCTGGATTTGGCGGATATGGCTGTCGAGATTCCGCAGTTCGGCACAAAACATTCATTGAATGTGTCAGTTGCCGCCGGAGTTGTTCTCTGGGAAGCTGTAAAACAGTTAGGAATTAATAATTAGTGATTATGAATTACGAGCAGCCGCATCCTTGCGGCTGAACGAAAAGAATGCAAGTTAATAGAAACTTTGTAATTAGTTGAATGTGACATGGCCAATATAAAAGGGTATTGTACCCGATGTTTTCTATTTAACATAATATAAATTATATAACAAATTCGGCAAGAAAATGACATCGCAATGAGCATTGAAAAATCCCGTGCGAATAAGTTTGTTGCACGGGATTTTAAATTTACCGGATGTTAAAAATCAAATATAGTTGTGATGATTATTCTGTTTTGATGTGCAATCAGATAATTCCAATTATGTCGTGAATGTCTGTGATATTTTCCTTTTCACATAGTTTATACAAAGCATCTATGATATTCTTGCCAGCCAATGGATCGTTGAAATTGACAGTACCGATCTGCACGGCGGCGGCTCCTGCCATCATGAACTCCAAGACGTCCTCCGCTGTGTAAATTCCTCCGAGACCAATGACGGGAATGTTTACATTTTTGCATACTGAATGTACCATCCTCAATGCTATCGGCTTTATGGCTGCTCCCGACAAACCCGCATATACATTGTTGAAAACAGGCTTTCTTCTGTGCAGGTCGATGGCCATGGCTTGGAATGTGTTTACAAGAGACAGCGCGTCAGCTCCGGCGTCTTCGCAAGCTTTGGCCATGTCAACAATGTTCTCTGCATTTGGTGACAACTTGACAATCAATGGCTTATGACATACCTTGCGTACTTCGGAAACCACTTCATGGGCTACATCGGCTTTTACACCGAAGGCCATGCCGCCACTTTTCACATTCGGGCATGAAATGTTCAGCTCGAGCATGTCGATGTCGGCATCCGAAAGCATGGATCCACCAGTGACGTAGTCGTCCATACTGTGGCCGCCCATATTTGCAATCAAAACAGTGTTAAAACGACGCATTTGTGCTATGCCGTGTTCTATAAAATATTGAATACCAGGATTTTGTAATCCAACACTATTCATCATTCCGGATGCCGTCTCCCACACACGGATGCCTTCGTTGCCTTCTTTCGGATTGAGAGTTAGCCCTTTGGATGAGATACCCCCAAGACAAGACACGTCATAAAGCTCGTTATATTCATCTCCGAATCCGAAAGTGCCTGAAGCGGCAATCACAGGGTTTTTGAATTCAACACCACAGATTTTTGTAGATAAAGATATATTTTCTTTCATAATTAACATTTTCTAAGTGAAAAATTACCATAAAAGATCAGAGCTGTTGAACACAGGCCCTTCCTTGCAAACCCGTTTCATGCCGGATTTGGTTTTGATGCTGCATCCGAGACAGGCGCCCAATCCGCATGCCATTCTATGCTCTAAAGAACAGTAACACAATGTGTTAGACTTAGAACAGAGAGATGCTACCTTCCGCATCATGATTTCCGGACCGCAAGTCAGGACAGCATCGTATTTCGAAGGGTCAAGTATGTCGGTGATAAACCCCTTGTGCCCAGAGCTTCCGTTTTCAGTTGAGACGTACACGCTGTTGCAATATGGTTTGAAATCGTCTGTAGCGAAAACTTCATCGCGGAAGCCGAGGAAAGCGTCAACAGAGACGCCGTGGTTGCTGAGCACTTTTGCTGTCTCGCAGAGCGGCGGGATGCCTACCCCACCCCCTAACACCGCAACCCTGCCTTTCAGAGTTTCAATAGGATAACCGTTGCCAGAGGGGCCTAAAAGTTTAATCTTGCTGCCGCTGTTAAGCTGCGACAGACGTTGTGTGCCTTGACCAACAACCCTGTACATGAAATAGATATGTGCGTCATCGGTCTTGAAGACACTGATCGGTCGCATTAGTGTCAGTTCCGTGTCCCAGCTCTTGAGCATGAAAAACTGACCGGGGATGCAGGAAATGCCGAGACTCTCAACACACATCACATAGATATCGGATGTGATTCTGTCATTGTTCGCCACTGTTGTCTCTACATAATTCATATTTAAAAAATTAATTTCGTGTTTAATGATTCAAACTGGATTGCAAAAGTAAAATAAATATCAATTGAGGCGAGCTGAAAAGTCGTGAAAAAAGTGTTTGAAATTTTAAAAAAAAAGTGTAATTTTGCCGTGCGTATTTTACGACCTTATTTTTTTAGGAAAATATTGAGAGACAATGACATGGGGGGATTTTACCGATGTCTGTTTGTTATGGTTTTAATATAAATGACACCGATTTGATGAAAAATTTTGAGATACACACATTGGGATGCAAGTTAAATTACAGTGAGTCGTCGTTCATTGCAGCTGAGTTGGAAAAAAGAGGTTGGCAGCAAGGTGGAGTTCCAGAGATAATCATCGTAAACACTTGTGCAGTAACAGGTTCCGCAGAGAAAAAGACTCGTAATTTAGTTTCAAAACTGCATCGCGAGAATCCTTTGGCAGCGATAATACTGATGGGTTGCTACAGTGCCCTTAAGCCAGAGCTGTTGGAGCGTTGGGCCGGAGTTGACAAAGTTTTCGCAAGCAGCAACAAGCTTAGCGTTATAGACTATGTTGTATCCCGCAATGTAAATCCATCTCCGAATTTCTTCTCCACGTATTCAATAAATGACCGGACACGCTCATTCTTGAAGATACAGGACGGTTGCAACACCCACTGCACCTACTGCACAGTATGGATAGCACGCGGAAAGAGCCGCAGCGACACCATAGAAGGTGTGTTGAAAAACATTGAAGAGATTGCATCGCACGGCATACACGAGGTAAACCTCACAGGTGTAAACATAGGCGATTTCGGCCGCGGCACCAACGAAGACTTCACCAAACTTATCAAGGCGATTGTGAAGCAGAATGCCGTTGAACGCATCAGAATCTCCTCTGTGGAGCCTGAATTGCTCACCGACGACATCATCAAGATGGTCGCCAAAAACGAAATACTGATGCCCCACTTCCACCTTCCGCTCCAGTCCGGCTGTGACAGGGTGCTCTCCGAGATGCGCCGCCGCTACACCACCGCCGAATACGCCGAAAAAGTCAACAAAATACGCAAGCTTATGCCAGACGCATGCATCGCCTGTGATGTGATCGCAGGATTTCCGGGTGAGACTGACGAAGAATTCGAGATGACCTACAATTTCCTCGACACACTGCCCATTAGCTATATGCATGTGTTCCCCTACTCCCGCCGTCCACGCACCGCAGCCAACATAATGGAAGACCAGATTCCAGAAGATGTAAAGTCGGAAAGAGCCGACAGACTTATAGCCCTCTCTAACGAGAAGAAACGTGCATTCTATGAACAATGCACCGGCCAGGAACGTCCTGTTCTCATCGAATCACAGGTCAACGACGACATGCTGTCGGGCTTCACCGACAATTACATACGCGTGCAGGTACCGTTCGATGAAAATATCGTGAATACTATACAAAAAGTGATTGTGGATCCATGCCGCACCATATTGTAAGATTGCAAAACGGTCTCAGACTCCTGCATATCTCAACCAACTCCCCTATTTCACACTTTGGCATTCTGATCGATGCAGGAACCCGCGACGAACCCGACCAACACCCCGGACTCGCCCATTTTGTAGAACACACTATTTTCAAGGGAACAAAAAAACGCTCCTCCTCACGTGTCATCAACCGCCTGGAGAATGTGGGCGGCGACTTGAACGCCAGCACATCAAAAGAGGAGACAGATTTCTACGCATCTTTCCTGTCGCAATACTATCCGCGTGCCGTGGAACTGCTCGCGGATATATTTTTCAATGCAACTTTTCCGGAAAAAGAATTAGAGAAGGAAAAAACTGTCATTTTTGAAGAAATAAATTTCTACAATGACACGCCGTCTGAAATAATCTTTGACGACTTCGAATCTATGATTTTCAGGAACCACGGGATGGGAAAGAATATCCTTGGCACCAAGGACAGTGTGCAGGATATTTACAGAGACGATATTTTCAACTTTATCAGGAGCAACTACACGCTCGAAAACGTGGTCCTCTGTTCGGTTGGGAACATATCAAAACAAAGGTTAGTGAATCTATGCGAGAAGTATTTTGGTTCAATACCTCTCCTGTCAGGTCAACGTATCAGGACCCGTTTTGACGCATATCTCCCTCAAACCCAGATAGTCCTAAAAAACACATCACAAACAAACGTTATTACAGGAATTCCAGCTTACAGTATCCGCGACAAAGAACGCGTGCCGTTTTTGCTTTTGACAAACATACTGGGCGGACAAGGTCAGAATACGAGACTAAACATGAGCATCAGGGAGAAAAAAGGTCTCGCCTACACCATAGAGTCATATTTCAACCCATTTTCAGACTGCGGCCTCTTCTCGGTGTATTTCGGATGCGATCCACACGAGCGCGACCATTGCATCAATCTTGTATTCAAGGAGATAGAGAGACTGAAAAAGGAAAAGTTGGGATCAATGCAACTTTTCTATGCTAAAAAACAGTTTATAGGTCAACTTGCATTAGCCCAGGAGTCAAAGCTCAATGAATTATTGTCAGCAGGACATTTAGCGCTGTTTTACGATGAAGTCTCCGACATGGATGAAAACATCAGTCGTATCGAAAATATCACTTCCACGGAAATCTGTGACGTGGCTAATGAGATTTTTGACATATCAAGGTTTTCCACTCTCATTTTTAATCCCGAGGACGAATGATATCACTATATTCCAAACATTTAGAGAATGCAGTAAACGAGATTTCCAAGCTTCCAGGCATTGGAAAAAGGTCAGCACTGCGACTCGCTCTGCATCTTATCAAGCAAGACGAGAGCAATGTACAACTGCTCACCGATCGTATCAACAAGTTGAAAAGTGACATAGTTTTCTGCAAAAAATGTCACAACATCTCCGACCACGAGATATGCGACATTTGTGCGAATCCGAAGCGAAACAGCAAGGTGATATGTGTAGTGCAGGACATAAGAGATGTGATAGCAATTGAAAACACAAACCAGTACAATGGTGTATATCATGTTTTGGGAGGTGTTATCTCGCCTATGGATGGTATCGGAATACAGCAACTCACAATCCAGCAATTGTTCGACAGGGTTGATGAGGGCGATATTGAGGAGATAATCTTGGCTCTTCCAGCCACTGTTGAGGGCGATACAACCAACTTCTTCATTTATAAGAACATAAAAGACAAGGTTGCCAGTATTACCACCATTGCACGCGGCATTGGTGTTGGCGAAGAGCTTGAATACGCCGATGAGGCCACGCTCGGCAGGTCCATTATCTCGAGAACACAGTTCGACAACGCATACAAATCAAGATGATTTTTTAACTACACGAACTACAAAAAATTGTATATTTGCAAAACAATTGTAAATATATAATAAAATGAAAACAGAACAACAAACAAAAGGCATGGCTGGCGAGGAATTGGCGGCCAGGTATTTGATCAGCAAAGGATACAGAATTCACGAGCGCAACTGGAGGTTCGGGCATCTCGAGGTTGACATAATAGCCGGAAACAGCGAGTATTTGGTTATTGTGGAGGTGAAAACAAGGAAGAGTACAACCATGGGGGCTCCGGAAGAGTTTGTGACGAAGGTAAAGCAGAGGAACCTGATACGCGCCGCGTCGTACTATTCGACTTTCAGAGGGATAACCAAGGAGATTCGTTTTGACATAGTATCGGTGTTGATGGACAGCGGGAAGGAGGAGGTGTGGCACATTGAAGACGCCTTCAAACCATGGTGGTAAAAAAAAGGAAAACCCGTAAGCCGGGTTCTGTTTCATGTTGTCATTTATCTCGGACGTACGTTGCCGCACGTCTCAATCAACCTACCCTCCGGGTCGGGCGAGCAACCCTCAAGCCCCGGTTTATTTGGTCTTTCAACCCATAAGGTTTACCCTCACCGGCATCACTGCCGGCGGCGTGAGCTCTTACCTCGCGATTTCACCCTTACCTGCGAGCAGGCGGTATCTTTTCTGTGGCACTGTCTGTCACACTTGCGTGTGCCTTCCCGTTAGGAAGTATGGCGCTCTGTGTTGCCCGGACTTTCCTCAGCCGCAGTGCGGCCGCGACAACTCGGTTTTCCTTTTATCAGGTTATGTGTATAGACTAATTATTCAGCATTACTGGCATTATGAGCATGAGAACGTCCTCGTTTCCGTCGCTGTTATCTTCAGGGAGAATGAGGGCAGCCCTGTCGGGTCTTGACAATTCCATCTTGATGCGTGGTGTGTCGATATTGCTCATCATGTCGATAAGGAACTTGGAGTTAAAACCTATCTGCATGGGTTCTCCGTCGTATTGGCAGGCGATGTTCTCCGCGCCCTTGCATGAGAAGTCTGTGTCTTCGGCTGTAAGGTTCAGATTGTTTTCAGTGAGCTCGATCCTCACCTGATATGTGGATTTGCTTGAATAGTTTCCAAGACGGCGGGCTGATTTAAGGAATTCGTCGCGGCCTATGGAAAGTACATTCGTGTTATTGGTCGGGATTACCGCCTCATAATTCGGATATTTTCCTTCCTTGAGAGAAGAATACAGTTCGAAATTGTCGAATTTGAAGCATATATGGTGGGTATCATCTGAATACTCAACGTGAACCATATCGGTCAGGCCGGAGAGAGTGCCTTTAAGGTGGGAGATTGGTTTTTTAGGAAGGATGAATGAGGTGTATTCATCGCTTTTCACCTCGCTGTTGCGGTAGCGCACAAGTTTATGGGCGTCGGTGGCAACAAATGTGATGTAGTCTGATGAAAGTTCGCAGAACACGCCCATCATATTTGGCCGCAGCTCGTCATTACCGGTTGCGAAGATGGTCTTGCTGATGGCTCTTTGCAGCACGGTTGCACGGATTTCGAATCTTTTTGGATTGTTAATCGGCTTCACCATAGGGAATTCCTCACTGCTGAGGCATTTCTCGCGGTATTCGCTGTTGGCGGTGTTGAATTTGAGGCTCAGAGAGTTAGGATCGGTGTCGATCAGGAAAACGAGTGGCATGTCAGGCATGAGCTTCAGTGTGTCGAGCAGTCTTCTTGCGGGCACAGCCACGGAGCCTTCACCTTCCACATTCTCGAGTGGGATGACGGCCGTCATTGTGGATTCGAGATCGGAAGCCGTCAGTTTGAGGATGTTGCCCTCGATTGAGAGCAGAACGTTTTCCAAAATGGGCATTGTGCTGTTTGAGCCCATGACGCCGCTTATGGCGTTCAAGTTGCGGTATAACAACTCGCTCGATACGATGAATTTCAATTCCATATTCGCTTATATTTTACAAGCGGCAAATATAACATTTTTTTTTATAGAAAAAACCTTTTTCGATTTACGCATAAAAATAGTATCTTTGCCACGGATAAAAGAAAATAGAACACTATGAGTAATTCAAACAAAGTCATCGACGAACTGATTCAATCAGAGGCGTTATTGGAAGGTCATTTTCTGTTGTCATCTGGACGTCACAGCGACCGTTACTGCCAGTGCGCCAAACTTTTGCAATATCCTGACCGTGCAGAGCGCGTGATCTCGGAAATCACCGCGCAGGTCAAAGGCCTGAACATAGACATGGTTGTGGGACCGGCCATGGGAGGAATAATCGTGGCGTATGAGCTCGGCCGCCAATTAGGAGTGCCGGCCATCTTCACCGAGCGCGTTGACAACGTGATGACGCTGCGCCGCGGCTTTGAGGTGAAGCCCGGGATGCGTCTTCTTATCTCCGAGGATGTGGTCACGACAGGCAAATCCTCGCTTGAGACCATAGAAGTTCTCAAGTCATTCGGCGCTGAAGTGATCGGCGTGGCCTGCATAGCCGACAGAAGCAACGGCTCCTTCCCCTACCCCATCTACAGCGCTACAAAACTCGACATTCAGAATTGGGCTGTAGAAGACTGTCCGCTCTGCAAACAAGGTCTGCCCTTCGTGAAACCGGGCAGCAGGAAAATGTAATGCTGTATTGTGCAAAAATATCTGAAACGCAGAAATAATTTTTCTGCGTTTTTTTATTTTAGAAAATAATGTATATTTGCCGCGCTTTAAAATGTAGTAGATGAAAAATCCAAAATTATCTAACAGATACGCAAAGGCTCTTTTCGACTTCGCCAAGGAGAACAACTCGGTGAAAGAGGTGTTTGACGACCTTGCGCTTTTCTCCAAAACCCTGAAGGAAAATCGTGAACTGCAGGTCCTTTTGAGAAATCCGGTCATCGAAGCCCACCAAAAGCACAAGATTTTCGAAAGTGTGTTCAACGGAACTCTCCACGACATCACATACAAGTTCCTTGAGTTACTCTTGAAACAGAAGCGCGAGCCCGCTTTAGACACCATTTGTGAAGAATATTTCAAACTTTATAACACAGAGAACAACATCCGGCAGGTCAGCATCACCACTGCACAGCCGCTCAGTCCGGAACTGAAAGGCAAGATAGTCGGTCTTATCGCCGACCAGACGCACGCAACCATCGAGCTCGACGAAATAGTCGATCCGTCAATAATCGGTGGTTTTGTGGTCAAGATGGACGACTATTATTTGGATTCAAGCATTTTGAGCAAAATCAACCGCTTGAAGCAGGAGTTCTCACAAAACATTTTCCAAGTACAATTTTAACTAATAAAGCATATACATGGCAGAGATAAAACCATCAGAAGTAACATCCATTTTGCGCACACAGCTGCAGAATTTCAACCAGAAGTCCGAGATGGAGGAGGTTGGCACAGTGTTGTTGGTAGGCGACGGCATAGCACGTGTTTACGGCTTGCAGAACGCACGTTCGGGCGAATTAGTGACCTTCAGCACCAAAAACGGCGACGAGATAACTGGCATAGCCCTCAATCTTGAGGAAGATAACGTAGGTGTGGTATTGCTCGGCGACTCAAAGTCGCTGAATGAAGGCGACATTTGCAAGCGCACGGGCAGAATAGCATCAATCAAGGTCGGCGAAGGCCTTTTAGGACGCGTCATAAACACATTGGGCGAGCCGATCGACGGCAAAGGACCGATCGAGGGCGAGCTTTTCGAGATGCCCATAGAGAGGAAGGCGCCGGGAGTCATCTTCCGCCAGCCCGTGAAGGAGCCGTTGCAGACCGGTATCAAGGCAGTTGACGCAATGATACCAATCGGCCGCGGGCAGCGGGAGCTCATCATCGGTGACCGCCAGACAGGTAAGACGGCCATAGCTATAGACACAATCATAAACCAGAAGTCATATTATGAACAGGGCAATCCTGTGTATTGCATATATGTCGCAGTCGGTCAGAAGGGTTCTTCAGTGGCCTCATTGGTGAAGACACTGACAGAGCGCGGTGCCATGCCATACACAATCGTGGTCACTGCAACTGCATCGGACGCTGCTGCCATGCAGTTCTACGCACCGTTTGCAGGCGCTGCCATAGGCGAATTCTTCCGCGACACCGGCAGAAACGCCCTCATCATCTACGACGACTTGTCAAAGCAGGCCGTGGCCTACCGCGAAGTTTCTTTGCTGCTCCGCCGTCCACCCGGACGCGAGGCGTACCCTGGCGATGTGTTCTACCTCCACTCACGTCTGCTTGAACGCGCAGCCAAGATCATCGAGTCTGATGAGATCGCAGCCACAATGAACGACCTGCCTGACTCGCTCAAGCCGATCGTGAAGGGCGGCGGTTCACTTACGGCCCTCCCAATCATCGAGACCCAGGCCGGCGATGTGTCAGCCTATATCCCGACCAACGTGATCTCCATCACCGACGGCCAGATTTTCCTCGAGACCTCACTCTTCAACTCGGGTGTGCGTCCGGCCATCAATGTCGGCATCTCAGTGTCGCGCGTCGGCGGTAACGCCCAGATCAAGTCTATGAAGAAGGTGGCCGGCACCCTCAAGCTCGACCAAGCACAGTACCGCGAGATGGAGTCATTCGCAAAGTTCGGGTCCGATGTCGATGCCGCCACTCAGTTCATCCTTGACAAGGGAATCCGTAACGTGGAAATCCTCAAACAACCTCAATACACCCCTTACAAGGTAGAAGAACAGATCGCAATCATCTTCTGCGGCTCAAGAGGCTTGCTCCAGGCTGTCCCGGTATCAAATATTCGCAACTTCGAAACTGAATTCATTTCTTATATGCATCAAAACCGCCAGGATGTACTTGACACGCTTGCTGCAGGAAAAATTGATGACGAAATAATGCAAAAGCTTACCGACGCTTGTAAAGAAGTGGCTAAAAAATACGAATAGAGATGGGCAACCTAAAGGAAATACGCACTCGAATCACATCAATCGAGTCAACACAGAAGATCACCGGATCAATGAAGTTGGTGTCGGCCGCGAAACTTCGCAGGGCACAGACTTCTATACAGCATCTCCGTCCCTACTCTCAGAAGTTGAGCGAAATACTCGGTAACCTGGCATCTTCAAACGCCGACACCGAAAAGCTTCCTCTCTTTGAGAACCGGGAGCCAGAGAAGGTTGTGTTGGTGGTTCTCACTTCCAACAAGGGGCTCTGCGGTGCCTTCAACTCAAATATTGTGAAGCGCGTGAAACATCTTGTGGAAGAGAAATACAGCAGCCAGCTCGCTGCAGGGAACCTCAAGCTTATCTGCTTTGGAAAGAAAGGCAACGAGCAGCTTTCAAAGCTGTATCCGGTCATGCTGTACGATGAGAAGCTCATCGACGCACCTGATTTCACCAAGTCTTCAGAAATCGCCGACATGCTGATAGACGGTTTCATCAAACACGAAATCGACAAGGTGGAGATTGTTTACAACCAGTTCCTCAACGCAGCGACTCAGAAAATCACTGTTGAAGAGTTCCTGCCTGTGGCTCAAATCGCGGAGGAAGGACAACCGACGAAGGTTTCAGGCGACTACATCATAGAGCCTTCTGCAGATGAACTTTTAGGAGAACTGATCCCGAAGATACTCCGTACACAGCTCTACAAGACATTGTCTGACTCTGTGGCTTCGGAGCACGGGGCCCGGATGATTTCCATGACAAAGGCCACCGACAACGCCACGGAGATTCTGCGAGACTTGCGCCTCAAATACAACAACGCCCGACAATCTTCTATCACAAACGAGTTGATTGAGATCGTGAGCGGTGCAAATGCTTTAAACGGATAAAACAAACATCAGATGGAATACAGGATAGAGAAGGACACATTAGGAGAGATGAGGGTTGAGAGCGACAAGCTATGGGGTGCTCAGACCCAGCGTGCAATGGAGAATTTTGTAATCGGCAAGAAAAAGATGCCGATAGAGATAATATATGGGATAGCAACTGCCAAGAAGGCCGCAGCCTGCGCCAACTACGACTGCGGCGTTCTGAGTGCCGAAAAGCGCGACCTTATAGTCAACGTATGTGATGAAATACTTGACGGCAAGTGGGATGAACATTTCCCGCTCCACATCTGGCAGACGGGATCCGGCACGCAGACAAACATGAACGTCAATGAGGTTATTGCACACCGTGCCCAGATTCTGCACGGCGGCAAGCTCACCGACACTCCCCTATTCCTCTCCCCTAACGACGATGTCAACAAGTCACAGTCAACCAACGACATATTCCCGACGGGAATGCGTATCGCCACAGCCAGAAGCATCATCATTCGCACTATTCCGGCAATTGAGAATATGATGGCCACCTATAGGGAGAAAATAAGCGAATACTCCGACATCAAGAAGATCGGGCGCACCCACCTTATGGACGCCACCCCGCTTACTCTCGGCGAGGAGCTTTCCGGACATCTATCCCAACTGGAACACGGTTTGGAGGTTATCCGTCAAAGCCTGAAGCATCTCATGGAGCTGCCAATCGGCGGCACGGCTGTTGGTAATGGCATCAATGCACCCGAAGGCTACGACAAGAAAGCCCTCGAATACATAAACAAGTTCACAGGCTACAGCTTCACGAATTGCGAGAACAAGTTTGAGGCCATGGCTACACACGATTCGCTTTGCGAAATGTCTGGCGCATTCAAGCGTCTCGCCGTGTCGTTGATGAAGATAGCCAACGATTTCCGCCTTCTTAACTCAGGTCCGCGCTGCGGCTTGGGCGAAGTGGTACTGCCGGCTAATGAGCCAGGTTCCTCAATCATGCCCGGAAAGGTCAACCCTACACAGTGCGAGGCCCTCTCGCAAGTGTGCTGCCAAGTTATCGGCAACGATGTGGCAATCACCACCGGCGCAATGCAGGGACACCTCCAACTCAATGTATTCATGCCTCTCATCGGCAGAAACCTGCTGCAGTCGTCACGCCTGCTCGCCGATGTCATCAACTCTTTCAACGACCACTGCCTCAAGGGTATAAAGCCCAACCTCGAGCGGATTGCCATGCATCTCAACAACTCTCTCATGCTCGTCACCAAACTCAACCCTCATATAGGTTACTACAACTCAGCCAAGATAGCACAGCACGCACACGAGAACAATCTCACTCTTCGCGAGGCCGCCTTGGAGCTTAAATTGGTGTCGCCTGAGGATTTCGACGAGTGGATGAAGTTGTAACACAAGGCTTTATGAGCTATGCCTAAGAGAAAACTGCCGGAAAATGTTGTCACCTTAGACTCATTCGGTACCGCCAAGGATTACTGGATGGCCTTCGTCAAGAGTCCTGCCCGACATTTCTCTTTCGCCAACCAGATTCACCAGACAGTCGCCAAAGACTGCTCTTACATTGGAAATCTTAATTTGGAAGATAATGGGGAAATAATCGCTTTCCCCACTTATTTTTTGTGCTTTAACGAAGAATATTCCGTCGATCTGACAATCATATCCAACAAAGTGACCGCTCCGCACCAGTTCTCTTCAAAGTTGGAAGACCCTCTCTTTGGCGGACTTCTCTTCGAGGACGAATACCATCTGTTCAACAATATCGGACTTAAGAAAATGACGTCTTCATACTCGGATATTGACTACATTTTGATGCTTTCGTCTGACAACAGTATTGACAACGAGGATTTTATCAATATTTTGGAAACATCCAAGAAATTCACAATAATTGACTCGGGGACACCGGATGACATCTCAAACAAACAGAAGAAAAGCAAACAATTCATAGATTTTCTGCAGTTTTTGTTTTACGAATCCGAGAATATGGTTTCTGATTTCAAACTTAAAAAGAAGAAGAAATCCCTGAATAACAAGATGTCTTTGTCGGAGCACAACTACAGAGGTCTGAAATATCCTGTAGAAGACGACCGTGTGATAACAAGCGCCTATTTAAGGCGTCCTGATTTATAAAAAAGTGCTGCGGACTTCTCAAAAAAAGACTACTTTTGCAGCCAAAAAATTACAGCAATGCAAGATTATAAAATTCGATTGATGACAAATGAAGACTATGATCAGGTTTACGGATTATGGTCAATAACAGATGGAATGGCCTTGCGCAACTATGACGACTCAGCTGAAGGCATCGCCAAATTCATTAAAAAGAACCCTACATCAAACTTTGTGGCAGAAATGGACGGAAAGATTGTGGGTGTGATCATGTGCGGCATGGACGGCCGTCGTGCGTACATCTACCACACAGTTGTGCGCGAGGACCTTCGCCAACAAGGTATTGGAAAAGCCCTGCTTCGCGCCGTATATCACGCCATTGAAGCCGAAGGAATCAAGAAAAACGGACTTCTTGTGATGAAAAGCAACGAAATCGGCAATAAATTCTGGCAGATGCAAGGTTGGACTGAGCGTGTTGACCTGAACTATTACAGCAAAACCAACGAATAATTTACAATATGCGTCGAAAAATCACCATATTCACTCTTCTGCTGTCGGCTCTACTTCTGATGAACAGCTGCGCTAAGATCGTGACTCCATCAGGCGGCCCAAAAGACACCGACCCGCCTAAGGTCATGAAGGTTGAGCCGGAAAACGACATGGTGAATTTCGACAGCAAGCAGATACGTATCTATTTCGACGAATACGTCACCTTAAACAACCCGTCGGAAAATGTCCTGATATCCCCTCCCCTTTCCGAGAAACCGGAATTCTCCACAAAAGGAAAGTCTGTCATTGTGAAATTCAAAGAGCCACTGCGCCCGAACACGACCTATAACATGGTGTTTTCCAGTGCTTTGAAAGACTTTCATGAGGGTAATCCGCTCGATCTTTTCCACTATAGTTTCTCAACCGGCGACAGTATCGACAACAACACCTTGGCAGGCAGGATCACAGATTCAAAGACACTTGCACCGATGAAGGACTTTTTTGTGATGCTGTACAAAGAAGACATTGATTCGCTGCCTATGACGACAGTTCCGAGTTATGTGACAAAATCTGTTGGCGACGGCTCCTTCTCGTTCAAGAACATAGCATCTGGCTCGTACAAAATATTTGCCTTGAAGGATGTCAATGCCAATTTCCTGTACGATCTCCCCAATGAAGAAATCGCTTTCCTGACAGAGATGGTAGAGGCTTACCCTGCACAGCCAGACAGTTTGCCGGATTCATTGAAGGTGCACCATGACATGATACAACTCAATTCGTTCATGGCGACCGACACTGCACAGAAGCTGCTCCGTTTCGAAAATCCAGCAGAAGGAGTTTATATCTTCCCTTATAAACTGCCCGTCAACAATTTTTCTGCCAAGGCTGTCAACCATGACCAACAATATTTTGAGAAGAAAAATCCGTCGGGAGACACAATCACATGGTATATGAAAAAGACGGTGACAGATAGTCTGATGTATATATTGACAGCCGACAGTCAGTGCGACACTGTCTATCTCGCTCCTCACAAAGCAAAAGTACAGAGCGGACGCGGTCGTGGAAAGGTATCCAACAACTTGAGTGTGAACGTCATAGACAAAGGCGAAGTGAACAAGCCCCTCTCGTTGGTTTTCCCTTACCCGATACGTCCAACAGATTCGTTCAACGTATATGTCATGACGAAGGAAAAGAAATCGAACGATACAGTGGTGATGCGTTTTTCAGTTCCCGACACATTTCTGATGCAGTTGCCTCTTCCCATGAAGTATGCCGAGAAAAAATCCTATTCAGTCATGATTCCTGATTCGGTGTTTTACGGATACAACAATCTCACCAATGACACAATCAGATTTGAATTCGTGGCCAAATCGATAAAAGATTATGGAACATTGATCATGAACTACAGGATACCCGACAACGGCAAAAAATATGTCGCAACACTTAGTAAAGGGGAAAAGGAGTTGCAGAGCGACGTCTTGAGTGAGCCGGCTACAATCACATATGAGTATTTGGAGCCCACATCGTACAATGTGACTGTATTTTGCGATGAGAACGGCAATGGAATATGGGATCCCGGCGACTATTCAGCCAAAAGGCAGGCCGAGAAGATGAAACGCTTCCCCGCGACCATAACAATACGCGCTTATTGGGACAGCGAGGAGACGTTTGAAATCGACGAATAGGTTAAAAGACTAATACTCAGGATATTTCAATCTCACGTTTTTTGCTATGAAATCAGCAACAGCATCAGTGCTGAAGCCTGACACGTTCATAACCATGTCGTAGTTGCGAGCGTCGTATCTTGAGACTTTGGCGAAGGTCTTGGTGAAGTTCTCGCGGGCTGTGTCAGTCTCGATAATCTTTTCCTCAGCCTTTTTTTCATCAAGGTTGTACTTGTCCATGATGCGTTTCAAGCGGAAGTCGTGATTGGCGATCAACATCAGTCGCATCGCATTCGGATAGTCTTTGAAGATATGGAATCCGGTGCGGCCCAGAATGACGCAGGACTCTTGATCGGCCAACTCCTTGAGGATTTTCTCTTCAGCTTTGAACAGTTCGATTGAAGAGATTTCGCGGTTCACCGCCAGTATTTGTCGACCGCCCGTATATGAGGCCACACTTGAATTCTGGCTGTAGAATCTGCAGAATTCGCTCCACCAGTTTGTCTTCTTGGCCTTGATGCGTTCCATCTCTTCCACTGACAAATCGTACTTTTCTGTAAGTACAGACAGTATTTCCTTGTCGTAGAACTTAACGCCGAGGAGTTCAGCCACTTTACAGGCAATCTCACGGCCTCCGGAGCCGAATTCACGGTTTATTGTGATGATAAATTTTTCTTTCTCCATCATGTTTGATTTTTTGAAATGCAAAAGTACAAAACTTTTTGGCTTATGTCGGCTCTTTGATAAAAATTAATTGGTGTCAGGTTTGTCGACATGGTTCATTAAAATGGTTTTCCGGAGAACAACAAATAAATGTTATCTTTGCGGCCGTTTTCGGGATATGATTTCGATCAACGCCATAAGATACGCAGCCGGGCATCTACTTGATGCTGCATTCCCCGCCCCCAGTGAAAACCATGCGGAAATTTCGTTGGAGAACGGTTCCGTGTTGCTCTCCACTTCTTGTTTCACCGTCCGGATCCCGCTGTTCAACGACGCCCAATTCGCTTCCTTCATGCAGGGGAACGCCAAGTTCAGCTTAGCGCCGAACTACATGAACACATACGAAATCCCCTTCTTCTTTGCAGAGAGCCTTGACGTCACAATTGAATCAGATTCCAATCACATTTGTTTTCCCGCTGACATCATAACGCCCACATTCGTGCTTTTGTCGAGATTGGAGGAATTCTCGTCAAAGCCAGCCAATTTCGACAACCACGGCAGGTATGTGTTTAACGGAAGCATAGCCGACAGATACAACATCATCGAGGTTCCGCTCGCCGACGAGTATGCCATGCTTATCAGAAAGGCGGTTTTGGAGAATGTTCCGACGTACAAGGTCGCCCAAAGGGAATCATCTGTTTTGCAGACCCATGACATAGACATCCTTGTCAGATTTAGCGGCCGTTTCCAAGCCATGCGTTCAATTTTCGGTCGCGATTTGCTGATTAACAAGTCTTTGCGGGACACGAAAAAATCCTTTTCCGAATTCCGTTCCTGGCTTTCCAACAAGGAAAACGACCCCTACGTAAAGCAGATTTTCTCCTTCTTGGATATTGCCAAAAGAAACGGCAGAACACCGTTTTTCTTCTTCAAGGCACAGGAAAGCGGCGAGACGGACTCAACATACAGCATAACTGACGGATATTGCAGGGACATAATCGGGAAAGTCCATGCCTCTGGCGCAGTCATCGGGCTTCATGGCAGCTACAGCAGCGCTGTTGACGGGAATCTTCTGGCAACAGAGAAAAAACGTTTGGACAATGTTTTAAACACATCTGTGACTTCATTGAGGCAGCACTACCTGCGCACCCGGTTCACTGGGCAAATGAACTCCGTAGAACATTGGAAACAGGCCGGAATAACCGACGACTATACGCTCGGCTATGCGGAACGGTGCGGCTTCAAATGCGGCACCGCACACCCATTCAGGATCTTCGACATTGTCAACGACTGTGAAACAGACATCACAGAACACCCACTAATTGTGATGGACGGCACTCTGTTCGACTACATGAAACTATCTGAAAATGACGCTAATACACTAATCCGGAAACTGTTGCAAAGAACCAAAGACGTCGAGGGTGACTTCGTCTTACTTTGGCACAACCACACAACAGGCAGAAACTACTCCGATTATTACCAAAAAGTGTTCCTTAAGAATTTCGACATTTTGACAAAATAACAATATGAATATTAGACACCTGATTACTGACGATTTAGAAATAGAGGTTTTTGAGAGGATTTCTAAATACATGACTGACGAGATCATTCATACATTCAAAAAAACAGACAGTGAGCCTTCTTCCGTAGGAACGGCGGATGTGCTTCACGCCCATTCCTGGATGGCGACAGGCACTTGCGCTGCCGAATTGTCGGCAAGACTCAAGATACCGTACGTGGTGACCCTTTCCCAAAACGACATCAAGGCGTATGGCCGCGTGCCTTTCTTCAAGAAGAAAAACGCATGCTCGATATTGGAAAACGCCTCTAAGGTGATTTTCGCCAATCCGTCGCAACAGAATTTCATCGCCGGAAGCCTGCCTTCTGATATCGCCAACAGAATATTCGAACACGGCGTGCTTCTGATTGAGCCGGTAAGGGATTTCTGGATCAAAAACATCAGAATACATCCGCCTACAGCACTGGTCCATATCAAACTTCTGTATGTAGGAGAATTGGACGAAGACAGCCAGATAACAACCATACTCAACGCTGTTGACAAACTCAAAAAAAAGAACTATCAGGTGTCGTTCACTGCAGTGGAGACGGAATCCACCACATCCAATTTCAGGGGGAAAGTTTTGGCACTGTCATCAAAAAGAGATGATTTCCAAGTGGTTACATTATTGGGAGACACAACAGAGGACTACCAGAAGCTGTTGGACATATACCGAGACAGTGATATCATGCTGCTTCTGAACAGAAATTCTGTAACAATAGAGCGGTTTGCAGAAGCCTCCACACAGGGACTGCCGGTCATACACGCCCGCGAAAGCGCTTTTTCTGAGATACTCAGCGACAAACTCACTGATTTCGAGGTGTCTCACAACAATGCTTCCGAGATTGCCGACACAATCCTCCGAATCAGCGACAGCTTCGCAACAATCGAACAGCACCTCTCCAATTTCCACCCTTTCCTCATGTTCGATGCACGTGAAACCGCTTACAGGTACCAACATTTGTATGACAATGTCTGTATAAAACAACAATAATAATGACATTAAAGGAGCTAAAAACACAATATTACAACAACGAATCAAGTCAAATCAAGGAATATCTTTTCGAAAAGGACAACAACATCCTTTCCCTGAACGGCGTGAAGGGCTCATCATTGTCGTTTATAGCCTCTCAGGTAGCTTCTGGCGACGGGCATCCGCATCTGTTTGTGTTCCGCGACAGTGAAGAGGCAGCCTTTTTCATGCACGACTTGGAGGTCTTGATGGATGATGAAAAAAAATCATTGGCTGAAAAAAGGGTGCTCTATTTTCCTTCTTCCTTCAAAAAAAACAGTAATTTTTCCGAAAAAGATGCTTCAAACGTAAAATTGCGTGCCGAAGTGCTTCATAAATTGCCGGAAAGCGATAAAATTCAGCCAATATTGGTGTCATATCCTGAAGGAATTGCGGAAACACTTGTAAATCAAGAATTTATAAAACGAAAATCATTCTCTGTTGAAATCAATCAAGATATATTGTCGGATGATTTTCTGAACAAACTATATGATTTGGAATACCTTCCTGAAGATTTTGTTTATGAGCCCGGGCAGTTCGCATGGCGTGGTAACATTTTCGATGTATTCTCATTCTCGGAAGAATATCCTTATAGAATAGAGTTTGAAGGCGACAGGATAGTGTCGGTAAGATTTTTCGATCCCGAGACACAACTCTCCGTGAAAGAGTTAGACAAGATATACATCATGGCTCCCATAACCACTGTTGAGGCAAAAGGAGAATCTGTGTCGCTGTTTTCGCTTCTGCCACAAGACACAGTCATCTGGCAGATGCATTCGCAGAACATCGAGGCGTCGATAAACTCCTATTTCAAGGAATTTTCAGAGAAGAAGAGCAGTGAAGACGACAATATCCTAATATCTAAGAAACAATTCCAACAGGGGACTTTGCAATTCAAGCGCGTGATGGTCAATTCAGGGGAAAATCCGGATATGGACTCTGTAATCACGTTAAACATGACTCTGCAGAGCGACTTCAACAAGAGTTTCGACTACATGCTGCTGGAATGGATCGACAATCTTGAGCATGGAGCCGAGAACTACTTTGTCTCCGAAACCCAGTCGCAGCTTGACCGCTTGTACAAGGTGATGCTTGACATCTTGGGCAAATACAACCGCCACAACGAAACGACCTACAAGATAGAGCAGTTGTATCATCCGGTATGCGATTCACTGCACGAGGGCTTCAGGGATCTTGAGCACAGGGTGTCGGTTTACACGGACCATCAGTTCTGGAACAAGTTCCAGCGCATTGTGCTCCGCGACAGATACAAGAAGAGCGAGGCATTGACATTGCGCGAGATCTACGACCTTCAGCCGGGCGACTATGTGACACACATCGACCATGGCGTGGGCATCTACCGCGGGTTGGAAAAGAAAATGATGGGTGACAGCCTCCAAGAGGTTATCAAAATCGACTACAAAGACGGGGACGTGGTGTATCTCAGCATTCACTCGCTGCATAAAATAAGCAAGTATGTTGGCAAAGACGGCACGCCGCCCACAATCCACAGGTTGAGTTCCGGAAGTTGGGAGAAACTGAAGGAAAAGACCAAGAAGAAGGTCAAGGAACTCGCCATCGACCTCATAAAGCTCTATTCGGAGCGCAAGGCCAAGAAAGGTTTTGCATTTTCACCCGACAGTTTTTTACAATCGGCTCTGGAGTCGTCGTTCATATACGAGGACACGCCCGACCAGATCAAGACATTGGCGGAGGTGAAAGCGGATATGGAGAGCGAGAACCCGATGGACAGGCTTATATGCGGGGATGTCGGATTCGGGAAGACGGAGATAGCCATCCGTGCCGCCTTCAAGGCCGTGTGCGACAGCAAGCAGGTGGCCGTGTTAGTGCCTACGACAGTGCTTTCAATGCAGCATTTCAACACCTTCAGCGAGCGCTTGGCCAACATGCCATGCAGAATCGCCTACGTAAACCGCTTCAAAACCACAAAGGAGATACGTGAAACACTTAAAAGCGTTAAGGAAGGTAAGATCGACATCCTGATCGGGACCCACAGAATATTAAGCAAAGATGTGGTTTTCAAGGATTTAGGACTCTTAATCATTGATGAAGAACAAAAATTCGGAGTCGCAGCAAAGGAAAAAATCCGAGAGATGCGCACCTGTATTGACACTTTGACCATGTCGGCTACACCAATACCGCGCACCCTTCAGTTCTCGTTGATTGGAGCCCGCGACATCTCGGTGATCACAACCCCGCCGCCAAACCGCCAGCCTATTGAGACTCAGGTTTTAGTCTTCGACGAGGAGGTGTTGCGCGATGCAATACAGGCCGAAATCGACCGCGGAGGGCAGGTATTTGTTGTACATAATAAAATTCAGAATATCAAAGAGTTGGCCGGGTTAATTCAACGATTAGTTCCGAAAGCGAGGGTGATTGTGGGACACGGTCAGATGGAAGGCGACCAGTTGGAGAAAGTGATGTCGCAGTTCATGAATCACGAATACGACGTGCTTGTGTCCACCACTATCGTGGAATCTGGCCTTGACATCGTCAACGCCAACACCATGATCATAAACGACGCCCAGAACTTCGCCCTGAATGTGCTGCACCAGCTGCGTGGGCGTGTGGGCCGCAACAACCAGAAAGCCTACTGCTATCTTTTCATACGGCCATGGGAGACTCTCAACGACCAGGCTCGCAGGCGTCTGGCTGCCATTGAGCAGTTCTCCGACATCGGCAGCGGCATCCATATTGCAATGCGCGACCTTGACATCCGTGGCGCCGGCGACATCCTCGGCGCCGACCAAAGCGGTTTCATAAACGAAATGGGCTATGAAATGTATCAGAAAATCCTCAATGAGGCAATTCAGGAAATGAAAGAGTCGGGCGACAGCCAATTCAACGACCTGCAGATTGCCGACAACAGCGCGCTCGTCCGGAGGATCTGCTCGCTGGAAACCGACGTGGAGGCGCTATTCCCCACGACCTACATCTTCAATGTTACAGAGCGCATGAACCTCTACAAAGAGCTCGAATCCATATACAATGACCAAAAACTCGAGGAATTCAAGAAGAAGATAGTGGACATCTTCGGACCTATGCCGCGCCAGACCGAGGAGCTGATGCTAACCATGCCTCTGCGTTGGCTCGCCGCAGACATGCACTTCGAAAAGCTGATCCTCAAAAAGAAGGTCCTGAACTGCTATTTCATCGGCAACTCCAAGTCGCCCTATTTCCAATCCGATGAATTCGGCAAATTCCTGCAGTTCATGCAGATGAACCATCCTGTAGTGCAACTTAAGGAGAGTAACAACAAGCTTGTGTGCAGCATACACAACGTGCCGTCCTTCAAAGCCGCGATTCATTGGCTGAGCAAAATTCAACAATTCTGCAAAAGAGAAGATGTTTAATACAGCCACCATAGAATTCATCCGTGAGAACGGCGGCAAGGAAGTCGCTTGGCTCGCCCTGCATCCACCGAAGAACCCCGAAATAGACTTGCAAGCAGCTCTCCAGCAGATCGAAGGCAGGCAGAAAGCAAAACTCAAACTCCCGGAGTTATACGCCAACAAGGATGTGGTCTATCCCAAACGCGTGTCCATGGAGCAGTGTTCATCATCGGTAACCGCCTCATACAAAGCATCGCTCTTCTCAGGCGAATCCTTCGCCGACTTGAGCGGCGGTTTCGGAGTTGACACCATCTTTCTATCTGAAAAATTCAACAAAGGATTATATGTTGAACCTGATTCAGAACTATGTAACATCTTCGAGCATAACTGCAAATATCTCGGAATCAATAATATAGAAATCCAAAATGCTAATTTGGAAAGTAGTGTCGAGGGATTGGGCTTTTGTGATTTGATTTATGTTGACCCTTCACGCCGCGACACCAACGGGAACCGGGTCGTGCAACTGCCAGACTTATCGCCAAACATCCTTGACTACAAAGATATATTGCTCTCCAAATGCCGCACTTTGGCCGTCAAGCTCTCCCCTATGCTGAGCATCGTTGAACTTGCAAGAGACCTACCTGAGATGACCGAGCTGCACATTGTGTCTGTTGACAACGAGTGCAAGGAGATACTCTGCGTACTCTCGTCAGAAAAACAGATCGATGATGTCAAAATAATCACAAAAAATGTTAAGGGAAATATTGTCGAGACATTCTCGCAGTGGATGTCCTTGGAGAAAGTTCTGACGCCGAAGATAGCAAAAGATGTAGGGAACTGGTTATACGAGCCCAATGCCGCTGTCATGAAATCAGGATTGTACAACAGCGTGAGTGAAATATTTTCAATCGGCAAACTGGCCACAAACACCAACTTGTACACCGCTGACGAGTTGGTGGTAAACTTTCCCGGAAGGATGTTCAAGGTTCTGGCAGTGATTCCATACCAGCCGAAAAAGCTCAGAGGCCGGCTTATGACAATAGAAACAGCATCTATTTCGGTACGGAATTTTCCAATATCGGCCGAAGAGTTGCGTAAGACATTGAAAATCAAGGATGGAAATGGATGTTTCATATTTGGCACAACGCTTTCCAACGGGCAGAAGGTGATCATGGTCTGTTCCAAGGCGAAATTTTAGTATTTTCGCGGCCCGATTCCGGACACGACATTTAATTTATGGCCCAAAACATACAGCTTTCAGACCATTTCACATATCCAAAGTTGATAAGGTTCACCTTGCCTTCCATATTGATGATGATATTCACGTCGATATACAGTGTGGTGGACGGGGTCTTTGTGTCGAATTTTGTGGGGAAGACATCATTTGCGGCGGTGAACCTCATGTTCCCATTCTTGATGATGCTCGGTGTTGCGGGGTTCATGTTGGGCACTGGCGGAAGTGCCCTGGTGGCGAAGATGCTCGGTGAGAGTCGGAAGGAGAAAGCAAAAGGGGTGTTCACAATGTTGGTGGTTGTTGGTTTTGCTATTAGTTGTCTGTTTTCAATCATTGGAGTTGCCAGCCTGAGACCCGTGGCGAAGCTGATGGGTGCCGAGGGACAGCTGTTTGACGACTGTCTGCTCTATGGCAGAATCCTGATGATCTCCTTGCCGTTCTTCACCCTCCAGAACATATTCCAGCCCTTCATGGTGGCAGCCGAACGACCGCAACTTGGACTGATAGTCACCATTTTTGCCGGAGTCATGAACATTCTGTTCGATTTTCTGCTCATTGTTGTCTTCAAAATGGGGCTTTCCGGTGCAGCGTGGGCCACAGTGGCGGCAGAGACCACCGGTGGTGCAATTCCGTTGGTCTATTTCGCCTTGCCAAACAAGTCGCCGTTGCGTTTTGTAAAGCCCGATTTCGACATGGCAGCCCTGTTCCAATCGTTGTTCAACGGATTGAGCGAATTTTTCTCGAGCATATCGGGTACCATAGTTTCAATGTGCTATAACTATCAACTGATGAAGTATTTAGGCGAGAATGGAGTGGCTGCATACGGAGTGATAATGTATGTGCAGTTCATCTTTTTCGCCGTTTTCTTGGGGTTTGCGATAGGCTCGTCGCCCATTGTAAGCTACAATTACGGCTCTAAAAACAACGCCGAATTAAGGAATGTTTATGTCAAAAGCCTTAAAATCATGGCTGTATTAGGCCTAACACTCACAATTTCAATGGAAGTGTTCTCTTATCCGCTCACGAAGTTGTTCGTCGGTTATGACGCCAGACTTCACAGCATCACCCTGACCGCTTTCAGGATATACGGACTTTCGTATCTTCTTGTGGGACTGAATTTCTACACATCGTCATTTTTCACGGCGTTGAACAACGGCTTGGTCTCGGCGGTGCTATCCACAACGCGGGCATTGATATTCGAGACATCGGCCATTTTCGTGATCCCGGCCATATTCGGAGTGAAGGGGATATGGTTTGCCGTGTTGTGCGCCGAGGCCGCCACGCTCATCCTGTCGGTTTATTTTCTCAACAGATACAAAGAAAGATATGGATATGTTGTTCGACTACAATGAAAAAAAATGTAGTTTTGCCGCTGAATTTATCATACATAGAATCCAAAGTCGAAAATGTACATATTAGGAGTAGAATCGTCGTGTGACGACACATCGGCGGCAGTAATAGAGGAAACGACAATCCTGTCGAATGTGATAGCGAGTCAGAAGATACATGCCGAATACGGCGGGGTGGTTCCGGAGTTGGCGTCGAGGGCCCACCAGCAGAACATAATACCTGTTATCGACACCGCCCTGAAACGGGCCAACGTGCGCAAGGAGCAACTCTCGGCCATTGCTTTCACCAACGGCCCCGGACTGATGGGGTCTCTATTGGTTGGCAACTCGTTTGCAAAGGCCATGGCCTACACCCTTCAGATACCGCTGATACAGGTCAACCATCTGCAGGCGCACGTGTTGGCGCACTTCCTTGACAAGCCTGGCGAGGAGAAAGCCAAGCCGCAGTTCCCGTTCCTCTGCCTCACAGTCTCCGGCGGCCACACGCTGCTGCTACAAGTCAACGACTACTTCGACATGGTGAAGTTGGGCGGAACCATCGACGATGCGGCGGGCGAAGCCTTCGACAAGGCGGCAAAAATACTGGGACTGCCCTACCCCGGCGGCCCTGTCATCGACAAATACGCCAAAGAAGGCGACCCCACAAAGTTCTCGTTCTCAATCTCGCACCTGCCCGGATTGGACTACAGTTTCAGCGGACTTAAGACATCCTTCCTCTATTTCATCCGCGACAACCTGAAGGAAAATCCGAATTTCATAGAGGAGAACATTCACGACTTGGCCGCCTCAATGCAACATGCCATCATAAGATCTCTCACCGACAAGGTGAAGAAAGCCTTCAAGGAATCACCCTGCAAAGACATTGTGCTGGCGGGCGGCGTTTCGGCGAATTCGGGACTGAGAGAAGCCATGACGGACCTCGCAAAACGCTATCGCAGAAATATATTCCTGCCGCCGTTGGACCTCACCACCGACAATGCGGCGATGGTGGCCGTCTGCGGTTACTTCAAGTATTTGAAGAAAGAATTCGTAGGGTATGACGTCGCTCCTTACAGCAACGATTCGATGCAAAAGACGATGCACAACTGATGACATTCGGTAATTTCCACCATACAGCAATAAAAAAAATAAAAAAATTTACAATGTTGTTTTCTAACAGATTTTTTTATACTTTTGCGCTGCAAAAAAAGACACAATAAAAATTCATTTTTTATAACTTAAAAAATTAAATTTATGAGAAAAAAAGTTAGAAATGTGATCATCATTGGTGCTGCGGGAAGAGATTTCCACAATTTCAACACCTTTTTCCGCCACAACAAGAACTACAACGTAGTTGCTTTCACAGCAGAACAAATTCCTGGTATCGACGACCGTATGTATCCGAAGGAATTGGCAGGTGAAGATTTGTATCCAAAGGGTATCAGGATCTATCCTGAATCAAAGTTGACAGAACTGATCAAGGAGTTCGACGTTGATGATTGTGTATTCGCATACAGTGACAAACCATATTCATACGTTATGGGCATCAGCGCAATCGTGAACGCTGCAGGCGCAAACTTCTGGTTGATGGGTCCTAAAGACACCATGGTTAAATCAAAGAAGCCAGTTATCGCAGTTGGCGCTACACGTACAGGTTGCGGTAAATCACAGACTTCACGTAAGATCATCGAATACCTCGTTGGTATGGGCTTCAGAGTAGTTGCTGTTCGTCACCCTATGCCTTACGATCCGGATTTGAACAAACAAATCGTACAACGTTTCGCAGAAGTTGCCGACCTCAAATACCAAAACTGCACAATCGAGGAAATGGAAGAGTATGAACCACACGTAGTTACAAAACGTAACGTGATCTACGCTGGTGTTGACTACGAAGCTATCCTCAAGGGTGGCAAGACCAAAGATCCTCAAACTGGCAAGTGGGTTGAGATGGCAGGCGCTGAAAACGATCCTGACGGTTGCGATATCGTTCTCTGGGACGGTGGTAACAACGACTTCCCATTCTATCAGCCAGACCTCACCATCGGCGTTGCTGACCCATTGCGTCCAGGCGCAGAAGTTAGCTACTATCCAGGTGAAGTAGTCGCTCGTATGGCAGACGTTATCGTTATCAACAAGATAGACTCTGCTTCTCTCGACAACATCAACACTGTTAGAGACAACCTTCGCAAAATCAATCCTAACGCCATCCAAATCGACGCCGCTTCTATCCTCACAGTTGACAAACCAGAACTGTTGAAGGGCAAGAGAGTGCTCGTTGTTGAAGACGGTCCTACATTGACTCACGGTGAAATGAAGATTGGTGCCGGTACAGTTGCTGCCATGAAACATGGTGCTGCTGAACTCGTTGACCCAAGACCTTACACCGTTGGCGAACTCACCACAACATTCGAAAGATACCCGAACATCGGTACTCTTCTTCCTGCAATGGGCTATGGCGCTCAACAGATGAAAGACCTCGAAAAGACTATCGCTAACACTCCTTGCGACGCTGTTGTTATCGGTACTCCTATCGACCTCCCACGTTTCATCAAGATCAAACAACCTGTTGTAAAAGTCGGTTACGAATTGCAAGAGATCGGCACTCCTACATTGAAGGAGATCTTGGACGACTTCATTGCAAAACACAACCTCAAACCTCGCAGACGCAAAAAATAATAAGTTTTGCATTATATAATCAAAAAAGACGACCCTACGGTCGTCTTTTTTTTGTTTTGTTTCAGCAGCTAACAAGTGCAAATTGTTCAAAAACATCAAAAAACAAACACATAGGAACGTCTATAGTGTCTATATTGAATATAGTCATCAAAACAATTCAAATCCATGAGTAACAAAAATACAACAATCTGATATATAATTGTTTACATATACTCCACTATTAAATCCCACTAAAGTGCAGATGTCAAAGTTATGAAAATAACATAACTATTGATAATCAATAAGTTACGAATCTTCCATGTCCATTGTTTGACAGTAAACTGTCAATGGTTTATTTTTACGCTCCGAAATTTTGATAATATTTAATCCACAATAAACCGAACACAATATAGATTATGGAAAACAACTACAAAAAATTACTATTTCTTGTCGCTTACATTGTTTTTGCCTCTGTAAGCTGCTGGGCGACAGCCGAGTCACTGCATATGCTGCTGCCGTCGTGGCCGTTGGTTTTCTGCTACGCCGTGACCATTGGCTTCTTCATCATAGCCTCTATCGGCACGATACTGATAGCCGACAGTTTCAATTCCGACATATACGTAGAGAACAAAGGCGGCAAGCTTGCTGCTGGGATCCTCATTGTCGCCGTTTTCTGGCTGATATGCAGCCTGCCGACCAACACACACACCTTCTTCTACCGCTCGGTTGCCTCCGACGTGGCCAACGACGACATCTCAACCACGAAAGGCTATCTTGGACAGCTCGTCTCGAACAAAAAAATCGAAGATAAGATCAAGGAACAACAGAACGATCTTGATAATAAAGTAGAAATCAAGTTGGGTGAATTAGAAGCGGAAATAATGAATGCAGTGAATCCGAATTTCGGCCCCAAATCAAAACAAATTTTAGAAGATTTTGCCGTTTTGCTGAATGTCCCGACTGTAGAACCGCTGTCTTACAAGAGCACTTCGGAGCAGCAGAGAAAAAAACTTGTAGGAGAATATAGAAAGAAGATCTACGCTTTGGCACAAGTGAGAAAAGACAACATCAGGTCTTCGATGATGGCAGTAAATACAAAGCAGTTCCAGAAAGAGGCCTCGGTTTCACTGAAAAACATTGAGGCGGCGGAAAACGAGCTGACCAAGGACATTTCAGCGATAAACGACATCAATTTCGCGCACGACCTGAACCACCGGCTGAACAACGGCTATTCTACGATAAGCAACTATGAAAAGTTCATCGTCTTCAAATCGCACACCGACAAGGAGAGATATACAGCTGCGTCGCCCGTGACAAAAGTCAAGAGGCTCATGAGCGTGTTCGACGTGTGGGGCGATTTCATCAAGGGGAACTACAAAGGCCACGGCTTCATCTTCTGGATTCTGATATCCCTTCTCGTTGATGTGGCGGCCTTCATTTTCTTCGACTTGGCCTTCAAAAAAAGTGAATAAAGAATAAATAAATACAAAAATCATGTTAGTAGCGAAGAATTATTTTGGAGATGAGAGCACTGAGACTGAAAACAACAACGAAGAGCTCCAACAAGCAACAGAGGAAGATGATACATCATATAATGATGATGTATCAAATACTGACGAGGACGATGACACCGATGATGAATCAAGCACAGACAGTGACGATGGCATTACAGTCAACATCACGGATGATTCATCGGCTCCTATGGAAAACAACCACAGCTATGGCGGCTACACTACTGCAGAGATAAAGGATGTTAATGAAATAAAAGTGACTGTAGCCGACACGAAAACGCCGATAGTGGTGCTTTTCGGCCCTCCCGCCTGCGGCAAAACCATGACTTTGGTCAGGTTGTCGCGCTGGTTGATTGAAAATGGCTATAGCGTCTCTCCTGAAAAAAACTTTCGCGACAGCCAAGACTCAAAATACAGGATGATGTGCGAGAATTTCAACGAAATGGTAAATAGCGACAAGGCTGCAGAAAGTACTAACGACTTCATGCTTCTGCGTGTCTTTAAGAATGGAAGCCCTATATGCCAGCTGTTAGAAGCTCCCGGCGAACACTATTTCATGGATTCGAAGTCAAAAGGAGGCAACGAATATCCGAGGTATATAAACAAAATAATAAACCTCAAAGTCAGGAAAGTCTGGTTGATAATTCTCGAACCTGATTGGAAAAATGACCAAGACAGACGTGAATACGTAGGGAAAATCAACCGGTTGGTGAAAAAAAATAAAAACAAAGATTCATTCATTCTTCTATACAATAAAATAGACGAAAAACAGGAATTGATCATCAGACAGGGTGTTGTTAACATGCCTCAAGCATTAGGTGATTTGAAAAACAACTTCAGTGGCATTATTAACCCTTTCAGAAATGACACTCCTATTGTAAAATGGCTTAAACCTTATAATTGCGACTTCATACCATTCTCCACAGGAACATATAATTCGACAAACGATGGTGATACATATTATGAAGTTGGGGACGACAAATATCCTCAAAGACTTTGGGAGAAAATCATGAAAAAAGTAAGAGGCTAAAAGATGGAAAGAATACTGATTCATGGCGTAACGAGAGGTCGGGAAATCAAACCCGACAACATAACCGAGAAAGAAAAAGGCTATTGCGAGAAGTTCTACGACGCGACTTTTACAAGGAGAGACATATCTTTTTTTGTGGAGATAGTGCCGGGGCACGAGCGTATATACTACACTTACATCCGCGGCAATATCATAAGCAATATCAACCGTGACAATTCATACTTCGGCATCACTTTTTCTACCGACTCGCTGAGTCAAAACATCGGCAATCTGTTTTCCTTTTTCGACAATTTCTTTAAAGAAAAGGCGGAAAAGGAACTCTTTGTAAAAACAGGGAAGAATTTAAAATATGCAAAAGAGTCGTTTGAAGAGTATTCTGTCTTAAACAGGTATGAAAACATCATTTTAGAGACAATCAAGAAAAACAGAGAAGATTTCAGGTTCGGGAAATATGACTTTGGCAAATCAAAAAAAGGAACAGTAAACTCTAACATACCGACTTTTAACACTTACGATGTTGACTCCAAAGATTTCTTCTCCCAGTTAGAAGCATCTAATAAAGTATTGATATCGCCAGAACATCCGACTTTGCGTTCAACGACCGACATTTTGCAGAGGAAAATTACCGCCAAAGAGAATGAGATTGCATCGAAGGAATCAGAAATACACAAACTGTCAGATGAAATCAAGCGCCTTCAAGGCGAGCTAAGCACAACCAAAAATATGGCAGCAGACCTCAAGAGCGACTATGAAAGAAAAATCCGAAAACTATCAAAAAAAAAAGACCTCGTGAATTCTCTTCAAAACCTGTACAACGAGAGTGCAAGCCAGACCGAGACACTGAAAAAAATGCTCAGCGACGAAAAAGACGGAGGCGGCAACCCGACAAAAATGCCGGATGGAACAACGACTCCGACAAATCCACCATCGGAAATCAAAAAAAGATTTTTGGTGATATTGATTTCAATCATCTTTGGGATAATTGTCGGAGTTTTTTGTCACAAACATATACCAAGCTCATCTCAGAAATCAGGAAAAGAAGCGAACGCCACGACCGAAGCAACAGTGGAGCCCAAATCAGAACCAGAGGAAAAAGAGAAGAGCAATGTTCAAAAAAAAGGCGGCACAGAGAATGTGAAGAACTCTGAATCAAGCGTTGAAAAGAAGAGTGAAAGGGAAGACAAAGCAGAAACAAAAGATAATTCAGAAGATAAAAAAGTTAATTCAAAAAAGAAAAACAAAAACAAAGACAAAAAAGATGCAATATCTGACAAAAAAGCATCAGCAGAAAAAGAAAACAATAATTTAGGTACGCAACAAACAGATTAAAAATGAGGAATTCAGCAAAATCATTATTCGTTATTTCGCTGTTAATATGCCTGGCGTGTAGTTGTAAGAATAAAGAATACCATGTACCATATTACGACAGTTCAGAGACTACTGTCGAGTCAGATGTTGTATCTGTGCCGTTCAAGGAAGTATATGGAGTTAAAACAGTGCAGGTGGAAATCAACAGCTGTGCAGCTTTTCCGATGATTCTTGACACAGGCTGTTCGGGAATGCACATCTCGGTGTTAGAAGTATATGTACTTGCAAAACAGGGCCATCTTTCAGCTGAAGACATAGAAGGATATCAATATTCGCAAATTGCCGATGGAAGCATTATGGAAAATATGGTTATCAATTTGAAGGAGGTTCGAATTGGAGATCTTGTATGCCACAATGTGAAGGCTACCGTAAGCGATAACCCTAACGTGCCGATACTTCTTGGCAATGGCGTTTTGGACGAAGTGGAGTCGATTCATGTTAACAATTATGATAAAACCGTGGAATTCAAATTAAAATGACAGCCATAAACTCAACAATCTACATTTTTGGAAAATTCGCTTCGGGCTATTCCCAATATCCTGACGACTACACGCATGAAATGTTTGAGATGTTTGCGGAGCATAGTCGGGAAGGCACCTTGATGACCATTCACAGGAGAGACTCACTGATGTACTATATGTTCACGAAAAGATTGACAGACACTGACAAGTACATAGGCGTCTGTTTCTGCTGGAACGGGATAAAATGTGATTCTGTAGGAGAACTCAACAAACTATGTGCAACGGAAATTTCAAGATGGATACAGAACGGTGACATCGTTGAAATATCGGAAAAAGGAGAAATAGTCACCCGCACCGATGAGTTGTACAAAAAAATCACTGTGATAGACTGGATGAAAAAAGAGCTAAGCGATCTAATCAACAGTTCGAGTCTGGTCTTCAGCGATTTGCCGCCATTGGACTACGGCGGGAGCCAAACCGAAAGCAAGACGATAAAATTGGGCGACGACTCTGAGATCAACGAGGCCGTAAACAGCTACAGCACAGTGTACGTTACCAGCAACATACAATCTGTTTCACTCAACACAGCTGCGAGCAAATTGCGCAAAAGTCATGAGGAGAATGAAAGACTACGCGAGGAGGTAAACAGGTTGACACGCGCAAAAAAACAGACATTGACAGTATCCATATTAGGCGGCTTCTTAGCCCTGGCGGCAATTGCAATAATTGGAGTGATGAGCTCGTCAGACCAAAAGAGCAAGAAAATTGAAGAATTGAAGAAAACGAACAACACTTTAGAGGCCAGAAATATGGCATTAGAAAAAGACACTGCTGCTCTCAGTCAGACATTAGCAATCACGACCAGAAACTTTCAGGCAGCACGCGAGCAAGCTGATGTGTTAACGCGTCGAGTTTCTAATTTGAATCAGGAGATAGAAAACAAGGTAAGAGAGATAAACAACTTGAACAGAGATGTTCTCTATTACAGAAACAGGGTTAGCAACTTGGAGTCGCAAAGGACCACAACACCTGCAGTAGAAACATACGAAGTATATGGATTTTTAAGTTCGATAGCATATTGCTATTACCGATGCGGGAGTCAGTACAAGCGAACAGATTG
Source organism: uncultured Bacteroidales bacterium (assembly GCA_934699095.1). Classification (GTDB taxonomy): domain Bacteria; phylum Bacteroidota; class Bacteroidia; order Bacteroidales; family WCHB1-69; genus F23-D06. The sequence continues at coordinate 190,144 of CAKUVI010000002.1, read as the reverse complement.
TTACTACAATGACGGACAGACGGTGACCGTTTACAAGCAGCGCGATGGGTACGCCCTTACCGATGGCGGATACGTCAGGATGCAGGATCTGCGGAAGAGATAACAAGAGGACTAAATATCATCGTTTCATCCCTGATAGCTGGATCAAAGTCCGTTCTTCGGGTCTAAATCCCGGCATTTCGGTGACTATAGGAGCACCGATGTATGTAGGGTCGCAAAAGCTCTATCATGCTCATGTTCACGCAAATGTTCTCTTGTTTCTCAGCCGAATTTTCACATGCAAGCAAAGGTTTACATACATTCCATGTCGATGCTGTTTGTAGGCAAAGGAAAGGACACATCGTAGGTACGGAACATTGGATTTTCGCCTTTGCCCTGTAACTTGGGATTCAATTCGAAAGTATAGTGTCTTTTGCCTTTTATATCTACGAAAGAGATGCCATACAGCTGTTGACTTATATTCAGCAGGCAGAAAAGATGGTCGTTGGCATAGCCGATTTCTGATTCAACACCGAGCTGGTTCAGCAAAAAGACTGTCATCACAACCTGTTCGTCATATCCGGTTTCGTATGTTTCTCCCGCAAAGCGTTTTACGAGATTATATATGGCCCAGTGATTTGGATTGTTATTTTCTGGTTTTTGAGACTGTGTTTCATTCTCTTCAGGGAGTTCGGGCTCATCATTTTTAGGAAGTTCCGGCTTGGGTAAGTCTGGCCTGACTTGCTGCGGTTCACCTGGGTATCTGGGGTTGTTTTCCGGCTTTGGTTTCTGGTCTTTGATTTTAGGCACTTCGCAAGAAAAAGTCTCGATATTAGCTACCATAGATTTTGCGAAAGCCTTGTTTATGCTGTCAGTAAAATTGTTGAACGATTTTTGGTTGTTTTGTTCAAATTTCCCAAATGCGTCTTCAAAATTCTGACCTAAAGCACAACAATAGAGTCCTGCAACAAGTATTATGGTCAAAAATCTTTTCATGAATTGTTATTTTGAAAACAAGTCCTTGCTTTTGCTCAGCGAAGGACTTGTTTGCTGAAATTGTTAATTTTAAGATAATCACTCTGCTATTTCGTCATATTGAGGCATGTCTTTAGCAACTTGGTCCATCATCTTGTCCAATACCATGATTTTTTCCAGTTGGGCTTTGTTCACATCAGAATCTTTTTTAAGTTCTTCCAGCATCACCTCTCGAGCTATCGTGACTGCGGCTTTCATGTCGTAGAACATGGTCACCCTGATCCTATAGTTGTTGTTGCTCAGTTCCTGATATATCTCCATTGTCTTGAATGTACGTCCAAGTTTTTGAGACACAAGTACTTTTGCGTTTTCAACAGTCTTGGTGATTGAAGCCGCTTCTTTTGCGTTAATCTCTTGGTTTGCCAGAGCAATGTCGGTGATGGCAGCCACGCTGCTGCTCACTTGCGATGCGATTCTAAGTTTTGCCACATTGTCGGCCTGGGATTGAGCTGCCGCAAAGGAATTGCCTGTAGCCATCTCCTGCGCCCACATGTAGCGCGGATAGCCGGAAGCGTCGCGGTCGTACATCTTGAGCCATGTCTCGTCGAGCTGTTTGGCTATTGGCAGTCCCATTGTCTTCCATCCGGCCTTTTCCAATTTCTTGGCCTCTTTTACGGCCATCTTCTCCGATTTCTGATACACGGCATTTCGTATCTCTTTTTGGTCTTTCTTGAGCTCCTTGTTCTCTTTCTTCTGCTGTTTGTCGGTTTGGGCAGATACGGGCTGGGTGAACAAAAGACCTGCTGTAATCACCATCATGCTGAGGATTTTAATTGTGTTTTTCATCTGTTTTGAAATTTATTTGTTACTAATTTTTGTGAATTACCATTGTATTTACAACTCTATATAGAGCCATGTGTATGGCAATCTATCAGATGAATTAATTTTTTTTATACTGTGAGATAAAATCCTATGTTTTTGTGCAGCAGGCAGATTACCATACAGGAAACTTATTCGTTAATTGTGAATCCCCTGAAGGGGATTGATTTTTTGACGGGAAATCTTTCACGTTCTACCTGGCTTTTACCCCTGACGGGGATTAATTGAATGAAAATATTTGCTGCATTTAATCGCAGGTTTAAGTTATAATCCTATAATTTCATATCGCATAAGATCTAACATTCTCCCCTACGACAAACTACAGTATATAGAAATTTGGTGTAAGATGATATTTTTTTGAAGCAATTCATAAAACAATTATGTCTATGAGAAAATAATTGAAGTCGCCGATTATAATGAATATAATTTGTATTTTTGAAACCTGATTTGCAGTTCCTTCTTGCCTGTTTTGATTCCGATGTAAAAAGATGAATGATTAAACAACAAACAAGCTATTAGGGCATGCAAATCAATAAACGGTTTGAAATTGAAGTTTTATACAGGATTAAACAAAACACATCATTATGAACAACAGAAACTTTTTGCCAACGGTCTTACTGACTGCCGTTTTTATTATGTTTTTATGTCTTTCGGCTTGTCATCGCGAGCCCATAGATCCACTGCCATCCACACCGCAGCCCATCACATACGCGCCCGAAGTGCAGGAACCTGTCATAAACGACTTCACTCTGCTCAAGGTCTGCTTAGGCAAGTCTTTTTCGGAAATAACAACCCTTTTAACCGAGCACGGTTTTGCGGCTGGAGATGGCGGCAAGTTCTTAAAAACAGAGAACGGACTCACAAAAGAGGTGAAAATACACTCCATGTCTAATGTTGAGATGACACTCAGAGAAAACGACTTTGACACCTTGAAACAAGGTTTTGTTCAATGGATGGGAGAAATAGTCAACTCAGTGTCGTACACCAATTTGGTCAGGAAATATTTCAGTCTGAGCTATGGGTGGGGAAACGGCTACCAATACTTCAACACTTCAGAGGAGTTCCTCGCCGCCCTCGCTCCTGTTCCATACGCCGGAGGCATGTCAGCCTCATTTTGGGGAAACGACAGCTACGCCAACAGATACAGTCTAGTGTTGATGCCAAGTCTGAATGGCGTTTATATGCAAATCATCAACCATCTTGCCGGCCAACCATCAAACGATTTTACAGAAAGCGATCTGCAACAGCAAGACCTTGACAAGCATATCCTGATTTCCAAAGTTGACTACCTGACATTTCGCTATAAAGGTTTCTATGCATTGAAAGTCACAGACAAGCTTAACAAAGGCGACGAAATACCCTTTGTTTCGGATTATCACGCGCCTTCGGATTTCGGATACATAAAGTTGTACTATCGCAACACCGACAATCTTCTGATGGACGGGTCGATCGTGTGGAGCGGATGCGGTGCGTTGAATTTCCCTGACCATTTCCGAGCTGGACTGCCAATGGATGCCGGGCTCCCCTACCCCGGACAAAGCCGTTTCGCCTACATTAATGACGGCGGCCATTACGAGACCGTCACTGATGATGAGGAGCTGAAATACATTTGGAAAAGCGTTTCCAAGCAGAAAGAGTTCCAACATTATTATGCAAATTCCTCGAAGAAGGTGGCCGTTTACCTATACACACCGAGCGTTGGAGTCGGAGACCCTGCCGACGCTTACTATCTTGTTTTTACCGAGCAACAATGAAAGGACAATTGGAATTTGACGCGATAATTATTCAGAACGAGAACATGGACGCAGCATATGTGGAAGTCCCATTCGACATCAAGGCCATGTTTGGCAAAGGACGCCTGAAAGTACATGCCACATTCGACGGGGTGCCTTACAACGGCCAGATAGTCAAGATGGGCACTCCCTGTTTCATCATCGGCATCCGCAAAGACATCCGCAAGCAAATCGGAAAGAGTTTCGGCGACACGGTTCACGTGACGTTTGAGGCGGATATGTGACTGATTTTGTGACCAAGCATTATCATTATGGGAGATATAGTGGGATCAAAAAATGGCGTTGTTTTGAGGTTTCTACCGTCTTAACACCTTTCACTTCACAATCTCTACCGTCCAGCCCATATTGAGTTCCTTGTTTATTTTATCCAGCATTTTCTTTTTGTCCATCGTGCTGCTATGGGTTAGCACATAAAGACCGGGGGCGGCTTCATGTTGTGCTCGCCCATATTTTTTGTCTATTGTCGTGGACACGATATTGACGCGACAGAATTTAAGCCCCAGATCACGGACCTTTATGACTCCTGCTTCGGTAATGGCGGCAATGAAGGTCGCTGCCGCGTTGCGCTCTTGCAGTATAGTGCCATCTTTTCTTTTGATGCATAATCCTGTCCTTGGTGCAATGCTGCTCGCTTTATTCTTTCGAGGACCGATTTCCTTGTGTGTCACCTCTGGATCCAATTCTAAACGTTTTGCTTGTATCAGTTCTGTGATATTTGTTTTACGGGACAGCGCAACGCTGATAGGCTCGTCAGGGTGATAGTCAACCACCAACACCAAATCTCGCTGAACCTGCTTCAGTGCGGGCTCGATAGTTTCCGTGACAACAGGGAGAATTTCTTTCTTGATAATGTTTTCTTCCAGTTCGCTTACTTGCCGCTCCAAATCCTCATTCAGGGAGAGGCCTTCTTTCCGCAATGTCTCCATTGCCTTGTACAAATCGCTTAATCGTGACATGATGTATGGGTTTTCTTTGCAAACAAAAACGTGTTGATAACCAGTATATTATAATTTTGTGAGTTTTCTTTGTAAATAGAATTCTATTCATGATATTGCAGTTTTTGGGCTACTCCCTCACTTAATCCCTCACTTACTCCTTGTCATGGACAATATAATATCCTCCAGAGCCACTGGAACCTTTGTGAACTATCAAACCGCACTGTTTTAAATCGGATAAATAGCGTTCAATGCTCTTAACGGGGATACCAGTATGGTCACTAATAGTTGTCGCACAGATTTGGGAAATCTCATTCTCAAATCCGTACACCGAGGTGCTGAGCATTATGTTGGGGGTGGGGGCATTTTCATTCCTCATTCAACTCATCCCCCATACGGTACTTGATGTCATAATTGATGATGAAGTCCAACTCCTCCTCCGTGAAACCGTAATGCTTCGCGAGAACCTTGTCGATTTCGTCGATAATGGGTTTGGAAAGCTTCTTTCTGAACACATATGACTCTACCGTTCCTCTTGTCTTACTATTGACGACTAACAGTTCCTTGTTAGCATTCAAGTCTTTCTCCAATTCTTTAGCAAGCGACTCTAAAATATTGTCTTTCTCGTAATCAAGCCTAAAAGAAAAAATCATATAGTCTTTCAGATTGAACATATCATAATTAAGCGAATAGTACCACCAAAATAAATTAGAATTAAGTGCTGACGTAAAATAGTACGACATTTCACTGTCTTGAAAATAATTGGTCTTGTTGCTTAAAGACTCTGTGTTAAAACCGTCATGTAAAAACATTATCCAATATCTGACACCTGCTGTACGATAACATATCTGGCATGTATCGTCCCTCTTTTGAGATATGTATTTGGATATAGGGGAATGATTTTTGAATTTTTTATAAATACTTGTTTCTAATTCAGTCGAAGTTCTCCAAATACTACCATCGTTGAATGATGGAACATAATGTATGGTTTTGAATAATGCATGTCGTTGTTCCGTCTTCCAGCGAATAATAGATGTACTAAACATAGGATGCGTGGATAGCATCTCCTTTAATAGGAAAATAGTCAACCTCTGTTCAACACCTTCGAATAATTTTGCCGGTCTAATCTCGAAATGGCTAAAATATGGAGTGGCGGATTTACAAAGCAAATCTCGTATAACTCGCATATTATTATTTGAGGCAATTGTAAGGGGAACAATGAAGCCAATGTTGTCAATATGTTTTGCAATTGACATACTTCTTTCTATGACAAAAGCATATAGATTTGAACATGGTTCGGTCTCATAACCTGTAATTCTATAATAATCTCTAATAGATTTTCCTGTAGTTTTTTCTTTACGGGTGTACTCCACATACGGCGGATTACCAATAATTACATCAAATCCGCCGTTGCCGTTGATGATTTCGTAGAATTCGGCGAGCCAGTGGAAGGGCTGGTGGGAGGTGAGCCACTGCTCAAAGGTCATCTTTTCCTCACTAGTGGTGCTTTGGTAGAGCTTTCGGTTGAGCAGGTTGTTGAGCTCGGTAAGGTGCTCCTTCAGCCATCCTTTCACCCGCTTGAAAGCATCGGGTTCCTCGGTCTGCATCAACTGCAAAGCTCTGAATTTTTGGTAGGTCTCGGAAACCTGCGCCATCTTCTCGTGAATCAGCGGGCGCAGCTCGGCGGCGGCGAAGGGATCGCCATAGGCCAAATCTTCATCCAATTCCTTCTCGGTGGCATACCCCACCAAGGTGTTGCCACAGCGTATATTGAAGTCAATGTCGGGAAGCGGGTCCAAACCCAGGTTCTTGTCGCGCTTATCGACATCCACCACCGCCACCATCTTCAGGAAAAGGCGCAGCTTGGCGATTTCGGTGGCCTCCACCATGATGTCCACCCCGTAAAGGTTGCGCAAAATGATGCTCTTGTAGATGAAATACTGGATGTTGCTGCGGTATTGGTGCTTGATTTCGTCCAACTCAACACCGAATAATTCGGGTTCCTGCTGATGAAACTCCTGCATCCGCGTGATGCAAACCTCGTAGAGGGGTTCCAGAATATTGAGCGCGGCGAAGAGGAATGCGCCAGAACCGCAGGTGGGATCCAAAATAGTGATTTTCTGCAATTCGGCGTAAAACCGTTTTATCAGTTGCGGGTCTTTCGTGGTGTTCAAAAGATCATACACAAACGATCGGATATCCAAATTGTAGGTGATGAAGTCGTTAATGTTCTGTAACTCTCCGTTTTCGATCTTGGCCTTCACGCTTTCGTAACGCTGCAGCCGCTCGATGGTTTCGCGCCAAATCTCGGTGGGGAGTGCGAACTTCTCAGGCGTGCGGTTGTTCCATTGCTTGCGACGTTCCAGCAGGTTGGGCTTGGTGGTATCCAAACCGATGGCAATCTCCTCTGGGATTTCCAATCCAGCCCCTTTCTTCACGGCATCGAAAATGTAACGGTCGCCGCTCTGCTGGAGGAACTGCCATGGGGAATACTCGTAGGAGACAACGTTTCCAAACGTTGTAGCACGATCGCTGGAGTCAACGTTTCCAAACATTGTAGCACGCTCGGAGGCGTGTGCTCCTAAAGCGGCATCCACCAGATATGGCAGTATGGTGTTGCGCCCGATATATTCGGTGATGTCCTCCTTGGTGTAGTAAGCCCCCATCTGGGCACGGTCGTTGATGTATTGTTCGAAAATGTAGCCCAGCACATCGGGGTTGATGTCACGCCCGGAGGCGGTGATGCGGTCGTCTAAATGCCAGTGCCATTTGTCGAAGAAGTTGAACAGGCTGATGAAAGCATCGTCGGCAATGTCGAGTTCGGCGTAGTCTTGTTCTATTTGGTGTACGTCAAACATGCCTCCGTTGAGATAAGGGATGCGCCCATATACTTCCTCGAAATTGTGGTCATGCTTCGGGGCGTTCAGCCCGCCGTGGAAAAGGGTTACGAGAAAGCCTTTGTAGAAGGAGTTGAAGAAGGTGGGTGCGGTTTTCGTCAAACTGCGGGACGCGGTTTGCTCCTGATGGCGCTCCAGTTTGTGCCGGAGATAGTCCACATCGCCATCGAGGAATCCTTTCTTCTGGATGAAATAGCAAAACATCAGGCGGTTGAGCATCACGGAGGTGTACCATTGTTTGTTGCGGTTGTCCTTGTCGGAAATATGGTCGTCAACACCCGAGATGAACTTGGCAAAGTTAGTGTGCTCTTTTTTGAAGCCCGAATAGAAGTCTTTGGTGAGCTTTTCGGAATTGACGATAAAGGCCGCCTGAACCTTTTCCACCACGTCGGTGATGGTGGTGCGCTCGTCCAAATCGAACGACAGACCTTCGATTTTCTCGAAGAGGAATCCGGCAGCCTCTGCGTTGAGATATTCGACCAACACGATGTCTCGTTTCTCCACTTTTTTCACCGGAACGGCCCACAAATGGTGCTGTGAACCGGGCATATGGAAGATGCAAATATAGTCGTTGGCGGAGCGGCGCAGTTTGGTGTCGAGCTTTTTGCACAACGACGACGTGGGCATATCACGGACCTCGCAGGTGAGTACCTGAAAGCCGTTGCGCTCGGCGATCTGCCGGAAATGGAACACCGATTCGTCTATGCCAATCTCAAAATCGGTTTGTCCTTTCGGGTTGTTCCAGCCCATTTCACTGATAAACAGCTCGCTGAAATTACTCTCTGAAATGTATTGGTTAAATGTTCGTCTGTTCATTTTCAATATCTTTGTTTATCGAATCCGTTTGTTCAGGAAGCAAGTAGTCGCTGGCCTTTGCAGGGGAGATAACGCTATGCCCCAGTTGATTTTCCAATTGTTTGCGTGCGACTTTTGCCACGCTGCCGCCATCCTTCGCTACCTTTGCCTGTTGTTGAAAACCTTGCGGGTCTCGTTGCTTGGAAAGTTCCGTGGCCGATGCTTCCGCAAGAATGTTGAAAGCGATTTCGAGGTTGGTCATGTTATCGCGCAGGTTTTCTTTTTTCAATCCCTTGAATTGCTTGTACTGTTTGGTCGTAAAACCGCTCCATTCGCGTGTGATGATGTCAGTAAGCGAGGCATATTCCATACCTTCTTTTACACCAGTGCGTTTCCATTCGTCGGTAAGCTCTTTTCTCACCTCGATTGACTTGATACGCTGGTTAATCCAAGCGTCGCTGTAGCCCAGTCGCTTGTAATCGATGATTGCTTGGTCGATACTTAGTTCAGGATCTTGCATCTGGTCGATACGCTGGCGGGCCACATGAGCCATCCATTGCTTGAAGGGCTCGGCTTTCGGCGATGGGATGGACTGTATGAGGCGGAAAAGTTGCTCGGTATCAGCTACGTCTGTCATTCGCATTTTGCCATCAACAGCGCGAAGCTTCAAACCGTGACAATTTGTCACGGTTTCATTTCCTTCTTCTTTTAACCTTTGTTTTAGTTTTCTCCAATAAGCAGTGGCATCTTTGCTGTCCGTTAGTGCAGCGCACACATCCACAATGGAGAAATACCACTTTTCTTCTTGGTCGTCCCAAACGGTGCGAACCTTTTTTTGCTCAAACAATTGTAATGCCTCTCTTTTTGTCATATCTCAAATTTTTTATTCGTTTTTCAGTCCCATCGAGCAGATGATGGTGGGGTCTTTGTGTTTGGTCTTGTCCTCGTCAACGCGGCACAGGTTGCCATTCTTGTACATTTCAATGACCGTGTCCACGATGTCGTCGTTTGAGATGCCGGTGCGCATCATGCGACCTAAGATAAATTTCGAATTATCCAATAGTGGATAGTTGTAAACCTGATCAATAGCGAATTTCAACGGCTCCTTCTTGTCTTGGTTGAAAATATCATCAGGTTGTTGCAGATAATGGTTCAGCAAATCATACACCCTTCGCTTGGTGCTGAACCGGTTGCCCAAGATGCCGCCCATACCCACATTTTCGTTTTTGATTCCTTTGACGGCCTTTTGAACTAATTCCAAATGGTTGTCTTGTGGCTCTAAACGCGGCTCGTCTGCAGGACATGCCAACGCTTGCAATATGCGTCGTTGAGACTGGCTGACAATTTCCCCTTTTGAATTATACCATGAAAGAACATCAAAGTCGTTGTAAGTTCTGGCGTAGGTGATGACCCCGTCCTCGTTAGATGATGCAGCTTTTTTCGTTGAGTAAACGATATTGCTTAAAGCAGGGATGATCTGTTTAAGTTTCGGATTGGCATCTGTGGCGTTTTTCCAAATCTGGTAGGCTTGTGACCCGAGATCAACTTCGGTGTCCTCTTCATCTTCATCCAGACTCCCGCTTTTTTCGTTGTACATGTCACGGAGGTTTTGTTCGTTGCCTTCAAAAAAAATCTCATCACTGCCCACAATGCCTGCGTTTTCATTGATACGGTCATTGAGGCGGGCGCGTAACTGGATGATTTCCTCCACTTTGTCGGCAGGGAAAAAAGAGTAGCAATAGATTTGTTCGGCCTCTTGACCAATACGATCGACACGCCCGGCGCGTTGAATGAGACGGATAATGGCCCAAGGCAGGTCGTAATTGACGATAACGTGCGAATCCTGCAGGTTTTGACCCTCACTGAGCACGTCTGTGGCAATCAGCACTCGTAATTCATCCTCGGATGACACCTCCGCTTTGTTGCTAATTGGCGAGAACCTTTCGACAATGGCTGTGGGATTTTGAGAATCGCCTGTAGCTTTGGACAAGGATTTCACACCTCTGTTTTTCAATTGATTGTAAATATATTTAGCCGTGTCCGAATATTGTGTGAAAACGATCACTTTTTCTCCATTATGTGTGGCGTTCAGTAGCGTTTCCAATTCATTCAGCTTTTGGTCTGTCGCAGGATTCCAATCACCGCAAAGTTCAATCATCTTGATCAGCGTCTCGCAATCATGCTGAAGTTGTTGTTTTAATGTTCTTTTGAAGAATTTAGGGTCAATCCATTGTACATTGTTCTTTCCCACTAAGCTGCTGTAATAAGTTTCGGCTTTTTGCATATAGAATTCCATATTTTTAGGAAATTCCATAAGTTTATTGCCAGATACACGCTCTTCCTCTGCATTATCGTGGTGAAAAATGTCGTTGATGTCCATATCCTCGAGATAATCCTCCGGAAAGGTGTTTTCATCGCTAATTGGCAACTTCAATTTATGATCAATAGCATAGATGAACACGGTATTGCGAAGAATATGGCGGAAGAGTGTCAGTAGAAAGGCAAAACCGCTACTGTCAATACGCTTAAAGAAAGTGCTTTTGCAGAATCCCATCATGCGAGAACCTGCACGTGATAGATTCTCTATCAGATTTTTCTCAAATGGGGCAGCAGTTTCAGCTTTCTTTTCGTCAATATAGTGGGTGAGACCGTATCGGGGCAGTCTAAGACTTTCCATCATGACAATCATCTCTTCAGAATACAGTCGGCTGTATTGATCTCCAGTTACAGTTTTAAACTTGATGGCTTTGGGTATTCTGTCCGGGAAATAAGATTTGGTGCCGTCCTTGAATTTCAAATACTTTCGCCCGTTTGTCGAATCTGTCTTGGCGTAATTCTCCTTGATGAACGTGCGTGTACGTCGAACCAGAAAGAGTTTCATCAACTCTTGCCAGTCTTCAGGGCAGTCGCTGCGCTCAAAGGCTTTGATGCTGCGGATAAAATCCTCATGTCGTTCCGCAAACCCTCTTTCACCGCCTAATTGTCGGATATAAGCTTCGGGACGAATGCCCAGATCCATGTCGTCATCCACAAAAAGCCGCAACTGGCTGCTCAAATCCTGAAAGTGCTTGTTGTAAGGCGTGGCCGTGAGCAACAGAACCTTACAATCCTGCTTTTGGATAAGTTCCCTGATATTCCGATAGCGGACACCTTGGTTATTTCTTAAGTTATGACTCTCATCTACTATAATCAAACGATAGTAGCGGGCGTTGTCCACGTCAATCGGCTTGGCCATGGACATAATGTCCGCTTTCAGGTCATAATCTTTTCTGTATTTTGCCCACATGTCCTGCAAATTGGCAGGACAAATGATCAGCGTGTTGCTTCCAAAACTGTTTTCATACATCTTGGCAATGGCGCAAGCGGTTATGGTCTTTCCCAAACCCACCACATCGCCAATCATGGCACCGCCGCGCTTGTCGTTGTTCAAATGTCTTGCCGCGATTTTGACGGCGGTTTCCTGAAAATCGAAAAGATCTTTCTTGAATTCGGGTGGAATGACAAACTCCTTTATTCCGGTTCGTGCTTCCTCACTTAAATGGTATGCCGTCTTCAAGTAGATGTAATAAGGGGGGATTTCTTTCTCTCCTGCCCAACTGTTATCAATGATATCAGCAAGTTCTTGTGAAATGTCAAGACAAAACTTGTCTTCCCAACGGTCATCAAACCAACGTGATAGCTTTTCAGCACTGTCACTGTCTCCAAACTCGGCATTCAATTCACCTTGTTTGGTCAAGCCAGAATAGGTCAGATTACTGCTCCCCATAATCGCTTGAATCTTGTTGAAGTTGTCTTCCGGCCGATAGGCGAGGTAAAGTTTAGCATGAAGTGGTTCACGAAGATAAAGTTTGACACACACCTTTCCGTCTTTCAGTTGTGCCGAAAGCCTACGGAGTGTAAACTCATCTTTTTTTGATGGTAAACCCAACTGAAGTTGACTCTTGAAATCCCTCGCGATTTCTGACTTGCATTGTGCAACATAATTGGAGTCGGGACGTGTCGTTTCAGTATATAATTGCCTAATCAACTCCTCTGTGGGACGATGCATTCCGATCAACAAACGACAAAATCGGAACACCCGTTCATTATTCTCGTAAACGTAATCGCCACTTAGTGAATCAATTTGATCCACCACAAGGTCCCAGCCTCTAAGGTTGAAATATCCCACGCAGAAGTCAACCCGCTTGACCCCAATGTTCGAGATGATGCCTTGAAGTCCTTCGGTGAACTTGGTCTCGATGTTGTCATATATTCTGGCCATCTTTCGTATTCTTATGATTTTTTTTCAAATATTTAGTGCAATCCCAGACCGTTTTGATGTCCGGGTTGGAGCCGTAGCTTTGCTTGTTGTCTATGATCATTCTGCCTTTGTTTACATTTGTCAGTTGCGTTGCGACGGACGGGGCCGGGATGTCCATTGCGACATAAGCCGCCACTGTCGGTGTTTTTCATGCCGCCTTCCATCCGTCCGAGCCCAGTGCCTGCAACATGGCAAAAGTACAAAAATATTTGCTTTCTTTTGTAAGAAACAATCATGAAATCTTACTGACAACAGGTGTCAGTTGGATGATATAGACAGTTCGTTACACCAAACATTATATCATACTTCTTTGTTCCCTTATTATGAATATCACTCAAACAGTGCTTTTAACGTTGGTTAAAAGCAACACGTAATTATCTATGTGGAGGACGACATTTCGAAAACCCAACCATTTACGTTTTTTTTTATTATTCGAATTTAACATTCTTACCGGCGATTCTTAGCGCTCAGTCTCTAGTTTTGTTCAAAGAGACGGAGGACCCTCAGTCTTTACATTCATCATTCTAAATTCTAAACCAGATTACTGATCTCCAATCCCCCATATCAAAAAAAATGCTACTTTCGCGGCCGGTTTCGGCCAAGGGAATGCCGTGTGAATCGGCAACAGTGCCCGCTGCTGTGTGTCTGCGTAAGACCTGCCACTAATATCCACTGTTCCACTTAGTTGAATGGGAAGGAGACAGGTTCAGACGAGTCAGAAGACCTGCCGGACGGATAGTTCGTTGCAAGCTTTCGGGAACAAGAGCGATGCAGAGCGAGGCACTTTCGTGTCGCTTCTTGCGTTAGTCTTGCGTATTTTTTAACCTTCGTATTAATAAACCAAAATTATGCGAAAAATCATTTTATTGCTTCTGCCAGTGCTCATGGCAGTGTGCGCAAATGCGCAATTATCAGGTGTTTACACCATTTCAAACAACCCGAGCGACAACGCCGACTACACAAGCTTCAGCGCTGCCGCATCTGCCCTGTCGGCCGGCATCTCAGGTCAGGTTACCTTTGAAGTCGCACCAGGCACCTACGAGGAGTACGTCACTATCAACTCCATCTCCGGAACTGACTCCGATAACCGCGTCATTTTCAAGGGTATGGGCACCGACAACCAACAGGTGACCATCACAAGCAACGCCGGATACACAAACAACAGTACCGTGAAAATCAACGGCGCCGACTACGTGACATTCCAGAACATGACCTTCACCACAACATCTTCAAACTATGCAGTACTGCTGAAATTCTCCGGAGACGTTGACAACAACCGCTTTGAGAACGTCCGCTTTGTGGGCTATGCCTACAGCTCGACAGAGTATTCTTCAACAGACAACGACAAGAACCTCGTGCAGATGGAGAACGGCGACGGCATCATCTGCGACGACAATGAATTTGTTGACTGTCAGTTTATTAACGGCAATATCGCCTTGTACCTTCAAGGAAAGAACATGATGCAGTTCAACAACCGCGTGCTCGTAGAGAACTGCCACTTCACGAACCAACGTTTTAAATCAATATACGTCACTTTCTACAACGACGTGATTGTACGCGGCAACACTGTCGACAATTCCAACGATTCATACAACAACTATAATGCCATTGACATCTTCCAATGCTTTAAGGCCTGCCGCTTCGAGAATAATGTGATAAATGTGCAAAGAGACGAGCATTATACAACCGTTTTCATGCTCCGTCCCTGCGTGGGCGACTCTCTTGACCACGCCATCGTGGCAAACAACATCATTAACCTTAACTCAAACGCATCAAGCTACAGCTACTGTTTCAGAATCTCAAACAACAACAGCGCATACATTGATGTGGCACACAACACCTTCAAATGCACTGGAACAGGTTTCAACGGCAACATTCAAGTCGAGAACAACGGCAAGAACCTGACTTTCTACAACAACCTCCTGGTTAACGAAACTCCGGGCTACGTGCTGCGCTATAATACAACAACTCTTACAAACCGCTTCAGCGACTTCAACCGCGTGTCATTCACGGGCGAGAACTTCGCACGCCGCAGCACCGTTGACTACCCCACCCTTCAAAGCTGGATTGACTCAACCGGCTTGGATGAGAACACCGCCCTCTGCACTGCCACCTTTGTGAACGACAACAACCTTCATATCACAAGCTCCGAAGACCTTAAAGTTGCTAACCCACTTTCATACGTCACAACCGACATCGATGGTGAAGAACGCTCAGAAACCCCATGCGCAGGCGCCGATGAACTGGTTGAAAACCAGAACCTTCCACCAGTTGTGGCTAATCCTGTGGAAGACATAACCTTCGAGGTGTTCCCTGCAAGCCAAACCATAGACATTACAGGAGTCTTTGAAGATCCTGATGACGAAGACTCAGAAATCGAAGTCAGCATTCTCTCCAACAGCAATCCAACCTTGGTGAGCGCATCACTTGAAAACAACACAATAACCGTTGAACGTCTTCTGACTACTGGCGGAAACGCAGTGATAACAATTCTGGGCATCAGCGAAGGTGATAGTGTAACCACTTCATTCACAGTTACTTGTATAGCTCAAGATCTTCCTCCTGTAGTTTCGGAGCCAATTGAGGAGATCGTCTTCACAGAGTATCCGCAAACTCTAACTTACAGTCTCACAGATGTTTTTGACGACCCAGACAACAATAACCTTTTCATAGAATATGATGTTGAATCACTCCAAGAAGTGGTTACAGCTTACATCGACGAAGACGAGTTGGTTGTAATCCGCAATTCCGCAGCCGCTGTCATCGACACATTGGTTGTGACCGCTGTCAGCAATGGAAAATCGGTTGAAATGACAGTTCCTGTTTCCGGAGAAGCTATTACAATTGAAGTTGGAGTAGCTGATTTTGAAGATGTTATACTTTCAGAGGACGGATATTGGAAATCTGCTACCGAAGGCGAGGCTCAGTTCCTCAGTCACGGTTGGTCGTTCAGCAGCTACTATTCATCATATTTCTGGGGTGGATTCACAGTTTCAAACAGAACTGATGTATCAGTTGCAGAAATGGATGCGCAATACACTGCCGTTGCTGGTCAGGGTCACGACGGTTCAGAACAATATGCGGTTGCCTATACAATGGGAATGCCGACAACCATCCAGGCGGCAGACGGCTCGACACACACGATCACAGGATGTTATGTGACCAACAACCTTTGGGCTTACAACAGCATGCATGACGGTGACGCCTATTCTGCAGCTTTTGGCGGTGCTGACGGCACAACTCCCGATTTCTTCGTACTTCACGCAACCGGCAAGGATGCCGATGGCAACACCACCAACACTCTGGATTTCTACCTCGCAGACTTCAGGTTCAATGACTCAGACTCAGACTACATCGTAAATTCATGGGAATGGTTCGATTTGAGCGCACTCGGCGAGGTCGCATCCGTTTCATTCAGTCTTGAGTCAAGCATCAACAACTCATGGGGAATGGTAACCCCGGCGTATTTCTGCATGGACAACTTCAACGGAACCGCTCCCGTAATACCTGTGGATCAGGCACCATACGTGGTTAATCCTGTTGCTGATTTGGTTTCTGAACATTTTCCAGACACACTCACAGCAAACCTTGTTGGCGTTGCGACCGACGACGACAGTCCTATTGACGAAATCACATACACTTTGATTTCCAACTCAAATGAAGAGGCCGCTACTGCGTCAATCGAGAACAACACATTGCAGGTGGTACGCCTCAACGCCCTCGAGAATGTTGCAGAGTTCGTGGTACGTGCAACCAGCGGCGATTTATATGTTGATTTCACCGTTAAGGCCATTCTCAAAGACGCCACAGGAATTGCACAATACAAAAACAATATGAAATTATACCCCAATCCGGCATCAACATTTGTAAACATCAGTGTGCCAGACGCCAACAGCTTCAGTTACAAGGTTTTCAATGCTGCAGGCTTGGAAGTTCTGTCTGGAAATAGTGAAAATAATTTTGAAACGATTAATCTTTCTGGACTTTCATACGGTCTATACAGTGTTGAAATAACATGCAATAATGCACGTCTGACACAAAAGCTTATTGTCAGATAAAATCTTATTCTATTCAAAAAATGTGGATTTTGGCTCCGCTTACAAAGCGGGGCCTTTTTTTTCTAAACTATTGTAAAGACATGCTGGATGGGACGTCTCCTCTGTATGTGGCAATCGCAGGACGCGGTTGTTTTCACAAATATTGGCAGCAATAAAATCTACATTTTCCTTCGGCACGTCTCTACGTTCCCAATTCCAAATTCTAAATATTAAATTCTAAATCCTAAATATAAAAGTGTTATCTTTGCAGCGAAAAAAAGAGACATGACAAAAGAAGATAGAGACAGGATAATCGAGTTAGTGAAGCGGGAGGTAGTACCGGCAATAGGATGTACAGAGCCTATGGCTGTGGCTCTTGCTGTAGCCAAGGCGAAGGAGGTGTTGGGCAGTGTCCCAAAACAGATCACTTTATGGCTGAGTGCCAACATGTTGAAGAACGCCATGGGTGTCGGGATTCCCGGCACTGGCGGCATGATAGGTCTGCCCATCGCCGTGGCTTTGGGAGCTTTGGTGGGCAAGTCGGAATATGCTCTTGAGGTCTTGAAGGACGCAACCCCTGACGACGTGGAGAAAGGCAAGGAATTCATCGCACAGAACCGCATCAAGATCTTCCAGAAGAAAGACACTCACGAGAAACTGTATATCGAAGTGGAATGCCACAACGGCGATGACAACGTGAACGTGATAATCTCCGGAATGCATACCCATTTCAGCAGCATTTCCAAAAACGGCACTGCCTTGCTGTCTGACAAGAGCAACAGCGAGGATTCTGTTGCGGCAGACGAGCCGATTTTGTCTATGCGTATGGTGTACGATTTCGCAATGACAGCCCCGATAGAGGAGATTCATTTCATCTTGGAGACTGCCGAGTTGAACAAGCGCGCTGCCGAGATGTCGTTGAACAAGCACTACGGGCATGGCTTGGGGCGGATGATCTTCATGGAACCCAAAACCCAGTTTTTCGGCAACGGCATCTATTCAAAGATCCTGTCTTACACATCTGCGGCCTGCGACGCGCGCATGGCTGGCGTCAAAGTGCCTGTGATGAGCAATTCGGGGAGCGGCAACCAAGGCATAGCCGCCACTCTCCCTGTTTGGGTTTTCGCAAAGGAGCGCCTGAAAAGCGAGGAAGAACTCACCCGCGCCCTGATGCTGAGCCATCTCACAGTCATCTACATTAAGCAGAGCTTCGGAAGGCTCTCGCCACTTTGCGGGTGCGTGGTGGCCGCCACAGGTTCCGCCTGCGGACTCACCTGGCTCATGGGCGGCACCTATGAGCAGATTGTCTATTCTGTCAAAAACATGATCGCCAACATCACAGGGATGATCTGCGACGGCGCAAAGCCGAGCTGCTCTCTGAAAGTGGCCACTGGCGTGTCAACCGCAGTGCTCTCTTCAATGCTCGCCATCGATGACGAAGTGGTCACGCCCGCCGAAGGCATCATTGACGACGATGTGGACAAATGCGTGCGAAACATGGCGGAAATCGGACTGCACGGCATGGCCGCCACCGACGACCTTGTCCTGAATATAATGACCGGTAAATAACAACAAGAGCCCCTACTCTACCTTCTGCACGTTGCCGCTCTCGGCATCAACGCTGAAAATCTGAACTTCAGCGCCGTTTGTTATACAAACAAAAGGTGCTGTTAGGGTCATATTGTAACGCAGCGCCTGATTCAGGACTTCCTCGGTCAGAAGCACCGACGGAGCCTTGCATTCAACCACCATCCACGGCTTAAAATCGTCACCGAAGACCACAATGTCATAACGTTTCACCATGCCGCCAACCTCCACGCCATGCTCTGCTGAGATATGAGACAGCGGAATCCCCCTTACATTTACCAAATATAGGATAAACTTCTGTCTGACTTCCTCTTCCGGAGTCAGTGCGACCCATTTTTTCCTGGCTGGATCAAACACCTCATGCCTATTTTCTGCGTCCCGAATCTTCAATGACAGTTTCATCAGCCAAGTTTAGCCTTGTAAGAGGCGTAATCGCCAGGTTTCGCCAAAATCTCAAAATTGCCGTCGGCGTGTATCACCCCGATGGCCGGATGATTTACTCCGTTGAAAAAAGTGGTTTTCACCATAGTATAGTGGATCATGTCGTCAAAAACCACCGAATCGCCTATTTCAAGAGGCTCGGGGAATGCAAAATCGCCCATGCCGATAAAGTCGCCAGCCAGACAAGAGCATCCTCCAAGTCTGTAAACGTGCTTGCTGTTCTCGTCTGGTTCTGAAGCGCCCAGCACTGTCGGCTTGTATGGCATTTCAAGGCAATCGGGCATGTGACAGGCGAACGACACGTTCAGCATCGCTATTTTAATCCCCTTGTTTTCAACAATATCCTCCACGGTGGAAGTCAGTACGCCGGTCTGCCAACCGACTGCCTCCCCAGGTTCAAGGATAATCTCCTCAAGGTTCGGATAGCGTTTTTTGAAATCCTTGAGCAAGTTGATGAGATGTGGTATGTCGTAGTCGCTGCGTGTTATATGGTGACCGCCGCCCATGTTGAGCCATTTGCACTGTCTTATCAGATCCGAAAACTTGTCTTCCACGGCATTCAGGCAGCGTTCCAGCGCATAGCTGTCGTTTTCGCACAGCACATGAAAATGCAAGCCTTCAATGTCGTCGGGAAGTCTGTCGGGCATACCGCTGCGAAGGATGCCAAGACGAGATCCTGGAACGGCAGGGTTGTAGAGATCGGTCTCTATCTCTGAATATTCAGGGTTTATCCTCAGTCCGAGACTCACCTTCTTCGGAAATTCAGCGGCCTTTAGTCTGAAACGTTCATATTGAGAGAGGGAATTGAAGGTTATGTGGCTGCTGTACATCAGAAGCTGCTCGAAATCTTCATCGGTATAGACCGGTGCGTAAGTGTGAGCCTCGCAGCCCATTTCCTCCGCAATCAGACGCGCCTCATTTACAGAACTCGCCGTGGCACCTGACAGGTATTCGCGAATCAGCGGGAACGAAGGCCAAAAGGCGAATCCCTTCAAAGCGCAGATAATCTTCACTCCTGCCTCCTTTTGAACAAGGTCTAACAGCTGCAGATTAACCAACAATGCCTCCTCCGACATTATATAGCACGGAGAAGGCATGTTTTGATATTGGTTTTTATAATCCATATAACGTAAGGTTATACAATAATCTTATTGATGGTTTTTATGGAAGAGTTTCAGGCGTTCTTCCAAAATCGGGAACTGAGATCTTGGCGTGAGAGAGACGCATGCACGGAGTCCTTCGCTGCGTTCACTGCCGCAGGTGCTCAAAGAGATGGCGCTGACGCCATAATAGAGGAACTCATGCAACAGTTCGTCGCTGCTCATTCCAGGGTATGCGACAGTGAAGTAGAAACCGTCGGCCAGTGGTTTGTCGCCATCTTTGTCATAAACGATCTCGAATCCGTTGTCAGTGAAGAGCTTTTTCATGATAGCGGCTTTTTCACCATACTCTTTCACATCGTTGATATAGTTGTATGTGCCGTCGTTGCATGCCTTCAGTATGGCAGCCATTGCATATTGAGCAGAATGGGAGACACCGGAGCTGATTGCATACACGGTTCCGTAAATAATCGCGCGGCCGAGCTTAGTCATCTTGAAGTAAGGCTCCAGGTCGGCAAATTCGCGGTTATAGAGCTTGTTCGACATGATCATGAGGGCGATACGCTCACCCGCGTAGCTGAATGCCTTTGAACCAGAGATGAGAAGAGCATAATTATCAGTGTACTTGCCCACTGAAGGCTGGTAAGGAGGCATTCCAGGAGCCGAGATATTCTGACGGAAGTCCATTCCGAAATATGCCAAATCCTCAAATACAAAGACATCGTATTTGTTTGCGACGTCACCGATGATCTGAAGTTCCTCTTCTGTGAAACAGATCCAAGACGGATTGTTAGGATTTGAATACATTATTGTATGGATATTTCCTTTCTCGAGATAGCTTTCCAATTTGGCACGGAGTTTCGGGCCGCGGAAGTTATATACGTCGAAAGTCTCATATTTAAGACCCATCACGCGGTGTTGTTGCTTCTGAACCGGGAAACCGGGGTCGATGAAGAGTGTGGTGTCGCGCTCTTTACGGCAGCGCACAAAGGTCATAAAGCCTGCCATGCCACCCATCATTGATCCCACTGTCGGAATGCAGTTTTCAGGATTGACTTCCAAGTCAATGAAGTTCTTCACGAAGCGTGCCGCCTCTTTCTTGAGTTCCGGAATACCCTCTATGTCTGGATAAATGGCTGCAACGCCCTTCTTGAGAGCCTCGATTTGTGCTTCAACACCCACGTGACACGGCGGGAGACCAGGGATACCCATCTCCATGCGAACAAATTCTTGTCCGGATGCCTTCTCAATCTCGTTGATGAGACGTTTCACTTCACGAATTGACGCTTTTCCCACTTCTTTTATACCGCTTTCGGCAACAATTTTTTCGACAATTTCTGCTGCAATTGGTGTATTTTTCATATAATGTTGTTTTGTTGTATTTTTAATTCGTTAATTATCAAACAGATATCCTCATCTGATTCCGTCTGCAAATGTAAACAAAATATTGTTGCATTCAGCAAAAAAACAAATCCTTGCGAGATTGACAATTCCATCCTCCTTTGTTTGTCAAAAAATTGTAATTTCGCGGCTCCGAATTTATGAGATTGTTAAAGAAACACACGAAACGAGAATTTGAACGGGCGGTGTCTCTGCACGAGATTGCCTGGAAGAAGTTCAGAGCCAACCGACAAGGCATGGCAGGGCTCATTTTTGTGGTTTTCATGGTGGTCATAGCCATACTCGGCTACCTCATAACCCCCGATCATTCGCCATACTGCAACCATCAGCAATTAGAAATCGCACTCCAAAAGCCAGGATTCTCCGTCCTGATGCTTGAGAAAAAACCTGAGCAACAGGTTGAGAAGCGCGGAATCATCAAGAAGATGCTTTTCGGGCAGCCAGATTTCTACAACACCATTCCCATTGACGAATACCGGATCAACGCCGACTCTGTGCAGGCGAAACTCTTCGGACAGCCCTATTTCGAATCATTTGCAAAATCTGACCTTTCAGACAGGATGGTGAAAAAACACCGGTTCCTGCTTGGCACCGACCGTTACGGAAGGGATGTGCTCAGCCAGCTGATGATCGGCGCGAGAGTGAGCCTGGCTGTCGGTTTCATGTCTATATTCATAGCCCTGATTATCGGCATAGCAATCGGCGCCACCGCCGGCTACTACAGAGGCAAAGTTGACGATATTCTTACATTCTTCATCAATGTTGTATGGTCTATCCCGACCCTTCTGTTGGTTTTCGCCATCAATTTCGCCCTTGGGAAAGGCTTCTGGAAGATTTTCATAGCAATCGGTCTGACAATGTGGGTTGATATAGCCCGCGTGGTTCGCGGCCAGTTCATGAGTCTGCGCGAACAGGAATTTGTGGAAGCCGGTAAGGCTCTGGGTTACAGCAATCTGCGAATTATCTTCAAGCATATCCTGCCAAACATTACAGGCACCATCATAGTGATTGCGGCATCAAATTTCTCGTCAGCCATACTCATGGAGGCCGGACTGAGTTTCTTGGGCTTCGGCGTACAGCCTCCGACACCATCGTGGGGAATGATGATGAAAGAAAACTATGCCTATATTGTCCTCGACAAAGCCTATCTCGCGATTGTGCCAGGCATCGCAATCATGTTGCTGGTTTTGTCGTTCATGATGATAGGCAACGCCCTCCGCGACAGCATGGACGTGCGCGGCGACTAACCCAGCATCCTATTTCCGCAGCTCAAAGTTGCTGCCTAAATAGACCTTCTTCACAATAGGGTCGGCGGCCAGCTCCTCCGCAGTGCCCGACTTCAGCACACTGCCTTCAAAAAGCAGGTATGCCCTGTCGGTGATAGAAAGCGTCTCATGAACATTATGGTCGGTGATCACAATACCTATATTTCTGTCTTTCAGCTTTCTGACAATTCCTTGGATATCTTCCACAGCGATTGGGTCAACCCCTGCGAAAGGCTCATCCAACAGAATGAATTTTGGATTTGATGCAAGACAACGCGCTATCTCCACACGGCGGCGCTCGCCACCGGAGAGGTTGTTGCCCTTGTTGTGACGCACTTTTTCAATGTTGAACTCTGAGATAAGGCTCTCCAAAAGCTCCTTCTGCTCTGATTTGCTCTTTCCACTGAACTCTAAAATCGCCTTTATGTTGTCCTCCACCGTGAGCTGCCTGAACACCGACGCCTCCTGCGGCAGATATGCAATGCCCGACTGAGCCCTTTTGTACATAGGAAGCTCGGTAATATCTTGATTATCAAGAAAAATTCTCCCAGAAAACGGCTTTATTAAACCAACTATCATGTAGAAAGATGTGGTCTTGCCGGCCCCGTTCGGACCCAACAAACCGACAATCTCCCCCTGCTTGAAGTTGATTGAAACTTCGTTAACAACTGTACGGTTCTTGTATTTCTTGACTAACTTGTCAGTATGAATGGTGTGTTCCATCATCAGCTCCTTTCTATGGCGGTCTTTAAAAATTGCATCGCGTTACCCATGAACTTTTCTATCATGCCCTTTACCATCATCTGCAGAAAAAACGGAACATCAGCGTTCAATGAAGCCTGCAGAGAACTGTTTGCGCCATCAGGTTCAATGTCAAAAACAACATCTGCGGAAATGTTCTTGTCTGTGTCAAGCTTGTAGGCAACTTTTGAGAAAGGCTGCTGGTCAACAAGTGTCAGCTTGCAGGCAACACCGCCCTGTACATTGAACTGACAACCATTCTCAAATGTTTGGAAATCAGACAACCCTGGCACATTGTCAAACTTCTGGTTTATGAAGTTGGTCAAAACTGAAAATGTCTTTTCTTGGTTTGCAGAGACTGACTCTTTTTGACTTTTAATCTGGAGCATAATTATAAAAAAATGAGAATTTTAACTTTTAAGCCATTTGAAAATAGTCTTCCATGAAGGTTTCTTGCCGTATGTGAGAATACCGATCCTGTAAATCTTTGCGGAGACATAGATACTCAGTACCAGGAATGCAACTGCAAGTCCCATTGAGAGCAGCAGTTCCCAGGCAGGCACGCCCGACGGCAGACGCACCATCATGGCGATGGGCGAAGTAAGCGGTATCATGGAAAACCAGAATGCAAGAGAACCGCTTGGATCTGAAGAGATTGTGGGCACAAGGATAATTGATAGAAGAAGCGGAAGTGTAATGGGTAGAGTGTATTGCTGTGAGTCACTTTCATTGTCAACAACAGAACCCGTTGCAGCATAAAGAGTGGAATAAATCAGGTAACCCACAACGAAGAAGAATATAAAACATACAATTATGGTTCCAAAAGAGACAGAAAAATAGTTCTGAATCATCTGGAAAAGGTTGAACGCTTCTTCTGGAGTGGCGTTTTCTGAAACCATCTGTGCCGTTGCTGCAACATCCTGGACCGCTGCATCCTGGTTCATCAAACCCGGAGCCAAGAACTGTATTCCCGCTATTATGGCAACTGAAAGTACAATCCATACGAAAAGTTGTGTGAGACCTACCAAAGCGATACCAACTATCTTTCCTACAAGCAGTTGTGTTGGTTTGACAGTCGAGACAAGAACTTCCACCACCCTATTGAGTTTCTCTTCCAGCACACCTCTGAGCACCTGGCTCGCAAAAATCACAATTATGAAATAGATTATGAATCCGCATGCCATGCCGAACAACTGGTTCACTTCGGAATGCAGCTCTTTTTCCTCTCCTTTGTCGTCAATCTGGATAGTGGTGACATCAGCTTTGGCAAGGTTTTTAAGATTTTCGAAACGTTTTGGCTGAACATTCAACGAATCTTGCAACATTTTGTCAAACAGTATGTCGTCCATACTGCTCTCAATATTAGACTGCAGACTTGAAGGGATGGACTTGTTGTAGAACAGATTGGCCTTCAAAGCCTGGGAATTGTCGAGAATATGAAGAACGACGTCGTAATCCTTGCCAAGCGACTCCTTCTTGATAGTCTCTATGTCGCCTGAACGGTAATGGAATGCCACATTGTCGTTATCTGTGAACTTGTTCACGAATATATCGGTATCATCAACCACAAGAACGTTCGAAAACTGCTTCTTCTCGCTTCTGAGGAGCAAAAGCGTGGGCAGGAGTATGAGTGCAGCCATAAGGATTGGCATCAGGATTGTGAGTATAATGAACGATTTTTTCTGGATCCTCGTCAAATATTCGCGTGAGATTATAAGTAATGTCTTCTTATTCATAACTATTCGGCGTTTGAAATTTGAACTTGTTCTATAAAAATCTCATTCATGGAGGGCATAATCTCGACAAAAGAGCGGATTTGGGCCTCTTTCATGCAGATGTTCAAAAATTCAGGGACGTTTTGGTCATCGTGAATTTTGAGTTGGTAGCGTATGGTATGCGGCAATTGTTCCTTAGAGATCAGCTCAAACTTATCTGCCGGGAGTGAAGACTCGAAATTTTCAGCCACATCAGAAAGTTCAACGGAGAAGATGTTTTTCTTGAATCTGTTTTTAATTTCAAATATGTCGCCGTCGAGGATTTTGTGCGACTTGTTGATAAGGGCGATGTGATCGCATATTTCCTCCACCGAAGCCATATTATGGGTTGACAGCACGATTGTTGTGCCGTTTTTCTTCAGGTCGAGAATTTCAGACTTGAGCAGTTCAGCGTTAATCGGGTCGAAACCGCTGAAAGGCTCGTCAAGTATCAGGAATGACGGTTTGTGCAATATTGTGGTGATGAACTGAACTTTCTGTTGCATGCCTTTGGAGAGTTCCTCCACAGGGCGGTTCCACCACTGCATGATGTCGAACTGCTCAAACTTCTCGCGAAGGCGTTTGTAAGCCTCGTTGCGCTCAAGTCCCTTGAGGCGAGCAAAATACATGGCCTGCTCACCCACTTTCATCTTTTTGTAAAGGCCGCGTTCCTCCGGCAGATAGCCCATGTCGGAAGAGTCTTCGTCAGACACGGCATGTCCCTTGAAAAGTATTGTCCCGGCATCCGGATACGACATCCTCATTATCATGCGTATGAGAGTTGTCTTGCCGGCGCCGTTGGGCCCGAGAAGACCGAAAACAACGCCCTCAGGGATCGAGAGTGAAACGTCCTCCAAAGCGACATGCTTGTCGAAACGCTTCGTAACGTTCTGGACTTCAATTATATTCATACAGTAGGATTTTTTTTCTTCTTCTTTTTCTTCTTCTTTTTCTTGCCTGTTTGCAGAGTAGAATTGGCAGATGGGTTCGAAGATGCCATGTTGAGAAGTTCTTTGGTGGTTGAGAAATTGAAATCCTCAGGAACAGTGATCTTCCCGTTAGAAAGTTCTGATATCTGATGACGGATCAGAGCATCGTTAACAGAGTTTCTGTTATAGGTCAAATACATCATTTTCAGATGATTGGCCAAAACCGGACTATACGCATTGCGAACTTCCTCAGGATATTGGGAGATTTTCTCCATCAGATGCTGCATGTTGATCCCGTATGTTCTGAAACGGATCTTGTTTTTAGTGTTGTAGGAAGGTTTAACAAACTCCTTTCTCTCTGATTGAGGCACAGGTTTCGGATAGGGAGCATCAATTTCGAGTTGATAATCCGACATGATGAACAGATGATCCCACAACTTGTGGACAAAATCCTCGTTGTTCCTGTTGTGGACTTCATTTGGTTCCTTGGAATTAATAACATCACCCATCACCCTTACGATTGCATAGGCAGTTTCCGTTCTTTTCTGCCGGTCCTCAATGGTGACGCAATGTTCTATCATCTTCTGGATATTCCTGCCGTATTCTCTAATTACAAGCTTGTTACGTTTAGTGTTGTATTCTATCATATACAGTCTGATCGTTTTCTCTTATAAAATCCTGCAAAAATACTAAAAAAGAGAATGCGGGAGACATTTTATATTTAGCATTTAGTATATAATTTTTTTTGGAGGGAGGGTAAACTTCGTGATGCATATAAAGTCAGTGTTTGTCATGTAACTTAAAAAAATCACTGTGTAGCAATGATATTAAATATTGTTGTATCTTCGCAGGCTAAATAAGAATCTTACAACAACAACCTTCTAATTGATTTTCAAATAATTACAAAAAATAATCTGTCGCATGAAAAAAAGTTATTTTGCATTTTTACTGATGATGGTTTTGGCTTTGAATGTGTTTGCACAGAAAACCACAAAGATAAACGGCACAATTCAGAACAACAAATTCTCCAAAGTGGAACTGTTAAACTCATACGGAGACACCAAGAAATTCGGCTCGACAGAGATCAAAGACAACAAGTTCACGCTCGCCGTTGACGTGCCGCAGGACATCTACCGTCTCGATTTCGGACAAGGGGCTGCAATCCTTGTCGTGCTCACTCCCGGAGAGAACATCAACATCAATCTTGACGCAGAGAACATCCAGAAGATACAGTCTGTAACCGGTTCAGAATCAATGAATAAAGTAAAGCAAATATCTGATTATTCATTCCGTCGCCGCGAAGTGCTCGACAGCATCAACGAGGCGTTGCAGAACGATCCCGACAAGATCTACTGGAGCAGTTTCACACAGAATTTCAACTCTTTCAGACAGACTAACGACGATGTTGACGAGTATCTTGCCAAAGCTTTCGATAACACAGACTCAATATCCTCAGTCTTTTCAAAATATATGCCTGACGGGAAAGTTTCAGGCAAGAACCTGCGTGTCTGCGCCGATGAGCTCAACAAATGGCTTAAGAAACTTGACATAAACTACGCACCCTTTGCTTCATACCTTGAAAATGTGAACCGTTACTACGATTTTTCAGGCAACAGGGTCACAAACGCACAGAACTTATACTCCGAATTCGACCAATACATGGCACACCTTAGCGAACGCCACGACATTGCCAAGAACTCAATCGGGTCTATGATTCCTAAGGTGAAGGAACTCCTTGCGGTGCGCGACAGTCTTGCATTCAACAACCTGTTAGACAAAAAGAACCTCACATCCTGGCTCAAGGAGGCCTATTCCAAATTACATTCTGACATACGTAGCATTGCTGACAAATCGTCGCAATATAACAAATATGTAAAAGATGATGCAATTAGGGCTGACAAGTTAGTTGTTGACTCGCAAGTCAAAATCAAAGATGTAGTTCAAAAGTATCAGAGTGCCTTCGACGCCACAGACAATTATCTCACGGCCCGCATGAAGGATGAAATCAAGCAGAACAAGGACGAGCTGTTCACATTGATGTTCATAGACATGTTTCCGCGCGAACAGAATGCCGCGCTCCACAACGAAGTCTTCACGGCATTGCATTCCAAATATCCTGAACACCCTATCGTGAAGGAACGCTGGAACATCATGAACTCACCGGCCTCAAAAGTAAACATTGGAGCCATAGCCCCTGAACTTGAGTTTCCGAATCCTGACGGCAAGATGCTAAAACTTAGCGATTTGAGAGGCAAAGTAGTACTGATAGACTTCTGGGCTTCATGGTGTGGTCCATGCAGAAAAGAAAACCCGAATGTAACCAACATATACAGAAAATACCACGACAAAGGATTCGAGATTTTCAGTGTATCATTAGACAGCGACGCAGCATCTTGGAAGCGCGCAATAGAAACCGACAAGCTGGTATGGCCGAACCACGTCAGTGACCTCAAGAAATGGCAGTCACAGGCAGCCGCTATTTACAATGTGCGCTCCATTCCTTCCACTTTCCTCCTCGACAAAGAAGGCAGAATTGTTCAAAAAAACCTTCGCGGAGCCGACCTTGAGAACGCTGTCAAACAACTTCTCGAAAAATAATCCATCAATTCCCACATAAATTCATCAAGCCAACTTCCTGATTTCCAGGTTTACCAATATACATTTCTTAAAAATTGTTAAAAAAGCCGCTTGCCTCTTGACAACGGCTTTTTTTGATTGTATTTTTGCATTCTGAAAACATTTTATTAATAACCAATAAAAACAAAAAATGAAAAACAAAATTAAAAGTCTGTTATTACTTACTGTCCCCCTATTTTCGGCTCTTCAGGCGAGTGCACAAACAGATTTGTGCAGGGAGGATTATCTTAAGCAATTCAACAAAAAACAATTCGAGAAGGTGCTTTTGAATTACTATTCTGTAAGGGATTATTTTGAAGAGGCCTACCAGCACTATCCGTCAGTACCGAGGGGCATTTTGGAGGCTGTTGCTTTTCAGTACTCAAGATTTTCCACATACGAATGCAGAGCCCACGAACACGACTTCCATGGCATGCCTGTAGCACATACAATAATGGGACTGACAGTTGACGGAAAGGGAGTGTTCAGGGAGAACTGCAAATTAGTGTCCAAGCTCTCCGGTTATAGCACATCAGAATTAGTCACAAGCAACAGGCTTGCAGTAATCGGCTATGCAAAAGCCTTTCACAAGCTTCAAGAAAAATATGGATGCTTTTCTGATTCCATTGAAGAATACACAACAATTCTCATTGATTTATGTGAACTTCCGTTGTATAAAAACAACAAAAAGGATTTCGCTCTGAACAGTTTTTTATATATGGTATATTTCTTTTTGGATGATGAGAGAGCGACTGAATACGGAATTCCTCCGAGAAAAATAGATTTCGAGAAGATCTTCGGTGAAGAATTGGACAAACTAAGGGCTCCGTCTGTTGAAATAGGCGTCAGCAAGATGCAAAGCGGAACGGAGGGCAGTGACTATTACGGTGCAATATTCAACCAGGCACCAAGTTGTAACTACACCAAAGGAAGAGGTGGAAAAACTATTAGTTCAGTCACAATCCACTACACACAGGGAAGTTATGCCGGGACAATTGCGTGGTTCAAGAATTGTTCGTCTAATGTGTCGTCACATTACATCATCAGGTCTGCTGATGGTCAGGTAACTCAAATGGTAAAGGAGGAGGACAAGGCCTGGCATGCTGGTGCGGTGAACGGTTATACAATAGGCATTGAGCACGAGGCCATGGGAGATATTGCATCCTATTTCACTGCAGAGATGTACAGTTCATCTGCAGAGTTGGTCCGCGACATCTGCAGCCGACGCGGCATAAGCACGCACAGGGTATTTTATCGCGACACATTGGATGACGGCACCGTCCTCAACGACGGTGTTCACAGCCTTGGTGGTGAGACAGCGTGCACACAAATCCGCGGACACCAACATTACCCAAGCCAGACCCACACCGATCCGGGCAAATATTGGAACTGGAACCTGTACTATAAACTGTTAAACCCGAGCACACAGACTACAGTATATAACGACACCATAGGCCAGTTCACCGACAGCGGTGGTTTATATGGAGATTATGGTGACGACGAGCGCAAGCTTTTCCTCATCAACGTTCCAAATGCCGACAGTATCACTCTGAATTTCAGCAGTTTCGAGCTTGAGCCGAATTACGATTTTATCTGGATTTACGATGGCAACTCCGTGTTCAGTCCGCTTATTGGCCGTTGGAACACATCCTCACCAGGAACAATAACCGCCAAAGGCAGTTCCATGCTTGTGGAATTCTGGTCCGACTGCGCCACCACTGCTCCAGGCTGGAACGCCAACTGGACAGCTCATTTTGGTGACGGAAACCAAAGCGGAACCCAAGGCACCGGAGATTCCGATGGCGACAACAACGATTTGACGAACGACGAAGAACTCCCTGATGACAACGACGCCCCATCCAACGATAGTTCAAATCCTACAACTAATATAAATCATGACGTCAGCAATTGGATAACAAAGGATTACACAGCTGAATTCAGCGATGGGGACGACGTTGGACTTAAGTGGCGCTTTTTCCAAATCATGGAATCTGATGGCAACGTCTGGGGTGCGGACCCAACAGCTGGTTTTCTGTGTGACAATTTCGACGCCTCGCTGGACCTTGCTATATGGGTCAACAACTATACCAATCCCTGGAAAATACAGGGCGGAGCACTGTGCCAGACCAATACAAATGCTGAATATTCGGGAATTGCCGCACGCCTGAACGGATCTGTACATCAAGCCTATCTCTACGACTTCTATTTAAAGTTCAATTCTGACGGCAAATGTTCATTCGTATTCAATTGCAATAATGCACCGTCACTGTCTCAATATTATTCGGGTTACGAGATCTGTTTCGACAAAAGCAACAGAACAATAACGTTGTATCGTCTAATTTTGGGAGCACGACGGCTACTAAAGAAGGTGTGTAATATCGCCTTTATCGACAATACAAATTACTTCTACAGAATAGTGTTCGACAACACAACTGGCGAGATACTTCTGAAGCGTCATGCCAACACCATATTCAAAGTAACTGACGAAGACGTGCTTGCCACAACCCCCTACTCTTACATCGGTTTTTTCACAAATAAATCATCTGTGGTGATTGACAATTTAAGGGTTTATGGAAGCAGGAATGGTGATGTATTTGTGTCAGTGGGAGTCTCAGACACATGTATGATGCGTACTCAAGCCTACAACGGTGCTGGACGAACGAAACTTAAATCAGTAGTTGTTGACAAGGCATACAAATTCTCAACATTGGCAGAAAAACTGTTAAAGGTTGACTATACACCTCCATCAAAGGTTGAAAACCTGCGAATCAAGACCGAAAATGTCACACTTAGCAACGGCACAACAGTATGTTTCATTGACGCCCAGTGGGATGCCTCAGCTGACAATCAATCTGGAATTGAAGGATACTACCATTTAAATACAGCCTATCCGCTCATATACTCTTCGAACTGGAATGACAACGGCAAAATTCTTTACTGCAACCACTGCTATGCAACACCTGTTAACATCATAAACTTCAGCGTCACGGCAGAAAACAAAGCAGGACTGCGTTCGGAACCGACCACATACTCGATAGCAAAGCCAACCGCCACAAAACTAAAAGCGGACAGCTATGCTACCGTAACGCCTCATGGTTCAAAAGTGTTAATCAGTGTGGACAATCCGACATATTCCGATGCCAATCACCAATATTCATTGTATGATCTGACCGGACGGGAAATACTGAATGACGAATTTGTCGGTGAAGTAACCATCAACGCTGGTGGCATTGCAAAAGGTGTTTACATTGTGGAAATCTATAGAGGAAAGATCTTGTGTGAAACCAAGAAAGTGGCATTAGTACGATAATATTTTCAAGGCGTCATAATCACAAATGAAACTCCGTTACGCTGATAAATGTTTCGTTTAGCTTATTTCTTCCTCAGTGAAGAACAGAAGAGAGAATATCCAAGGAGTCTATCTTTTTGATATGTTCATTGTGGACTTGGAGATAGGCCACAAGCCCTCTTAGAACATTAATCCTAACAGTTCGTGTCATCTGTACATCAGTTACGCCATTGAGCATCAGATGCAGACAAAAGCTCTCTTCCGCAGGCAGAAACATCTGATTATCAAAATAATAGTTGACAAATTGAGACTCTGGTATGTAAAAATAAGAATTCATTTCAGAATAGTTGTCTTCGGGTGAGTATCCTGAAATCTCGGACAATCTTATGATAAATTCGGATGGAAGATTTGAGCGATGGTTTTCCGGCATTGTGTCAAGAAGTTCAATCTCATTTTCAATAAAATCAAACAGATCTGAATCTTGGCCGGAATCTGATAGGAGTTTATAAAGAATTTCGTTGTAGAAAAGAAGAATTGAGTTTTTAACTGGATCAAAAAAAAGTTCAGCATCATGGTTATATGGAGAGACATCCTTGAAGTATTTAAGCGAACCTTTGCTATTATCATCATAGGAAAGTTCAATTTTGGAGAGTGGTCCGAATGTGGAGACATGAAACCTGGAGTTTTTCCTGAAGGCATTTTTGATAATGAAAGACTGGTTTCCTTGCTCTTTGGTAAAGACCTTCACGATCAGGGATGTGTCACCATATTTGGTGGTTCTCATAACGATGCCTTTGGTTGTTATGATCATAATCCACCTTAGTTGATAAAGACAAATTTAGTGACGATCTTCTCTTTACCTTCATCGTCAGAAGCCATCACATAATATACGCCACTTGCAGGGCGGTTGCCAAAATGGTCTTTGCAGTCCCAGACAAGCTGTCCTCCATCGCTGTATCCCTGCCAAACCAATCTGCCCCTACTGTCTGTAATTTTACAAAGGGAATTGGTCTTTAGACCATTAATGGCAACATAACCATTGTAGTCATGCGGGACAGGGTTAGGGTAAACCAAGAGATCCTCATAAGTTTCAAAGCCTTTGGTGGCTGTACCGCGGTAGCTGACAAGACCTTTGGCGGTCGCGAAATACACATCTCCTGTAAGTTGGTCGATGTTTATGGCTACGATTTGATCTGCGAAAAGCGGGTGATCTTCCGCAGTGAAGTGCAACAGTTCCTCCTGTCCGTTTTCGCTCATCAGGAAAACGCCGGCCCTGTTTGTGCCTATCCACTTGCGATTAGACCCATCAACCGCAATAGCTGACACCTCCTCATACTCAAGAAGTACAGAGACATAACCATCCTGTTCCAGCAAAATATTGCGTGGGTATGTAGCTGACGAGAACACCTTTCCAGGATAGTAAATGACTTTGACGCCCTTGTCGGTGCCTATCCAGAGCTCACCATCCAGATCCTCGGCGATGCAGTACACCCTTGAAGAACCAACTTCGGCAGCGACATTCATATCTATTCTGGCCATTTGGTCATCACTCGGGTCGTCAAGAGTTCCGCTGTCGAAGAATGCAATCAAACTGTATCTGTTCATCGTGGCATCACGAGGATAATTGACCCATTTGAAGCCGTGTGAGTCAATTACCAGATTTTCTGCGATGACGCCTTCAGGCGATGAGACTACCACTCCAGAACCGATATTGTAGGCATACCAATTTCCATCTGGAGTGAGCACCTTCAACATGGTTGGGCTCTGGCTGTTTGTCATCCACAAATTGCCTTTATTGTCGAATTGCAATCCGGATACGAAAGTCTGGCCGTAGATAGTTGAATCCAAAAGTGAGTTTGCAGCGTTATAGTGTGCGACCACCTTGTTGTTTTTGCACTTGAAGAGGCCGTTACCCCACGATGCCACATACATCTCGGTTTCATCTCTCGGATTTATTGCAACATCTGTGAGGTCGTATGTGATATGATTTGAATCATAATTGATGAAATCATACGCGTTGTAAGTCCATACATGGTTTTTCAAAACGCTGACTGCCGGATATTTATAACCTGGTGCGAACGCCGTGGATCCCTTGCGGGTTCCATGTACAGCTGCTATGACACCGTTGTGAGAAGTCACCCTCTCAACAAAATCTGCGAAAGGTGAAGGCATCGAGTATGTTTTCGCAAAATAGTAAGTTGTGTTGTTTTGAACAAGACCAGTCCCGTAGTCAACAACCCAAATGTTATCGCCATCCAAAACAGCATCGCGAGCATCTGGATTGGATGTTAGGTCATACCACGATGACAGGGCAATGCGCTCTAAATCATGGTCAAGAAGTTCACAGAAATCCCAGTTACAGACTACAAGAGTGTCATTCCGCGAGTACATTTTACGCACCGACAAATAGTTTTTGTCAGTATAAACCCATTCATTCCCAGACTTTACGAAAAGAGTGTCTGCATGTGATTCCTCAAAGTCATGTTTACAAACCACAATCCTGTCGTTTATGCAAGAGACAAATGAGGCACCCATGTCTGACTCACGCTCCCAGACAGAGAAATCTGACAGAACCGGTGAATTGACATTACAACTGAAAACGCCCTCTGTGGTTGTAATGTACCATTTCTGAGAATCAAACGCTATGTCTGTTGGAAGAAACTGCTTATTCTCCCTTTTTGTAAACCAAGTGTCGGATATGGTAAGGTCGCTTATATCAACAATCACTATACCAAACGGGTAAACCAAGTAGGCTTTCTCCTTAAATTCATGACAGTTCCGCAATGATTTGGAAGATGCAATCGACTTGTCCTTAATATCCTGAATGTTATAAATCCTGTCGTCTTTTATCAAATCCAGATTACCATTCTCATAAGCCACAAGAAGGATATCTCCTGATTCAAAATGATGAACTTTCACAATGTCGATATCCGACAACCCATCCACTTTTGACCATTGATAAAGTTCGGGTGAGTCTTTTGCAATGCTGTTTTTATCCAAAAGCATGAGGGCGTTAGTTGCGGCCGCATACACTGTAGTTTCATCGACAGCCACAGAACTGAAAGAGTGCAATGCGGCATGTGCGGTGAATTCACCGATGGCCGTCTGCCCAGAAACCGTTGCACTTACGACTACCAAGACCAATAAAATAAAGTATGATATGAGATTTTTCATAATGACACATTTCTTAACATTTCGGACTTTTTAATTTGATATGCAGGTATCAGTGAAGTTAAAGCACTGATTATCATAATTGTAAGGAACACAAGAACCATATCAGTGAAACGAATCTGGACAGGATAATACGGGATGATGTAATTCCCATTTGCTCCTCCGAGCTTTACAATGTGGAATGTTTGCTGCAGTAAGCAGATTATTGCACCAAGCACAACACCAAACAAGCCACCTATTGCGGAGACCAACGTCCCTTCATATACAAACACTTTCCTGATGAACGTTTTGTTGGCGCCTTGACCATAAAGAACCCCCACATCCTGCTGCTTTTCAATAATGAGCATCCCTAATGCACCGATGATATTGAACGAGGCGAGGACAAGTATGAGGGCCAAAATCAAGAAAATGATGAATTTCTCTGATTTCATGGTTTTATACAACGATTCTTCCTGCTCGTATTTATCTTTTACAACAAACTTTTCTCCAACTGATTTCTCTATTTCACGGCGACATTTGGAGCTGTTTTCATGATTTTTGAGAGTAATTTCTACAGATGTGGCCTCATTCTCATACTTCATCAAGTCGCGGACAAATTCAATGGGGCAGAAAAGATGTGTTTCATCATAATTGGTGTTAGTACACACCACCCCACTTGGAACCAGGTAACGCGTATTGAACGACTCTGCGGCATTGGCAAAATTCTTCTTGGTTCGTACAGGGTAGTATAACTTGATTGCCTCATAACTCATGAGGTTAATTTGCAGTTTTCCGGCAGCACCAGTGCCTATGACTGCACACGGCAACCCGTTTTTCTCCAAAGAGCACTCCCCGTCAATTACCATGCCGTCAAGCGAATGTCTTTCTAAATAGTCTTTAGGAACACCTTTAAGATAAATCAGTTCCTGATGTTCGTCGTAAGAAGCTAAAGACAAGTCACTTACGATATGGTCAACGTAGAGGACATCCGCCATCGCCGCAAGTTCTGACGTCGGGAAGCTGTCCGTACAGAACGACTTTCCCTCCTTAGGTGTTATCTCAAAGTCAGCGTGGAGAGTGTTGAACCATCCTCCGATGATGTCAGACATGCCATTGAAAACAGACAACACCACAACCAACGCCGCGGTGCTAATCATAATCCCAACTGCTGAGATTCCTGAGATAATATTGATGATATTATGCTCTTTTTTGGAAAAAAGATACCGCCATGCGATAAAAAAAGCCGCCCTGTTGAACCCGAACCTCACTTTATTACTTTTTAAGCAATTCGTCGATTCGTTCCATATAATCCAGAGTGTCGTCGATAAAGAACTCTAACGAAGGCACTACACGGATCTGATTCCTGATTTTTTGACCAAGACGATAACGTATGTCCTTTGTGTTCTCCTTTATCAAACCCATGACCGCTTCTTTATCCTTTGTATTGTATATACTCAGGTACGCTCTTGCAATAGACAAGTCCGGAGAAATTGTGACATTCGTCACTGTGATCATACATTTATATATGTTACGGCTGTCCATCAAAAGGATGTCTGCAAGCTCTCGTTGTAGCATTGCCGCTATTTTTTGCTGTCTCGTTGTATTCATACGTAAATTATTTTTGCAAAGATACTAATTTTGCTATTTGTTCCAAATTTTCCATGCAGATTCGGCCTGATTATATAACATCTCAAGACCGTTTTTTATTTTTGCGCCCCGTCTTTTCGCTTCTATTAAAAACTGTGTTTCGGCAGGATTATACACCAAGTCATACGCCAAACACCTGTCTGTCAGGTATTTATATGGAATCGGGGGCTTATCTCCTGTATTTGGATATGTACCCAAAGGTGTACAATTAACAATCAAGTCGGATGAAGCCACAATCATCGGGGTCAATTGTGAATATAGCAAGCCTCGTTGAGAATCTCTTGATACTGTGATAACATTGCATTTTTTAATACGGAGAGCGTAGCGCACCGCAGCGCTCGCCCCGCCGGTTCCGAGTACAATTGCATTGTTAAAACTTTGATTTTCAAGTGTTTCCAAAAAGCCTGTATAATCTGTGTTAAATCCTGTCAGAAATCTTTTTCCATTTACTATTTCCACAAGTACGGTATTAACTGCTCCGATTTCTTTCGCGTCTTCAGAGATATTGTCTAAAAAGGGGATTACAGATTGCTTAAATGGAAATGTGACATTAAATCCGTGCAAATCGGGATTTTTCTGTAAAAAAAGAGGCAGATCTTCGATTTCTTCCATTTCGAACAGAGAATATGTCGAATCCGAAATGTTTTCAGCAAGGAATTTTCTGTCAAAATATTCTTTGGAAAAGCTATGCGAAAGTTTCCTTCCTATGAGACCGAAATATTTCATTCTTTACCTGTTTTCAGAATCCTTTTGAGTTTTTGAGGATTTTATCCATTTGAAAACAACATAAACAACTCCTACAGCCAGAACAGAAAGTAAAATTACTGTAAGTTCATGGTTGTATTTGTCAATAAGGTCTTTTTGGCCATGAGCAATATATCCAAGAAGAGCGAGCACAGTATTCCAGCAGGCTGCACCTATCGATGTGAATATCACGAATTTAGCTATATTCATCTTGGCTAATCCGGCAGGAATGGATATCAGTTGACGTATTGCAGGTATAAAGCGGCCAACCAATGTTGAGACATTTCCATGCTCATTGAAATAGGCTTCTGCTTTTTTCACTTTTTCACTGTCGAGCAGCAAAAGGCGACCTAACTTACTGTCGGCGAACCAATAAACCACAGGCCTGCCTACAGTCAGGGCGAGTACATAGTTTATCAAAGCCCCCAGCAAGGCACCGAGGGTTGCGAAAAGGATGACAATTAAGACATTAACAAACTTGGAAGATGTGACAAAAAGTGAACTGTTATCCTCATTACAAGCCTGATACGCTGCAGGTGGGACAATAACTTCTGACGGGAAGGGAATAAATGAGCTTTCAATCGTCATCAACAATGTGATAGTTCCATAATTCAAATTTGAATTGTACCAATTGATAACTTTATTTGTAACCGACTGTTTTTCAGATATTTCAATATCTGATTGAGCGAAACCGCTTGACAGCAACGTTATGCACAGGACAATGGAAAATATCTTTTTCATAATGTAAAATTCTACAAGTATGGCATTACTATGTCAAAAATATTCTGATACTGCGTTGAGAGTCTCCTCGTGTCTATGTCAATGAAATCCTTCTTTATGTTTTCCTCGGCAATAACGATGGCATTGCGAAGATGATTTTCAGCTTCAACGGGTTTGCCGTCAAGCATATAAAGAATGGCAAAGAAATAGCCGATATGCATTATAAGTCCGTCTGTGTCAGGATTATCAGCACATTCTTCAAGAATATCCAAAGGCAAGAAATCGCCCTTGAGATTCCTATCTACGGCAACATCCACAAGCCAAGTGCAGTAAACAACGTCATCTTCAAAATGGTCCTTAGCGGCACGACAGAGCAGTTTGAACGACTGAAGACTCTTTATATCGGAAAATACATCAAGGAGAAAATTAATTTGGTTGAAGTCTAAGTTGGACCTGTCGTAAAATTCATTGAAAAAGACAGGTATTTCATCCATTCTGCCTGATTCTTCGAGGGTTGAGAGAATCTCTGGTAGAATCATCGGATAACAGAAGTCGGTTTCATCGGCTTTGACAAGGTACGACAAAGATTCGGAGAATTTCTTTTGGCAACGCAAAGCACTACCAATCAAAACGTTGGCGGAGATCATCTCAAAAGTTTTATTTATAATCTTCCCGTATTCGATTGTCTTGTCAAAGTTTTGGATGGCATAATAGGCTTGACAAAGCGATGTATAGGCGTTAGGATATTGTTCTATTGATATGGCGAACTGATACGATTCGATGGCCTTCTCGAAATCGCCCTTGAGCATATAGGCGTTGCCCAATGAATTCCATACCTCGAACTCCAAAGGATATTCTTCGGTGAGACGGACAATAAACTTCAGATCAGTTGGGGAAAGGAGTCTTTTTGAGAGATCCTCTGCATTAGGATCTGTGACTGCGACAATCCTCCTTTCGTAACCTTGTAACACGGTCTCGTCAAGTCCTTTGTCGATTGCGTGTCGTTGGATTGTAATCCTGTCGATACTGTCAAGCGCAATGCTGTTCATCTCGTAGGCTTCGGCAAAATGTTCCATTGCTCCGTCTATATCATCATTGTCAAGGCAGATTTTCGCCCTTAGGAGATACATCTCAACGGAAGGTTCCATGGCGAGAGCCAATCTTGCAAAATGGTCGGCATCGAAGCCTTCGAGCTTGAATTCATAAGTGGCGACGGCCATTTCGTCATACAGTTCGAAAGTCGGGGTGAAGTTCTCTTCGATAAATCTGTAGTATTTCACGCCCTCTTGGATTTGATTGGTATGAAAAAAGAAACGCAACTTCCAAAGTCTGAATATGATATTGTCTGGAAAATCTTTAATAGCCGAAGATATTGCGCGAGCAATGTAGGTTTCAGTTTCCGGTTTGTCAAAAAAAGCCAAATAGGCGAACAATTTGAATATTATGGAATCGTACTCATCAGCGGAAGCTTCAAAGCTTTCATTTTTGTCGCAAGCCTTACAGAAACGGAGTGTAAGTTTTGACTCGTCATCAAATTGTCCTGAGTTTTTGAAAACATCTTCGAATTCGTCTTCAAAGTTTGCCATAGCAAATCAATTAGTTTTAGTTATTTGATATTGAGTTGTTCTTCAATTTCCTCAGGGCTTTTCCCGAGGATTTTGAGATATTGTATGAAGCCAGGGGTCAGTGAATCATCAGGGTATCTGTTTATGAAATCACGATATTCGGTCTCGGCGCTGCGCCAATCCCCGAGAATATCGTCGTAAATGATCGCGCGCTGCCAGTAGCATAGTTTTGCACTTTCATGTTGCGGATACAATTCTTGGAACTGATTGTAGATTGCGAGTCCTTTCTTGGCATTTTCAGCCCTTGAAACCACATTTTTTGCACTTTTGGCCAGAATCATACTGCCCACACCTGCTTTATAGAGCATCTCGGGCGAGAGTGAATCATCGGGGTGTTTTTCAACATAGTCCAACGTTTTGCTGACGAATTCCGTGAAAGCGGCGGAATCAATTCGTCCGCACTTGGCGTACAAGGAATCTGCATGTCGGTAGGATGTTTCCAACGACTGTTTTTCCTCGTTCATCACAGATCTGTCAGTCTTGGCGTTCCGGTTGCAAGACAGAAACAGAAACGGAATCAAGATGATCGGTATTAATTTCTTCATCACTATTCTTTGAAATTATCTTTTGGTCTTGTATGCAGGTTTGACTTTGCCGTTGGCGATGTCGTTGAGTTTCCTTTTCAGCACCATCTTTTTTATTTGTGGAAGGTTGTCGGTGAAGACTTTGCCTTCGAGATGGTCATATTCGTGTTGAATTATGCGAGCCAGGACACCGTTCACATCGCAATCGTGGAACTCACCGTTCTCGTCATAGTACTTGATGTGAATGTCTGATTTTCTGATCACCTCTTCACTGATTTGAGGCAAGCTCAGGCAACCTTCCGAGAATGGGAGATCAGAGCCGAAGCGGTCGGTTATCTCAGGGTTGATGAAGGCGCCTTTGAAAGGTTCATGATCTGGATAAATTTCCTTGTAAGGAGTGGAGTCAACCACAAACACACGCACAGACTTGCCCACTTGCGGAGCGGCCAACCCGACACCGTCGGCATGGTACATTGTTTCGTAAAGATCCTCGACGAAAGTCTTCAGGTTTTCGTCGTTAAGGTCTATTTCCTTAGCTGTCTTGCGGAGGACAGGCTCCCCGTATAAAAAAACTGGTAATATCATTGTTCGTTATTTCTTTGTTTTAGTATTTCTTGTTGTTCCAAATAAGACTGAAGAATGATGGCAGCACTCATTTTGTCAACCAGAGCTTTGTTTTGGCGGTCTTTTTTCTTGAGGCCGATATCTATCATCGTCTGGAAGGCGATTCGCGAAGTGAATCGCTCGTCCATGCGTGCGAGCTCCGTACCTGGGGATATCTTGGGCAGCTCCTTGCGAAGCCTGTTCACAAACGGGTCTATGAAACGCGACGACTCAGACGGTGTGTTGTCAAGTTTATGGGGCTCTCCAACAACAACAACGGAGACATTCTCGTTCTGCAGATAATTCTTCAGGAAATCGAATGCCTGCGCCACAGGGACAGTCTCCAACGCGTGAGCGCATATTTGCAGTTCATCGGTCACCGCGAACCCTACCCTTTTCTGTCCATAGTCTATAGCCAATATTCTTCCCATCTCAAAAAAATTGACTGCAAAGATACACTTTTTACTTGAGATTTGGAAAGGTATTGGCAACATTATTTTTTTACGACTGTACGATAAGAAAACGTGGGTTTTATTTAAGCAGTTTTATGTTACTTTTTGCTTTATCAGAACTGCGGTTAAGCGAGAGAAAAGAAAGCTTGCTTGCTTTTCCGAGCGAGAGCAGTTTATGTAAAAAGTAACCAAAAAATCAAGCCGACATTAAATCCCACCCGCCCCCCAATGTCGGCCAGCCCACGTGCGTGATAACTTGCAAACTCTCCGATGGAGAGTTAAAAACGCGCCTAAGAAATATTTTCGTCTAAAAATGTGAAACGTTTACGCGTTAAAAAATTGCGTCTGTCTGAACTGATTGCGCGTTGCGATATGATTTCATATTGCAACGATAAGAAATATGATGCAAAATCAACGAGCCCTGACCCCAGGAATAAGTTTAGCAATTTTGAATAAGCTGCTCTCATTCGATAATAAAAGCAAGCTTTTATTATGCTCATTTATTCGCTGCTTTAGCGGAAAGGTTTCCCCATTTTTAGAAAATATTTCTTCAGCGCAAACCCTTTCTTTGTTTTACTTTTGATAAATTGCTCACACTCTAAAATAGAAGCAAGCTTCTATTTTGCTCGTTCAATCGCAATTTTCTTTAGGGTTATCAAAGAAAGTAAAGGAGAAAATTTGGCTTAATTTAAACCTATGTTAAAATTAAGCCAACAAATAAACGAACAAACCCCTTCTGAATTCAGAAGGGGGTGGCTGGAGCCGGGACAAAAATTTGTTCCGACCTTAAAAACATTTTTTATGTGAAAAAACTCTAAAATGTGTATCTGACACCGAGATTAACGCTCCAGTCGAAATAGTGCGCATCGTAATGTTTTGCGAATAGACATCCGTATCCCGGGCGGAAATCCAACTGCATGGCGAGAGGAGCCTTGAACTTGTACTCAACACCTACAATGCCATTTGCACCGCACTTGCCGAAATCGGAACGCGTGTGCCAAATGCCAAAGACACCCTGATATCTAATTGTATTCCAGCTATATCCGATACTTGCGCCCAAACCAACAAGTCCGTAAAGATTACCGGATAAACGGCCTTCAAACATGAAATTAGGGTTGAACTCCAAAGTCCAGATGTCAACACCATTGAAGTTGAAGCCATTGAACCGACCTGTTGTAGTGACAAACTTTGTACCTAAATCCGCCTGGAAAGCGAAATGATTTCCAGCAAATGTCTTGAATGTGAGTGCCTGCATGTTGCCGACGGACACTCCAATGCCGTTTCTGTACGGAGCCTGAGCATTGACCAATGTTGCGACACTGACGAATAACACAGTCAAGAACACCAATAATCTGTTATACATCTTCATAATTGCTATATATTTAATTTTACAACTAATGACAATTTATACAAATCCAAAGCTCTCAAACTACAGAATTTAAGTGTAGTTGAACGCAAAATCCCACTATTTTTAGCCAACCCGCCCAAAAGCAATCTTCCCAACACACTACTTTTCAGCTTATTGTATGTTATAAGAAGATTGCTGCATGATACAAAATCTTCATTTATTTTCCCCTCATCCATTAATATCTTGAGATTCTGACATGATTTTTCGACTTTGCCGAGGAAGGTCTCATCGCTATCCAAACCATCATGAAACATCTGATTATCAATATGATATACAGGAATACCATTGTTCTTCAGTTCAATTCCAAAGAATGTATCCTCGTAACCATATTGTTTTAGCGATTCGTCAAATCTGCAAGTTTCGAAAACAGACTTGGCAATCAAAAGATTAAACGGAGTGAACGCCTTGTAAGGGTTTTGGTTTCGTTCAGCGGCTGTGCGTTCCTCCCTTTGTTTTCCGTATTTGTATCTGAGACGGAAATTGTGGTCTGGAGTTTTATGACGATAGGCAACGCCACCTAAAACCGCATATTTTTTCCCGAAAAGATCATTTTTTCTTAAAAAATCAAGATAAGCACCTATGAAAGAATCGCGACAGACAGATGCGTCGCAGTCAAGAATGATAAGATTAGGGTAAACGGCTTTGTCAGCCAAAAAATTACGGATTTTTGACCGACCCTGATTTTGGGTAAAGTTAATAACCCTAACACACTCCAAATCAGACAGACTGGAATTATCTTCAACTGATACAAAGTCAGAGGCGTCATCGGCGATCACGATTTCAAAAGGCACAGAGCAAGACAGCAGTTGAGCATGAAGTTCACT
This sequence comes from uncultured Bacteroidales bacterium, assembly GCA_934699095.1. Classification (GTDB taxonomy): domain Bacteria; phylum Bacteroidota; class Bacteroidia; order Bacteroidales; family WCHB1-69; genus F23-D06. The sequence continues at coordinate 146,734 of CAKUVI010000002.1, read as the reverse complement.
CACCAACTCGCGAACATCTTGATTATAGACAGGGATAAGGACGGATAGCATGATTAAACCATTGAATCAATAAGTTTTCCGTCTTCAATGCAGATTGCGCGGGAAGGGAACTTGTCGATCAAGGAGAAATTATGGGTTGCCATCACAACCGTTGTGCCAGTTTGGTTGATATTATAGAAGATTTTGAAGATATCTTCAGCAGTTATAGGATCGAGGTTGCCAGTAGGTTCATCAGCGAGAATCAGTTCTGGATTATTGAGAAGTGCACGAGCTATACAGACTCTTTGTTGCTCACCGCCAGACAGTTGCGAGGGTAACTTAAAGTCTTTTGTAGATAATCCGACCATTTCCAGCACCTCCTCGCAGCGGTTAAGCATAGAGGTTTTGTCTTTCCAGCGAGTTGCACGGAGCACGAACATGAGGTTATCGATAATAGTACGGTCTTGCAGAAGTTGGTAATCTTGGAAGACTACTCCGAGTTTCTTTCTGAGATCAGGTATTTGTTTGTTTTTGAGTCTCAGAAGGTCGTAGCCTATTATGGAGGCCTCGACGCCTTCAGGCTTGAGCTCACCGATAAGTGTTTTCAGAATTGACGATTTTCCGGATCCGGTCTTGCCGATGAGATATACAAATTCACCTTTGCTAATGGAGAAGGATATATCTGACAAGACGCGGAGTTTCCTTTGCTGAATATTGACATTCTTGAAAGAGATGACAGGAGCGAGGGTCGCTTGAATTGGATTTTCCGACCCTGAGCTCTCAGTTATTTCCGTTGTTTTTAATTCGTCATTCTGTTCCATAATGATAATATAAACAATTAAAAATCAAGCATCTATATTAGCGTAAGTAGCGTTTTGTTCGATGAATTCGCGGCGAGGCGGAACCTCATCGCCCATCAGCATGGAGAAGATGCGGTCGGCTTCGGCGGCGTTCTCAATAGTTACTTGTCGCAGCATACGGTTTGCAGGGTCCATGGTGGTATCCCACAGCTGGTCGTCCTTCATTTCACCAAGACCTTTGTAGCGTTGTACGTGAACCTTTCTGCCGCCGGCGGAAGCCTCAGCTGTAAGGCGGTCGCGTTCTTCGTCGTTCCATGCATATTGTATTTTGTCGCCTTTTTTGACGCCGTACAATGGAGGTGTGGCGAGGTAAACGTGGCCTTTTTCGATGAGTTCTCGCATAAAGCGGAAGAAAAAGGTAAGGATCAGTGCGGCGATGTGGCTACCATCCACGTCGGCATCGGTCATGATGATGACTTTGTAGTAGCGGAGTTTGGAGAGGTTGAGGGCCTTGCTGTCGTCCTCTGTACCGATTGTCACTCCGAGTGCTGTGTAGATGTTCTTTATCTCCTCGCTCTCAAAAATGCGGTGTTGCATGGCTTTCTCGACATTGAGGATTTTTCCCCTGAGCGGAAGTATGGCCTGGAAGTGGCTGTCGCGGCCCTGTTTTGCGGTGCCGCCCGCAGAATCACCCTCCACGAGGAATAGTTCGCACTTTGAAGGGTCTTTCGAGGAGCAGTCGGCCAGTTTTCCGGGGAGGCCGGAGCCGCTGAAGGCGGATTTGCGCTGCACTAATTCACGGGCTTTGCGGGCCGCATGGCGGGCTTGCGCTGCGAGCACAACCTTGTCGACGATCTGTTTGGCGTCACGCGGGTTCTCCTCAAGGTAGTTGGTGAGCATTTCGCCAACCATTTGGTTCACCACGCCGGCAATCTCGCTATTGCCGAGCTTTGTCTTGGTCTGTCCCTCGAACTGTGGCTCCGCAACCTTGACGGAGATGATGGCAGTGAGGCCTTCGCGGAAATCATCGCCGGAAATCTCGATCTTGTTCTTCTCGAGCTTGTCGAGCAGTTTGTTGTCGTCGGCGTATTTCTTGAGGGTGCGGGTCAGGGCCATCCTGAAGCCCGTGAGGTGCGTTCCGCCCTCTATAGTGTTGATGTTGTTGACATACGAATGTATGTTCTCGGTGTATGAGTCGTTATATTGCATTGCAACTTCCACTGGCACACCCTGGCGTTCGCCCTCGATGTAGATGGGCTGCGAGGTGATCTTGGTGCGTCCCTCGTCGAGGTGCATTATGAAGTCGCGGAGACCGTTCTCAGAGTAATACTCCTCTTTCGGGTGCACTCCGTTTTCATCGGTTGTGCGCAAGTCCTCGATAGAGATCCTGATTCCCTTGTTGAGATAAGCCAGTTCCTTGAGACGGTACGAGAGGCGTTTGAAGTCGTAAACAGTCGTGTGGAAGATTGTGTTGTCGGGAGTGAAAGTTATCTTGGTGCCGCGGTAGTCGCTTTCGCCGATCACATTGACCGGATAGAGTGGCTTGCCGAAGGCGTACTCCTGAATGAAGTGCTTTCCGTCGCGGAAGACCTCTGCTGTAAGGTGTGTGGAAAGCGCGTTCACGCATGACACGCCCACGCCGTGCAGACCGCCGGACACCTTGTAGGAGTCCTTGTTGAATTTGCCGCCGGCGTGCAGCACGGTCATCACTACCTCCAGCGCGGAGCGCTTCTCTTTCTCATGCATGTCGGTTGGGATGCCGCGCCCGTTGTCCAAAACACTTATCGAATTGTCTTCCAATATCTTGACTTCTATGTTGTTGCAGTATCCAGCAAGAGCCTCGTCTATGGAGTTGTCAACGACCTCGTTGACAAGATGGTGCAAGCCGCGGTCGCCAACGTCGCCAATGTACATGGCGGGACGCTTGCGCACAGCCTCAAGCCCTTCCAAAATCTGAATATTACTTGCACTATAGGTCTCTTCTGATGTGTTTTTATTCTCTAAATCACTCATTCTTAATGGTTTTTACTTCTCTAAATAAAACCTGCAAAGATACAAAAAAATCCGAGAATATCAAACCTAAAAATCAGTTTTTTTCAACTCAGGCTTTCAACCTCGCCACGTATGTCACGCATTATCCTGTCGCCCACGGAGCATCTGCAGCACTGCCGCTTTGAGCAGTATTCCTGCAGGAGTTCCATAAGAGCCTGCGAGTCTGCGGCGTGCCTCATCGGGAAGCCCGAGCCATCGTACACTCGAGTGCGCCGGTTGTTCTCGAAAGGAAGGTGCTCATAAAGGGCCACCGCGTCCTCCAGCATGCGCTCGTCGCCCATGAAAGTGCCGTGAAAGAAGCGCACCGGGACTATCGTGTTGATGATAACCGAATGCACGGTCTGCTCGCCGAGCGCCGCCCCATGACAACTTGTCTCCTTGCCGAACCGGTAGTGCGTGCGCCAATAATCGTCGGGCACAACCGAAAGCCAGATCCTGAGCGCATTGTAGTCGGCTTGCAACACAAGCTCCTGCAGACGCCCGCCCGACGAATGCAGAAGACTGGCAAACTGCGCTATCCTGACCGTCGGGAAGTTCTGAGGACGGAGCCTCAGAAGGTTCCAGTTGCTCCTGCTGATAGGCGAAAGACGGTACTTGTACTGCAGATATTCATACTCGTATTTCAGCCTGTCCATATACTCGCTGCCGTCCGGATCATTCAAAAAGCCAGCTACTCCGAACAACAGAGCGTCCAGCTGCAGCGAACTCTCAAGATGCCTGCCCACGACCTTGTATGGCAGGCTCTGCGACAAAAATTCAAATCCGTAGGCGTTTGTCTTGCAGCCAAAACTAATTGCCAACGTCCTATATATCAACTCATTCCAATCGAAACTGCATTTATTAAGAAGCTCGTTCAAACGGGTCTGCCGTTTCATGAGGCGCTCCACAAGAACCCGCGTCTGCTGCGATGTGAGCAAAAGCTTGTCGAGTCCGGCTACATAGTTCCGGCACGCCAGAATGTCAGGACCGGTTGTCAGCTTCCTGTACTTCTCAACCATCCCAGGAAGAATCAGGCCCTTCATCTCGAGCGTCGGGACAACTTCCGAATCCCCCACCCTTACCGTCGCGTCCGCCTCATACACCACGTGCAGTATCACGGTGTTGTATTTGGCGTCATAATGGTGCCTGTGCCTGAACCAGTCGGAACTGCGGACATGTATTTCCACATTCCCGTACCACCGAATCCCTCCAATCTCGACCACCGCATCCTGAAAATCAGGCCCGGCATCAGGATTTCCGACTCCAGGATACACTATCGACAAAGACTCTCCGTCCGTGGTCTCCGCCTTCAGAAAATCAAACTGTCTGTGCTTCCACACCCAATGCAAAAAGAATTCATTCATAATATTAATATTTTATTTTCTATTATTTTGCAAAAATATAAATAATATCAATTCAAACAAGCAATACTTAAAAAAATTTTTCAACAAAATTGTAACCTTTCACCAAAAGTGTATTATTTATGATAACTTTGCACATCAATTTTAAAATCTTTCTTATGAAAAAAACATTGGCCCTAATAGCACTTCTTGCAGTCACTGTCTTTGGATTCGCCCAAATCCAGTCCGAAATCCAGAAAGCAGCACAATCGCTTGTCAACTCAAAAAAATACGAGTCAGCATTCACTCTTCTTGACAAATACGATCCTGACAACAAAATCCCCGAGATTCTCCTCATGAAAGAGGATATCGTCCTCAACTACTATGTCTCGAGCCTGATGCACAGGGCTTTCGCACTGAAAGACCTTGAAAAAAACGAGAGCATAATGGACTACCGGGGGCAAAACGGCACGTTCAGCATGTTCTTCCTCCCTGTTGACAGTCTGCTGCTTGACCTATTGTCAACCGACCCGAGCAACTGCGGATTACACAAAGGTCTTGCCTGTTACTACAATGAAGTGATGAACTCCTACGGCAATCTCTGGCTTAAGTCCTCCGAAGAGGTGTCCTCGTTGTTCGAAGAACACAGCAACATGGCAATATCCGGTGGATGTGCCGACTATGACACATATTTCAACTTGGGAATCTTCCACTTGTCTTCAGAAAGGTTTCACGATGCAGTCTATCCACTCAGCAAAGCTGTAGAACTGGACCCGAAGAACCCTGATGCGCACTACGACTTGGCTTACGCCTTGTTTGACACACTGAGGGATAAGGCATTGGAGCATGCGAAAACCGCTCTTAATCTCTACAAAGACTCTGAGATGAAAGCCGATGCGGCTTTTATGGTGGGTTCCCTCCTGATTGACGACAACAATAAGGATGCCATCAAGTACTTGGAGCTGTCCGACAAGCTGTACCCCAATTATCATCACACACTTAGTAAACTTCTTTATCTCTACCTCACTACAGGCAACAAAAAAGCAGAGAAAACAGCAACAAGACTACTTAACATTTCACCCGAGAGCCCAACCATCTACGACATGCTGGAATGGGAATATACTTCCAGTGGAAAATCCGACGAATTGGTTACTTTCTACGAAAATCAGCTGAAAAATTTCAAAGACAACAAAAAAGTCACCGGAAACTTGTACTTCTACATCGCTAAAAATTGTATGACGAAAGACAAGGAAAAGGCAAAACTGTATTTTTTGAAAGCCAAAGAGACCTTTAAGGAAGTTTTCGACAAAGACCATTACGTGTTTGAAACGATCGACTCTGTGCTTAAAGAACTTTAAGGTTATCTTTCACACAACCACATTTTTTTATACTTTTGCGAGACTTTTTCCGTTAGTTAAATAATTTCCATAAAATTTCTCAAAAGTATGAAACTATTCCACTGGCTATCTGCTTCACTAATTTTTTGCATAGCTGTATCAACCAACGCACAAACACTTAGTAATCAGCATTATACAATCAACAATTATTTTGATACGCTATATGCCGGATGGTTTCACAACACCTATATGGTCGAAAACAGATCGATATATGATTCTGCGAGGGCCAAGGGCGTCAATGCCGGCACATTTGCCAACCAACTCACATATAAATGCACAGAGACAGCCATAAAGTTGCTATGGGACAGCGTCAAGATTATCCATCCTGAGATATTCAACAGATATCCGATATTCTCAAGCACAAACGACACTGTCCGTGTGCCCGAAGAAGCACTCAGAGACTCCACTGTAATGAACCTATGGGTTGATTCTACTTTGTCTGCAATTTCAAAGGAGTCGGATGGCATTGACGACGACTTCTTCAAGCTCCACTATCGAATAGAAAAATGTACCGATTTGTTAGAGGCACTCTCCACCTCTAATTGCAAATACAACATGACTCAGGGTTATGATGTCCGAAAGGCCTTGTACAAATCGCTGAACACCCTTCATGAAAAATTCGGGGAGCTGTTCATCACCAAAGTATTCTCTGCCGACTACATGCCGGAACTCGCCCTACAAATCCAAAACTCAGAAAATCCTGCCTTGTTGGATTCGATATACAACACCGCAATAGCCATAAGCAGTGAGTTAAGTAAACGATACCCTGAAATCTACGCTATCCGATGTGCAAGTCTTTCCAGCAGGAATCTTGAACTCCGAATCTTGTCAGGCGACAACGAAAATGCCATTGTCGCCGCTTTCCAAAAATACAGAGAGAGCTTCCCTGTTGTGAACTCAGTTTTACCAGACTGCTATATAGACAGCTATCTTGATTTCAACGCCTCGTTAGAGGCCTACCTGACCGCCTATCATTCGTTTGTGTTAAACGAAGAGATTCCAGAATTCAGCAAGGAGCTACTCGGCCTGAAATCAAAAGCCGTGGGAGAAGACACTGACATCACAACCGCCTTCTACAACAATCTCATCGGGCAAAAACTCTTTAACGAGGAGATTTACGATGAATCTTTAGCTTACCTTCACAAGTCAAACAACCTGTTCAAGAAGAGCAAGGACAAGAATCCAAAGAACTGGCTTGACTTCCTGGCATCAACAATTCAGATAGGAGACTCGCATCTGAAGCTGAACCAGTTCGACAAGGCAATAATGACATACTCGGAGATTCTCGACTATGAGAAACAAGTACCATCTGAATACCGTTCCGACTACATAATGATTCGTGGAGTTGTCCATCAGTCGATCGGCAACGCATACAAACTCCAAAACGAAATAAAATCGTACAAAAAAGAATACGCATTGGCGGAGAAAGACCACCAGAAAGCCCTTTCCATGGGCAACAAGCAAGCCAATTTTTATTTGGGCGAGTTCTACTACAACAAAGCCGTTGAAGCAGCACAAATCAACGACGACAAGAAATGCAACTTACTTATCGACAAGACAGTGAACTATTTCGAGACATACGGTCTTGAAAGCCCGAACTCATCATACGAAAATGCAAAGAACGCACAGTTAAACTTCTCGAAAGAGGCCAACAATTACCTTAAAACCGTAGAGTGCACCGAAGAACTCATTGAATACTACAAGAGAAACATACCCTACAACAGCAGGTATGCGGCCGGTGTGTATGACCTTGCCAAAACGATTGTGAACGATAAGAACATAGTCCGCAAGACCCGTTTGGAGAGGGCAAAAGACATGACCGACGCTCTTGTCGTGCTTGACGACAACGGATTTGACATAGATTCGTATGTTCTGGGCTCGCTCGCGATCCTCGGAGAGATGTACGCCCTCAACGACTCAGCCTTCAAAGCCATAGAAATCTACCGTGACTGTCTGCGCGTGAATGATGAAATCTACAAAGACACTGCAAACATGCGCTGGCGCTACATCAACGTTGACATCTACCACGAACTGTCAGAGAATTACACAAAACTCGCAAGTCGCCTCGACACCTCCAACGCTGAGAAATGGTACATGAAAAGCATTGAAACGAGCGACACTCTTATCGGAATCCTCACAGATCTCGGCAACGAAGGCGACGAGAACTCTGTTTTCAAGGCTGCGATAGAATATCAGCATAAGGCATTGAATTACGACCGACTCAAGAATCTCGAGGCTGCTATCGAAAACTTAGACAAATCCAACAACATTCTGATGAAGTTCTACAACAGTGAATACAAGAAGGATGTAGAGATAACGATTGTGGACAACAACTACTACAAAGGAGTTTTCTATTCTGACAAGGGTATGGACGACAAAGCCATTGTGAGTCTACGCACAGCCGTTGACCTTATCAAGGATTTTGACACAAGCTACCCGGGGCGGGGCACCGACTACTTGTTCTCTTTGTCTGCCATCCGCAAGCTCATCGAGCTTCTTGAAAAAGACGGGCAGAGCCACAAGGATGAGTTGTCGGAGCTCAAGAAATTAGAGTGGGAATTTTCAAAAAAGATCTGGAAGAAATCAAACTTTGTAGAATAGGCGGAATCATCTGTCGGGTGACACTGAGGCGATTCTACGCAATCCCTCAAGCACAGTGGCTCTGTTTGTGCCTATGTTCATCCTCATGAAGCCCTCGCCTTCCTGTCCATAGTCCAGACCGTTGTTAAGGCCGATTTTGGCATCAAAGACAAGCCTGCGCACGAGTTCCTTTTGTGGCAAGTTCCACGCCCTGAAATCCATCCACAGCAGGAAAGACGCTTCCGGGCGCATGATTTTAACATCAGGGATGTTCTTTTCCACAAAATCCACAGCAGCATCAATATTTCCCTTGAGGTATTGAAGAAGTTGTTGCAGCCACTCCTCACCGTGCGCGAACGCAGCCTCGGCGGCATAATAACCGAATATATTTCCTAAAGAAAGTTCATTATTGTCAAGAAAAGCAAAGAACTCCCTCCTTATCCGTTCATCGGGCACATAGCAAACTGAAGAAGCCAAGCCTGCCATGTTAAAAGTCTTGCTGGGGGCGAAAAAAGTTATGGAATTGGATTCGGCCGCCTCCGACACATTGGAGAAACTCGTGTGGGAGAACTCCGGATATGTAAGATCGGCGTGAATCTCGTCTGAAATCACGATCACATTGTTGCGCAGGCATATTTCAGCCACCTTGGCCAACTCGTCGCGGGTCCAGACCGTGCCGCCTGGGTTGTGCGGGTTGCAAAGAATCATAAGCTTGCAACCTTTCGACTTTATCTCGAGATCTTCAAAATCAAAGGTAAAACGTCCGTCAACGGTTTTGAGAGGACTGCTCACGAACACTCTGCCGGTGCGGTGCGGAACATTGAGGAATGGAGGGTAAATAGGTGTGTTGATGAGAATTCGGTCGCCTGGAACCGTGAAGGTCTGCATTGCGAATGCAATTCCCTGCACTATTCCCGGGATAAAATGCATCCTGTTCCAACGCGTGTTCACTCCATAATGCTTGTTAAACCAGTTTAGGACGGCCATCTTGTATGAATCCGGGGCGAATGTGTAACCCAACACCTCGTGTTCGCAGCGTTTTCTTATCGCGTCGAGGATGAAATCAGGCGTCTTGAAATCCATGTCGGCAACCCACATCGGAAGCAGGTCATCGGAACCGAAGACATCCTTCAGCATATCGTGTTTTACGCAGAATGTGCCTCTGCGATCGGCAATCTCATCAAAATTGTATTTTATCATAACATTTTATTATCTTCGGTAACAGATGGCTTGTTCCAGAAGCGGAGCACAGCGATTTCGGCCAGGAAGCATAGCAGTGACATTATCAGGAACAGCGGCCACAATGGACGTCCGTTAAGCTGTTCTGTGGCTGCCTTTGCTATGTTCTTGGCGTTGGTGCTGACCACATTGATATTACCACCGATTTCTGAAGCCGCCTTGTTCAACTCCTCTTCAGAATAGAAGTCCATATCCGACTCCTTGCGACTGAAGTTGAAGGCAAGAGCGCCCATGTTCTGTTTGTCCTTGAACAGGTCAAACCAGTCGCTGACATGCACCTGGTCATGGAAATAGAGAGCAGTGGAGTTGCCTGATTTACGTTGTTCTGGGATAAATTCCTCCTTGTTCTTGCGTGCGCGCATTGTGAGCACATCGTCTGAGTGATCGCCCTGAAAGTTGACAGTCTGCATGTTGTCAACTCCGATCACATTATAGAGGCGCTGCTGGGAAGTGGTGAGAATCCCGATATTATGCAGCGGGACGAAGAACATGGCGTGGCGGTGGCAGTTGCCGAATTCATCGTCCAAAGCCACGGAAGAGAGCACCACCCTGCCGTTCCCGACATTCCATACTGCAAGCAACGGGGCTCCGTTCTCCAGCGACATGATACTCTCCATACCTGAACTGCCGCTGCCTATCTCGAAGTGCTGCAATGTGGACGGCAGGTCGATACGCTCGCCGCCATTCTCTATCACATTTCTGAAATAGAGGCTTTCGCTGTTTATCTTACCGCATTTCACGGCAGCCTTAGACAGTTTTCCATAATATCCACTGCCAAGTCGCTTCAAGAATGCGTTCACGGTGTTGTCGGGTTCCTTGGCGGGGAAAACGAGAATTGTACCACCGGCGTCAACGAACTTCGACAACTCATCCGACAATCCGGAAGAGATTGACGGCACCTCGTTGAGAACAACAATATCACACTCTCTCAACTGGGTGTAGTTGATCTGACGATAGTCCATCGACTGGTAGTTGAACACGGAATCCTTTCCATAGAGAGCATTCACAAAGCGGTTAGGCTCCTTGTTATACACACATATCACATTGCTGTTATCGGAGACATCATACGTGAAAAAGAGCTCGTCGTCGAAGGTGATAGGCGCGTCCTCAATGGAAATGCGGCCCAGATTGGTGCCTTTTTCGTCAATTCTGTAAGACAAACGACAATCGACATAACTCCGTGCGTCAACATCCACAGCCGCGATAGCTTTCTGTTTTTCGTTAACATGCAGTTTGACAGGAACCTTTTGCACATTTTCGTTTCCGTAATTATGGATTCGGGCAATGAGTGTCACTACGTTATCCACCCTGAACACGGGTGACACAAACCAGCAAGAGTCAACGGCCACATTGGCTTTTTCCACAGATTTGGAAGGCACAAGGCCGATATGCATCGAACTGTCACCACGCAAAGCAGTAAAATCAAAGGCATTTTTCTGAAAATCAGAAATATAGAAACGAACGACATTTGATTTGGTTGATCGTTGTGAAGTATTGGCCTCAAAAGCACGTATATCCTTGAAAGAATGGCTGTTCGGAGAGATGGCGACCCTGTCTAAGAGCTCCAACATCTGGTCGCGGTTGAGAATATGCGACTCCTCTCCGCTGAAGTTTTGGGTAGTGAGCACAAAATCATCGTCGTAGTTGAAGTCGCGCACGATGGTTTTAGCAGCGTCAATGGCCTCGTACAGACTGGATGTGTTCTCGGAGTTGGCGTCCATAGAGAACGAATTGTCAACAAAGATGGAGACAATGTTGCCGCCGGTTTTGTTCTGACTGCCATTTTTCATGAATGGCTGGGCGAAGGCGAACACCAGAGCGGTGATGCCGAGAAGTCGCAAGGCCAAAACTATGAGCTGCTGGATCCGAGACTTCCGTTTTGTCTTCTTTTGGATATCATCCAACATCTTCACATTGGAGAAATAAACGGTCTTGTATCTCCTGAAATTGAACAGATGTATCAGTATCGGGATCAGGAGCGCGAAAAGTCCGAAGAGCAAATATGGGTTAGAAAAAATCATAATTATCAGTATTAATCATCATTTCTTTTTTACAACAATCAGAATCACGGCCGTCAGGATGAGCGCAATGCCGATGGCGAGGCGCGTTGAGAACAGTCCGTCGAACACGAAGACCGATATACAAACAGCGGTGACAGGTTCCATGGCGCCCATGATGGCCGTTGGTGTGGAGCCCGCGTTCGCAACGCCTATGTTCAGAAGCGTCATCGCGATGATGGTTGGCACGATGGCAACCATGCAGATCCAGCCGAGTGCCCTCATATTGGGAATTGCCATAATATGGCTGTCGGGCGCAACCAAAGAATACAAAGCGATGGTAGCCGCCGCAAAACTCATTATGTAAAATGTCATCTTAAACGGATTCATGGTTATTTTTGTCTGGTTGACGATGACAATATAGACAGCATAAGTGAGCGAAGAGATAAGCACCAGTATGATACCCCAAAGAGACATCTGTGCTTCCCCGTCACCTTGATACAGCAACACAATGCCCAATGCACTGAGAATTATGGAGACTATCATGATTGGAGATGTTCTTTCCTTGAAAAAGACAGCCATAATGACGGCCACCATCACTGGATATGCAAACAGGATGGTGGATGCGACCCCGGAATCCAGATGTTTGAAAGAAGAGTACAGCGACAACGCCGAGGCTGCGAAAAGCACACCCAACGACAGCAGAACCTTGAACTCGAACTTACTGATTCTGAAGGACTCGCGTTGAACAAGCAGTATGACTCCAAGAATCAGGACAGCAAACAGAAACCTGTAGAAAATGACGCTCGGCGGATTGAAACCCTCCTGATACAAATACAGAGCACCAAGAGGATTGGTGCCATATGCTATGGCAGCGACTATACCCGCTATATATCCGTTTATTTTAGATTGCTCTGCCATAACCTATGGTGCCATGTTATAATATTCGTCCAACATATCACTCTCCATCTGCAGGAGCTTCTCGTTCACGAAATGTTTCACCAACAACTTATCTCCGTGAGTTCCCACTATCCTTGACATAGCCTCGTTCACCTCGCTGACAGTGCCGACACACTCAAACGGCTTAATCTTGGAGAAGCCGGCGAGTTCGTCAAAGGTCTGCAACATCTCTTTGTCATTCAGCATGTCGGTTCCGAAAATCGATTGCATAACTTCATCGTCAATAAATGGCGACAGGATGATGTAAGCAAAGAGGCATTTCGGGCATTTGCCGCACCACTTGTTCTCTTTGCTTCCGGCATTGCAACTCTTGAAGACATGGAAATACTGCGGATATTTGGAAAATCTTTCAGCTATCTGCAGTTCTGTAAGAGGTCTCAAATAACTGTAATAATGGTTACAATCGCACATGAAATCCTTCACATACTCCCGGAAATCGCGTTCAAACTCGAGCGATTTTGAGTACTGGTGGTTTATCTTCGTCCCGGGTATTGTGGGTTCGTTGGCACTCGATTCGTTAGAGAGTGCCACGTCGCGGATGCCGGTCACAGTGCTGAGGAGTGTGGTGTAAAATGCGAGCATAGCTGAAAAAGGGGTGTGTCCATTGAGATATCCTTGGGCATTGAGCTCCAGCAGCTTAGGGTCGATCTGGCGTTTCAATACGAGAATTTCCTCTTCGGATGTGAAACCGGCAGTGCGCGCACAGTCGATGGTCGCACCGCGGGGGTTGATTATGAATGGTACAACCTGTCTGTCTCTCCGAAGTTCCTCAAGCGTCACCACAGAGTCCTTGCCGCCACCGACGGGGACTATCACCGCATCCGACTCACCTACCCTGCGGCATTTCAGCTCCGAGGCCGGCCTTGCATTTCCTGAAAATCTGAAACTCAGAAACGACATGGGGTCTGTCTCGATACTGTTGCGGTAGAAGAACTCACCAAGACCATACCAGTAGAGCTTGCGCCACCACCACTGCTGGTCATCGTTCAAAGCGAACGGTTTTATATCTACTGTGGGACAACATGCGCATTTCCAATAGCTTATCAGCTCAATAAGCCCTATGTTAAAAACGACGCTTTTCAAAGAGTCCATGTCAAAGGAACTCCAGTCAGGGGCGTGTTTTCCAGCATGAAGAGACATTTTTGGGGAGAAAGCTATCTCATCACCGATTCTGAAGAAGAACTGAAGATTCAGAGCTCCATTTTCAACGTGATATTCAAAATCGTCGTATGTAAAGACAGGGTATTTAGCCCTTAATTCGTCAAATTTGGCATTCATAGATTACATTTTTTCAGGGACATCAATACCAAGCAGATTCATTCCATTGCGGAGCACATTCGCCACCCAAGAGGAGATTTTCAAGCGGATGAGACGCTTTCCCGGGTCTTCTTCCTTGAAAATGGGTGTTTCTTGGTAGAAATGGTTGAAAGCCTTGGCAAGATCATAGCAATAGTTGGCAATAAGAGCAGGGCTGAAGTTCTCGCCGGCCGACAGCACGGTCTTGGGATATTGATACAGAATGGTTATCAGCGATTTCTCCTCGTCGTTTATCTGTGTGTCCGTCACGTTCCCATCTATTTGTATGCCATTTTCAGCGGCTTTTCTCATAATCGAGCGTATTCTGGCGTGAGTGTATTGGATAAAAGGGGCGGTGTTGCCGTTGAAATCGATGGATTCAGCAGGATTAAACAGCATATTTTTCTGGGGATCCACCTTCAGGATGAAGTATTTGAGTGCACCCAAACCTATCATCTCATAAAGATTATGGGCTTCTTCATCCGAAAAATTGAATTTCCCGAGCGATTCGGTGCTGTTTTTAGCCTCAAGATACATGTCATCCATAAGGTCGTCAGCATCAACAACGGTGCCTTCGCGCGACTTCATCTTCCCGGAAGGCAGTTCAACCATGCCATAAGAGAGATGGAAAATGGCGTCACCGAATGGTTTTTGCAGTTTTTTACCAAGCACCAACTTGAGCACGTCAAAGTGGTAATTCTGTTCATTACCAACAACATATATCATCTTTTGGGGATGGAATTCCTCATAACGGAGTTGGGCGGTGCCGAGATCCTGGGTCATATACACCGAGGTGCCGTCCTTTCTCAGAAGGACCTTCTCATCGAGGCCTTCACCTGTAAGATCCACACGCACAGAGCCATCCTCGTGCTTGTAGAACACCTTCGTTTCCAAGCCTTCGTTGACTATACTTTTTCCAAGAAGATAAGTATTTGATTCGTAATATGTTTTGTCAAATTTTATACCCAATCTCTCATAAGTTGAGTCGAAGCCTTCATAGACCCACCCGTTCATCTTGTTCCAGAGCTGGCGCACTTCCGGATCTGCCGCCTCCCATTTGCGAAGCATCTCACGAGCTTCCAGGATAAGAGGAGCTTTTTCAGCTGCCTCCTCTGGTGTACATCCTTGTTCTACAAGCTCTTTCTGCTGTTGTTTGTAGTTTTGGTCGAAGACAACGTAATACTTTCCGACGAGGTGATCCCCCTTCATGCCTGAAGTCTCTGGTGTTTCGCCGTTGCCGAACTTCAGCCAAGCCAGCATCGACTTGCAGATGTGGATGCCTCTGTCGTTTACCAAGTTGACCTGTATTACGGGATAGCCGCAGGCCTTAAGTATGCGTGACACGGAGTTTCCAAGCAGATTGTTGCGGATATGTCCGAGGTGCAGCGGTTTGTTCGTGTTCGGTGAAGAGTATTCTATGAGGATTGGGGCCTCATCCTTTATATCTGCCATCCCGTACTTTAGGTTGTTGAATTCCCTTCCAACCAATTCAAGCCAGAATTTGTCATCGATCTGAAGATTGAGATAGCCCTTCACCACGTTGAAGCCCGACACGAACGGTAGCTGTTCAGACACGGCCTCTCCCACCTCTGCACCGACGGCGTCGGGCGACTTGCGGGCTGTCTTCACATACGGGAACACCACAATGGTGAGATCCCCTACAAACCCCTTACGGGTTGGTTGTACTAAGTTGGCATCTGCCTCTATTTCAATGTTGTATAGATTCTTAAGGGCAGACTTCAAAGCTGTGGCTATCTGTTGTTCCAATATCATAATATCGATTCTTTCATATAATACTATAGAGACGCATAAAAATGCGTCTCTATACGAAAAAAATTTGAATTAACATACGGTCAAAATCAAACCGCAATTATTTTCTTTTTTTACGGACAGCGACGGCCGCCGCACCGCAAACGAGGGCGGCACCAACGAGAGAAAGACTGACAATGACTGTCTTTTTGGTCTTTTCCTGTCTTTCTGTCTCCTGTTGTTCGGCCAAAGTCTCTTCTGAGAGGAAACCATGGTCGCAGAAGCCGTCCTGGTTCTCATCCACAAAGCGTCCGCACTGACCCGGGCAGTCAACTTCCTGGCAGTCCTGCTGGGCAAAAGCCGCGTTTCCGAAGGCCAAGGCGAGAGCCAAGACAAGTATCGTTAAAATGCGTCTCATAATCATTTGAAGCTGATTAATTCAACATCAAAGATGAGGGTAGCGCCGCCTGGGATCATGCCGCCTGCGCCGTTTTCACCATAGGCGAGGTTGTAAGGGATGAAGAATCTGTATTTTGCGCCCGGTGACATGAGCTGCAGTCCTTCAGTCCAGCCGCGAATAACCTGGTTGAGGCCAAAGGTGATGGGCTCTCCGCGCTCAACCGAGGAATCGAAAACAGTGCCGTCGATGAGAGTTCCTGTGTAATGCACGGTAACCTGACTGGTGGCAGTGGGTTTGTCGCCCTTGCCTTCTTGAAGGACAATGTATTGCAAACCGGAGGCAGTCTCCTTGACCTCAGGATTCTTCTTGTTTTCTTCCAAGAATTGCTGGCCTTTCTTTATTTCAGCGTCAACATTGCCTCTTTTTTTGGCTTGAAGATCCTGTTGGAACTCCATGAATATCTCCTGCATCTGCTGGTCGGTGAACTGGTTTTTGTCGGCAGCCACATCCTTCATTCCTTGCAAAAAGGATTCATAGTCGATTTTCACATCGTCATGTTTGAGCTGGTTGGCGAAATTGGCACCAAGAGCATAACTTAATTTTTGTTCTTTTGTCATTTCTGTCTGTGATTTTGCGGAGAACATGACGCTTACAAGCATCAATGTTAATCCTAATGTGAGAATTTTTTTCATTTATCTGTCTTTATCTAAGTTATTCTTTAACAAGCGAAAAAAGATTTCGGAACGATTTCAGATTCGCGCCGCGAAGATACAAAAAATACTTTGAACTCGAAAGGCTTTGTCAGATTTTTGTATCTTTGCCGCTCAGAAAAAAAACGTACAATGGCAGAAGATAACAGAGAAGACGAAATCAATGATGAAATGGAAGAGATGGACGAGGGTTCCGGGGCGGACATTGTGATACCTGACGAATCGGATGAGATGGAGACGCAGGACGAATCGGGTCTCCACAAGGTCATATTTGCCCAGTCTATGTACCGCGAGTGGTATCTGGACTACGCTTCGTATGTAATCCTGGACCGTGCATTTCCTGACGTGAACGACGGTCTGAAGCCCGTGCAGCGCAGGATTTTGCATTCGATGGACGAGCTTGAGGACGGACGTTTCAACAAGGTGGCCCACATTGTCGGCAACACCATGAAGTACCATCCCCACGGCGACCAGTCGATATCGGCCGCGTTGGTGCAGCTCGGCCAGAAGCATCTCCTCATTGACACACAGGGCAACTGGGGAAACATAATCACGGGCGACTCAGCGGCGGCGGCGCGTTACATAGAGGCCCGTCTCACCCCATTCGCCAAAGAGGTCGTTTTCAACCACCAGACCACAGAATGGCAGGTCTCATACGACGGCCGCAACCGGGAACCGATAACCCTTCCCGTAAAGTTCCCGCTCCTGCTGGCACAGGGAGTTAAGGGCATAGGCGTGGGCATGTCAACCCTGATCATGCCACACAACTTCAACGAACTGATAGACGCTTCAATCAAAATACTCAAGAACGAGGATTTCGAGATATATCCAGACTTCCCGACCGGCGGTGCTGTTGACGTCAGCAGGTACAACAACGGGGCGCAGGGCGGAAAAATCCGTGTGCGCGCGAAAATCAAGATCCAGGACAACAAAACCCTGGTAATCACCGAGATCCCATACGGCACAACCACCGATGACCTTATCACCGAATCGAAGAACTCCATCACCAAGGCCATCGAGGACGGCAAACTCAAAATCAAGAAGATAGACGACAACACAGCGCAGCAGGCAGAGATTTACCTCCATCTGATGCCTGGCGTCTCACCCGACCAGACAATCGACGCATTGTACGCCTTCACAGACTGCGAAATAACCTACTCGATGAACGCCTGCGTCATCTGGAACGGCAAGCCGCGCTTCACCGACGTCAAGGAGATACTCAGAATCAGCACCGAGAACACGGTGGAACTTCTCCGCAAAGAGCTCGTCATCGAGCTGGAAGACCTTCAGAACCAATGGCATAAGACATCTCTCGAGAAAATCTTCTTCGAGAAGCGCATATATAAGGAACTTGAAAAGGAGGCTGAATCCTGGGATGCCCAGATCGACCGCATTGAGAGGGCATTCGACCCGTACAGGAAGCTTTTCCGCAAGGAGATCACACGCGACGACGTTCTCGCGCTCTGCGAGAAGCCAGTGCGCAAGATCTCCAAATTCGACATCAAGGCCGCCGAGGAGAAAATCAACGACATAGAGCTCAACATCGACGAGGTACAGAACCACCTCGACCACCTCATCGACTATGCCATCAACTACTTCCTGCAACTCAAGAAAAAGTACGGTGCCAACTGGAAGCGCCTCACCGAAATCAAGAGCTTCGACACCATAAGCGCGGTCAACGTGGCTGTAGCCAACCAGAAACTGTTCGTGAACAAGAAGGAGGGCTTCATCGGAACAAACCTCAAGAAAGACGACGATGTGGAGCTGGCATGCATGTGCTCCGACCTCGACGAGATAATCGTCTTCAACGAGAACGGACAGTGCTCAATCAGCAAAGTCTCCGACAAGCACTTCGTGGGCAAGAACATAATCCTGGCCGAGGTGTTCCGCCGCGGTGACGAACGCCAGATATACAACATGATATACACCGCTGGCGCCAACGGCCCGGTGTATGCCAAGCGCTTCAACGTGGGCGGCGTGACACGCGACAAGAACTATGACCTCGTGAAAGGCAACGCCACCGCCAAAGTCCTCTACCTCACCTCCAACCCAAACGGCGAGGCGGAAGTCGTGAAAATCAAACTTAAACCTAAGCCTAAGCTCAAAAAACGCGAGTTCGACTTCGACTTCGGACAACTTGCGGTGAAAAACAGGGGAGCTCTCGGCAATATAGTCACACGCTATCCTATCTCTTCCATTAGCCTCACTCAGAAAGGCATCTCAACACTCAGCGCCATAGACGTCTATTTCGAAGAGGCCGTGATGAAGCTCAACACCGAAGGCCGCGGCACACTCATCGACTCATTCCACGAAGACGACAAGATACTGACCGTTTACAAATCAGGCAATTACCGCATCACCGGCTACGAAACATCCCTCCATTTCGAAGACGACCTCGACATCATCAGGAAATGGAAGCCATCTATGGTCATGACAGCAGTGTATATGATCAAAAAGGAGAAGAAGTACTTCATCAAGCGTTTCAAGCCCGACATCCTGATAAAAAAGGTTGACTTCTACCCTGTTGATACCACCACCAAGCTCGTGGCCTACTCCATCGACTATCTGCCGCAGATCTGCGTAACCTATAGGGAAAAGAAATCCGACGTGGACACCGAGGCAGTGATCTCCTGCGCCGAGTTCGTTGATTTATCAACCGCCCGTGCCAAAGGCAAACGTCTCGCATTCAACGACATAAAATCAGTAAGATTCATCCAGCCGCTTCCATACAGCGAACCGGAGGAAGAGGTTGAAGAAGCCGTTGAGCCAACAGATGCAAACATCTCTGTGGACGAAGAGATCGCAAAGGACATCTTCGACACCATATCATCCGATTCGGAAGCGAGTGAGCCAGACCCTGACACGAACGGGACTCAGTTAGGACTCTTTGATGAATAGAGCCAAATATACCGCCTGTCTGCTTGCGGTCATGAACCGTATTAGCGCAGTCCTATGCGTTTGCTTCTGTGTTGTTGTGTGTCTTTCATCGTGTAATGACAGGATCGAGAAGCCTACGCCTTTGGATCTGAAGATACCCAAAGGCTTTCCCACTCTTCTGAACATCCCCGCCGACAATCCGATGACGGTAGAGGGCGTGGCATTGGGGAAGATGTTGTTCGAGGATCCTCACCTGTGCGGTTATATTGGCTCTGATCCCGACTCGCTGATGAGCTGCGCAACCTGCCACCGACAGCAGAACAACTACGACATTGGCACAGACAACAGCCGCTTCCCCGACGGCGTGGCGCGCGGCCGCTCCACTGGCAAGCCAACAGCGCACAACGTGATGCCGCTCGCCAACTTGGTGTTCAACAACAGCGGATATTTCTGGAACGGCCATATCTCACACGACAACCCTGAACTGAACAGGAGAAACATTGAGGACATCGTGCTCATGGCCATCACAGCTGACGACGAGATGTGCGGCACCGCCGAGCGCGCAGTGGTGGCTGTCAGGGCCAACAAGAAATACCCTCCTCTCTTCGAGAAGGCCTTCGGCACAAAGGAAATAACCATAGACAGGATACAGAAAGCCATAGCACAATACATAAGGTCGTTAGTCTCGGCAGACTCCAAATTCGACAGGTATTTGGCAGGCAAGGAGCAACTTACGGCGCAGGAGTTACACGGGTTGATACTCTTCTCCACGGAAGAGGGCGCCGACTGTTACCATTGTCATGGCGGCGACGGCACGCCGCTGTTCACCACAAACCTCTTCTACAACAATGCTGCAGACGCTACCCCCTCAGACCCTCACGACAGATATTCAGTCAGCGGGGATGTCACAGACAAGGGCGCCTACAGAGCACCATCCCTGCGCAACGTTGCGGTGTCGGCGCCATACTTCCACGACGGACGTTTCAAGACAATAGACGAAGTGCTCGAGTTTTACAACTCGGGGCTGCAGCCATCCCCCTATGCCAGTCCTCTCATGCACAAGCTCAACGACGGCGGCGCCCACCTCACGCCTTCCGACATTGCCGACCTGAAGGCGTTCTTGCTGACGTTGACCGATGACGAATTCCTGGGCAAAAAACATTAAGCACACATCGACTTACGCCCAATTGCCCACTGTTTGTCAAAAAAATCTTAACTTTGCACCCAAAATTCACAATCATGCAGCAACTAACGATGCGTTTTTTCGCCCCAGGGCGTGTTAATCTCATCGGTGACCACACCGACTACAACGGCGGGCTCGTTTTCCCCGCCGCTCTCAATATGGGCACATATCTTACTGTAAGACAACTTGATGACTCTAATTCCTGCCATTTTATTTCAGAAAACAATCCTGTGGAATTTAAAATCCGTGAAGAAGATATGCTGCAGAAGCGCGACAGCTGGGTAGATTACCCTCTTGGCGTAGTCAAAGAGTTCACTGACAGAGGATTTCGTGTGAAAGGCTTGCATTTTCACTATAACGGTGATCTGCCAATCGGAGCGGCGCTGTCATCGTCCGCGTCCATCGAAATGGTAACCGCGGTGGCCCTCAATGCCATACACGGTCATCCTTTCACAATGCTGGAACTCGTGAAGATGGCACAACATGCGGAAAACAACTTTGTGGGCATGAACTGCGGCATCATGGACCAGTTTGCGTCGGGCTTCGGAAAGGCAAACTGCGCCGTTGCATTGGACTGCAACACGTTGAAGTACGAGCATGTACCGTTGAAGATGGACGGACTGAAATTTGTCATCGCCAACACCAACAAGAAACGAGGATTGGTGGATTCGGCCTACAACCAGCGTCGCAGCGAATGCCAACAGGCGTTGGATATTATCCGAGAACATAGGCATGCGGATTTTCTATGCCAACTCACGATGAAGCAATTCGACACTGTGTCTCAGTATCTTACGGGTGATGTGCTCAAGCGGGCCCGTCACGCGGTGCGCGAGAATGAGAACGTGCGCGAAGCCATCACCGCGCTAAAGGCAGGCGACATGATCCGTTTCGGGCAACTGATGAACGCCTCGCACGCCACCCTGCGCGACGACTATGAGGTCACCTGCCCAGAGTCGGATTTCCTCGCCGAGAATGCACAGTCGTTCCCAGGCGTACTCGGCAGCCGCATGACCGGCGCAGGCTTCGGCGGATGTACTGTCACGCTGATCGATGAAAATCAGGTGGGCGCATTTATCGAAACCATCGGCAAGGCCTACGGAGATCATTTCGGCCTACATGCCGATTTCTACGTGGCGGAGATTAGCAACGGCGCCCGGAATATAGGTATTCATGATACTATGTTCTTGTAGGTTTATCACAACCTCTGTATGATGACGAATACACTGGTTTACG
This sequence comes from uncultured Bacteroidales bacterium, assembly GCA_934699095.1. Taxonomy (GTDB): domain Bacteria; phylum Bacteroidota; class Bacteroidia; order Bacteroidales; family WCHB1-69; genus F23-D06. Next base: position 124,963 of record CAKUVI010000002.1, on the reverse strand, counting down.
CGAGGTTGCAGAATTTAAAATGTTGTTTAGTGACTCAATATACCAAGTTGGCGACTATTACAAGTTAAAAGTATCATGTACAGACACATATGAACGCACGCTCAATGTGTTAATACAGTAGCGTGATAAGTTGCGCTTTATAAAAATCTCCGAAATGGAGATTTTTTATCTTGTACGGCGGGGTTCAAAAGGTTGTCATTGCCTCATAAAAAATTGTACTTTTGCCCTCTAATTAAAATCACAAAAGGATGAACCCTGCTTTCCACATTGTTGACATTGTCATTTTCGCCTTATATCTGATCGTTATCGTCGGGTTGGGCATTTGGATTTCACACCGCAAGAAGAACAAGGACAAGACTGCCGAGGACTATTTTCTGGCGGGCAAGTCGCTGCCTTGGTGGACTATTGGGGCGTCATTGATTGCCGCCAACATCTCCGCGGAGCAGTTCATCGGCATGTCGGGTTCAGGTTTCGCTGGCGGCTTCGCCGTGGCCTCCTACGAGTTCATGGCTGCGCTCACACTCATCATCGTGGCCAAATTCTTCATGCCCATATTTGTAAAACAAGGCATATACACCATCCCTGAATTTGTGGAGAAGCGCTATTCGCGGCAACTCAAGACCATCTTGGCGGTCTTCTGGTTAGGTCTTTTCATCTTTGTAAACCTCACCTCCGTGCTCTTCCTCGGTGCTAAGGCCATCGACACCATCATCGGCACCGGAGACGGCACGCTCATCATGCCCGCCATTATCGGGCTGGGACTTGTAGCTGCCCTCTATTCCATCACCGGCGGTCTCTCTTCGGTGGCCTGGACCGACATACTGCAGGTGGTCTTGCTCGTGTTAGGCGGTCTGATCACGACCGTGGTAGCGTTGCATGTCATCAGTCCTGACGGCACAATCACGCACGGTATCCGCCATCTCACCGAGGCGGCCGGTGACCGCATGCATCTGATCCTGCCTCAAGGCCATCCCGAATATCACAACCTGCCCGGCATTGCGATGCTCATCGGTGGATTGTGGGTTGCAAACCTCTATTACTGGGGGTTCAACCAATACATCATCCAGCGTGCATTTGCGGCCAAATCTCTTAAGGAAGCGCAGAAGGGACTGGCGTTCGCGGCATTCCTCAAAATGCTCATACCCTTCATCGTGGTCATCCCCGGCATCGTTGCCTATGTAATGTACACTGAGGGCAACTTCGGAGCTGTGGAGGCGCTTACCAAGGCCAACGGCGCCCTCAACAACGACAACGCCTACCCTTGGCTCATCAGCACCTTCATCCCTACGGGGCTCAAAGGATTGGTGCTCGCCGCACTGGCCGCCGCAATCGTCTCTTCGCTCGCCTCCATGCTCAATTCCGCCTCCACTATCTATACCATGGACATCTACAAGCCATATATAGCACCGAAAGTGAAAGAAAAGACAGGGAAGGATGTAAGTTTGGTGCTCGTGGGACAGATTTCCGCAGCCCTTTTCCTCGTCATCGCCATCCTCATCGCCCCGCTGCTCGGCAGTGTGGGACAGATGTTCCAATACATTCAGGAATACACCGGATTAGTGAGCCCAGGTATCCTCGCACTGTTTCTGTTAGGTCTTTTCTGGAAGAAGACCACTAACAAAGGGGCCGTCACAGGTGTGTTGTTGTCGATTCCTATCGCATTGGCGCTCAAGTTCTTGCCTATCAACATGCCCTTCATCGACCAGATGTTCTACACCTGCATTCTCACAATGGCAATCATCGTGATGGTTAGCCTTTGCACTTGCGAGGGCGCTGACGACCCGAGAGGCATTACACTCACCGCCGACATGTTCCAGACAAAACGCGATTTTCATATTGCCGCCTATGCTATCCTGGTGCTTTTGGTGGTGATTTACGCGGTGTTCTGGTAAATTAACGTTTAAACAGAGGATATTTCAAGGCTTTCCAAACCTGTCTATACTTTGCATCAGGTTCATCTGCAATCCACATTTAGATGGTATGTAAATGAAGACATACTGTTACTGTCTGATAAAAAACCTACTATTTATTACAGCAATATTTGTAGAGACGTGTCTGGCACGTATCTTCGATATGGGAACAACCGCGTCCCCAGCGGTTGCTACAAGGGTGGGTTATGTCAAGCGTTTTTATGTTACTTTTTGCTTGATCAAAACTGCGGTAAAGCGAGAGAAAAGAAAGCTAGCTTGCTTTTCCGAGCGAGAGCAGTTTATGTAAAAAGTAACCAAAAAATCAAGCCGACATTAAAGCCCGCCCGCTCTGTCGGAACCTAACAACAGCGGCAGAGGTCTATAAAATGCAAGCGGTACGACAAAAACCGAGCAGTGTGCCGCAGGCTATTTGCATTTTATAAACGCAAGCGCCTCTGCACGCTGTTGTAACGCTTCCGCCATTCACGGCGACCCCGCCCCCCAATGTCGGCCAGCCCAGCCCACGTGCGAAACAACTAACAAACTCTCCAAAGGAGAGAGCAGCCAATATTTTCAATCAATTAATCCCCGTCAGGGGATAAAGCCCGGTAGGATGGAAAAGATTCCCCAGCCAAAATTCAATCCCCTTCAGGGGATTCAAATTAACGAATAAGTTTCCTGCAAAGTAATCTGCCTGCTTAACAAAAACCTACGTTTAAATACCAAGCAGATGATTTAAGTTGGCACACAACGCTTTTGCTCTTTTAATGAAAAGAAAAAGGAGATCTCAAACCTGAAATCTCCAATCTCTGTAATTAAAATCTAATCTTATGAAAAACAAACTTTTTATAAAAGCTCGTCGGGGTGAGAAGACTCGAACTTCCGACCCCTTGCACCCCATGCAAGTGCGCTAGCCAACTGCGCCACACCCCGAATCACTTTCACGGCTGCAAAGATATAATTTTTTTCATCTTAAAATTCCATAAAAATAAAATTATTATATACACATAAAATATTCATTATCAGATATTTATACATCAACTTGCAAATTTGTTGCATTTTTACACGTCGAATAAAAGGAAGAAAACGCCAATATTTTCCACACAGAGGACACCCTAAAGAGGTGAAAACGCGCATCAATTCTTTTGTTAATAACTTGTAACAAGTTTTTATCCAACGTATTAAGTTAGTGATTACTTTTGCAAAGGAAAAGAAAAAAACGTATAATATTAAATATCAAAGTTTTATGAATCAAGATTACGTATTGGTTGCCGGTCGTTCCAACCCAAAGTTAGCGCAGCACATTGCAGAATGCTTAAACAAGCCGCTTTTGTCGGTTGACATTCTACAATTCAAGGATGGAGAAATCCAGGTTTATTACAACGAGACCATCCGTGGCCGCGATGTGTTCATCATCCAATCCACATTCTCGCCAGCAGACAACATCATAGAGTTGTTGATTGCCATAGATGCAGCAAAGCGAGCTTCAGCCCGCAGCATAGTAGCCGTGATTCCTTATTTCGGCTATGCGCGACAAGACCGCAAAGACAAGCCCAGAACATCCATAGGAGCCAAGTTGATGTGCAACCTCCTCACCGCTGCAGGTGTGAGCAGAGTCATCACGATGGATCTGCACGCAGACCAGATCCAAGGTTTCTTCGAAGTGCCTGTTGACCATTTATTCGCGTCCAACGTGTTCATCCCGATGGTGAAGAACGCCAACTGGGACAACATCAGCATAGCTTCGCCTGACACAGGCGGCACTAAACGTGCATCGACATACGCCAAAGCCCTGAACTGCGAACTGGCCATAGGCTACAAGCAGCGTGAGAAGCAGAATGAAGTTGCATCATTGCAAATCATCGGTGATGTGAAGGACAAGAACGTGATTTTGGTTGACGACATCATCGACACCGCCGGCACATTGTGCAAGGCTGCCGCCCGCATCAAGGAAATGGGTGCCAAGAGTGTACGCGCAATGTGCGCCCATGGCCTTTTCTCTGGCTCAGCACTTGAGAACATCGAGAATTCAGTGCTTGACGAGGTCCTCATAACCGACACCATTCCTTTGAGACGCCCATGCGACAAGGTGAAAGTCGTGTCAGTGGCTCCTCTCCTCGCAGAAATCATCCAAAGCGTGGAAGACAACACCTCTATTTCATCTCATTATTTCGTATAAAACAAGACAAACATGACAAGTTACGATCTGATAGTGATAGGAAGCGGTCCGGGAGGCTATGTGGCAGCCATCAGGGCCAGCCAGTTGAATCTCAAAACCGCGGTTGTGGAGCGCGCCGAACTCGGCGGCATCTGTCTCAACTGGGGTTGCATCCCGACAAAAGCCCTCCTGAAGTCGGCGCAAGTATATAAATATATGTCACATGCCGCCGAATACGGCATAACACTCGACGGCAACGCAACACCCGATTTTCAGGCTGTGGTAAAACGCAGTCGCGGTGTGGCCGAGAACATGAGCAAGGGCGTTCAATATCTTCTCAAGAAGAACAATGTTGACGTGATAGCTGGATTCGGCAAGCTTGCCGGTGCTCATCAGGTGGAAGTGACAGCCGCAGACGGCAGCACCGAGACCTACGAAGCCAAACACATAATCTTGGCCACGGGCGCACGCTCACGCAGTCTGCCCAACGTGCAGCAAGACGGAAAGCATATCATCGGCTACCGCGAGGCACTCACACTTCCCGAGCTCCCCAAGTCGATGGTGGTCATGGGATCCGGCGCCATAGGCAGCGAATTGGCATACTTCTATTCCACCATGGGCACCCAGGTAACAATCGTGGAATATATGCCGCGCCTCGTTCCAGTGGAAGACGACGACGTGGCCGCACAACTCGCACGCTGTTTCCGCAAACACGGCATCAAGACTATGACCGGCGCTGCAGTTGAAAAGGTAGAAATCGTTGACAACCAGTGTGTAGTGACCGTCAAAGACTCAAAAGATAAAATCACAGAACTCACCTGCGACGTGGTTCTTTCGGCCGTGGGTGTGACCACAAATCTCGAAGGGCTCGGCCTTGAAGAATGCGGAGTAAGCGTTGAGCGCGGCAAAGTGGTCGTTGACGACTACTACCGTACAAACGTTGAGGGCGTGTACGCCATCGGCGACATCGTTCACGGACCGGCACTCGCGCACGTGGCATCTCACGAAGCCCTTGTCTGCGTGGAGAAGATCGCCGGCGGCAATCCGGAACCTGTTGACTACGCCAACATCCCTGGATGCACCTACACGACGCCCGAAATCGCCTCCGTGGGAATGACTGAACGCGCCTGCAAGGAACAAGGTATTGATATCTTAGTGGGCAAGTTCCCGTTCACAGCTTCCGGCAAGGCTGCCGCTTCAGGCAACCGCGACGGACTTGTGAAAGTCATCTTCGACAAGAACACCAACAAATGGCTCGGTTGTCACCTCATAGGCGACAATGTGACAGAGATGATCGCTGGCGCGGTCATGGCACGCAAGATGGGTATCACAGGACCTGAAGTGATCTCAGCCGTATTCCCCCACCCGACCATGTCTGAAGCCATAATGGAGGCCGTGGCTGTGGCATACAACGAATGCGTACACATCTAGAATAAGACCTTAAGACAAACCGTTTTTCTGAATATCGACATGGATAAACGTAAAATATTGGTAATCTACACCGGTGGAACCATCGGGATGATGATGGATCCTGTGACCAAATCGTTAGTTCCTTTTGAGTTCAAGGACATATACCACCAGCTTCCGATGCTTCCACTTGTAGATGCCGAACTTACATTCAAGGACCTTCTCCCGCTCATAGACTCGTCAGACACCAATCCGGAATTCTGGATCCGACTCGCCAAGTGCATTTCCGAGAACTACAATGAGTTTGACGGATTTGTGGTGCTCCACGGCACCGACACTATGGCATACACTGCTTCGGCACTTAGTTTTCTTCTGGAAAACCTTGCCAAGCCTGTAATCCTCACTGGATCGCAGCTTCCTTTAGGTGTCATACGCACTGACGGGCGACGCAACATCTTGAATGCCATTGAGTTCGCGGCAGCTCATCACCAGGGCAAGCCCATCGTCAAGGAGGTGTGCGTTTGCTTCCAGAACGCCCTATACAGGGGAAACCGCACCTACAAGGCTGACGCGTCCCGATTTAATGCCTTCCACTCCCCAAACTATCCCAAATTAGCTGAGGTTGGCACATATATCGACTACCACAAGCACTTCCTGCTTTCATCTGACGAAAGCAAGCCGTTCACAATACATGAAAAAATGGACAACAATGTGGCTGTGGTCAAGATTTTCCCCGGTATGAGCCAGATGCTTCTGAGCAACATTCTCAACACGCCAGGACTCAAGGCTGTAGTTCTTGAAACATTCGGCGTGGGCAACGCCCCCACCAACAACTCCTTCATCTCTGCATTGAAAGAGGCCATTGGACGAGGCCTGGTCATCGTCAATATAACTCAATGCAAACACGGCGGCGGAGTTGAGATGGGCAAATACCTCACCGGCAAACACCTCTCCGACATTGGTGTGCTCAGCGGCCATGACATGACCACCGAAGCTGCAGTCACAAAACTCATGTACCTGCTCGCCAATGTATCAGACCCGTCCGAAGTGAGACAACTGATGGAGACCTCTCTTCGCGGTGAACTCTCAGCCGAAAACAACCACACAGAAGAATAGCCATGACCATCAACGACATTGAAATCTGCTGCAGTTCGATCCAATCTGCAATGAATGCCAAAAATGCCGGCGCCAAACGCATCGAGTTGTGCCAAGCCCTGTCTGAGGGCGGCACCACTCCCTCATACGCCGCTATCAAACATACAACTCAAGACCTCGGATTGGATGTTTTCGTGCTTGTACGCCCAAGAAGTGGTGATTTTCACTATAACCAATTGGAAATCAAGATCATGGAAGAGGATGTTAAAATCTGCAAACAACTTGGGGCTGCAGGCATTGTTGTCGGCTTTCTGACTGAAGACGGCCACATCGACAAAAAACTCACAAAACACTTTGTGGAGTTATCGTCACCTCTGCCTGTCACGTTTCACAGGGCGTTCGACGAATGCAATGACCCGTTTGCCGCCATAGACGACATTATTGATTGCGGATGCAAACGAATTCTCACATCAGGATGTAAGCCCACCGCAGTTGAAGGCATCGAGACACTGAAAAAGTTAGTCGTCAAAGCCGACGGACGGATAGCCATTCTCGCCGGAAGCGGTATCACCCCTGATAATGCAGCAGAACTGAAGTCACATACCGGCGTTGATGAAATTCACGGCTCCTGCAAACGCACAAACAAAAACGGAGCCTGTGAAACAGACCCCGTATTAGTAAAACGACTGATAGCCAATCTTTTATAATCTACATTATATTTTCTTCTATCATCTCTTTGATATACGACATCACCTCTGGTTCCTGAAGTGATACACCATCCAAGGCCTCATACAATTCTGTGGTATCCAACACATAATCGACATCCTTTTCGGAATTTTTCCTCTCAAAATGGAACACGAAATGGATCTCCGGATGTGCTGCGATTGTAAGCACCATTGTGCCGGCGAGGTCGCCCATCGGTGGGCGGTCGATGTTTGAGAGACCGAACACAGCTGTCACTGTCGTACCCACACCTTCAGCACTCTCAATATTCATTGAACCTCCCGTCATCTCAGCATTCTGTTTGAGAAGCGGCAGTCCGAGACCGACCTTGCGGGTAGTGCGTGTGGTGAAAAAAGGATTGACGACGTTCTTCACCATTTCAGGACTCATTCCGCAGCCGTCATCCTTGAAGACGAGAGTCAAGGTGTCGGCAGAATGGTCTTCTGCAACCTCCAAAGTGATGTTTTTTGCTTTAGCACGTGTGGAATTCTGGAGAATATCCATAATGTGCATCGACAAATCCTTCATGGCTTAGGCTTTTAAGTACATATATAGTTGGCCGGCCACTTCGAAGGTCTGTTCCGTCGTGCCAAGCACTGGTATATCCTCCTCTTTTGCTTGTTCAAGCATATCGTCATCCGGTTTGTTTCCCTTGACAAGTATCACACATGCCAACTCCTTCAGCGAGGCGATTGCAATCACATTCTTGTGAGTCTGAAGAGTAACCCATGCATGGCCTTCCTGCGCAAAGCCCATCACATCACTCAGAAGGTCTGACACATAGCCTCCCTTTATTTCTGTATCCATATTATTTTCACCACAAAAAACGGTGAGATTCATCTTTTCTACTAATTCTTTTACTGTCATATCTATAAATATTGTGTTAAAATTCCATAAAAACTATATTGAAAGCAGCACTTCTCTGCCATCCTCACCGCGAAGGGCCTTTGCTATTTCATCAAAACTTCGGGTTTCCATCCTCAAATAACACGGAGAAACTCCAACCCTGTCGGGGATATGAGCATCAGAGCTGCGTGTAAACATCTTGTTTTTCAGATATTTATGTACTTTTAAAATCTCATCTTTATTTCCGTGTTCCGACAATTCTACAGCATCATATTCAAGGTCAAACGGAATGAAGCCGAGCTGTCCGATGAGGCTGTTTTTCTGTTTGTCGATATGAGCCGGCACGAAAAGGCCGCCGAGAGAATGCACCTTGTCGGCTATCTGGTTCACATTCTGGTCGATGGCCGAGGTGAGGAGGCGCGGTTCTTCATAAACAATATTCATATCCTCGTCGATCTGCACCTGGTCGCCGAAGAAATCCGGGTCGTTTGGAATATCTGGAAGGTGTTCATCCAAATATTCCTGAAACTTGTCTAAAGAATCGTAGTCGCCGAAATAGGCAAGGCAATGGGCCTCTTCTTTAGTGGTGACTTCAGCGCCGTAGAGCACGAAGATGTCGCGGTTATGGGAGTAATGTTCAGCCAATCTGCAATGACGGGTAGCGTTATGGTCGGTGATTGCAATCACATCAATCCCTTTTTCCAATGCAAGGGAGATGATATTCTCAGGTGTCATGTCCAAGTCACCGCATGGTGAGAGGAGTGTGTGGGTATGCAAATCCGCTTTGTAAATGTTCATTGCCGAAGATTATATATTCAAAACCGCTCGTGAAAAATATTAAAAATAACAAGTTTGCAAATGTAGTTTTTTTATTGTTTCATAGATTTATTTTTTTTGTAATATTGCACTTTGTGAAGTTGGTAAATATTTTTAGGAATTAAACAATAAGATTATGAATATAAAATTTACCTACGAAGATGCGGCATTCGCATTAGAAGAAAAAAGGCTTAACGCCCTGAAAAATGTGTCAGAAGACGCATTACAGAAGGCCCTCAAGAAAGAAGGGCGCGGTAACGACTTCCTCGGATGGGTGACCTTGCCGGGGGATATAACCGAAGAAGATATTTCCAGAATCGAGAATTGCGTAAAAGTATTTGCACCGAAGTCGGAAGTGGTTGTCGTGATCGGCATCGGCGGTTCGTACCTTGGTGCGCGGGCAGTCATAGAGGCGCTGCAGCACTCGTTCGCCCCATACGTCAACAACGGCAGGCCACATATTCTGTACGCAGGCAACAACATCAGCGAGGACTACATCCACGATTTGATGGAGGTTTTGGACAGCCGTGACTACTCACTGGTTGTCATCTCAAAATCAGGCACCACAACAGAGCCCGCATTGGCTTTCCGGATTTTGAAAAGACATTGCGAGGAAAAGTATGGTGTAGAGGCGGCCAAGCAGAGGATAATCACCATCACGGATGCGCGGCGCGGTGCCCTGAAAACCATGTCCGACAAAGAGAACTACCCGTCTTTCGTGATCCCTGACGATGTGGGAGGCCGTTATTCGGTGCTCACACCCGTGGGACTCCTGCCGATAGCCTTCGCGGGCTTCAACATACGCGAGCTGGTGCGTGGCGCAAAGGACATGATGAAGTTTGTGACCGAAAATCCAACCTTTGCAGAAAACCCTGTGCTTCAATACGCTGCAGTCAGAAACCTGTTGTATCAGGACAACCTTAGAGTTGAACTTATGACCTCATTCGAGCCCCAGCTTTTCTACTTCATAGAATGGTACAAGCAGCTGTTCGGCGAGAGCGAGGGCAAGGAAGGCAAGGGCATATTCCCCGCAGGCGCCATCTTCTCAACCGATCTTCACTCTTTGGGACAATATATCCAGGAAGGCTCCCGCCAGCTGTTTGAGACCGTGCTCGCCGTCGAGAAGACACACCACAAAGTTGCAATTCCGCACGACGCCGAAGACCTTGACAACCTCAATTACCTCCAACACAGGTCAATACACGAAATCAACCAGATTGCACGCAAGGGTACTTGTCTCGCACACGTTGACGGGAAAGTTCCAAATCTGCTGATCTCAATACCTGAAATAAACGAATACAACCTCGGTCAGCTCATCTATTTCTTCGAAATAAGCTGCGCCGTGAGCGGTTACATATTGGACGTCAACCCATTCGACCAACCCGGTGTTGAAGCCTACAAGAAAAACATGTTCAAGCTACTCGGCAAGCCCGGCGTGAAATAAAACACTTTTGCAGTCATGCAGGCTTTTATATTCACATTTTTCGCGCTCTATGTGGTGATGCTTTTCATCATCACCGGATTCACATCACGAAAGACCGACAAGATGAGCTATTTCACAGGCAACCGCAAGTCGCCATGGTTTGTGGTTGCATACGGCATGATAGGAAGTTCCCTGTCAGGCGTCACCTTCATGTCGGTGCCGGGAGATGTTTACACAACGCAGTTCACCTACCTTGGCGTGGTGTTCGGCTACATTCTCGGATACATTGTCATCGGCCTGCTGCTGCTCCCGCTCTATTATCGTCTTAACGTAACATCCATTTACGAATATCTCGGAAAGCGTGTCGGGAATGAGGCGCACAAGACCGGAGCGGTGTTCTTCTTTCTGTCGCGGCTTTTGGGTTCCGCGCTGCGTATGTATCTGGTGATATTCGTGCTGCAGATATTTGTCTTCGATGGCTGGAACATCCCAATTTGGGCAACCGCCATAGTGATGATTGCAATAATACTCTTGTACACTTTCCGCGGCGGCATCAAGACCGTGGTATGGACCGACATGCTCCAGACCACATTCCTGATCGGGGCGTTGGTGATAACCATCATCGTGATTATGCGCAACTTAGGCGGCTCTTTCAGCGACATCTGGCTGCAGATGGCAACCGTTGGCAAGGATGGAACTGATTGCAGGACGGTTTTCAACACCGACTGGCGGAACAACAGCTACTTCCTGAAACAGATCTTGGGAGGCATGTTCATAACCATCGCCATGACCGGTCTCGACCAAGACATGATGCAGAAGAACCTCTCCTGCAAGTCGCTGCGCGAGTCTCAACGCAACATGTTCTCGTTCACTTGCATTCTGGTTGTGGTGAACCTGCTGTTCCTCTTCCTTGGCGGTATGCTGCTCGTATTTGCCCAGAGAAACGGCATTGATGTCAACCAGTTCCCGACCGACCGCATCTACCCCGAGATTGCTTTCAACTACTTGGGCAAAGTAGGGGCGTTCGTGTTTGTGTTCGGACTGATTTCCGCAGGTTTTTCAAGTGCTGACGGCACTTTCACTGCCCTAACCACAACAGTTTGTTACGACATCTTGGACATAGAGAAACGTTTCCCTGATGAGAACATCCAGATCAAAGTGCGCCGAATCGTACACATAGTGATTTCTACGTTGTTCCTGTTGGTGATCATCATTGTTGCAAACCACCATAACGATGCCTTGATTCGCATCATATTCATGGTGGCTTCCTACACTTATGGACCTATCCTCGGATTGTTCTGCTTTGGAATTTTCACGAAACGGACCATTCCCGGATCCCGTCGCAAACTTATACCTGTTTTCTCCATACTTGTACCTCTGTTTTGTTACATCCTATCTTCAAATTCCACCAAATGGTTGTTCGGATACAAATTCGGTTACGAGCTTCTCATTGTGAATGGCGCACTCTTCTTCCTGACTCTCTTGGCTATTAGCAAAAAAAACACAATCCCTATTGACAACAACTAACCTTTTTTATTCACAAAAATTTCAAAAATTATGTTAAAAAAATCTATTGCTGAATTAGTTGGAACATTTGTTCTCACACTGCTTGGTTGCGGTACTGCAATGTTCCTTGGTTGTGCAACACCAGCCGGAGTGGTTGGCACAGCTGTTGCTTTTGGTCTTGCCGTAGTGGCCATGGCCTACACTATTGGCGGCATTTCAGGATGCCACATCAACCCTGCCATCACTCTTGGCGTAGCACTTTCAGGTCGCATGACATGGAAGGAAGCCTGCGCTTATTGGTGCGGTCAGTTCATCGGCGCCATCATCGCCGGAGCTGTGTTGTTGGCTCTCACAAACATCGTAACTCCATCAGCAGAGGGTATTGCTGACGGAATGATGGGACTCGGCACCAACGGTGTTGCCAATGCAGGCGGCGTATGGGGTGCTTTCCTCGTTGAAGTGATTGCAACATTCATCTTCGTGCTTGTTGTTCTCGGCACCACCGACAGCAAACTCGGTGCTGGCAACCTCGCAGGTCTGGCCATAGGTCTCACCTTGATTCTCATCCACCTGGTATGCATCAACCTCACCGGAACATCAGTTAACCCTGCCCGTTCATTCGGCCCTGCCATCTTCGCCGGCGGTGAAGCATTGGCAAACGTTTGGGTATTCATCCTCGCTCCTCTTTGCGGCGGTGCATTGGCTGCCCTCTGCTGGAAATGCCTCGCTTGTGAGAAAGAATAACTCAAAATAGACAGACTTATTTGAAAAGGTGCTCCGTCGGGGCACCTTTTTTTTTGGCAGCAACCCCACAAAACCAATAGTATATTGTAATATAAAAAACCTACGTTTTTGTGCGACAGAAAATCTTTTTGAATAATCAAATATGACAACACAATATGATATTCAAAATTTACCGAAATGCGTTTCTTTTTATACTTCCGTGAAAAATTTCAACAAACAGCAATGATTTGAAATAGAAATTGTATATTTACACTTTAAAAAGACTGACGAAACACTAAGTGTAAACATTTGGATATTAAAAAGTTAAGAACAAACAAAGAGATAATGAGAGAAGTTTTTGGCATAATTCCCGCAAGATATGCATCAACAAGGTTCCCCGGCAAACCTTTGGTTGACCTTGCTGGCAAGCCTCTGATACAGCATGTTTACGAGAGAGTGATGGCCACCGGTCTCACTGGAGTGGCAGTGGCCACAGATGACACGAGAATATCCGACTGCGTGAAGTCCTTCGGTGGTGTCGCCGTGATGACCTCCCCACTCCACCAGTCTGGCACCGACCGATGCTGCGAGGCCGCCCAATTCTTCAACCCTAAAGACGAGGACGTCATTATCAACATCCAAGGCGACGAACCTCTGGTCTCTTCCAAAGAGATAAACCTTCTTAAAGACGCATTCAACGACAACAGCGTGGAAATAGCAACCCTCGCCTGCCCTTTCTCAGACACAGACACTCTCAACAACCCGAACGCAGTGAAACTTGTAACCAACAAGTACGGCGATGCCATGTACTTCAGTCGTGCCCCGATACCTTTCCTACGCCAAAACAGCACCGCGACACCACACTACCTCAAACACATCGGCATCTACGCCTATACTTTCAAAACTCTGCAGACCATCACAAAACTCGAACTCTCGAACTTGGAACTCACAGAAAAACTCGAACAACTGCGCTGGCTCGAAAACGGCTTCAAGATCAGAGTCGGCGAATGCGACTACTCAGGCGTCGGAATCGACACCCCTGAAGACCTTAAATTTGTAATTGACAACCTGTTATAATCAGCTATGATCAACTATATCATCAAAACCCTCCTTAAAGAGAACAGCGTGGACATCAACGGCCTCGGGAACTTCTCCACACAGCTAAAACACGCTTCCATCAACGGTGACACAATCACACCGCCATTCTATGAGATCGTATTCACCCAAAATCAGGATCCAGCAAACAACTTCTCCTTGGCTAACACCATAAGCAGCGAGAGCCAATGCCTGTTCACCGAAGCCAATGAACAAATCATAAAATGGAAAGACGAGCTTATCACAGCCCTTCAGAACAACAAATCGGTCAGCTTTGAAGACTTCGGGACTTTCATGCTCGACAAAAAAGGAAACATCACATTCCAAAGCGCTGTGATTCCACAACTCAACACCCTATTCGAAACTTTGGAACCCATCGACGTCAAACAACTCCTTAACGTCACTGACCTTTCTGAAGACGAAGAAATCGTCCAATCAGAGAAGCAAACAACTGAAAACCAATACGTTGAAAAATCTCAACCCGAAGAATCCAAACCTGAGGAAGAACCTGAGGAAACCTTCGTCCCCGATGATGATCTCCCCGACGACGAGCTTAAACAAAAGTCGGAACTTCCGCTCGTAGCTGCAGCAGTTGTACCTACAGAACCTGAAACTGTCGCCGAGAGCCTAAACGTTGACCAAGAAGTACCTGCTGTAGAACCAGCCACAGAAGAGCCCACTGCTGAGGAACCTGTTGCCGAGGAACCTGTTGCTGAGGATCCTGTTGCTGAGGAACCTATTGCCGAGGAACCTGTTGCCGAGGAACCTGTTGCCGAGGAACCTGTTGCCGAGGAGCCTGTTGCAGCGTCGGCATTGTTAGAAAATACTGAAGCTGAGGATATGGAAAAAGTCGATGATAATGACGACGATGATGATGACGATGATGATGACGACGATGATGATGACGATGATGACGACGACGATGATGACGACGACGATGACGACGATAAAAAGAAAAAGAAGCACAGATTGGCCTGGTTATGGATCTGTTTGCTGCTGCTTGCCGTACTCGCCACCTTCGGTTTTATCATCAAAGACAAAATCGTAGAAAAATACAACTCATTGTTCAAAAAAGACCAGCCCACCGAGCAGCAAGTGACAGATCAACCTGAGCAGCAGTCGGCTGACTCCGATGCTGATTACAACGAAGCGCAAAACAACGATGAAGTTGCTGAGGAACAACCTTCCGAACCAGAAAAATATGTTCCTGTGGCAGTCAAGCAGACCGCCGATGGCAAGTATGAGTACATCAACTTTGAGAGTGGCCACTACTATGCCATTGCGGGCAGTTTCTATAATGAAAAGGACGTCGAGACTCACATACGCCACAAGGGTTTGGACCAGTATTCTCCGAAAATCCTATTGCAGGATGGTGTCAAGAACCTGCGCGTATGCATAGGTATTTTCAACACTGAGGAAGAGGCCGAGGCATTTGCAAAAGGTGTTAATCAGCAATATTGGGTATTAAAATAGCACTGGAAAGATGAAAATCAACATAAAGGCACACATTCCAAACACAATCACATGCTTGAACTTAGTATGTGGATGTTTCTCAATCATGTCGTCATTGAACGGGAATCTCACATTTGCGGCGATTTGGATAGTCATGGCTGCGATATTCGACTTCTGCGACGGCTTAAGCGCCCGCATCCTGAAAGTGACATCGGCAATCGGAAAGGAGTTGGACTCGTTGTCTGACATTGTCTCGTTTGGAGTTGCTCCCACAATGATAGTGTATGAATGGCTCAACATCTGTTACACGCAGATGCCGATGGCGTCCCAGACAAAATTCGTGAGCTATCTGCCGTATTTGGTGTTCATAGTGCCGGCACTTTCGGCTGTGCGTCTTGCAAATTTCAACATAGACAGTCGTCAGAGCGAGAAATTCATCGGGATGCCGACACCGGCCAACGCCCTTTTCCTCGGATTCATCCCAGCAGCATCCGAGTACGTGTCCATACTGCATAACTTCGGCGTGGTGCTGACATTCACCATCATTTTCGCCTTTCTGTTAATAAGTCCTATCAACATGATCTCATTGAAGTTCAAGAACTTCAAGCTCACACCGATGAATATAGCCAGATACATAATTCTTGCAGTCGGTCTGATACTGTTTTTCATGTTCAGGTTAGGGTCATTCCCACTCATCATATTCGGGTATCTTTTAGTATCGATTTTTTATCACACATTGACAAAGTTAGAGATAATATGAAATATCAGACCATAGCATTATATTGTGGATCATCAGTTGGCAGGAATCCAGCCTATGCGAGGGAGGCGGCGGCGTTCGGGAAGAGATGTGCAGAGAAAGGAGTCACCCTCTATTACGGCGGCGGAAGTATAGGCTTAATGGGTGCCGCAGCAGATTCGGCACTGGAGAACGGAGGAAAAGTAATCGGCGTGGCGCCGGATTTTTTCGCGAAAGGTACTGTCCTGGCCGAAAACATCACAGAGATGATTCTTGTGAAAACAATGAGTGAGCGTAAACAACTGATAGAGGAACGTTCTGATGCCTTTGTGGTCTTTCCTGGCGGCTACGGCACGATGGACGAGCTTTTCGAGATGGTCACCGATGCCCAGTTGGGAATGCACTCAAAGCCGATAGCAATTTACAACCACATGGGTTTTTATGACTTGTTGCTCAAGCAGTTGGACAAATTCCTGGAAGAAGGCTTCCTCAGACCGTTTCACCACAGTCTGATCATCAGTGCCTCAAACTTGGATGAGTTGTTCGATAAGCTCGACAATTACACGAACACAAACGATCACAGCTGGTTGGAAAAAATCAAACAATAAGGAGGTTAGAATCATGCAATTCAAGGACGTTTTAGTTGACAGTTCCCTAAAGCACAAGTTGATAGAGTTAGTCACGACCGGAAGAGTGGCCCATGCACAGTTGTTCCTTGCGCAGCCAGGCAGCCATTCCATCGCATTGGCCATCGCGCTCGGACAGTTCCTGTGCTGCGAGCACCCAACTGAGGAGGATTCTTGCGGAGAGTGCCCCTCGTGCAAGCAATTTTCAAACCTTGCACATCCAGACTTGCATCTGTACTTCCCCAACTGCATCACCGAAGATGTAAAAAAAGACCCTGAATCATCCAAATTCATGCCGAGATTTCGCCAATTTCTGCTCAAAAACGACTATCACGTCAGCATAAACGGTTGGTTGAATGAATTGAAAGGGGAAAACAAACAGCCAAGTATCAACATCAGGGATTGCTCCAACATTCTTCAGCACAACAGCACTCGCTCTTACCAAAACGGGTACAAAGTGTATGTCTTGTGGTGCGCCGACAAACTTTATCGTGATGCAGCTCCAAAACTTCTCAAAACACTCGAAGAACCTGAGGAAAAATCAATCTTCATCCTCATTTCTGAGGAACCCGACAAAATCCTCAACACGATATTGTCACGAACCCAACTGATAAAAATACCGAGGCTGAGCGATGAAATCATATCTGAAAATCTTCTGAAAAAATATTCCAACCTGACTCCTGAAGAGGCCTCTGATATAGCCATCACTGCTGACGGAAACTACCTGAAAGCCCTGCAAATAGCTGAAGAGAACGAAGATGAGACAGTTTTTCTCGAACAGTTCGACAAAATCTTTGAGAGTGTATATGCCTTCGCCACAAGACAGCCCCTGCAAGTGGTGGATTTCCCGGGGACGCAGGAAACACTCAACGAGATAGCCTCGCAAGGCAGGGAGTATCAAAAACAATTTCTGAACATTTCTCTGCGAATGCTCAGGGACATTCTAATGATGAACACCCAAAATCTGCCTGTAGTGAAGGTTACCCGCGATGAAAAGGCGATTTTGGACAAATTTTCCGGAAAATTCCAACTCAAACAGGTCTCAGCAATGTACGAGCTCTGCAACAAAGCCTACTATCATATCACAAGAAACGGGAATTCATCCATTATATTCACAGATCTGTATTTTCAATTGGCAAAAGCCGCAGTTTAAACATCAGAAAAATAGCTTTATGATAAAGAGAATGACCAATTTTTTGGACATGGACGATGAGGCAATGTATGAATTAGACAATGCCAAATATGTGATTCTTGGTGTGCCCTATGATGGGACGAGCACCTTTGTCAAGGGGGCAGATAAAGGGCCGCAAGCCATATTGGACGCCTCCGACAGTTTAGAGCTGTTTGACATACAATACAGACATGAGGCTTGGAAATCCGGAATATACACAGACCATCACGAATACGACTTCACCACACCTGAGAGCATGGTGGATTCTGTATATCAGAGAGTAAGATATTTTTCAAAGCAAGGCAAGAAGGTTATAGTCACAGGCGGAGAACACTCTGTGTCTGTCGGAGCAATCAGGGCCATGGCCGAGCAGAACAGCAGTCTTTCCGTGTTACAGATAGATGCACACGCCGACCTGCGCGACAGCTACCACGGTTCCATATACAACCATGCCTGTGTGATGCGCCGCGCTCAAGATGTGGCCAATGTAGTTCAAGTCGGAATCCGCAACGTCTGCTCTGAAGAACTGACAAACGTTGTCCCAGAAAACATTTTCTACGCCCATGAGATATACAACAGCGAATCATGGATGGAGAAAGCACTGGAACGTCTCTCCGACAATGTTTACATAACCATAGACCTTGACGGATTCGACCCGTCGATACTGCCCGACACCGGCACACCGCTTCCGGGCGGCCTCCAATGGTATCCTACACTTCGTTTTCTGGAACAAATATTCAAGAAACGCAATATAGTGGCTTTCGACATCGTTGAACTATGTCCTCAGACTGACAGCAAAGTATCGGACGTGTTCGCTGCAACACTCTTATACAAGATGCTTACGCTGTGGGACTTGCACTGCTAAACAACGAAAAATGAATCGAACACTTGCACATATAATCATCATTTTGGCAATCGTTGCCTCGGCTATATTCCCAAAGTTCGCATTTTCGCAGAACAATGACGAATTGGAAAGCGCCGTTGACACCGAAATGGTATATTCGCCAGACTACCTGCCCACAATGACAGGCAATTTTCCCACTGTCAACTTCAATCCAATTGTTTACAAGAACATAGACACCGCCCTTTTCCACACTATAGAATACGATCCTTTATGGGCGAACACTAATCTATACCAGTCTATCGGCATTAACGGACAAGCACACAAGCCACTGATTTTCACCACCAATCGCAAGGATGGCTTCTCGATGATTCACCTGCCCTACCCTCTCTATTTCAGGACTTTCGACGATATCAAACTGTACGACCTCAAGACTTCATTCACCGACATACGAATCTATTACGGGCTTGTTGAGGAAATCTCGTTCAAAGCAACTCACGCACAGAGGATTCGCAATCTCAACTTTTCACTCAACATGGACGGCTCGCAAAATCCGGGGTACTTCATAAACCAAAATGTAAACAGATTCAACCTTGACGCTGTGGTCAGATACGAGACTCCGAAAAAGAACTACGGTTTCATATTGGGTTATATCTTCAATCACAACAAATTGAAAGAGAATGGCGGCCTTGAGAACAGCGTCAGCTTTACCGACCGCAGTCCAAAGGGACAAAAGATAGAGAATATTCTGAGCAACTTCCCTGTGATGTTCAGCAATGGATCTTCAATCATAAACACACACTCGGGCCAGCTGATGAACTATGTGAATTTCAAGAACAAAAACGGGAAATACTTAGGCACCATCTCACATTCTTTCAACTTCGACAACTACGACATTGGCTTTTCAGACTACGAATTGAACAACCTTTTCTACGTCAACAAATATTACATCAGCACAGACTCCACAAACGACTCGGTGCAATACTACAAGATATCAAACACGATTCAATGGTCGAACTACACCCCTATTGACACAAAAAGCACCCACAGCTACTATTTCAGGTTTGCCGGAGGTGTGCGTCACGAATACACTAATGCGGTGAGCCCCAAATACATAGGCAATTCTCTTACAGCTTTTGGCCGCACATCAATACGTCTGTTCAAGGTGTGGGAACTATACGGCGACATCGCATACGACTTTTTCGGCTACAACCGCAACGATGCCACGGCAACGGCCGGTGCGAGATTCACAATCAACAACAAGCAACGTCATTTCATCAACTTTGAGGTCTCGTTCGACAGATTCTCGCCCGATTACATCTACAGCTTCTACACTGGAAACAACAATTTATGGGAAAACGAGCTCAAGAAGGAGAACAGTTTTCACGCAGACGCTTATTGGTCGATTTTTGACTATAAAATAGGTTTTTCATTCTACAATATCGGCAATTATGTGCATCTGAACAACAACTTTGTCCCGGTTCAATCCGAAAACCAGATACAGATAATTCAACTGACAGGATTTGCACCTTTGAGGATCAGAGATTTTTCACTGGACGCTATTTTCGGACTGCAACATTCGACCAATCCGTCTATCAAACTGCCACTGTTCACCGGAAAGCTAAGTGCCGCATACCACACGAGGATTTTCAGGAAGAGGTTGCATTTCCAGATTGGGCTTGACCTGTTCTACAACACCAAGTATTACTCAGACGGATACAATCCGATCATGCACCAATTTTTCACACAAAACATCATTGTGACCGGAAATTACCTTTACATAAACGCACATTTGGCTTTGCAAGTCAAGCGCCTTGCTTTCTACATAAGAGGTGGCAACCTGATAGCCGGATTGTTGAGTTTCAGATATATCACAACTCCAGGATACCCGATGCAAGGCCGGAATATGGAGATTGGAGTGTCGTGGAAATTTTACGATTAGGCAGTCAGTTCACTTACCGATGCAGAACTTACCGAAGATGTTGTTGAGAATGTCTTCTGACGAAATGGTCCCTGTGATTTCTCCCAAATCATGAAGCATAACTCTCACATCTTCTGCTATGATATCAGCAGGTGTGTTATCCTTCAGGCCGTTTTTGACACTATTTACGGAAAGCATTATGCTGTTCAGGTGTGAATAATGGCGTTCGTTGGTTAGCAAGGCCGCATCAGCAAGCAATCCGCCGTCAACCACACTTGAATAGATTTTTTCTACAAGTGCATCGATATTTAGGCCGTACTTCGCCGAAACAGAAATGGCATCTCTCATTGGAATAGACGTATCAGAGGATTTGTCGGATTTGTTGGCCACCAAAATTATGGTTTTGTCATCCATTTCTGACGACTTTTTCACAAGATCAAACTGATTTAAAATATCATTATGCGCGGACGAAGAATCGAAGACGAATACGACCACATTCGCTTCGTTAATAGTATTGAATGTGCGTTCAATGCCAAGATTCTCTACAGTGTCGGAGGATTCGCGTATTCCGGCTGTATCGATAAATCTGAACAAGATGCCTTTTATGTTGAAATAATCCTCAACAGTGTCGCGGGTGGTGCCGGGGATATCCGACACTATGGCGCGTTCTCGCTTTAGTATGGCGTTCATCAGAGTTGATTTCCCGACATTTGGCTCACCTACAATTGCAACAGGTACACCATGTTTAAGCATATTTCCATACTTATAACCCTTCAGGAGGCGGGATACTTCGTTCTCGACATCGTCTAATATGGCAAGAAGCTGGCTCCTGTCAGCAAATTCCACATCTTCCTCACTGAAATCGAGTTCCAGTTCGAGGAGAGACGAAATATTAAGGAGTTGTTCGCGAAGGGTTTTCAGTTTGCTAGAGAGAGTGCCTGATAGCTGATTCACAGCTATGGCATGGGCGGATTCGGATTGGGCGGCGATGAGGTCGGACACAGCCTCCGCCTGCGGCAAGTCGAGTTTGCCGTTGAGAAAGGCACGCTGGGTGAACTCACCCGGACCGGCCATCCTGCAGCCGTTTTGGATCAGCAGTTCTATTATTTTTCGCTGGATAAACACAGAGCCATGGCAACTGATTTCAACCACATCTTCTCCCGTGAACGAGTGAGGCGACACGAATTTTGTAACTACAACCTGATCTACCAAAGAAGCATGTTCTACGGCATTATCGTAGATGGACGCGAATTTGGCAATGTTAGCGGGAAGTTCGAGAAGCAACTCAGGGGCACGGAACAATTTTGAAGCATTAGTGAAAGCATCGGTGCCGGAGACTCTCACCATTGCAGTGGCTCCCATACCGGGCGGTGTGGCTATAGCACAAATCGTTTCTGTATTCATAAACGGTCACAATATTGTAATATCGCCCTTGCCCTCGCGCACAACTTCTATGTCACCGCCCGTACAGTCCAAAATGGTTGATGGCACATTGTCACCAAAGCCACCATCTATCACTATGTCAACCATGTCGCCGTAACGCTCGTATATAAGTTCCGGATCAGTGGTGTATTCCACGATTTCGTCGTCGTCTTTCACAGATGTAGATAGGATTGGATGCCCGAGCTGAAGTACCACTTCCCGTATGATGTTGTTGTCGGGAACACGCACGCCAATTGTCTTCTTGTTGCTTTGAAGCAGTTTCGGCACGCTGTTGTTGGCTTCAAGAATGAAAGTATAAGGACCGGGAAGAACCCGCTTCATCACCTTGAAAACGCTGTTGTTTATCGGTTTTGTGTAGTCGGAAAGGTTGCTTAAATCATGACAGATGAACGTCAACGCGTTCTTTTTGTCTTTCTTGCCCACTATAGACAGGATTCTCTCGATGCTCTTCTGTCTGAAGATATCACATCCTATGCCGTAGATTGTGTCGGTGGGATAAATCACAACACCACCGTCGTTCAGACATTCAACGACAGTGTTTATGGCTTTGGGGTTGGGGTTCTCTGGGTAAATTTTCAATAACATACTATAAAAAAAGAAGGGTAAGCGACTTATATCGCATCGCTACAACCTTAGTACCCTTGCTACATTCCTGTCCTGGGGGAGTTATAAGGGAGCAGATCGTATAAGACTTACCCGCTGCAAAAATACACTTTTTTTTTATGTTTGCGCTAATAGCCCAAAATTTTTAGCATCGACTTGTAACTCTGCTCTTTAGCGAACAATTTGGTGCACAACTCACCATCCTCGTCACGATAGATTATGATATGTTTCGGAGCAGGAGTCATGCAATGTTGTATTCCGCCATAGCCGCCGAGCGCCTCCTGATATGCACCAGTATTGAACAAGCCAATATATTGCAGATCCTCGGAATTGGTGGATTTGGGGTAATTTTCTGAGTCAATATGCGGAAGGAACACAGCGTTAAGGTGCGCTTCCGAATTGTAATAGTCCTGACTGTCGCAGGTAAGGCCGCCCAAGAAAACACGCTCGTACTCCTTGTCCCAATTGTTGACGGCAAGTATGATGAACTGCTGGTTTATAGCCCACGAATCCGGAAGTGTTGTCATGAACGAGCTGTCGATCATATTCCACAACTCTCTGTCATTCTGGCGTTTCTGCTGAAGAACGGAAAAGAGCACCGCACTCGCCTCTCCCACTGTGAACGATCCGAACTCCGTGAAAATGTCCGGCTCTTGAACGCCTTCGCGCTGACATATCTGCTTGATCTGCGAGACAATCTCCTCGGCCATATACTCATAATCGTAGTCGAACGACAACGAGTTTTTGATAGGGAAACCACCACCAATGTTCAACGAATCCAACTCGGGCGAAATCTTCTTCAAATCACAGTACAGGTTGACGCACTTCGTGAGTTCATTCCAATAATACGCGGTGTCATGAATACCTGTATTAATGAAAAAATGCAACATCTTCAATTTAAACTTGGAGTTGTTCTTGATTTTTTCCTTGTAGAAAGGAATGACATCATTATATCTGATTCCAAGTCTTGAAGTGTAGAATTCGAATCGGGGCTCCTCTTCTGAGGCAATCCTGATACCAACCTG
Organism: uncultured Bacteroidales bacterium; assembly: GCA_934699095.1. Classification (GTDB taxonomy): domain Bacteria; phylum Bacteroidota; class Bacteroidia; order Bacteroidales; family WCHB1-69; genus F23-D06. Next base: position 101,443 of record CAKUVI010000002.1, on the reverse strand, counting down.
ACATGGAGTTGTGATGTTTTTCTCCAACATATCGAACTCTTTCTTGCTGTCAAGAACTGGAATTGTGTTTTTATATCCCTTTTCAAGTATGTCGGCGATGTTGTCAATGTAACCCTGTTTTTTAAAACCATTGCAGATGATATAGTTGTCTTTCTGGAACAAACCATTCTCATAGAGGGTCTCAATCAAATTGATATCGAAAGCGGAAGATGTCTCTATATGCACATCATTCTTAAGCACTTCCGACATCACGAACTCAAAATGAGAGCTTTTTGTACAGTAGCAATAGTGATAACTGCCTTTGTAATCGCTTTTCGCAATAGCAACATTAAACCACCTTTTTGCCTTCTGAATATTGGAAGAGATTTTAGGCAAATATGTGATTTTCAAAGGCGTTCCATATTGTTTAATGATATCCATGAGAGGAACATCATTGAAGTAAAGTTCGTTGTCTTCAACCCTAAACTCCTCCTGCGGAAATTCGTATGTCTGCGAAATCAAATCGATGTACTTGGTTTTCATAACAGAAAATTTTAATTATCAAACAAGACGCAAAAGTATATAAAAAAAACACACGGATTACGAAAAAAATTCAAATCCGAGTGATTTACTTTAAATAAAAAAAACAAAAGTAAATTAGTTATGTTCGCGACGATTTTCGCATTCGCAAATATCAGTATAAAGAATCTTGGTGTTAGGCAACAACTTTTCCATCGCATCAAGTTCAAATTTTGCAATTGGAATTTGCCGTAAATCAATGACATTCAATGTATTTTGAAGTTTTGATATAGATTCTGGCAGAAAATAAAGAGGGTTATCCCACGCATCTATCATCTGCAACGAACACATGTTTCCGATGCTGTCAGGAAGAGCTTCGAGAATATTTCTTGAAACGACCAAAACTGTCAAATCCTTAAGTTCACAGAGTGAATTAGGAAGTCTAAGAAGCTTGTTTTTATCCAGATTCAGATATTTCAAGTGAGTGAATTTGGAAATATTCTGATTCAACACGCACAATCTGCATCCTTTTACAGTCAGTTCCCTGAGCTCGGAAAGCCTGAAGATATCCTCAGGAAGGGAATCACGGTTCACCAACTTTGTAAGTTTAAGCCTATAAACAGGTGTCGTTGAATTAAGTGCCTCCTCAAGTGAAGTAAACACCCTGCCGTCATCATCTTTGGAATACAACACCGGATCGTGCCGCTGTGCAGAGAGCCCACCGACAAAAAGAACAAACAGCATAAAAACAACAAACCGCGACTTAATCATAAATATTCTGTGATGAGAAAACATCCAAATCAATCTCATTGTCAGTTCTGCGTCTATCTGATTCAAGTTGTACAACCAAGGATTCAACATCTTTGAATCTTATTTCTTCACGAAGAAATCCAAGAAAACATATCCATACTGTCTTCCCATACAGACAACCCGAGAAATTTAGAATATGTACTTCAAAGGTAGTTTCAGTCAGGTTCAATGTAGGGCGAGTTCCGGCATAAAGCATCCCCTTGTAGAGTTTTCCATCAACATCCACAACAGTTTTATATGATCCATTCTGAAGACAGGGTGGAGTCTTGAACTCAAGATTTGCAGTCGGGAAACCGAACTTGCTTCCGTTCCTGAACCCATGAATCACTTTTGCCGAATACCACTGTGTTTCCATTACCCAACAGAGCCGGAGAGTGTAATAGACAACAATTTTTGAGCTTCAACGGCGAATTCCATAGGCAATTTGCTCAAAACTTCTTTAGCATAACCGTTCACAATGAGACTAACAGCATTCTCCTGGTCGATACCGCGTTGCTGACAATAGAACAACTGATCGTCAGATATTTTGGATGTTGTAGCTTCATGTTCCAACACTGAAGATGAGTTATCGCATTGCAAATCGGGCCATGTATGCGCTCCGCATTTGTCGCCCATGAGAAGTGAGTCGCACTGAGAAAAATTGCGGGCGTTCTCAGCATTCTTAGCAACACGCACAAGACCGCGATAGCTGTTTTGGCTGTGTCCTGCTGAAATACCCTTAGAAACAATCAAACTGCGGGTATTACGACCAAGATGAATCATTTTTGTCCCGGTGTCGGCCTGTTGGAAATTGTTAGTCACAGCCACGGAGTAGAACTCGCCAACAGAGTTATCACCTTGAAGGATACAACCAGGATATTTCCAGGTTATAGCGGAACCTGTCTCAACCTGAGTCCATGATATTTTGGAGTTGGCACCCTTGCAAAGGCCGCGCTTGGTAACGAGATTGTAGATGCCGCCCTTGCCGTTTTTGTCGCCAGGATACCAGTTCTGGACAGTGGAATACTTGATCTCTGCATCTTTGACTGCAATAAGCTCTACTACAGCGGCGTGAAGCTGGTTCTCGTCGCGCTGCGGAGCTGTACAGCCTTCCATGTAACTCACATACGCTCCCTCATCGGCAATGAGCAAGGTACGCTCAAACTGGCCTGTGTTGGCAGCATTGATTCTGAAATATGTGGACAACTCAATCGGACAGCGCACTCCCTTGGGGATATAGCAGAACGAACCTTCACTGAAGACAGCTGAGTTGAGGGCCGCGAAGAAGTTGTCGGTATATGGCACAACCGTGCCAAGATATTGTCTGACAAGCTCAGGATAGTTTTTGACCGCCTCCCCGAATGAACAGAAAATGATTCCATGCTGCTTCAATGTGTCGCTGAATGTAGTCTTCACCGACACAGAATCCATGACGGCGTCAACAGCCACCCCAGACAAGACCTTCTGCTCTTCCAATGAAATACCCAATTTGTTGAAAGTGTCGAGCAGTTCTGGATCTACTTCGTCTAAAGAAGAGAGCTGTTTTTTCTTTTTGGGAATAGCCAAATATCTAATATCCTGATAATTGGGTTTTTCAAACTCCAAATGTCCCCAATCCGGCTCTTCCAAAGTAAGCCAATATCTGTATGCTTTCAGGCGAAATTCCAAAAGCCACTCGGGTTCTTCCTTCCTTGCGGAAATTCTTCTGATTATATCTTCGTTAAGTCCTTTCGGAAAGTCTTCGATATCTATATCAGAGACAAATCCGTATTCGTATTCTTTGTCAGTTATGTTCTTTAATAATTCCTGATTGTTTTGTTCTTCTGTTTCTTTCATCCCTTCAAATTTACAAAAACCGATTAATTTTCAAGCAGGAAGCGGGCGCATTCAATTCCGGCCATGCTTCCGGTACCAGCGGCTATCACCGCTTGGCGGAACACAGGATCCTGCACGTCGCCGGCAGCGAAAACACCTTCAACATTCGTGGCGGTACTGTCGGGGCGGGTTATGATATAGCCCTGTTCATTCATGTCAAGCTGGCCGGCGAAGAGCTCCGTGGCAGGCACCACGCCAATTGCTTCAAACACACCGTCAACCGCAACAGTCTGCTCTTCCGCAGTTTGTGTGTTCTGAATCCTGAGACCAGTCACCTTTTTCATGAAGCCCTGTTTTTCGCCAACGATCTCAAGCGGGACGTTGTTCCAGAGAATATCTATGTTAGGGGTTTTCTTCACGAGGTTTTGGAGGGCCATGGTGCCGCGGAATTTGTCGCGACGGTGCACGATATAGACCTTGGTGCACAAGTTCGACAGATAGAGGGCGTCCTCGAGGGCAGTGTCGCCACCGCCTATCACAACTGTTGTCCTGTTTCTGAAAAAGTTGCCGTCACATGTGGCGCATGTGGAGACCCCGAAGCCACGGTATTCATCCTCACCTGGCAGATGCAGCCAACGGGCGCTCGCACCTGTCGCCACTATCACTGATTCCGCCTCAATATCCATCCCGTCGTCTAAGACACAATGGAACGGACGTGAGCTGAAATCAACTTTCTCAACCGTGCGCGGAAGCATCTCGACGCCGAGATGAAGTGCCTGCTCACGCAACTTGTCCATGATAACCTGTCCGCCGGCGCCTCCCGGAAAACCGGGAAAGTTCTCAACTTCGTTGGTGATGGTGAGCTGTCCGCCCTGCTGCATCCCTTCTATCAAAAGAGGGCTCAAGTCAGCACGGGAAGTATATACGCCTGCCATATAACCGGCAGGACCAGAACCTATTATCAAGCATTTTACTTTTCTTGTCATTGTTATATATTATTCAAAATTATTTTCAAAATTAAAACTCATAGGCATAACCTATCGTCAACACAGAGTTGAACTGTTTCATGACAACCCTGTCATACACCCAGTTCGGAACACGGACCGGAACTATGGAATTGCTGTAGCGCAACCCAATACTATGTTTTTTTGCTATCACAAACGATACACCGGTCATAGCTGAAAACTCGAATCTTCTGAACTGCGGCCTGCCTACAATCTGGCCGTTGGCCTCCCGTTCTCTCTGATATACATTGACACCGAACACCGGTCCCATCTCGAACATAAACTCGAATGGGAATACCCAAAATCTCCATCCGTCAGTCCTCAAAAGGAGAGGCATCTCAACATATCCCAGGTTGAGGACATAGAAATTATTGGTTTCTCTTGAGGCAGACGCCTTGGAATGGCTTCCTTTCATAGAAAAGTTAAGTTCCAACTGCAGTTTCAGTTTTCCCGAAGAAATAATCGAATGATTCACAAACACGCCTGCGGAAGCTCCCATTTTGTTGAACCCGACCAGATCGTCACCCGAAATCTGAGAAGCGTTCAACCCTATCCTTACACCACCACGAAATCCCTCCTTTTCCTCCTGTGAATAGCCAACAGCAAAGAGGAAGAGAAATGTGAGCAGCAGTATAATGGAATTACGCCTCATATAAAATCATTTAGAAAGAGATATATACATTCAAAGGCACGAACTTCTTGTCGGCAGGCTTGCCCACACTGTAAGACACTGCACGCAGATTCTGCACTACTTTGCTTTTCATACCCTTGTCGGAAAGATACTCGTTGATAAATTGGGGATTTTTGTCATTTATAAGACTATATTCTTTGATTGATGAAGATGCAACTGCCTCCGCCACAAGCTTGTAATCCGGGTTTGCGGCAATTGATTCACCGCGCGACATAGTCTTTCTGTAAGTCTGGATATCATCACGCGACGGTGCAAACACGAAGGCACCATCTGCATAATAAAACCACCTGAGGGTATCGTTGAAAATCGGCATCAACGCCGCGGAATAGTTCATCGGAAGCGGATAAATGTTGTCAGTCACAGACTTGACCAACGAATCAGAGACCTCCGTGCCAGAATAGAAATTCAACACAGAAACATTAGTGTCCGACAACACAGCCAACAATCTCACCGTATTGGTATCCTGCTTGAAGGCAAAATTGCACATCTCACGCGGTGAAATTGAATTCAAGGCGCTGATGTCTTTTTCGAGAAGCCTTGAATGGGAGAGCAAATTCAGACTCTTGAGATCCACAATGTCATAGCGTGTGAAATACATGGTCTTAAACGGTATTACTGAGGCGAGAGAAAAGCCATCGCCATGCTTGTTTGACTCATACATCGAATTGTCAAGCAATGTGTAGCCTGAAAGATATATCGACTTGTCTGAAAATCTGAGCTGAAAGGCAGACCATTCGGAATCGCCCATCATTTCGCCCATCTTTTTTCCTATTTCATTGTTGAAGAATGATTTCAGGAACTGAGTATAAGACTTTTGGTTTATCAGAAGCCAATTCTGCTTGCGGTTTTTTTCGGTTAGCTCGTAAACACTTCTGAACCCTTTGTCTGAAAGGATTTTCTTCGGGTGTTTCTGTTGCAGAAGAGACCGTTTGAGGAGCTCAAGGTCTGAAGAGACTGTCAACACATTATTGTTATACACAAATTTCATGCTTTTGAAATTTGTACCGTAAGTATAGACTTTATAAGTCTCGAAACTTGTGTAGTTTTTAGGGTCTATTTTGAAAGTTCTGAGCAGGTGTTTGAATTCCGACTTATCGGCCCGAAGATTGAACAGGAGCTGTAATCCGTCGTCCTGTTCGTGGGCAGATATTGTAAAACAATGATTCCGGGAAGGCAGTTTTGAGTACATAGTCTCAAATGCGGGCAGAGCGTCCATCACGAATATTTCGTTCAAATACACGGAAAAGGCAGCAGCATCAGCCGCAAAGTCGTCATTCTTATTGATTTCAAAGACGAAGACAGCGTCTGTTGGTATGGCTTCAACCAAATCCATTTCCGACTGGCGGAACAATGTGTAATAGAAAAAAATACCCAATGCGACGGATATCAGGGCTATAATCGTGAGCCAAACGACCCAAGACCTGCCTTCCCGAAAGCTGTTTGTCATATTTATTGTTGTTCGTTATTAGATTCCTCTTTATTCTCTTCTGCTGGCTTCTCGAGGTCAACCAGATTGTGTTCAACCAGAATGTTATACCAATGATAAACCTTCTTCATATTGGACACATACACCCTGTCGCGGTCATATTCCGGGAGAATCTCACCGAAATAAGCCTTTATGGCTTCATTATCCTTAGGGATCTCCATTTTTTTGCCGTCCTCCTTGCGGTATATATTTTGGAAAACTTCTGTAAGCGGCACTTCGTCGGTTTCAGTGAATATGGCTATGTTGTCGAGGGCAGCGACTCCGTCATTTGAAAATGCCGGGAAACGCTTTCCTGTGTCCAAGCCCTCAACAATGAAGCTGTTAGGAGTTTTTGATATGAATTTGAAAAGTCCGTTTTTTCCTGTGATTGATAAAATTTTGCTTAAATCCATAATTGTAAATCGTTGTTCAGTTAAAATTCGTTGTAATAATTTATTTTTCTCTCTTTTACATAAACAATAAGATTGTCCACAACGCATACTTCATACCGCCAGTTCTTCTGTTTGTCGAAATCGAAGAAATAATGGTATTCTTTCACGTCATGTATTCTATCCTCATAGATTGTCTGCCTGATTCTGCCGTACTTGTCGTATTTGTTGTAGGTATATTCAATCATCTGATCGCCAGCTTTATACACGCATCTGTTGACTTCATCGCCATAGTTGTCATACTCAATTTTGGCGGTTTTGAAGACCTTGCCATTGGGCTCATATTCAACAATTTGCGTCACAAGTCCGTGCTCATCATACTTGGATTCTGTCTTTGTCTGGAAATCGCCGAACGACTGCACTGCGGCGATGACATTGCCGATGCCGTCGGTGGTGTACTTGAAAGACATGACAAGACTGTCTTCCCTGAATATTTTCTCTTCAGAGAGGAAACGGTTTCTGTCGTAGAAGTATTTGCCGGATGTGAGCAGATTCTTAGCAGAGTCGTATTCCTCCCATCCGGATATCTTGGCATCGGAGGAATAATGGTAGTCACGGACGATGAGCGTGTCTGAAGACTTGCCAAGTTTCACATAGCGGAGCAGATATCCGTCTGAGGTGTAGAACTGTGAGGCGGTCAGGTCGGGAGTGGCGCCGCCGATAAGTTTTTTTATGTCTGCAGTGTCGGCTGCTGGCAGAGAATCGTTTTGAAGGAAGTAGGAATAAGTGTTCAGATATTTGATTTCCCCGAAGTTATGATTACGTTGGAGGTGATTTTTCTCCACATCTGGTACAATAACTATGGCAGCAGGTTTTTTTTTGCAACCTGCCACCAGAAGTGTCAAAGTCAACAGAGCCAGAGCAACGTTTTTCATATTAATCAGGTATGGGGTGACAATTAGAATTGTTGTTCAATAAGTTTGTCATCGGCCATATTCGGGAGGGTTACTTTGAGTTGCGGGCAGAACTCCATGGCGCGTTTGATGGCAAAGAGGGCGCCGTCGTTGCGAGCCCAAGCGCGGCGGGTGATTCCGTTGTTGACATCCCAGAAGAGCATTGAGCGCAGGCGGCGGTCGCTGTCGTCGCTGCCGTCGAGCACCATTCCGAAGCCACCGTTGATGACTTCGCCCCAGCCTACTCCGCCGCCGTTATGGATGGAAACCCATGTGGCACCGCGGAAGCTGTCGCCGATGACATTCTGCACAGCCATGTCGGCGCAGAAGCTTGATCCGTCGTATATGTTGGAGGTCTCGCGGAACGGGGAGTCGGTACCGGAAACGTCGTGGTGGTCGCGGCCGAGCACTACAGGAGCCGAGAGTTTGCCTGTGCGCACCGCCTCGTTGAAAGCAGCCGCTATCTTTGTCCTGCCCTCTGCATCGGCATAGAGGATACGGGCCTGCGAGCCGACCACAAGGTGGTTCTCCTTCGCACCCTTGATCCATGTGATGTTGTCCTTCATCTGTTGGGATATCTCTGACGGAGCGTGCTCGCTGATTTCGCGGAGCACATCCATCGCGATGTGGTCGGTGGTTTCGAGGTCTTCGGGTTTGCCTGAGGTGCACACCCAGCGGAAAGGACCGAATCCGTAATCGAAACACATCGGTCCCATGATGTCCTGCACGTAAGACGGGTATCTGAAAGTACCGTCCTCTTTGAGGATGTCGGCGCCGGCGCGAGACGACTGCAACAGGAATGCGTTGCCATAGTCGAAGAAATACATCCCGCGTGCGGTGAGCTTGTTGATGGCAGCCACCTGACGACGGAGACTCTCTTCAACCGCAGCCTTGAACTTCTCGGGCTCGTCAGCCATCATCTTCTTGGAATCCTCAAATGAGAGGCCTACAGGATAGTATCCGCCTGCCCAAGGGTTGTGAAGCGATGTCTGGTCGCTGCCGAGATCCACTGAAATTTCATGTTCGGCGCAATACTCCCAAAGGTCCACGATATTGCCTTGGTAAGCGAACGATTTGGCGATTTTCTTTGCCCTGGCTTCATTAACCTTCACAAAAAGCTCGTCAAGATTGTCGTGGACCTCATCAACCCAACCCTGTTGGAAGCGCTTTTGTGTGGCAGCTGGATTTATTTCAGCAGTGATGGAGACCACTCCTGCGATGTTACCGGCCTTCGGCTGTGCGCCAGACATGCCACCGAGACCGGCGGTCACGAAGAGTTTGCCGCCGATTTCGCCGCCGATCTTGCGGCTTGCATTGAGCACGGTGATGGTCGTGCCGTGTACTATGCCTTGCGGACCGATATACATGTACGATCCTGCTGTCATCTGGCCGTACTGGCTGACACCAAGCGCATTCATGCGTTCCCAATCATCCGGCTTTGAGTAGTTTGGAATAACCATGCCGTTGGTCACCACCACGCGCGGTGCGTCCTTGTGTGAAGGGAAGAGGCCAAGCGGGTGCCCAGAATACATAACGAGCGTCTGTTCATCGGTCATTTCAGACAGATATTTCATAACGAGGCGGTATTGGGCCCAGTTCTGGAAAACGGCGCCGTTGCCACCGTAAGTGATGAGTTCATGAGGGTGCTGGGCCACGGCTGGATCGAGGTTGTTCTGTATCATGAGCATGATGGCTGCCGCTTGCTGACATCTGGCAGGATAAGCCTCTATCGGACGGGCGTACATCTCGTATGTCGGACGGTAGCGGTACATATATATGCGGCCGTAGTCGTGCAGCTCCTTTGCAAATTCCGGAGCCAGAGCAGCATGCTGCGATGCCGGGAAATAACGGAGCGCGTTTCTGAGCGCCAACTGTTTCTCCTTCTTGGTAAGAATGTCCTTTCTCTTGGGCGCATGGTTGATGTTAGGATCATAGGGTTGCGCCGCGGGTATCTCGGCAGGTATGCCCGCTCTCAAATCATCTTGAAATTCTTGAAGTGTCATTATCTCTTGATTTTACTGAAAAACTTTTACGTCAATTTTTAACCCGCAAAGATACAAAAAATGTGTATCCACAGAAACGCTGTACCCATCTTTTATAAAGAATTCCGATGCCATTATTACTACCCCGCGGTTACTACTGTACATCACAAATTCTGTCCAATATAAAAGTACGATTTTGTTAAGCCATTTTTTTCTTTACTTTCTTTGATAACCCCAAAGAAAATTGCGGTTAAACGAGCAAAATAGAAGCTCGCTTCTATTTTCGAGCGAGAGCAATTTATTAAAAGTAAAACAAAGAAAGGGTTTGCGCTGAAGAAATATTTTCTAAAAATGGGGAAACCTTTCCGCTAAAGCTGCGAGTAAATGAGCATAATAAAAGCTTGCTTTTATTATCGAATGAGAGCAGCTTATCAAAAATTGCTAAACTCATTCCTGGCGTCAGGGCTCGTTGATTTTGCATCTTATTTCTTATCGTGCAACATTAAATCATATTGCAATGCGCTATCATTCAGACAGACGCAATTTTTTAACGCGTAAACGTTTCACATTTTTAGACGAAAACATTTCTTAGGCGCGGGTTCAACTCTCCTTCGGAGAGTTTGTTAGTTATTTCGCACGTGGGCTGGGTTGGCCGACAGACTCTTTCCTCTGCCGCTGTTGTTAGGTTCCGACAGAGCGGGTGAAATTTAATGTCGGCTTGATTTTTGGTTACTTTTTACATAAACTGCTCTCGCTCGGAAAAGCAAGCTAGCTTTCTTTTCTCTCGCTTTACCGCAGTTTTGATAAAGCAAAAACTAACATAAAACTGCTTAAATAAAACGTACTTTATTTTCGGATAGCAATAGTTTTTTTCCCTTATCACTGATAAAAAAGAAATTATTACTTTTGCAGATTGGAATTAACAATCAAACAATCATAGCAATGTACGACAACAATCACGGACTATATGTGGCGCACAGCGCAGAAGGAGCCATCTCCATTGAGGGGAAGATGGCCAACCGGCACGGTCTCATAGCAGGTGCCACCGGAACCGGCAAAACAGTGTCTTTGCAGGTTCTGGCTGAGACATTCTCACAAGCGGGCGTCCCCTGCTTCATGGCCGACATGAAAGGTGATCTCTCCGGCATCAGCCAGCAAGGCACCCTTTCAGGATTCATCGAGAAACGCCTTCCGGAATTCGGCATCGAAAACCCGCAGTTCCAAGGTTGCCCTGTGCGTTTCTTCGATGTTTTCGGCGAACAAGGCCATCCGGTAAGGGCTACAATCTCGCAGATGGGCCCGCAATTGCTCTCCAGACTCCTGAACCTGAACGAGACCCAAGACGGAGTGCTCAACATCGTGTTCAAAATAGCCGACGACAAAGGTCTTCAGATACTCGACATGAAAGACCTGCGTGCCGTACTTGACTTCGTGGCTAAGAATTCCAAGGAATATTCGTCGCTCTACGGTAACATCTCAGCAGCCTCTGTGGGCGCAATCCAACGTGCACTCCTCCAACTCGAAAACCAAGGAGCCAACAACTTCTTCGGCGAACCGAGCTTCGACATCTTCGACTTCATCCAAACCGAGAATGGCAAAGGTGTTATGAACGTCATGGCTGCCGACAAGCTCATCGAAAACCCGAAACTGTACAGCACATTCCTCCTTTGGCTTCTCTCCGAACTCTATTCCTCTCTCCCTGAAGTCGGCGACTTGGATCTCCCCAAGTTTGTATTCTTCTTCGACGAGGCTCACACCCTCTTTGAGGACACCTCTAAAACTCTGATAGACAAGATTGAGCAGGTGATCCGACTGATCCGAAGCAAGGGCGTGGGAATCTATTTTATCACACAATATCCTTCAGACATTCCAGACAAGATCCTCGGACAATTGGGCAACCGCATACAGCACGCACTCAGAGCATACACTCCAAAAGACCAGAAAGCCGTGCGCGCTGCCGCCGACACCTTCCGTTCCAACCCCGCCTTCAAGACAGATGAGGCAATCACCAACCTCGAAACAGGCGAGGCTCTGGTCAGCTTCCTCGATGCCAAAGGTGCACCGTCTGTTGTGCAAAAAGCCAAAATACTCTTCCCGCTCTCAAAAATAGGTCCCGTTGACGCAACAGAACGCTCAAATATAATTCGCCAAAGCCGCATTTACGGAAAATATGACAAAATGATCGACAGCGTGAGCGCGTACGAACTCCTCATGAAAGAGAGCGAACAGGCCATCCAGACGGCTGAAGAAGAGACCGCCCTTGCCGAAGAGACCAAAGGCAAAAAAGAAGAGGGCGAGAAAAAGGCAAAAAAAGGTGTCTTCGCCAAAGTCATAAAAGCCGTAGTCACTGCCGTTACAGCCACCGTGGCCACAGCAGTCGGCACCGCCGTGTCAGACAAGGTGAGTGGAAAAAAGACAAAATCCACAAAATCAACTAAAGAGAAAATAGTGAAAAACACGACCTCCGCGGCGACACGCACCATAACGCGCGAAATCACAAGAGACATTCTCGGAAATATCATGAAATAGCAGAAAAGGTGGCCTTTGCCACCTTTTTTTATTTGTCACGATCAGAATACATCTTTCTTAGATTCTCCTTTACGTTTTCGTTGTCGGGTGAAATTTCGAGTGCCTTTCTGAAACAGCGCTCGGCATTGCCGAAGTCTCGCTTTATCGCATAACAGATACCCATATTTTCCCAAGCACTTGAGAATGTGGAGTCCCTCCTGACAATATCCTCGAAAATCCCTATTGCCTCGTCAACACGCCCGAATCCACGCCCTGCAACATTGCCCTTCATGTTCAAACCATATATGTCATCAGGATGTGTCTTCAGAAATTTGTTGATTCTGTCCCAGGCCTCTTCAGCTTTCCCATCATTCAGGAGTTCGCGCACATCGTCAACTTCCTTGCGCTGCTGACCAAACTCCGCCTGTCGCAACAGAGCCTTTGCAGTCTCGTTCGCAGGATCCAGTTGCGTCGCATTATACGCTGCATTCCTCGACACATCAGGATTATTGTCCAAATAAGCCAGCTCACTCAGCAACATATATGCGTTAAGAGAATATGGATCCAACTGAAGCGCCTTTTCCAGGTAACCGTAAGCCTTTCTCTTGTCTTTCTCTCGATGAGTGCTCTTCCACTCCTGCAAATAACTTCCACCAGCAGAAACATTACATTTTATGCTATTTGAAGAGGTTTCCACATCAGTAGTGAACAACGTGAAATCGTCTTTCCAAACAAAATTCCTCGTAAATGTCTTGATTCCGAACAGCAAAGCCACAACCATGAACAACCCTAAAGAGATTTTCTGGTAAAGTGCCTGCTTTGAAATTGCCAAAATATAGAGCCAATAAGCAGCCAACAAAGTAAAGCCAATAGACGACATGAAGACAAAACGTTCATTCATGAAAGTCCCCACATTGAACAGCAAATTGGATGTAATTGAAAAAGTTATCACGAAATAGATGATTGAAAACGAGACCACTGAATGACTTTTGAGCTTAATAACAGCATAAATCAAAACGGCAACAACTATCAGAAGAACAATCAATACAACGGGATTTGAAAAATCTGTCAATTGTATCTGATATGGATAATAGTCGTGGGTTAGAGGATGCGGTATGAAGAGCAGCTTAAGGTAAATCCCCCAAGTGAGCAAAACCGTGGCAACTCGCTGTGCACCAGTAGCGTTCACAAAAGGATTGTTGAGTATATTCTGTGTAGTGTCAGGTGGCATCAGACCGCCCAAAACCTTCGAACGAGCTGCCATGAAGAACACTGAGGCAACCATTGCAGGCACCATCGTCAGAATATAATCTGAGCCTCGCTTTTTGTCCGACTTGTAATAATATACTGCAAGAGGGAGCACGGCGAGAAACGTGATAGCATTCTCTTTTGAAAAGACACCTATAGTAAAGAAGAAAGCCGAGAGAAGCAGATAGTACCATTTACGGGAATCAATATACTTCAAAGTTACAGACAGAGAGGCTACCGCGCCCAACATGGCAAGCAGTTCGTCCCTACCCTTCACATTTGCAACCACCTCGGTATGAATAGGATGCACAGCAAAGAGAACAACAGCTATGAATGGCAACGACTGATACCATTTAACGGAAGTATAAGTCGGAAATATTTTTGACAACACCTCGTACAGAAGAAGACATAGAATGATGAAATATACTAGGTTCATAAGATGATTCACAAAAGGCAATGGTGTATCATAAAAGTAGGCTTCATGTGCTGAATTGTGAAGATTGTCATAATCGTCAAGATCACCGATTTTGTCTTTGATTTTGGAACCGAAGAGTCTTGTTTCGACAAGGAATGTGAACTGTGACAACGGTCTGTAGCGTCCGCCAGCCACAATAGATTGGTCTTTCCCGAAAAATCCTGAAAAATTGTCTTCCGTAAAGATCTCTTTCACGGATTCCCAATCTGCCTTGATTGTGGGTTTGCTCTCCACGATGACCATACGATCGTCGAGAGCATAGTGCAAGGTCAGCGTGTTTCCATAAAACATGATGGCCAATACGGCAATCACAATCCTGTGAATGTTTTTAGGATTCATCTCAAATAATGGCTTTACGAATGAGGAGGAGTTTTTCCAAGAGGGTTTTCATTTGCGACAAAGGCAGCATGTTGGCGCCGTCGGAGAGTGCCATGGCCGGATTGGGGTGGGTCTCCATAAAGAGGCCATCAAAGCCAACGGCAACGCCAGCCTTGGCTATTGTCTCGATCAAATCAGGACGACCGCCCGTGACACCGGAAGTCTGGTTGGGCTGCTGTAGTGAATGAGTGCAGTCGAGGACAGCCGGACAGCCACATGACTGCAACGCCTTGACTCCCCTGAAATCAACTATCAGGTCCGTATATCCAAAGGATGTTCCGCGTTCTGTGAGCATAACATTTTTGTTGCCTGCTTCACGAACCTTTTCTACTGCATATTTCATCGCCTCTGGAGACATAAACTGGCCTTTTTTGACATTCACGAACTTGCCGGTGCGGGCAGCTGCCACCAAAAGATCAGTCTGCCGGCAGAGAAATGCTGGGATTTGGAGCACATCTGCCACCTTCGAAGCCCACTCCGCTTCTTGCTCTGTATGTATGTCGGTAACTATGGGAACCTGCAACTTTCCCTTTACTTCTGCTAAAACAGCGAGTGCCTCGTCGTTGCCTATGCCGGTGAAGGAGTGCAACGACGACCTGTTGGCCTTCTTGTAGGATGCCTTGAATAGGAATGGTATCCCGAGGTTCGCACAAATATTCTTAAGCTCTTCCGCAGTCTGAAAGGTGATTTCCCTGTTCTCCACCACACACGGTCCAGCTATGAGAAAAAAATTGTTGTTTTCTGTTATTAATTTTTCGACATTAATCTGCATAATCTGATAATTCACATTAGAAAACCGACAAACAAATCAAAAAAACACCCTGACAGTAGCGCCAAGGTGTTTTGTATCAGGAAATTTATTTTTTATGTCTCTTTTTACGTGCAAGATCATTAGGTTCGAGCGACATTGTCTCACCATGCAGCAGAGAGGCAACGCCCTCCACGTGCTTTTCTTCCTGAGGAACTCCGCAGGTATGATCCTGATAGTCGGATGGTTCCGTATAGGTTGTTATCACGCCCTCGTAGTTGCGGAGGATGACTTTGTTAGGGCTTTGGGAGATAACATAATTTGGCATTACAGGAATCTTACCGCCGCCGCCAGGAGCGTCAACCACGAATGTAGGAACGCAATATCCTGATGTATGGCCACGGAGGTTTTCGATAATCTCAATACCCTTCGAGACGGGAGTGCGGAAATGCTCCAAGCCCATTGACAAGTCGCACTGGTAGATATAGTACGGACGAACGCGCATACGTACGAGGTCGTGAACAAGATTCTTCATTATCTGGGTGTCGTCGTTCACACCGCGAAGCAATACAGTCTGGTTGCCCAACGGGATACCAGCATCAGCAAGTTTTGCACATGCAGCCATTGCCTCTGGAGTGACTTCATTTGAATGGTTGAAGTGGGTGTTGAGCCAAATAGGGTGATATTTCTTGAGCATGTTGACAAGGTCGTCAGTGATACGTTGAGGGCAAACCACTGGGGTACGGCTACCGATACGGATGATTTCAACATGAGGGATAGCACGAAGGCGTTGAATGATTGACTCCAACATCTTGTCGCCAACCATGAGAGCATCACCGCCAGAGAGGAGCACGTCCCTGACTTCAGGAGTGCGGGCTATGTAGTCGATAGCGCCCTGGATGCGTTCAGATGGTGACTCACAGTCGTGCTGGCCGGCAAAACGACGGCGTGTGCAGTGACGACAGTACATTGAGCACTGGTCTGTGATCAGGAAAAGCACTCTGTCCGGATATCTGTGGGTAAGTCCAGGAACCGGTGAATCCTCATCCTCGTGGAGAGGGTCGAGAAGGTCGGCAGGTGAACGATGAACTTCTGCACCTGTCGGGATGGCCTGCTTGCGAATCGGGCAGTTCGGATTGTTCGGATCGATCAAACTGAGGTAATAAGGAGTGATCGCCATCCTCAATGTCTCAAGTGATTTCTTGACGCCCTCTTCTTCTTCGGGAGTAAGATCAATGTATTTCTTCAACTCATCAAGAGTCTCTATTCTGTTACGCACCTGCCATCTCCAATCATTCCACTCGGCATCGGTAACATTTGGAAATAATTCTTTTCTTCTGCTTGCCATATTTGTATTATTTATTGTTTCAAAAAAGCGAGTGCAAAATTACAAAAAAATTCAATATACGATACGGACAAAAGAAATAAGCAGTCGAGACTAAAAAAGAAAAAAGGCTTGCCGATTGCAAGCCTTTGAAAAATCATACAAGTGGAGCGTATGAGAGTCGAACTCACGACCTTTTGACTGCCAGTCAAACGCTCTAACCAAACTGAGCTAACGCCCCGTGAAAAAGCCTGATAGACAGGCTCTCCTTAGATTATCAAACCTTGATTTCTACGTCAACACCGCTGGGCAATTCCAGTTTCATCAACGCGTCGATGGTTTGTGTTGTAGTACCGTAAATATCCAGAATTCTCTTGTAGGTTGAGAGTTGGAATTGTTCTCTTGACTTCTTGTTAACGAATGTAGAACGGTTTACGGTGAAGATTTTCTTGTGGGTTGGCAATGGAATAGGTCCTACCAAAACCACTTTGTCGTCTTTCACACTATTGACAGTCTTGACGATTTTCTCGGCGGACTTGTCAACCAAAGTGTGGTCGAATGATTTTAATTTAATTCTAATTCTATGAGCCACTTTTTTATAATTTAATGAATTTATTACTTTTATGTTTTTACAATATGAATCTGCCGACGTTCATTATATAGTCCTTTATTTCAGGTGTGACTTCAGCATATCTTAAAAATTCCATGCTGAATGTTGCGCGTCCTGAGGTTATTGAGCGTAATGTGGTGACATAGCCGAACATTTCGGCGAGCGGAACCTGGGCGGTGATAATCTGGAATCCAACTTTTGCATCGATCTGTTCCAAAACGGAGCGCCGACGGTTGAGGTCTCCTGTCACGTTGCCTATATATTCATCGGGAGTTGTGATCTCGACCTTCATGATAGGTTCCAGAATAGCGGTCTCAATTTCGCGAATCGCCTCACGGAAACCGATCTTGGCGCAGATCTCGAACGAAAGTGCATCGGAGTCGGTTGGATGGGACTCACCATCGAGGACTGTCACTGAGAGGGCTTCGAGTGGGAATCCGTATTTTCCGTTTGACATTGCGATCTTGAATCCGTTTTCGGCACCGGTGATATAGTTTTTGGGAACCGCATCACCTTTGATTTCATTCACGAAGTGCAGACCTTTGGAATCCAACGGCATCGGGTCCATCCGGAAGTCGAGCACTGCAAAAGAGCCTCTGCCGCCGTTCTGGCGTTTGTACGACTCTCTGTGCCGAACCGTGGTTGTGACTGCCTCTTTGTAGGCAACGCGGGGTTTGCCGTGATTGCATTCCACATTGAACTCTCTCTTCAGTCGGTCGAGAAGAATCTCCAAGTGAAGTTCTCCCATGCCGCTTATCAAGGTCTGACCTGATTCAGAATCCTCCTTCACCATGAAAGTGGGATCCTCATCGGAGAGTTTTCCGAGTGCGAGCGTCATCTTCTCCTCGTCATCTTTGGTTTTGGGCTCGATGGCGATTTGTATCACGGGTTCAGGAAATACAATGTTTTCCAGAATCACCGGGTGGCGTTCGTCGGTAAGGCTGTCGCCAGTGTGGATCTCCTTCATGCCCACCAGGGCAACGATGTTGCCGGCGGTGGCGCTTTCCAAAGGCATCTGCTTGTTGGAGTGCATCTGTAGAATCTTCGAAACTCGCTCCTTCTTGCCTGTACTTACATTATAGAGGTTTTCACCGGACTTAAGTTCACCGGAATAGACCTTGATAAACGTAAGTTTGCCGATATAAGGATCGGTTGCGATCTTGAAGGCGAGTGCGGCAAACGGTTCGTGGATGTCAGCACTGCGACTCTCCTTCTCGTCGTTTTTAGGATTGACACCTTCAATTGCAGGCATATCCAACGGCGACGGAAGGTACTTCACAATAGCATCCAACAGACGTTGCACACCTTTATTTTTGAATGAAGAGCCGCACAAAACGGGTTCAATCTTACGTGCGAGTGTGGCCTCACGGATCGTATCCTCCATCTCCTCGACAGTTATGCTATCCGGATTGTCGAAATACTTTTCCATGATGGTCTCGTTCAGTTCGGAGAGGGTTTCAAGCAGGCGGGTGCGGTATTTGTCCACATCTTCCTGCATGTCCTCGGGGATTGGGATCTCGTGATATGTTGCACCGAGGTCGTCCTCATCCCACTGGTAGGCTTTCATCTCCAACAGGTCAACAACACCCACGAACTCGTCTTCAGCTCCTATAGGCAACTGAAGTGGAAGCGGGTTGGCTTTCAGCTTGTCGTGGATTTGGTTCACCACGGCATAGAAGTTGGCACCCGCACGGTCCATCTTGTTGACATAGCAGATGCGGGCCACGTTGTATTTGTTGGCCTGGCGCCATACGGTCTCCGACTGGGCTTCCACGCCGCCGACGGCGCAGAAAATGGCCACAGCTCCATCCAATATTCTCAAAGAACGTTCCACTTCGACAGTAAAATCAACGTGACCTGGAGTGTCGATGATGTTGATCTTAAAGTCTTGTGTGTCATATTTCCACATCACTGTGGTGGCCGCGCTGGTGATGGTGATTCCGCGTTCCTGCTCTTGAACCATCCAGTCCATCGTGGCCGTCCCTTCGTCAACCTCGCCAATCTTGTAGCTCTTGCCAGTATAATACAGAATGCGCTCAGTTGTGGTGGTCTTGCCAGCATCAATATGAGCCATTATGCCGATGTTGCGTATGAAATGCAAATCCTCTGACATTGCGCTGTATAAAAAATGATTGGACTATAGGTTATGAACAACGGACAATTACAATTACATGCGCATGTGAGCGAATGCCTTGTTGGCTTCTGCCATTCTGTGGATTTCCTCTTTCTTCTTGAAAGCGGCGCCTTCACTCTTGTATGCGGCCATAATCTCCTGCGCGAGCTTGTCAGCCATGGTCTTCTCATGACGTTTGCGTGCGAAAGAGATAAGGTTTTTCATACCAACTGACTGCTTTCTGCCCGGCTTGATCTCCTCTGGAACAGGAAGGGTGGTACCACCTACGCGCTTGCTCTTTACTTCAACGCTCGGTGTAACATTCTCAAGGGCCTTTTTCCACACCTCAAGACCGTTCTCCTTGGTCTTCTCGCTAACTATGTCGATAGCATCGTAGAAAATTTCGAAAGCAAGATTTTTCTTACCTTTCAACATGATATTGTTGACGAATTTCGTTACCTGTTCGTCATTGAATTTAGGATCTGGAAGAATGATCCTTTTCTTTGCATGTGAATTTCTCATATTCTTGTATCTTCAATAAATTTGTTATTTACTCTTGAATCGCCAATCCCGGCGTTCAATTTACACTTTCTTTAGGGAATTTTAATTATTTTGCAGCTTTTTTGGGACGTTTAGCACCATATTTTGAACGACCTTGAAGACGACCGTCAACTCCGGCTGAGTCTAACGCACCGCGTACGATGTGATATCTTACACCTGGCAAATCCTTAACACGACCGCCGCGCACCAATACGATTGAGTGCTCCTGCAAGTTGTGGCCTTCGCCCGGAATGTAAGCGTTGACTTCCTTACCGTTTGTCATTCTAACCCTGGCAACCTTACGCATAGCTGAGTTAGGTTTCTTAGGTGTTGTGGTGTAAACTCTCAGACACACACCGCGACGCTGCGGACATGCATCCAAAGCCTTTGACTTGCTCTGTGAAGTAAGTCTTTTTCTTCCCTTTCTTACTAATTGTTGAATGGTAGGCATAAATTAATTTTTAATTTTTTTTGATAATTTAATTTGGTTTATACATAAAATTTGCGGCTGCAAAAATACACTTTTTTCTTTTATCTTTTCACTATTTAAAATATTTTTTCACCCTAAATTGTTAGTAACCAACAACTACCCGTCAGACGATGTCGTTGAGGAACTTCTCTATCATTATCCCGTTCTCAGGTTTCTGTGAGTTCTGGTTCCTGACTATCATGTCATAGACGAAATCCATCGCGTTCTGAACCGACTGTTGTATCGGGACATTTTTCAGGAACTGGCCGAAAAGAATCGACGCAAAAACGTCTCCGGTGCCGGAAAATTGGGCGGGAATCTGGTTATATGGGAAGATTCTGCACTGCCCATTGCTATCGTCAAGCAGGAACGTGCAATGCTTGTCATCGATCACCATACTGGAGACGACAACCGAGCCGCCGCTCATCTCATGCAGTATGCCTGCCAGATCCACGGCCTCGTCATAAGTGAGCGAGTTTTCACCGATGTACTTGCCTGCCAGGAACTTGGCCTCTGTGAAGTTCGGAACCATCAGGTCGGCAACCTTGCAAATCTCACGCATATAGCCTATGGTCTTCTCTGTGGCGCCATTATAGAGCTTGCCGTCATCGGCCATGATGGGGTCAACGAAAACTTTCGTGCCGCGGGCCTTCAACTTCAGACAATAGTCGGCCACCATCCGGGTCTGCCGCTCCGACACGAGATATCCCGTCGCCACGGCATCGGCACTGAATCCTATATTTTCCCAAATGTCTATGCACTGGCTCATATAATCGGTGGTGTCAAGAACGGCAAACTCGCCATAACTGAAATTGTTGGAAACTATAGAGGTGGGCATGCGGTATATCCCGTAGCCCATCTTTGAAAGAATTGGTATCATGACCGACATTCCGAGATTTCCATACCCGACAATGTCTCCAATAAGCAGAATGTTGCTCATACGTCCCTTATATATAATATAGTGTTTATTCCAGACAGTTGTCCAAATCCTTTACGAGCTGTTCTTTGTCAACATGCTGACCGATGAAAACGATCTTTATCATGCGGTCGCCGTAAACATCATCCCAGTCGCGCTCGAATGTCGGATCCTGAGCCTTAAGCTGTTCCAGCTCGTCGGCCGGAGCGGTGGCATACCAGAGTCCCGCCTCGGTGAGTTTCTGCTGGACACCGGCCTGCTCGAAAAGGTACGACATGTCGCGGTATTCCTTGAAATAACACACACCCTTGGCACGGATTATGCTCTTCGGCCACTTGTCGGCCAAAAAACGGTCGAACTCGGATATCTTGAAGGCCTTTCTTCTGTAATAGACGAAAGTTGAGATGCCATATTCCTCAACCTCACCGTTCTCATGATCATGATGATGGTGGTGATGATGTTCGTGTTCGTGTGCATGTTCATGTTCGTGTTCATGTTCGTGTTCATCATCGTTGTGATGATGGTGGTCGGCGCGTGCGTCATGTTCCTCCTCCGCTGTAGTTTCACGCTCGAGCTCACGCACCCAGCCCACTGAAGTGGCAACACTTTCGTAGTCAAACGCATTTGTGTTGATAATACAGTCAAGATCAACATCAGCATAGTTCGTCTCTATAATCGGAGCTCCCGGTTTGAGATGGTTAATAATATGCTTGATCCGGTCAACTTCTTGGGGTTTCACCTCATCCACCTTGTTGAGGATGACCATATTGCAGAACTCGATCTGCTGTATAAGGAGGTTTTCGATATCGTCTTCCTGAATGTCCTTTTTTGAAAGGTTGTCGCCACAGTTGAATTCGCTCTGCATACGGAGTGCGTCAACCACAGTCACGATACAGTCAAGGCGCGGAGTGCCGAATTTGGTGTATTCCGGATTCATCCTCGGAATTGTGGAGATGGTGCGTGCTATGGGCTCAGGCTCGCAGATTCCGCTTGCCTCTATAACGATGTAGTCGAACTTCCTTGTGGAGATAATATCCGAAAGCTGCTCCACGAGGTTCATCTTCAGGGTGCAACAGATACATCCGTTCTGGAGGGCTACCAGACTGTCGTCCTTCTCGTTCACCACCCCACCCTTCTGGATGAGCGACGCGTCTATGTTCACCTCTCCGATATCGTTCACGATGACCGCGAACTTGATGCCCTTCTTGTTTTGAAGAATATTGTTTACTAATGTTGTTTTTCCGCTTCCCAAATAGCCGGTCAGCAACAAAACCGGAACATAATTGTTTTTCATATCCAACTTTTATATATCAAAAAATCTTATCCTACGTTATTGTCCTGAAATCTTCTTCACACGACGTATGGCCGCCTTCCACACAAAAAAGAAAAAAACCAAGAATGCGAGAGACAGTATTCCGTTCAATTGCATTGCTTCTTCATACTCTCCGGACACAAGGTTGTTGGAATACATGAGTATGCAATCATAAGTGGCATGAAGGAAAACAGGAACGATATAGGCAAGGAACAGATACCTGCCTCTGTTTCTATACTTAAACCGAGCCAATGAGAAGAAGTATCCCATGAAAATAGCAAAGAAAAAGTGCGCAGGCACTGCAAACAGGCCTCTTGACACTGCAAGAGCCAACCCGCCCTGCATCACATACAGAACGTTCTCGATACCGGCAAATCCGAGTCCTATGAAAGCGCAATACTCTATTCCGTCAAAATATTCGTCAAAATAAGGGCTCTTCCAGATACAAAGGTAAAGCATAAGCAACTTACAGAACTCCTCCGGAAGTGCCGCCTGCACTATAGAGGAGTAAAGGGCGTCGTTCAATGGGGAGGTGATCGGTTTAGGTATAAGGTTTGAGAGCAACGAGGCCACCAACATATCCAAGAGTGCGGCAAAGACGCCGAACAAAAAAGCCTTCAGCAAAAGCCTAAACGGTTCCTGATTGAAAGTGTCGCGGCGGTAGATGTAAAGCAGCAGGGCGACTACCGGCAATAGAGACGCTGTCAGTATTATGATCATTTTATCAGATTAACAATTCGGCCGCGAAAATACGAAAAATGTAGTTTCAAGCCGCCAGTTCAACACTATCTCTTGTCGGCAGCGAGAGCCTCGTTGCTCAGCAGGTCAAGTCCGGTCTGTGTCAGCAGCGGACGAATCTGCTCGTACGGCAGGATGCATTGCGGCATTCCAGCGGCATAACAGGTGATCTCGTACTGCTGGTAAACAAACATGACACCGTTTTCAAGGAACACTGGTGAATACTGCGGAAGAGGAAGCAGGCCGAAATAGTCGTTCATTGTGATTGCGTCCTCAAGGGCGGTTTCAGACTCGAAATACTGCTCCTCGATACCGGCTTTTATCATCTTCACAAGATCCGACTGCTTGTCGCTGCGGAATATATCGTAATTGATCCTTCTGCCGTCTGATTTTCTGAAAGTTTGGCCGAAATAGGTTGCAAAGCCGTGTGCACCGCCGCTATAGCCGCTACCACCGTAGGTATATGTCACAAACTTGTCGGTTTCGGCAACTTTCTTGAATTCAACGCCCCTGAAAGCCTGAAGTTCTGCCTGAAGGTCGGGCAGAATGTTTTCGGCAAGGTCTTTTCTGAAAGTGTTGGAATAGTAGTCGAACATCTCCTTAGGGTTGGCGGAGGGGTTTTTGAAAGTGCCGCCGAGTTCCTCAGACATCCACTCGAAGATGCTGTTCACAACAAAGAAATTACCCGACACAGGATATTCGGCGGAAATGGTCACCAAGCCAGTGTTTTCACCTTCTGTGACAGAATCCCTGATAATCAGCGAATCAGTCTTGATCTCGGTGGCGGGAATCTGCGCCAATGACGTAATAGCATTGGTTGCTGTTATATCAAAGTTTCTTCTACAGCCCAACAGGGAGATTGCAACCACAAGGGTCAGAATCAAAATGTATCTCACTTTCATAATCTTATTGTGTTTTTATTGGATAAGTTTCATCAAATAGTCGCCATAACCGCTTTTCATAAGAGGTTCAGCTATTTTTGCAAGCTGTTCCTTGTCGATAAAGCCTTGGTTGAATGCTATTTCCTCGATACAGCCGACCTTGAGTCCCTGACGGGCTTCCACAACCTGCACAAACTGGGTGGCATCGATCAGTGACTTGAACGTTCCTGTGTCGAGCCAAGCGGTTCCGCGGTCAAGTTGGCAGACTTTGAGTTTGCCGTGTTCGAGGTAATATTTGTTGACATCGGTGATTTCGTATTCGCCGCGCGCACTCGGTTTTATGTTTTTTGCCACTTCAATGACAGAGTTGTCGTAGAAATATAGGCCTGGAACGGCGAAGTTGGATTTCGGCTGTTTTGGCTTTTCCTCGATGGAAACCGCCTTGTGATCTTCATCAAATTCAACAACTCCATAGCGTTCGGGATCAGACACATGATATGCAAATATGATTCCGCCGTCGGGGTCGTTGCAGGCAGCGAGGTGGCGTTCAATGCCGCCGCCGTAGAATATGTTGTCGCCGAGCACGAGCGCAACCTTGTCGTTGCCGACGAAATGCTCGCCAAGCACAAAAGCCTGCGCCAGTCCGTTAGGAACCTCCTGGACCTGGTAGTCGAAGCGGCAGCCGATACGGGCGCCGTCACCAAGAAGCCTGCGAAAATGAGGCAGATCCTCAGGAGTCGAGATGATCAGTATCTCTCGAATACCAGCCTGCATGAGGGTGGATATCGGATAATAGATCATCGGTTTGTCGTAAATAGGCATCAGCTGCTTGCTCATTGCCAACGTTATAGGGTGCAGACGGGTGCCGGCACCGCCAGCCAAAACTATACCTTTCATGTCGCTTTATTTTTTCGCTGCAAAGATACAATTATTTCAAGGCGAACAAACCACTAAATTATCAGAAATCATAGCCAAGTCCGAGATAAACTCCGAACTTGTGATTAAAGCTGTTCCAATGCACATTTGCGAGGAGCGGTCCTATCTTGGTCTTATATCCAAACTGCAGGGCGGCGGCGTAAATGGCATGGTCGCGCATCCCGTCCCTGTTGCCGTCGTGGAGCGCAGCACCGAGCAATGAGAGATAACACCTTTTCAGGAACTTGAAGCGGAAATCCACATCAACAACATTCAAGAAATCCATGCACTCCTTCTCGCCGTTGAACCCGAAAAACGGGATCTGATGTGCATAATGGCGCCCGGAAGAGACGCCGCCCACGTAATTGTTCATATAAACGTAGTTGTTGTATTCACCGAAAATGTACCTGAGATGCACCGAAGGAATTATATGGAAAAACGAACACACCGGAATAATCCCGCGGAAACTTGAAGCTATGAAGTGCGTGTTCGAGAGACCGTAATCATAGTCAAGACTGACACGCAGACCTTTGTCGGGGAAATAGTGGTTGTTTTCCTTGTCAAACACAAAACGGAAATACGCGAAAGGATAGAATTTCTTCCAATCATTGACTTGTACCACGCCATTTTCGGAGATAATTCTGTAGAACGGCATCTGCTCGACGCGGAATCCGGCCCTCAACTCCACACGGCTCCAACGGGTTCCGGCGATGTAAACATCCACAGCATTACGCAAAGATTGCTCATAATACGAACGGCTGAACATCTGATTGTCGGAACCGAACACAGTACGATATTGGCACAATAACGACGCCCCAACCTTGGGCCCGACAATGGGAAGATACACCACTTGCAATTGAAGATGCGGAGATATGGCCAGTCTGGCGTTAATGTCAAATTCAAAGCCATACAGCTTGTTTCCTCCGAAGCCAAAGTTCAGCATCGCCGCAAACCACTCTTCAGAGTCGGCTCTGAGACCGATACCGAGCGAATTAGAAGGCCTTTTGTTGCAGATGAACCTGAGCCTGTAGCCGCCGTCATCTTCCTGCAACAGTCTATAAGTCACATCGGAAAAAGCCATGGTCCCATAGATAATCGACTGGTCGATCTCGAATTCACGTTTGTCATAATATGCACCTTCTTTCAGACGCAGTTTCCTGTTCATGTATCGCTGTTCCTTCCATGTCAATCCCTCAAACTCAACAGCATTGATTTTGACAGACTCGTTTGATGTGTTCACAGCTTTTTTGTTGTACAGGACACGTCCAGACCTTCCCACAATGTTCGCTATGCTGTCGATCTGTGACGAATGTTTCACTGCCTCGTTGTAACCTCTCCTAATCAGGGTTTTTATCTCGTCGGTGCCAAAGCTCAGCGCCTTATATCCGGAGATGTCAGGGGTTATGTATATGGTAGCGTTCTTCACATTGCGATTATGAGCCTCAAGGCCTCCCGAATACTGTGTTGTCTGCATCAAAATGTCGGCCACATTATTGACTTTGGAATAGTCACGCGGCATTGTCAACTCTACACCTATGATTATGTCGGCGCCAGCAGCCTTGGCGATGTCAGTGGGGAAGTTGTTTTTTGTACCGCCGTCAGACAGGATCATTGAATCAACTCTCACCGGACTGAAATAGCCCGGAATCGACATCGTGGAACGCATTGCATCTATCATTGATCCTGAGGTCCAGTGCTTTTCAGTTTGTGTCACGATTTCGGTGGCAACACAGCAGAACGGGGTCGGCAACTCGGTAAAATCTACATACTGCTGGTACCCAACCGTCAGCGTGCTGAGCATATTGTATATGTTAAGGCCATGGATGTAACCTGACGGCAGACTGTTCAGGAATTCAGTCCCGGTGAAAGGGATGTCAACCATATAAGTGCGCTTGTAATTGTTTCTCTTGTACGAATAGTACTCCATCGGAATGTTGTCGCTCATCATGACATTCCAATCGATTTTGTCGACTATGGAGTCGATTTCAGTGGCAGAATAGCCCATGGCATAGAGTCCCCCGACGAGAGCGCCCATGCTTGTGCCTGCGATAAAATCCACAGGAATACCTTTTTTTTCAAGATATTCGAGCACACCGATGTGCGCTGCACCCTTCGCACCGCCGCCGGCTAAAACCACAGCTACCGTAGGACGGCCCTCACGAACTCTTATTTCCTGCATCTTTCCTTGCATTTTTGCAAAGAATATGGAATCTGCATGTGGGTCGTGGCTAATATTGACAAGCACGTCGCTTTGCGCACCTGCCGACATCAAAAAAAGGAAAGCCACAACTGCCGTTAACAACCTTTTCATCTGCGTCTTCAACTCTTCATTATGATACATAATGCAAAAGTAGCATTTTTTTCAGTCCAAAATAAAAAATCCAAGTATTCGTGCAAAAACAGAAAATAACGAAAAGTCAGTAATACGCTGCAAATCAGAGTGTAAGGTTTATATTTTAAACGAACATGTTCGGAATTTAAACGTAGGATTTAAATGCAGCCATCTTTGTAGAGACGTGCCATGGCATATTTGATGAAAAACTGGAAATAAAACGAAAAAAAAGGTACGGGTTTTTCAGCTGGCTCGCCATGGCGCGTCTCTACATTCCAATTGTCAAATTGCCTCCGCCATACAATCACCCATTCAATATAGAAGGGAAAATGCCATTGGTACAATTAAATCTTACGTTTAAAATCAAATCCCCTAACGGGGATAAAGCCCGGTAAAACATGACAGGTTGCAGAAACCGCCTACAGGATGCTTCCCAAAAGATAAAACATGCCTATCCCAAGATAATTCCCCACAGCATATCCCAGAAGACCTATGGCAATGCCCGGCAGGATAATCTCCCTGTTATTCAACGTTGCCGCAACCATCGGGACAAACGGCGGCGAGTTGATCAATGAAATGGAGGCGGTGAGTGTGAGCGCACCGCTTATATTGAAAACCTTAGCCCCGATAATCTGCAACAACAATGATCCATAAATGGCAAAGGCGATGTAGAACAATATAAACAGATATTTTGTGAAATCCATCTCGTGAATGTTCACCATGGTGGCTACCGAAAGACAGAATACGTACACAAAATACAATCCTGAGTCAAATGTACCCTCCAAACGCTTGATTGGCTTGGCAAATGACGCTATGATTGAGATTGTGGTTATCAGAATGATGATTACAGCCGTGGCGTTATCAACAGGAATAACCTTTGAAAGAAGCACCGAAACTGCCACTATCACAATCGCGGCCAACACACCGACAAGCCTATTCACCACCAATTTGCCTGACAGTTTTTCAATTTTATCCTGCTCTGTTTCAAACAGTTCCCCACTCGTTCCTGAAACCGCCTCTTTCGGGAAAAGCCATCTGATTATCTGCTTGCCGAAAAACACAATCACAAGGAGATATGTTGCAGTCACCACTATATCATAACCTGAAATAATGAGGAAGAGATTCTGCGGAAGGTCAACTGCTTTCGCCACAGGGGCGAAATTCGGGATGCCACCCGTGTATATGCCTGTCATAGAAGCTCCAACCTTGGCAAACTCCTCCTTGCCCAAACCGGCAGCGGCGGCCTGTCCGCTGAAAATATAAAAGCCGGCCACCGTGACAAACAACACGCTAAACAGGCCGACAAAAAAGGCTTTTATGGATGATTTTGCAGACCATCTCTTGTAATCACAGCTTAAAAGCATGAGCGGAATCGCCAAAAGCACCGTCACATTGGAAAAATTCTCACAGAGCTGCGATTCTTTGCCACCTATCAGCCCCACATTACCCACTATGAGACCTATGATGTAAAGCAATACCATCGGACTGATCTTGTTCACAATGGGCCAACGTTTGGAAGCCCTTAAAACAAGATAAGGAACAATGATAAGATATAGCGATAATATTATATAGGACAACATTTTACATCTTCAACTTAAACAATCACTTCAAATCACCCACCAGAACGCCTGACACATTCCAGGAACTGAAGTAATTACCTTCGCGCTGGCCTTGAGGGATGGCGACAGTGATGGTGTGGTGTCCCGGCTTCAACCAAGAGAGATCGAAGTACACAGGCTGCGTGGCGGTTCCTGGGCACCATCCGGAACGCGAATAGTCCGACGATGACATGCCGTTCCAGAAATTGCCGCTGGACGGATTGAATGTGCGGAATGTCCCACAATCGCTGCGCCATGGCGTATATTTGAACAACGGCTCACCGTCAACAATAATAACGTTCTCCTTCGGCACAAACTCATCGCCTCTGTCCCAGCCTCCATGACCGGTTGTTATATATCTGAGACGCAGGTCACTAACACCCTCAGGCAGGTCAAATGTCACAGTCAGACTGTCCGTTTCGAAAAACTTGCCGTAGTTTTGCCCCGACATCTCCATCACGTTGCATGTGTTGAAGAGCGGAAGCGCCCAAGAGTGCAACTCCTGAACGGCCCATTCTGAAGACTCCGGGTAGGCTTTCAGATCAAGCGACAACTTGTGTCCGCCGCCGTCATAGTTGCCGATGAAAGCACAAATATAGACATCACCGCTCAGATAGCTGCGCAAATCGCTGACATCCTGCTTGTAATAGGCAGCATCCTCCCACTCTTTCCCGTTGAGCGAACGATATTGGTTGTAATGGCTTACACCGAATGGAGTGAAAAATCTCACCAACTCAACCAATGGAGTGTATTTATCGTCAAGAAGAATGCCTTGGTAACTTTCACCATTCTTGTCTGTGAAAACGGGCAATACCTCAATTCCTTTGATGAGAGCTTCGGTAAAATTGGGCGATTGTTTAGCGGGAATCACGAAAATAGAACCCGTACGGTCATATGCGTCACCGTTGGAACGCTCGGTAATCTCTGCAAAAATCTGATAATGCTCAGGCAGCTGCTTGAGATTCAAACGCTTAAGAATAACTGTTCCGTTTGAAAAAGACAAAGTGGTGTCGTACGGAATCACTGAAGGCTTCTCTATCTTCGGATTGAAACAGATCTGAGCATCATTGAAAACCGGAATGGTAATCACCAATTTTTCCTTTTCAATATTGCCCAAAGAGCGGCTGTCTGTATATGTGCCAAAATTCTCAGGGAAAAAGGGCCTGCCGTGTTTGCACTTGTTTATTGAAACAAGCCGCGTCACTGCATTTCCGTTTCTGACAACCTGTACCAGTACACCGGGAAGATTGGCGAAAGAGAGAACCGGCGTTGCGGGAAACTTTATGTCTTCCGTCATCCAAATCTCCATTTTGTTTGAGAAAAGTGTGGTTGTGTATTTCTTGCAATGGAACTTGCCTATCTTCTCTTCACCTTCAAAGTCGTATTTGTTGCTGTTTTTCAAGCTGTATCCGGTGTAATATTTGTCACCATCCACAAAATCCAACTGATAAAAGGCAGTATCACGATCAAAATCTATATAAGTGATGTGTTTTGCAGTACCAGGAATGGGATTTGCCGACTCTTGATCAGAGGAAGAGACTATCGACCTATATCCATCCATGAGCACCTGAGTGTGCGATGTGTCGGAACCTCCGATACTGAAGGATTCATACTTCAAAATGTTCTGTTGAGCGAGTGTCACATACGAGGCAACTGCCAATAAGGCAAGAACTAAAACTTTTCTCATAGCAAAATGTTTGTTGTTTAAGATTTCGGGGCCAAAATAACAAATGGAATCATCATCTCCTCCATGGAGATTCCACCGTGTTGGAAAGTGTTTTTATAAAGATTGACGTATTGGTTGAAATTATTCTGATATGCAAAAAAATCGGACTTTGTGGCAAAAATGAAGCGCTGGGTCATGGTTGTCTTGGGCAGGAAAGCATCGTCAGGATTCTTTATCTCAAAGACCTCCTTCTGCGGATAGTCCATATTGCTCCTGCCCACCTTGTAGCGGAGATTGGTATTGAGGTCTCGCTCTCCCACCATCTTCAAAGCCTTGTCAACTTTGATAGTACCGTGATCGGTTGTGAGCATAATCGGTATCTTCCTCTCTGACAAGTATTTAATCATATCATAGAGTACTGAATTCTTAAACCAGGAGGCTGTAACGCTACGATAAGATTTCTCGTCGTCGGCAAGTTCTCTCACCACATTCACATCGGTACCGGCGTGCGAAAGCATATCCACAAAGTTGAAAACTATCACATTAAGCTGATTGTTCAGCATCTGATGGAAGTTGTCGAACACCTTCTTGGCATAGTCCGGGTTGAGGATCTTGTGATATGAATACTTGATATTCTTGCCATATCGTTTGAGATATTCGCCCAAAAGTTCATCTTCATACTGGTTTTTGCTGCCGTTGTCGTTCTCATTGAGCCACAGATTGGGATATTTCTTCGCAATCATCGATGGCATCAGTCCTGAGAAAAGGGCGTTGCGGGCGTAATGCGTTGCCGTGGGAAGTATGCTGTAACAGATACTCTCATCCTGGATGTAATAGTAATCGTGCACCATAGGATATATGCTCCGCCATTGGTCATATCGCAAGTTGTCTATTACGAATAGGAATGTGCTCTTGTTAGTGTCAAGTCTCGGGAAAAGCTTCTCTTTCAGGACGGTGTGCGACTGCAGTGGCTTGTCGTCTGACTTTCCATTAACCCAGTTGATATAGTTTTTCTGCACGAATTTCGAGAAGCGGATATTGGCCTCCTCTTTCTGCGCCGACAACATCTCGGTGATGCTCTCATCCTCTATTTTTTCAATTTGAAGCTCCCATCCTACCAGTTCCCTGTACAACTCGGCCCACTCTTCCACAGTGAGGTTATCAGAAATCCTCATAGATAGCTCCCGGAAAGCCTGTTGATAGTCAACCGTGACTTTTGCAGACACAAGTTTCTTGTTGTCGATGTTTTTCTTCAGACAAAGCAAAATCTGATTCGGGTTCACAGGCTTGATAAGGTAGTCGGTGATGCTTGAGCCTATGGCATCCTCCATGATATGTTCCTCCTCGCTCTTTGTAATCATCACTATCGGAATGTGAGGATAGTCCTTCTTTATCAACTTCAAAGTCTCAAGACCTGACAATCCTGGCATGTTTTCATCCAAGAATATGATGTTCACAAATTCATTCTTCAAAATTTCGATGGCTTCAGTGCCGCTCATGGCAGGAATAACATCGTAACCTTTGGCTTTGAGAAAAAGAATATGCGGTTTCAAAAGATCTATCTCGTCATCCGCCCATAATATCTTTGCGTTCATATCAATAAATTTAAATACTGACTTATAACGCTGCGAATGTCATATTTATTTTGTCATCAGCCATAATAATTGAAGAAATGGTATGTCTGACAGCTTACATGCAGAAGAAATACAACGGGATTGCAGCGAAGAGAATTGAATCCAAGCGGTCGAGTATACCACCATGTCCGGGAATGATGTCGCCACTGTCCTTAACCCCTGCCCTGCGCTTGAAGAGCGATTCCATAAGGTCGCCGCACAACCCGAAAACCTCAACTATACAGGCGAACTCTACCCAATCCCATCTGCTCAGACCTGCCTTGTCAAAATAGGGTATGAACGACATTCCAACAGCCAAAGCAACCGTGAAAACACAACTTATAGCGAAGCCTTCCCAAGTTTTGCCCGGTGAAATCTCCTCCGCCAACTTGTGTTTGCCGAACAGGGAGCCGCCAAGATATGCAAAAGTGTCAGACGCCCAGATAATTATAAAGAATGCAAGAACCTGGACAGGGTTCATTGGTATCCACAACAGGAAAAGCACGCTCAACGGCAGCACAATCCACAGCTGCGAGAAGGCGCTCAAGGCAACCCGTTCAAGAGAATTTTCATGTCTGTCGATAAGTTCAGGCAGAAAGACCGCAAGCATAAAGATTGAAATCAGCAAGAAATAGGGAAAACGAATATTATCAAGAGCTGACAGCTGAAAGACACTCATGAGCAACATTGCCGCGACACTCAGATATGGCATCCTCTTTTTTATGCCTTCGTTTTTAACTTCTGCCAAAGAAAGGAATTCGTGAATGCCGACCACAGCAAAGAAGACGGAAAGTAGAATGGCCACCCATTCGAAATATACTGAAAGCACCATAAGAGCCACATAAACGGCTCCGGAGATGGTTCTCACCACCAAGTTACGCATTTTTTTGTTCATTGTCGCAGATTAAGAGAAGAATGTAGCGTGGGTTCAGCGGTGTCCGCTGGTCGTTGTCTGGTCTGTCGTGTACAGGTCGCGGGGTTATGAACTCCATGCCAGCCACTCCGGCATTCTTCCTGTTCTTCACGATAGCGTCCTCTATGTCAGGAACAATATCCTTCAGCCTTGAAATCACAATCACATCTTTGGCTAAATTCTTCATTGTCAAGAACCTTGACACGGGCTGCGTGAATCCGATGCTACCGTTGCGGGCAACAAGTGTGGTTGAGAGGGCCACAACTGCATCAACCTTATAGTTTACAGGTATGGAATTGACATAGTTGATTTGCAGACTGTCAAGTTCTTGAGAAAGGTTAGGGTGCGTATTCAGGACGTAGTTGTATTGTTGGTCTTTTGTAAGCATCTGCAGATATTTGAGGCGTTCTTGGCGGTTGTGGCAGCGCAGGATTTTTCCGCCGTTGGCCTGGAAGTTCTTCCAGAACTCAGCCTGCACACCTTCCATAGGGGAAAACAGCTGTCTTGAGGGCACGCCTTCCTGCATATTCTTATGCGACGAGTGGTTTCTGATCACACCGCGTATGTATTCCTTGTCGGAGATAAAAGCATCGTAGTTTGATTCCATCATTCAGCGTTTTGGGGGTTATTATCTGATAATTCCTCTGTATTCTTAGATGCAGTCTGTTGGTTGTCTTCTGCAAGGAATGGACGTTCACCAAGGATATTCTGAACATCTTCTGTAAATATAACTTCGCGTTCAAGGAGAATTTTAGCGAGTTTTTCCACTTTCTCATAGTTTTCCGTGAGAATCTGTTTTGCTTTTGCATAGCAAGACTCTATGAGGAGGTGCACGCGTTCGTCTATTTCCTGAGCAGTCTTTTCACTGTAAGGCTTGCCCATGGAATACTCTTGCTGACCGGTAGAGTCGTAGTAGCTTACATTGCCTATTTTCTCGTCGAGGCCATAATAAACAATCATTGCGTATGCCTGTTTACTAACACGTTCGAGGTCGTTCAGGGCACCGGTGGATATCTTTCCGAAGAAGACCTCTTCAGCGGCGCGTCCGCCGAGAGTGGCTGTCATTTCATCCACAAGCTGGTCGTAGGTTGTAAGCTGCCGTTCTTCCGGGAGGTACCATGCGGCTCCGAGGGCTTTTCCGCGAGGCACAATGGTGACCTTCACGAGCGGTGAGGCGTAACGCAGCATCCAGCTCACGCAGGCGTGGCCCGACTCATGGTATGCTATCGTCTTCTTCTCCTCCGGGGAGATGACGCTGCCGCGGCGTTCCAAACCGCCGATAATCCTGTCAACTGCGGCGAGGAAATCCTCCTTGTCGATGGCCTGTTTGCTGCTGCGGGCCGCAATCAGTGCCGCCTCGTTGCACACATTCGCTATGTCGGCTCCGGAGAATCCGGGAGTCTGCTTAGCAAAGAAGTCGAGGTCAACATCCGGACCGAGCTTGAGGTTGCGCACATGCACGCCGAAGATGTCGCGGCGCTCGTTGAGGTTAGGCAACTCGACGTGGATCTGGCGGTCGAAACGACCTGCACGGAGCAACGCTCTGTCGAGTATGTCGGCGCGGTTGGTGGCAGCCATTATGATGACACCGGCATTGGTGCCAAAGCCGTCCATCTCTGTAAGCAACTGGTTGAGAGTGCTTTCACGTTCATCGTTCGCGTTTGAGAAAGCGCCTTTGCCACGGGCGCGGCCTATGGCATCGATCTCATCTATGAAGATGATACACGGAGCCTTCTCCTTGGCCGTCTTGAACAAGTCGCGCACACGCGAAGCCCCTACTCCCACGAACATCTCCACAAAGTCAGAACCGGAGAGAGAGAAGAAAGGAACCTTGGCCTCGCCGGCAACAGCCTTGGCCAACAGTGTCTTTCCAGTTCCTGGAGGACCTACTAAAAGCACGCCTTTCGGTATCTTTCCGCCTAAAACGGTGTATTTCTGCGGGTTCTTGAGAAAATCAACAACCTCTTCAATCTCAAATTTTGCGCCTTCCAAACCGGCAACGTCCTTGAAGGTCACCAACTGGCCCGACTTCTCGTCAAACTCCTGGGCGCGAGACTTGCCGATGTTGAAGATGCTGCTTCCGCCGCCGAGGCCACCTCCACCGCCGCCGCGCATCGAACGCATCGACAAGAAATAGAGCAGGAAAATGAACAACACCGGCAACATCCACAAGAAAATCTCGAATCCCCAGTTCTGACTGTTGTCTTGCTTCATAGGGAAATCGTACTCCTTCATGAGGTCGCTGGCCACCAAAGTGCTGTCCTCGGCAACCCGCTCCTGCACGTACTGGTTCTTGACATCTCGTAGATTCTCGTTGTAAACCTGAAGATCCGTGACAACCAAGAAGTACTGCGGACCCGCCACATTTTCCTTTACCTTCTCATAGGTGGAATTGCTCTCCAAGGCTTCCTTCTTCAGAAAAACGTTGATGTGAGAATTTTTCTTCACGTATTCGACATGCTCAATCTCGCGGTTCTTCACCATCTGGTAGAACTCCATGTCGTTCACTTCACGGATAGTGTCGTCTGAATAGAAAAAATATATGCCGATAAGCACTATCGTTATCAGGACATAGAACAGCGACCAATTGAACTTCGGTTTGCCGCCATTTTGGCTTTTTTTCAGAAAATTAGGGATTTTGTTTTTGTCGTTTTCTGCCATAGATCCAAGATTACATTTTTTAGACGAGATTAGAATTTCTGTATGTCGGCATCACCCCAAAGCGACTCTATGTTGTAATATTCACGTGCTTCAGGTTGGAATATGTGAACCAAAATGTTGAAATAGTCAAGAATGATCCATTCCTTGTTCTCAAGCCCTTCCACATGGATCGGTTTCACATCGGCCACTCTCTTCGTCTGGTACTGGACAAAGTCGCACAATGTCTCGACATGCGGTTTGGAATTTCCGCTGCAGACGATGAAATAGTCGAAATAGACGTGATTGATTTTCTTCAGATTGATGCATCGGATGTCAACACCCTGTTTCTCAATCAGGGCCTGAATAATGAGTTCTTCCAAATTCCCCTGGTAAGGTTCTCCTTCGTATTTTACCTTTTTCTTTACAGTCATTGTATTGTTGAATTCTGTTTATAAAATCGGTTGCAAAAGTACATTATTTTTTTTTACTTTTGCCGCTCAAATTTTAAACAAAAACCAAATGAAGAAATTCTGTATTCTAACGGCTTTACTTATAGCCAGTATTTCAGCGATTTTCGCTCAGGAAAGTCCAAAAGAACTGCCTTACTCATTCACACACAGGGACATTTCATACAAAATTGACGAGATAACCCTACCATCAATAGACAATGAAGCGCTCCTGAATGAGGATGCCCAGAACACAGACAAGTTCAAACTGTTGCGTGTCGGTGTTGGCCATGATGTACAATATTCTCTCTCTAATTGCGGAAGAACCGATATCTTGAATGACGGATCAAAGCTTTGGCGTGTCAAATTTGAATCAAAGGACGCCATAATGATGAACCTTATTTTCGACAAATTCAACATCCCCGAGGAGGGAAAGATGTTCATATACACTCCTGATCATGAGCAGGTCTATGGCCCATACACGAATGCTGATCTCCAAGAAGTGGGCAAGTTGTCAACCGACGACATCATCGGCGAGGAATTGATAGCCGAATATTACGAACCCGCAGATGCCTCATTCAACGGGGAATTCAGAATTGTTTGTGTGACGCACGTTTACAAAGACTTTCTTCATGTTCTTCCTGAAGATCGCGGTCCTCATGGTTCCGCAGAGGGCAACTGCCACATCGATGTGGTTTGTCCTATTGCGGCCGATTGGAGAGCCCCGATCAACTCAGTGGTATGCATCTCAATAACAGCATACGTGCCTTCAGAAGGCGGATGGGGAATGTACATCTGCTCCGGCGCCATGATCAACAACGTCCGCATGGACAAGACCCCATACGTTCTCTCGGCCAACCACTGTGTGGCTGCAACAGACCAAACCCACAAGTTCTACTTCAACTACCAGACAGCATTATGCGGCGGCACAACAGGAACCTCCAACTACGCGGCCTCAGGCGGTGTCATCGTGGCGCGCTCAAACGAGAATTCCGACAATTACAACAGCTCTTCCGACTTCCTGCTCCTGAAAATCACAGGCAACATCGGTGTTCTCTACCGCGACAGCATAGTATTCGCAGGTTGGGACAGATCCGGTGCCGCTTCTATCGGAGCCGGCATTCACCACCCAGGCGGCGACTGGAAGAAGATCAGCTTCCCGAAATCTGTGACCACTGTGACCTCAGGAAACCTAAAGAACAAATATTTCGAGGTTCGCTGGCAGTCGAACCCTAACCGAGGCGTGACCGAAGAGGGCTCTTCCGGTTCCCCGTTGTTCAACAACCACTCTCTCATCATCGGAACCCTCACAGCCGGTTCAAGCTCATGCAGCTACACAAGCGGCAGCGACCTCTATGGACGCCTTGCCTACCACTGGAACAACAACGGCGCCACTGCAGCCAACAGAAAACTGCAACCTTGGCTCGACCCTGACAACACCGGGACAACAGTCCTCAAGGGAATGAGATACGACGGTTCAGTAATAACCGGCATTGAAGACCACAAGGACGCATACGAGACATTCTCCGTAGCACCCAACCCCGTGTCTTCCGACTATGTGACCATCAACGGCAACTTCCTGACCGAAAACGCAGTGTGCAACATCTACAACACAATGGGCCAGCTCGTGATGACAAGGGATATCGAAACTTCAGCATCATTCCAGATGAATGTCACAGGACTCACCAACGGCGTTTACTTCGTGGAGATTCAGGGTTCTGAACATAATTACAAGTCTAAAATAATAATTTCCAGATAGCTGTGTACAACAGACTGCTTTCTACCGCGTACCTGCCTCCCATCGAATACTTCGCATTCCTGATTTTCGGAGATGTAACGATGGAGCGCTGCGAGCGTTACCAGAAACAGTCGTATCGCAACCGAACAACAATCGTGGGCGGCAACGGGGTGATGGATCTCATCATCCCTACCACCCACGATTTTCGATTGAGCCCAATCACTGAAGTCCGTATTGACTACACCACACAATGGCAGAGAATCCACTGGCGTTCGATCGAATCCGCCTACAACAGCTCCCCGTACTATCTCTACTATAAAGACGCACTTCAACCCTTCTATAAAGAGAAGACCGAACGCCTGTTCGACTTCAACCTTTCCCTTATCGAGACCATTTTAAAACTGCTCAAGACCAAGGTCTCTGTTAACTTCTCAGCGTCTTATCAGCCATATATATCAGATAACGACCTTCGATTACTCATACAGCCAAAAAAAGTGCATACGCCTGACTACCCTTTCCGCCTACAGACACCTTACCATCAAGTGTTTGAGGAGAGATTCGGGTTCTGCCCCAACCTTTCAGTGCTCGACCTGATATTCAACACCGGACCTGAGTCTGTAAACTACCTCAAAGAACTCTTCGACAACTTCAAAGCAGCACAACAATGAAACAGAAAATCACAAACTTTTGGGAACGCCTGTTTGTCAGAATCAAGAACGTGGCTGACAAATATCTTTATTATGACAACCTCTTCGACGACAACATCTGGATCGTGAGGTTTTCAAAGGACAACAGGAAAAAACTCAAATACCAGATTCAGAAGAGCGGGTTTTCGTTTGCACTGAAGACCATGGATGATGTTTACAAATATCTGTGGATGATGCTGCTTGTTGGCACTCTGATAGGCATGATAGTGCTCACCCAGCACATTGGCATCTCCGACCGGGAGGTGGCCCAAAACGAATATTCCGAGCTCCTGTACAACCATTTCCACCACATCGGCGACACCGATGCATACAAAAGTCACCCTTATGCCAGTACGCAGGCGCAAACCATCGACCTTGTCGTTTATTCCATCGGAAAGGCATTCAACATTGAGAACATTTACACCCTGCGTCACATCATCAGCGCCATTTTCGGATGGCTGCTGGTAGCATACCTGTCGTTGATCCTGTTGCGTGCTTTCAATTGGCGGGCGGCCTTCTTCACTGCATTCCTGCTGGTCATCTCGCCGCGCTTCTTCGGATACTCGCTCAGCAACTTGGTTGACGTCACTTTCGCATTTTTCTTCGTGTTCAGCATAATGCAGATGTACTATTTCTGCCGGGAACTGCCCATAATCAGGATCTCAAGGCTTGTGAAGACAGCCGTAGGAATACTTCTGGCGCTCTCGGTCCACAACGCCGGCGCTTCCCTTCTACATCTTTTCTTTGTGTTCACTATACTGAATTTCTTCCTTTATAATCCTATAAAAAAAATCTACACAAAACCATATCTTAAAGCCTTAGGCATTGTAATGTCGGTTGTTGTGGGCATGTTTCTTGCAGTATTCATAATACACAGTGCCTGCACCTTCTATCTGCAACAGTCGATGCTGCCCCCGCGCCAAGCCTTCTCCTCGCTCATCACCAACATACCTTTTGACCAGAACCAGATCTTCGAGGGCCACTTCATCGGTCCTGACAACTTCCCGACAAGATATCTGTCGAAGTACCTGTTCATAACCACTCCGACGGTAGTGCTGATCTGTTTTCTGCTCTTCTTCATATTTTTCAAGACAGCAATAAAATCACTGAAACCTTTTTCGATTTTCATCTTCCTCTACACACTTTTTTTCTGCATCAACCATGTAAAGAGCCATTACATGAACCCCGACACGTTGTGGGCAATCCATTATTGCATATACCCTATTTTCCTGCTTCTGGCAGCGAGCGGCATTGAATGCACTCTCCAGCACATAAACGACCGATACACAAACTTCGTGGTATTGTCTTTAGTGGCGTTCCTCTCTATAATGCCAATACGGCAAATTCTGATTAACAGTCCATTCACATCCCTGTATTTCAACGAGGTGTCTGGTGGAATACACAACGCATACGCGAAGTACGCATTAGACAGCAACTTCGAGGCCAACAGGACCGCAAATGAATGGGTAAAGCAATACATACGGAATCATGACATCGGAAAGCATTATGCTGCACGGCCTGTGGTTGTTGCAACCAACGGGAATTCAGCCTGCAGTCTCTTCTATCAAGGAGACCCGAACTTCGAACTTGTTTTCAAAGATTATGAAACGGCCGACAGCACTTGGGACTATTACGTGGCGTTTTGCAACCACATCCCTATAACACAGTTACGTAACGGTATCTGGCCACCAGACACTGCATTTCACAAGATCACTTTCGAGCAGAAACCGATGGTGGCGTTCTATCGTAATGAGGAAAGGTTCAGACTTTGGAGTATAGAGGATAGCCTCGCACGCGTTGCGGATTCAGTTCTTCACTATAACGACTCCCTTGCAGCGGCCGACAATTAATTATAACCTATCTTTTCCGGCATGTTGAGCCACTGTGAATATTGCTGTCCAAGACCCTTCACTGCGGTGGTCCATATTTCTTTGGCCGGTGTATTGAAAACCAAAGAATAGGAAGCCTCCGCCACGACCCACATGTCATTGAGAATTTCGTTCTCGAGCTGACCCTGCTCCCAGCCGGCATAACCCAACAGAAATTTCGACTTCAGATTAGGTATTGCATGGTGTTCGAGTATTGAAAGCAAAACAGGATTGTACCCCACATACACATTCTTCAACAATTCAGATGAATCCTGACAATTCTGGAAGCTGTGCAGAAGAAACACGCCTTCCGGCATTACAGGTCCTCCGAAAAAGATTGGCTCGTCAACGCGCAACTCGTTGATCATTTCCCTTACAGTATATGGCAGCTGCTTGTTAATGATCAACCCCGCCGTGGCCTCCTCTGTGACATCGGTCAGAAGCACTACAGAACGGTTGAAAAACGTGTCGTTGTAATACGGGGACGAAATCAATATCTTCCCGACATCCGGAAGTACACCTGTGGGAGGCATGCTCAAAAAATCCTCATATCCGCTCATCTCTGAAATTTCTAAAAAACAAGATTCTCCATTTGAGATACAATCTCTTTGTTGAGTGCGCAAAGACGGTCATAGTTGCTGCTTTTCTTCAATTTCAGGGCACGAACAATGGTAAAGAGTTTTCTCAACCATTTTTTGTACCTGTAATTGAAAACGCCGGTGAATGCGGAAAGCGCAATGTACACGATGCCGATAAGGAAACTCTTGCTGAGCAGGCTTGCGGCAACCAGCAAAATGATGTACCAAATCGGGAAAGTGGCCACGCTGCCAATAGCGTATTGGAATGTTGAATGCAACATAGGGTCCTTAATCTTATTGGTAAGCCTTGTAGTTATGGCAATGGGGACAAAGTTGTTCACCAGGCCGAAAATGGCTAATGGTGAGGCCAACAACACAAGGAAGATCCTCAAAATCGCCTTCGGCACTGATATCTTCCTGTTGATAACCCAATGATGAAGACCTGTGGATTTAAGCAGTCCGGTATATTCCTTGGTGTTCTCCATGAGAAATTCATACGATTCAGGAGATTCGTCACGAAATCGTCTTATGGCCGCTATGATAGTCATGGCAGCGTCTTTTTGATTCGGCAAAAAATTGACTCTCAAACCTTTATGATGAAGCAAAGGCTCGCTCATGATATGGGTCAGAGCCTCTATCTCACTGTATCTGTCAGGAATGTCGATATCAGGAGTAATATTTTTCACGCGCTCACGGGCTTTTTGGTTCAGCGCTATATAGGCTTGGTTTGGCGATTCCTTATACATCTCGAAGAATTCGTCGTAGGTGAAAGGTTTGCCGCAAGTAACCATAAGGTCACTGTCAAAATTGAAATAGTTGGAATAGTGGATATTAAGAGGCAAGATCTGAACTCCGAGTTT
Organism: uncultured Bacteroidales bacterium; assembly: GCA_934699095.1. Classification (GTDB taxonomy): domain Bacteria; phylum Bacteroidota; class Bacteroidia; order Bacteroidales; family WCHB1-69; genus F23-D06. The sequence continues at coordinate 59,744 of CAKUVI010000002.1, read as the reverse complement.
GAAATCATTCATCTCTTCGGCCGCGAATGCAATCCTGCTGAACCCTTTCTTGAATGTGCTCATGAAATGACCGGCCTGGTGCCCGGCTTCAGGAAAGATGACGAGGGTGCCGCCTTTGCGTAGCACGCGCGCGGCGCGGTTGAATATGGCCAAGTCCTTCTCTATCTCGCTTCTCCCGCCGTCACGGTTCCTGAAGACAGGCAGGATCTTGAGAAAACGCAGTATCCGAGCCACTGCGTCTTTCTTGAAGATATCGCCACGGGCAATGAATACCGGCTGTCTGCCGTCCTTGTACATCGTATGCAAAATTGCCATGGCATCCATCATGCCGTTCTGGTGGTTGGCAATCACTAACGTGGGGGTGCCTTTCGGTGGTATATTCTCAGGGTTCAGAATATAAAAGTTACGGTAATATACATGATTGTGGGCAACACACAGGTACTGCATCAATATGTCATACCACACCGAATGCTTGTCTATATTTTCAAAGGAGATCACAGCAACAGATTTTTAGTACTTTATTGTATCTAATCCCTACTATGACTATTCAATCACAGTAATCTCGTCAATAATGTTTGTTGCACCGGCGAACTTGTCGACGATGAATAGGAAATAGCGGGCGTCAAGACTGATGTTCCTGCATCTGTCAACATCATAATAGATGTCGCTCATTGTGCCTTCCCACACGCGGTCGAAGTTAGTGCCCACCAAATAGCCGTCGCCATTGATGACAGGACTGCCGGAATTTCCTCCGGTCGTGTGGTTGGAGGCGATAAATGCAACTGGCAGCTGTCCGTTCTTGTCAGCGTATCTTCCGTAATCCTTTTTCTGCCACAGTTCCTTCAGACGAGGGTGCACTTGATAATCGTAAACCTCGGGATCCTCTTTCTCCATGATGCCATCCAAAGTGGTGTAATATTCATATTTGACACCATCGGCCGGCTTGAAGCCTTTGACTTGGCCGTATGTCACACGCATTGTGAGGTTCGCATCGGGATAGAATGTCTTGTCGGCATCCTTTTCCATCAGAGCTTTCACATAAGTTCTGTAGTAATTGTCAATATCCCTGTTTTCTGCCCGATATTGGCTCACTGCGGTTCTGTAATGAGAGAAAATAGCCTGGTAAAGGGCTACGAGCTCATTGTTTGCGGTTTTTGCGATCTGTTTTTTCGATGCTTTTGACACGAAATCGCGATATTTCTCTCCGTTGCCGAAATAAGGTGCCTTGGCTGCATTGTTGTCCCACAGCTCTGTCATCATTTTTCTTACGGTCTTTTCGTCTTGCACGTATTTTCTGAGGGATGACGGTATGTTTTCCGCGGGTTCGGCAGTAAAATAGTATGTCATAAGTTCGACAAAACACTCTCTGTCAATAGGTTCGAAGTATTCAGCGCGGAAAGCAATGTCATCTGCAACTATCTTTTTCCTCACAGATTCAGATATAACATCGACATCAAAGAGCTGGCTCATGTAGGGATATACAACCTCTTCCACGAGTTCAACTCCGAAAAAACACTCGTTTATGAAGGTGACATCCTGAAGGTGTTTTCCATATTTGGCATATACACTCTTCATGTCTTGCAGAAGAGAGCCATATTGTGATTTTCGCTTATCATCAGAGTTAACCCAATGCTGGAATTCGGTTTCTTGGGCTTGTTTCTTCGCTATGACGTTGCATTCCCTGATGCCTTTGCTCTCGCCCTGCCATTTCTTCCAACCGTTTGATATGCCGTTGGCCTTGGCGGAATACATGAGGCGAATGCGCGGGTCGAGGTTCATCTGGCGTTTCATTGCGTCAAGGCGTATTGTGCGAGCCTGAATAGCCACAGGATTCTGGATATTGGCAACTGCATTCACGCCGTCAGAGATAAGGAACTGACGGGTTGCGCCTGGATAACCGAAAACCAGTGTAAAGTCGTTTTCTTTGACGCCTTTGATGGAGATCGGGAAGAATTTTTTAGGCTGCATAGGCACATTGTCTCTGCTGTATTTTGCAGGTTTTCCGTCCTTGTCAGTGTATATTCGGTACAAAGAAAAATCGCCCGTGTGGCGTGGCCACATCCAGTTGTCGCTGTCGCCGCCGAACTTGCCAATGCTCTCTGGCGGAACACCAACCAGACGGATATCTTCATAAGTCTCGGTCACAAACATGAAATACTGGTTTCCATAGTAGAATGGTTTTATAATGGCCTTATAATCAGTCCCTTTTATGGCGTCATTGATAGTATTACGCATATTTTCCTCAATCTTCTGTTGTCTTTCAGACTCCTTCATTTGGTTGTCAACACCTTTCAGGACTTGGTCGGTGACATCAGACATGTACACCAGGAATGTCACGGTGAGCCCTTCCATCGGAATTTCCTGATCCATGCTCTTCGCCCAGAAGCCATCCTTCAGGTAGTTGTTTTCCATCGTGCTGTGAGACTGCACGTAGGAATATCCACAGTGGTGGTTGGTGAGAAGAAGCCCCTTGGGAGAGATGAGTTCAGCGGTACAGCCGCCTCCGAACAGGACAATGGCATCCTTCATACTGCTATGATTGATGCTGTAAATGTCGTCTGCGGTAAGACGGAAACCGAGCTGCTGCATCTCGGACTCGTTCTGACTTAAAAAAAGAGGAATCCACATTCCGCCATCTGCCTTGGCGAAGAGAGCGAACACCACTAAAAGCACAGTAAAAAGTAAATTTTTTCTCATATTTGGAAATTTTAATTTCAATCTCAACAATCCTGCAAAAATGCAAAAAAAAACGACACAAAAATACTTTGAGATTTCATCGACAAAAAAGTGGAAAACATCTCTCTTAAATTCGTAATTTTGCAGCCACAAAAAAAGTTTAAAAGATGGAGCATTTTTTTGACAGACTGAACCAATATTTTCCAGAAGGATTCGACGAAAACCAGAAGGCCAAGGCCAAGACCATGTTCTACAAGCGTCTCTCGCTTGCCGTACATCGCCATTACACAGGAAAGATGCAGACGGTTCCGAAGGTGCCTCTTGACAGTCTGAACTGGTTTAACGCATGGTACACTCCAGGTGTATCGGCGGTGTCAACCACAATAAGGGACGACAACGACATGTCGTTTCAGCTGAGCAACCGTTCCAATTTGGTGGCAGTTGTTAGCGACAGCACGCGAGTTTTAGGCGATGGAGACTGCACACCTCCGGGAGGTCTCGGGGTGATGGAAGGCAAATCGTTGCTGATGAAATACTTAGGCGGTGTGGACGCTGTTGCACTCTGTATTGACAGCCGCGATGAAAGCGGCAAGCATCAGCCACAGAAAATCATCGACTTTGTCAAAATGGTGCAACATAGTTTCGGTGCCATAAATTTGGAGGATATCTCTCAGCCCAACTGTTACAGGGTGTTGGACGTTTTGCGTGAAGAATGCGACATACCCGTATGGCACGATGACGCCCAAGGCACGGCCTGTGTCACTTTGGCAGGCATAACCAACGCGCTGAAGGTGGTGGGTAAGCGGCTTGAAAAAGCCAAAATAGTGCTCTATGGCGCCGGCGCGGCCAACAGCAGCATCGCGCGTCTGATGATTGCAGACGGGGCACGCCCTGAAAACATCATCATGTTTGACAAGGACGGGACGCTTCACCGCAACCGCCGTGACTACGAGGCAAACACGGCATTTTACCCGCAATGGAACTTATGCAAAATAACAAATCCGAATATCATAACATCCACGGAGGAGGCGTTCAAGGACGCCGACATTTTGGTTGCCCTCTCCCACCCCGGTCCCGACACCATCAAACCCGAGTGGATATCCATGATGGCCGAAAAAGCCATAGTGTTCGCCTGCGCAAACCCTGTGCCTGAAATCTACCCGCACGTGGCAAAAGCTGCCGGCGCACTCGTGGTTGCCACCGGCCGCGGCGACTTCCCCAACCAGGTCAACAACTCCATCTGCTTCCCGTCCATACTCAAAGGCACTCTTCTCGTGTCAGCCCGCAAAATATCCGACGAGATGGCCATCTGCGCCGCCCACTCAATTGCAGGCTTCGCCGAAAAACAGGGCATCTCCGCAAACAGAATCATGCCCACGATGACCGATACCGACATGTTCCCCATCGTTGCCGCCGACGTGGCCGAATGCGCCGTGAAAACCGGCTTGGCCCGCCGCCCTCTCGACAAAAATACAGTGCTTGAACTTGCACAACAAGACATACAGATGACACACCAGCTGACCGACCTGATGTACAGAAACGGATTCATCAACCCATTCCCGGAAGAGGAAGTCCGCAAAGTGTTTGAAGATGTTTGCAATGAAATCAAAAACTGTTGATAAAACAATCTCCAAGACACCGTTTTCTCAACCTCAAACCCGGCTATGAATCACACTGACTCACTGATGGAGACCCTCTTGTCACTCGCTTCCCATCTCTCCGACGAGACGTGGATTGAGAGTCATTTGTCTGATTCCATCTCACTGCAATCAAAGCTGAACACTTGGTTCACTCCCCGATTCTGCAAACAATCCCTGCTTTCTCTCGGTGATTTCATATCGCACTCTTCAAAAATCGGCCAAGCCCTACAAAAAAACAACCCCGAACCGAAGAAAATCGCCGTGGCAACCCACAATACCACGCCCCTCGACTCATTCTACGACCTCTTCCTGGTCATATCTGCCGGCCACACCTATATCGGGAAACTCAAACACAATGACAATATCCTGTTCATGAAACTCTGTGATATCATCATCGAAGACAATCCAGAACTTCAAGACAAGATTACATTCACAGACAAGCTAAACGATTTCGATGCAGTGATAATCGACACAGACGGTCAAACGCAGGCGTCATTGGAAAAATATTTCTCCAACACTCCTCACATTTTCAGGGTGCCCGGGAGTGCCGCCGCGGTGCTTGACGGCAGCGAATCAGATGCCGGACTCCGCGGCTTGTCGCGCGACATTTACAGCTATTTCGGAAGGAGCAACTACTCTGTCCGAATGCTGTTCGTCCCTGAAAACTACGACTTTGTCCCTCTATTAGGCATTTTGTCACAGGAGAGCAGATTTCTGGAAGAGCACAACCAGTTTCTCAACAACCTCGACTACCAGAAAAGCATCAACCTGATGGGGCAACGTCCGTATTTGGACGCCGGCACGTTCATATTCGCAGAGTCGGACGGGCTGTTCCCTCCAACAAGCGTTGTACATTACAGCCGATACCACAATTCCGACGAGATCAAGACATCCATAAATGCAAACCGAGATTCTGTAAGCAAGGTGATAGCCAAGGGAGGGAAAAACGTTTTCGGCAGCGCGCACCAGATGAGGGTTGATAGCATGAGACACATTGACGAAACACTGAAACTTCTTGAAATAATATAAGTCACAAGAATGAAAAAAAGATTTTTAATACCATTGTTCATATTGCTCGGTTTGTCGGCAATTCCGCTGATGGTAGGCATTTTCTACCTTTACACAGAGGCCGAGAAGGTGCAGAGGAGCATCTTCGTGAACGAGGTCTTTTTGGCAGGCAACGAAGTCGTGGATCGCATCGACGCAACAATAAAGGACGACACCGCGGCACTTATCGCCATCGACACTAACGACATCAGCAAGGATTTCACCGAACCCAACGAATACCTTCACATGCAGAATTCGAGGAAGTTCCTCATTGACACGGTCACCAACCAGCCTATAGGCGTCATAAACTCGAGGATATACTATCTTGAAAACGATGCCAAAGCAGTGGCCAACGACACCGAATACTTCACCGCCGCCTTCAGGACACTGTTCCCATTATACAGCAAAAGCGCAAACCCTGAAGAAATCCACGGCGGCATCATAAAGAGCTTCAACATCAAGGACAAAGACCTCATTCAACTTGACAGCACGACCAAGAAGCTGATCAACAGGCATTTTTTAGAGAAGACCATCCGGGAGGCGCTCCTTGGAGAGAACATTGACGCACGCTTCGACTTTGCACTATACAACGCCTTCACATCAGAATATGTTGTAGAGCCACAATATACCTCGAAAGAGAAGATGCAGAACAGCCAGTATCTCTTCCTTCTGAAATACAACGAAAAGGTAAGTTCCCCCCACTACCTGATTCTTTACTTCCCAACTGAGCGCGGCATCTTCCTGACCAGGATGAAGAACATCGTGATACTCATCATCGTATTCTTCCTGATTACCTTCATAATCTCATTCACGGCTTTATACTCGCTACATCGTCAGAAGAAGACATCAGACGTGACCAACGAGTTCATAAACAACGTCACCCATGAGTTCAAGACACCCATAGCCACAATCTCGCTTGCATGCGAAGCCCTGTCAGACTCTTCCATGTCTAACGACAAGGAAATCCTTGACTCATACATCAGCATCATCAACGACGAGAACAACAGGTTGAAGGAGATGGTGAACACTATATTGGAGATTGCCCAGCTGCGCAAAGGCCAGGTCAAGATGAACATAGAACTCATCGACATGCACGAGCTGATCAAGAAAATAACCGATAGCTTGGCACTGATGGTCAATTCGTCCAATGGGGATTTGAAATTGGCGCTGAACGCTCAGGTACACTCTATCTTCGGCGACCGCACGCACCTCTCCAACACGCTGACAAACCTGATTGAAAACGGCATCAAATATTCACCCGACCATCCTGAAATATTGATCTACACTCTCTCCGACGACAAATATTTCTCGGTTTCCGTCACAGACAAGGGAATCGGCATCCCCAAGAAATCACTCTCCAAGATTTTCAACAACTTCTACCGGATACCGCACGGCAACGTCCACGATGTGAAAGGGTTCGGATTGGGACTTGGATATGTCAAAAAGATTGTATCTTTGCATCACGGCAAAATCGAGGTTCAGAGTGAAGAGGGCAAGGGCAGTACATTCACAATACATTTGCCGCTAAAGTCGTAATTATAAAAGACATATATATGAACGAGATCAGAAAAGGATTTTCATCTAACATAGGAGCCATTTTAGCTGCTGCCGGCGGCGCTGTGGGATTAGGGAACATCTGGCGATTCCCTTACATGCTCGGACAGAATGGCGGAGGGGCATTCCTCTTGGTTTACATCTTCTTCGTACTGATGATCGGCATTCCGCTGATGATGACAGAGTTCATCATCGGGAGGCGCACACAAAGCAATGTCGTAGGGACATATCGCAAATTGGCAAAGAGCAAGGGATGGGTGCTGTTAGGTGTCTTCAGCATCATAACTGCGATCCTGATCTATTCATTTTACAGTGTTGTGGCAGGTTGGACCCTCAATTACATTGTGATGTCTTTCTCGAACAAGCTTAACGGACTGACACCGGAAGAGGTTGGTGAAGTCTTCTCCACATTCACGCAAGGATCGTTCTGGCCGCTGCTATACCAGTTCATCTTCATCGCCCTCACCGGGTTCATAATATCCCGCGGCGTTGAAAAAGGCATTGAAAAAATATCCAAGATTCTCATGCCGGTGTTGTTCTTCCTGCTGGTTGTGATGTGCGTCCGCTCTGTCACGCTCGACGGTGCACATACCGGTCTCGCTTTCCTTTTCAAGCCTGACTTCAGCAAGCTCAACGGCCAAACCATACTTTCAGCCCTTGGACAGTCGTTCTTCTCACTGAGTTTGGGCATGGGGGCGATGGTGACCTACGGCTCTTATATTCGGAAACAGGATTCCCTGCTCAAGACCAGCATCTGGATCTCCGCCTGCGACCTTATGGTGGCTATTTTGGCTGGCGTTGTGATTTTCCCGGCTGTATTCTCCTTTGGCATGAATCCGGCAGCCGGCCCACAATTAGTGTACGTCGTACTTCCCAACGTCTTCAACAACATGTTCGGCGGCGTTGTTTTTGCCTCAATCTTTTTCCTACTGCTCGGCATCGCGGCCCTCACCTCCACAATCTCCCTGCTTGAGATCATTGTTGCATACACTGTTGAGGAACTGCACTGGAAACGCTCCACATCATCATTTGTCGTATCCGTCATCATCTTCGTAATCGGGGCTTTATGCACTCTCTCCTTCGGTCCATTAAAAGACTTCCACATCTTCGGAAAGACGATTTTCGATCTGTTCGACCTTGTAACGGCTTCATACCTTATGCCTATTGGTGCTTTTGTGACAACAATATTTGTAGGATGGTTCCTGCCCAAAGAAGAAATCTACGACGAAGTCGCAGAAGGCAGCAAACTAAAATCAGGCTTCATCAACTTCTTTTATTTTCTGATTAAATACATAGCACCTATAGCCCTTTTGATAATAATTATCTCAGGATTTATCTCTAAATAATGGTAAAATCAAGAAGCAGACACATCATCTTGCCAATCATTTTCGGATTGGTTCTGATAATATCGGCATTGATTGCGGTTTGCATTGGAGTCATCCACATACCCGTCAGTTCTGTTTTCAGCAGCATATTTCACAAGATGGGATTCAACCTGCCTGTGGAGGACTACTATGAGATAACTCTCTGGCAGCTCAGGTTTCCAAGAATCATCATGAGTTTGGTTGCCGGGGCGGTACTTGCGGTTTGCGGTGGCGTTTTTCAGAGCATCTTCCGAAACCCGGTCTGCGACCCTTATATCCTCGGTATATCATCCGGAGCATCCATCGGTGCAGCCATTGCTTTCATTCTCGGACTCGACACGTACCTCTTCGGCATCACAATTCCGGCGCTCGTCACAGCCTTGCTGACCCTCTTCATGATACTCGGCATCGCCGAGATAAAGGGCAAACGCTCCACCACCACCCTGCTTTTAGTGGGCATAGCCCTGAATTTTTTCATTTCGGCAGTCATCACCCTTCTGATGGTGATGAACCAACAGGAGATGCACAAGATCTATTTCTGGACGATGGGAAGCCTCACACACGTGTCATGGGCAGAAATCGCATTCCTGATACCAATCTCAGTAATCTGTATGATAATCCTCTTCTACAACTCAAAGGCACTAAACATCATGCAGATAGGCACGGAGACAGCCCAGACATCAGGCGTTGACACCCAAAAGACCACATACATCGTACTCATAACCGCTTCTGTTCTCACATCAGTGGTGGTGGCATTTTGCGGTTCCATTGGTTTCATCGGTCTAATAGTACCGCATGTTGTGCGGCTTCTGTTTGGCAGTGACAACAGAAAAGTGTTCGGATATTCGATATTTTTCGGTGCCTTTTTCCTTCTCGTCGCCGACACTCTCGCCCGCACAATCGCAATACCGTCGGAATTGCCAGTGGGCAGCATCACAGCCCTGGCCGGAAGCCCCTATTTCATCTACCTCATACTAAAAAAATAGAGACGTGACTTAAGCCACGTCTCCATAAAACTACAAATGTGATTTTAGTATCCTATCTCAACCTGTCGGCTGAGCGAACCAACATCTCGTCCTTCTTAATGAATCGGTTGGCAAGGAACAGACACACCGCCTCGACAACTATCATGATAATGAGAGGGATGATGTTGTAATTAAATGTATAACTTTCAGCTTTGGCCGCAAAAAATTTGTTATACACCAGATCCGGACATACCCACAACATCAAGAACAGCGTAATCAGGAAGACAATCTCTGTGAAAGACACGATTCTCATCTGACGAATCCTGTTCTTAAACGAGAAAAGGGCTGTTCCCGACATGACGGCCGTGAGAGCTAAACAGAAGGCTACATAATAGTTTCTGACAACAGAAATGCCTTCTGGAACATTCTCTTTCAAAGATACTGAATTGTACACATACTGAGCTGCGTCGGTGGTCAAATATCCTAATGGTATAAAAATCAACACGATAGGAATAACCATCGCTATAAAGAGAAAAATACTTTGAACTCTTTGAATCATAAACGGATAATTTTACTGGAAAGTTTTGTTTAATGTGATTGCTGGTAGTTTGGTTCCTTTTGAGGATGAGCTTGCGGGTGAAATGTAAGGGGTGAACTTGACCTTCACATTAGATTCCGTGCCGTCGCCGTAATCAAGGAGATTTTTGGCAAAATTGACTACACTTTTGGTCTCACCGCTTTTGATAATGCCTAACAAGTCAACCATGAGAGGAACCGGAATAAGGGTTGTTGATTGGGGATTGATGACTGTGGTTTTGTCGGCACTGCTGCCCTGGGCTATGGAATTGCCATCCAAAAAGAGATCGTAGTCGTAAGCGCATAACTTGGCCGGATTTGCAGTTTCGTTTTTTGCGTTAACGTTCACATCGCAACCAACCTTGAAGTCCTTGTTTTTGATAGCCACTGCAGCTTTCTGAAGGTCGGCAAAAGAGAGGTCGCTGATACTCTTAATGTTGCTCAGATTGATTCCAGCCCATTTGATATTTGTGATATTGGCAAGATTGAACTTGCAGTTTATCAAATTTATAAGTTGGGCCAAGCCACATCCGGACAGGAACAGCAATGATGACATCACAGCCAATACAGCAACAAATTTTCTTAGTTTTTTCATAGCAAAATATTAATAAAGATTAGACATATACGCAACCATCCTGCATCATTATTTTGAAATCAGACAATTGCGCCAATTCCTCATTATGAGTCACAATCACGAAAGTTTGATGGAAAGTGTCACGGAGAACAAAGAAAAGATCGTGCAATTTGCGAGCATTTTCAGTGTCAAGGTTACCAGACGGTTCGTCAGCAAGCACAATTTTCGGGCTGTTCATCAGGGCGCGGGCCACAGACACACGCTGTTGTTCACCACCGGACAATTGAGACGGTTTGTGTTCAAAGCGATCGCTGAGCTTCAGGAAGTCAAGAAGTTCCTTGGCATGGTTCATTGCCTCTTTTCGTGATTTTCCAGCTATCAGCGCGGGCATAGCAACATTCTCAACAGCTGAAAATTCAGGGAGTAGATGGTGAAACTGATACACAAACCCTATGTTCTTGTTTCGGAAATCAGAGAGTTTGTCATCATTCAAGGAATTCAACGACAACCCGTCAATAACAACCTCGCCGCAGTCAGGCCTGTCCAAAGTGCCTATTATATGCAGAAGCGTTGACTTCCCCGCGCCAGAAGGCCCCACAATAGTGGCCACCTTGCCGGATTCAATGGAAAGTGACACTTTTTTCAGCACTTTGAGGCTACCATAGCTTTTATCTATGTCCTTTACTTCTATCATTCTTCAAACAAACAATCCCCCCGTCCCTCGAGACGGAGGGATATTGGACATTGTTATTTTTTCTCAATTTCAGAAGCCAAACGGGATGTAAGCAGTGGAACGATTTTGTTCACGTCGCCCACAATACCGAGGTCTGACACTGTGAAAATCGGTGCGAATTTGTCTTTGTTGACTGCAATGATGAAATCAGACTCTTCCATACCGGCCAAGTGTTGGATAGCACCTGAAATGCCAAGAGCGAAATAGACATCGGGACGTACAGTCTTACCTGTCTGGCCCACCTGACGGTCGTGGTCAACGACGCCTGCGTCAACCATGGCGCGTGATGAGGAAACTTCTGCATTCGGGAAAACGTCGGCAAGTTTCTGGAGCTTATCAAAACCTTCCTTGTTACCAACGCCACGTCCGCCAGAAACGAGTATCTTGGCTTCGGTAATATCGATTTTGCCTTTGTCAACCTTGACATTCTCAACCAGACGAACCAGGAACTTGCTCTTGTCAAACTCCGGCTTGAAATTGATAACCTCGCCCTTTCTGTTGGTGTCGCGTTCCATTTTCTGCATAACGCCAGGACGGACGGTGGACATTTGCGGACGGTGTTCGGTGCACATGATGGTAGCCATCAGGTTGCCGCCGAAAGCCGGACGGGTCATCATCAACTGGCCGTCTTCAAAAATCTCAAGACGGGTGCAGTCTGCCGTAAGACCGGTGGTAAGACGTGCGGCCATGCGCGGACCGAGGTCGCGTCCTATAGTAGTGGCGCCTATCATCATGATCGAAGGTTTGAACTTCTCGACAACCTGGCACATGGTTTGTGCATATTGTTCTGTAAGGTAATCCTTCAATTCAGGTTCGTCTATGCAAATAACCTGGTCGGCACCGTATTCGATGAGCATCTGTGCATGTTTTGAGATGTTGTGGCCCGGAAGTACGGCAACAACTTTCTCATTGAGGATGGCGGCCAACTCATGTGCTTTACCCAACAATTCTAAAGCAACAGATTGAACTACACCATCACGCTGTTCTGCAAATACAAATATGTTTTTATAATCGGTTTTTTCCATTTTTCTGTTGTTTAGATTATTAGATGATGAATTTTTCTTTCAATTTGCTGATGATGATACCCACAGCCTCTTCAGCGTCAACTTCATAGACTTGACCTGGTGATTTCTGCGGTTTTGTGAAAGACTTCTTGACGCGGGTTGGGGAACCTTTCAAGCCGAGACGTTTCTCGTCAACGTCAATTTTGTCGGCACTCCAAATCTCAACCTCCTTGTCGAAGGCTTCCATAATGCCCTTAACACTCATGTAACGTGGTTGGTTTGCAGTGGCGAGCACTGTGAGAACGCATGGTGAAGGAACTTCGAGGATCTGGTAGCCCTCTTCTGTCTCCTTCTTCACTGTGCAGAGGCCGTTGTTGTATTTAAGGTCTATCACGTATGATACCTGAGGGAGTCCGAGATGTTCGGCCATTTCAGGTGCCACCTGGGCTGTATCGCCATCGATAGCCTGACGGCCGGCGATGATAAGGTCGTAGTCGAGGGTCCTGATTGCACCAGCCAAGGCGTAGGAAGTCGCCAATGTGTCGGCGCCTGCGAATTTACGGTCGCTCAGCAATATGGCCCTGTCGGCGCCCATTGCGAAAGCCTCTCGGCAGATGGCGTCTGCTTGCGGAGGTCCCATGGTGATTACGGTGACATGCGCACCATACTGGTCTTTCAAACGGAGAGCCATCTCCAAGCCGCCCTTATCGTCAGGGTTCATGATGCTCGGCACACCGTCGCGGATCAGGGTTCCGGTTTCAGGATTGATCTTTATTTCGTTCGTATTAGGAACTTGTTTTATACAAACTACAATGTTCATATCGGTATTGTTTTTATTATTCTTGAATTATTACGATTATTTGAAGAGATTGCCTGCGATTACCATTCTCTGAACCTCTGAAGTGCCTTCGTAGATTTCAGTGATCTTGGCGTCACGCATCATTCTTTCAACCGGGTATTCGCGTGTGTAGCCATATCCGCCGTGGAATTGAACGGCCTTTGTGGTCACTTCCATCGCAGTTTCAGCCGCGAAGAGTTTGCATCGTGCAGCCTCAACAGCATACGGAAGGTGCATATCCTTATTGTATGAAGCCTGGCGCACCAAAAGTCTTGCAGCCTGAATCTTGGCATCCAAGTCAGCCAACTGGAATTGTGTGTTCTGGAAAGCAGATATAGCGCGTCCGAACTGTTTGCGCTCCTTGGTGTACTTCACAGTCTCGTCCAAAGCACCCTGGGCGATGCCGAGAGCCTGCGCGGCGATACCGATACGTCCTCCATTAAGGGTGTTCATGGCTATTTTGAATCCCTTGCCCTGTTCTCCGAGGAGATTGGCCTTGGGTATTCTGCAGTTTTCGAAAATGAGTTCACAAGTTGCAGAACCGCGGATACCCATCTTCTTCTCTTTCTTGCCGATAGAGAATCCAGGTGTGCCCTTCTCAACGATGAATGCTGAGATGCCTCTTGTTCCCAACTCCTTGTTAGTCATTGCCATCACAATGTAAACATTGGCATAGCCAGCGTTTGTGATGAATATCTTGGTGCCGTTGAGTATCCACTCTTCGCCGTCAGCCACGGCTGTGGTCTGCTGCATGGCAGCGTCGGTGCCGGCGTTGGGCTCTGTAAGTCCGAATGCACCGATCCACTCACCAGAAGCCAACTTTGGCAGATACTTCTTCTTCTGTTCCTCAGTGCCGTACTCGAGTATCGGGTTCATGCACAATGACGTGTGAGCCGACACGATCACGCCAGTTGTGGCGCACACGCGTGAAAGCTCCTCAACAGCCATGGAATACATCTGGTTCGTGCCCCCTTGTCCGCCGTATTCAACAGGTATCGGGATACCCATGATACCTATCTTAGCCATTTTTTCAACTGTCTCCATCGGGAAACGTTCTTGCTCGTCGATCTCCGCTGCCAAAGGCTTTACTTCATTCTCAGCGAACTCGCGAATCATCTGTAAAAAGAGTTCCTCTCTTTTTGTTAAGCCAAAATCCATAATTATGTGTTTGTATGAATAATTTATTATTTCTCTGATTATAATTCCATAGGTTTGAGATCTGGCGACACAATCAAAGTAGCCTCTGTGACTGCCTGCACGTCCTCAACTTTGAATTCGGGGTTGATCTCTTTCAAGACGATACCCTTGTCTGTAACCTCCATGACGCCCATCTCGGTAACGATCATGTTGACCTGTCCCTTTGCGGTGAGCGGAAGATTGCACTTGTGCAAGATCTTCGGATTGCCCTTCTGAGTGTGTTCCATTGCAAGTATAACCTTTTTGGCGCCAACCAAGAGGTCCATTGCACCGCCCATTCCGGGAGTCAACTTGCCGGGAATCATCCAGTTTGCAAGGTCGCCCTGTTCGTCAACCTGCATTGCGCCGAGCACAGTGACATCAACGTGACCTCCACGGATGATCGAGAATGAGTCGGCTGAACTGAATGACACAGCCCCTGGCTGTGCGGTGATGTAACCGCCGCCCGAGTTCACAAGGTTGTCATCCTCCTTGCCCTCTTCAGGTGTAGGACCCATGCCCAACAACCCGTTCTCTGATTGAAGGATCACATTCACGCCCTTCGGCAAATAGTTAGGCACCATTGTTGGCAAGCCAATACCCAAATTTACAACATCGCCGTCTTTAAGCTCTTTTGCAACTCTCTTGGCGATAATTTCTCTCATTTGATTTTTATCCATAGTTTTATATTTTTTGTTGTTTTTTATCTTTGACGATTAAGATCTTCTGAATTTGTGAAAATCGGAAGCATCCCATGACTGATATAAAAGAATATGATGTATTGTGTCGATTATGAGGATGAAAAGGCGCAGGTCGTTGTCGGCGAACCACTTGATGGCGGCTGTCTCCTTGCGGCAGGCGGCGGCGAACAGCGAGAGGAATGTGCAGTGGTACTTTTCAAGCCACGCTATGGCATTCTCCTCATTGTCGATCGCATTGCTCAGGACAGCGAACTCCGGATAATCACTCTCCAAAAGCCACTGCAACGCAGCCTCGTTGGAGTGAATGGCCGAAGAGAGAGCCTCCAACTCCGGATAACCATTGTTCATCAGAAAATCACTGAACTTCCTGTCTCCCTCCAAGCTTTTGTGGAAGGCGACAAGAACCTTAGGATCATAATCTAACAAACTGTGCATACCTTACTATATGTTTATTGTTTCAAACTTACAGTCTTATTGAATACGAGTTTCTCGTCGGTGGAGTCAGGATCGCAGTAAAAATACCCGATACGTTCGAACTGGAAGTGCTTAATGGCAGATGCTTTCTCTTTGGTGAGTGACTCTTCCACGTATGCTGACTTCACAACGAGAGAATTTGGATTGAGGTGGTCGAGGAAAGTCTGTCCTTCCTCGCAGTTGTCAGGATCCGGGACATTGAAAAGGCGGTCGAAAAGACGAACTTCCACCTTTTTAGAGTAATTCACAGGGAGCCAGTGTATTGTGGCCTTCACCTTGCGGTTGCTCTGCGGCATTCCGCTCTTGGTCTCAGGATCGTATGTACAGTGAATCTCGGTGATTTCGCCGTTTTCATCTTTCACAATATGTGTGCATTTGATGATATACGCATATTTCAAGCGCACTTCCCTGTCGATAGAGAGGCGGTAGAACTTCTTGTCGGCGTTTTCCCGGAAATCGGCGCGTTCAATCCAGAGTTCCTTGGCGAAAGGCACCTTGCGTGTGCCTGCATTCTCATCCTCAGGGTTGTTAACGGCGTCAAGTTCCTCAACCTGGTTGTCAGGATAGTTGTCGATGACAAGTTTCACTGGGTCAAGAACGGCCATGGTACGGATCGCGTTCTTGTTGAGGTCCTCTCGGGCGCAAAACTCGAGCAGCGACACGTCTATGATATTGTCACGTTTTGCGACGCCAACAGTTTCAGCGAAGTTGCGGATTGCCTGCGGTGTGTAGCCGCGGCGGCGCAGGCCGCAAATGGTCGGCATCCGAGGGTCGTCCCAACCGTTCACATAGTTCTCTTTGACAAGCTGCAGCAATTTGCGCTTGCTCATGATAGTATAGTTGAGGTTAAGGCGTGCAAACTCGATCTGTTGCGGATGATGAATCCTCAAAGCCTCGCAGAACCAGTCGTACAACGGACGGTGAACCTCGAACTCGAGGGTGCATATCGAATGGGTGATGCCCTCAATGGAGTCGCTCTGACCGTGGGCGAAGTCGTACATCGGGTAGATGCACCATTTGTCGCCGGTGCGGTGGTGCTCGGCGTGCAGTATGCGATACATGATCGGGTCGCGGAAGTGCATGTTCGGCGATGCCATGTCTATCTTCGCACGCAAAACCCGACTGCCGTCGGGGAACTCTCCTGCCCGCATCCTGCGGAACAAGTCAAGGTTCTCCTCAACAGTCCTGTTCCGGTACGGACTCTCAACACCTGGCTGTGTGGGCACTCCCCTGCCCTTGCTTATCTCTTCCTGGGTCTGGTCGTCAACATACGCCAAACCTTCCTGTATCAATTGCTCTGCCCACAAATACAACTGGTCGAAATAATCAGAGGCGTAATGCTCTTCAGCCCACTGGAACCCCAACCATTGGATATCCTCCTTTATTGAATCTACATATTCTGTGTCTTCCTTGACAGGATTGGTGTCGTCGAAACGCAAATTGCACTTGCCGTTGTACTTCTTCGCAATCCCGAAATTCAAACAGATCGACTTCGCATGTCCGATATGGAGATACCCGTTTGGCTCCGGGGGAAATCTCGTATGAACCTTTGCTCCGTTTTTCCCGTTTTGAATGTCTTCCTCAATGATTTGTTCTACAAAATTCATAGTTGTATAATTTAAGCTTAAACTCTTTTTCTATTAAGTATTCTATTTACAATTGCCAATATAATTGACGTAACTAAACCCAACAATGAGACCACAACTGCCATTCTGTACAGATAATCGCCGTGCTTGACGTAGAATGTCTGGCAGTCTTGTACGCAAACTTGAGTCTCGATGGCCGTCCTTTCATCGTATTCTGTCTTGGCAAGCACGCGCCCTGCCGGATCAATCACGCCCGAGAAGCCTCCGTTGGCAGCGCGCAGCACATATCTCCTCGTCTCCACCGCCCTCAAACGCGCCATCTCAAAATGCTGAATATGTCCCTGACTGTCCTTCCACCACGAGTCATTGGTGATTACAGCGAGAATACCGGCACCGTTTTTGACAAAATTGCCAACCAGTTCACCATAGATCGACTCATAACAGATGGCAACACCGACTCCGGTCTTCTTCCCGTCTTTGTCAAAGAAAAAAGTCCTTTGCACAGTATCACATCCCAAAGAGGCATTCGAACCGCCGAGCTTAATCATGATGTCACCCAAAAAACCGAAAATCTTAGGGAAAGGCATCTTCTCAACACCAGGCACCAAGCGGCTTTTGTGATAATAATCCTGAAGTCCGGATGCATTGTAAAAGCCGGCAGTGTTATAATAATCGCTAAAAACATTCGGGGCGACCTCACGGGAATTCTCTGTGAATTTATACTTTTCAAACCTGAATGTTGACAATCCAAGCACAAAGTTCAGGTCCGGATATTTCACAAACAGCGTATCGAACTTTTGGAATCCGTTGTATCTGGCGTCTTCCGACAAAAAATTACCGCTGCGAAGGGCGTTGATGTCAATTCCATGAGCTATCGACGACTCCGGAGTTATGACAAGATCTGTATTAGCATTGACAAACGGTCCTGCAACATCAAGAATGCGGTCGATTTCTTGGGAGTTGTTAAGGCTGTACTCCTCGAACCAAGGGTCTGTGTTCTGCTGTACGATGACGGCCCGCACCGGACGTGATTGGTCAATGTTCTTGTCAACCTGGACTCTCATGGCCAAAGATATCACAACCGGCGCTGCGACAACAACCGCAATGACTGCAGCAAGTACCGCCGTCTGCTTGTTAGACTTTTCGCCGTATTGACGTATCAGTTTGTAAATGAGTATGTTGACAGAGAGAATCCAGATGGTGCCGCCTGCGGTACCTGTCACGCTGTACCATTGCACGATCTGAGGATATTCGGCGAACACGTTCCCGAGGTTAAGCCACGGCCAAGTAAGGTCCCAATTCAGATGAAGATACTCGAACGCAGCCCAAAAGCCAATCAAGGCAATTGCTTGTAACCATCTGTTATTCAAGTATTTCCGACAAGCGTGCCATGCAGAGAAGACCATTGTCTGCAACAGTGCATTGAGAATTACCGCTGCAGCTGCCCCTGGCAGAGTGCAATAAGCTATCCAATAGGTCGTTATGAAGTTGAAAACAAAAAATGCCGGATAAAAAAGCAGGATTCCACGTCCAAACGCATTCCTTTTCCCTTCTTTGATAGACAAATCGCTGAGGTAAAGCAAGGGTATCAAGGCCACAAAACTGAGAAGGACAATTCCATGCGGATACCATGAAAACGCCCATATCAGTCCGCTCAAGATGCTGAGCAACAACTTGCTATACCATTTTACGCTTTTCATCTATTACTGAAAGAAGGTTTACATGTTATTTCTGACTTGACTTGTATGCATCTATACCTTTCCGTAGAAAAGCAATATACTTGTTCACATCCTTTTCATAGTATGTCGGACCGGAGAGCACTTTGCCGTCTGGTGAAACAATGAAGTAGCAAGGTTGTGAATTTTCGTTATAGATTGTCTGCTCAATATATCGGTTTTTACCACCGAGTGTAGTAACCAAATCGCCGGCTTTATCCTTGAATTGTTCGTTTTCAGGCAGTTTAATCACCTTGTCATCGCAATATAGGGTGGCCACGATTACCTCTTCTGCGAAGATCCGACGCACCTCTTTGTCAACCCAGACTGCAGATTCAACATTTCTGCAGTTGGTGCAGCCGTGACCTGTGAAGTCGAGGAATACCGGTTTATTCTCTTTTTTCGCCACGCGAAGAGCCTGATCGTAATCAAAGTAGCCCTTTATTCCATGGGGGATTTTGAGGGTTTCGGCGTACAATGGTTCTTCGTCAAGCGAGTATGTGGATTTGCCGGTGCCGCCGCTCTCTTCACGGACGATAGCATTGATGTCGAAATCTTGTGTATCCATAGGAGGAAGCCAACCGGAGAGTGACTTCAACGGGGCGCCGAACATACCTGGAATCATATAAACCACGAAGGCAAAGACAGCCACAGTGAGCAGGAATCTGAACCAGCTCTTCTGGACCGGATATTCATCATCAAGAGGGAATCTGATCTTGCCGAGAAGATAGAATCCAAGTATGGAGAAGAGCACTATCCAGAGGGCGAGATAGACCTCTCTGTCGAGGATGCCCCAGTGGTAAGTCTGGTCAGGCACGTTTATGAACTTCAGGGCGAAGGCGAGTTCCACGAAAGCAAGAATAACTTTCAGGGTGTTCATCCAGTTGCCCGACTTTGGGAGTTTTTTCAGGAGGTCGGGGAAGAGGGCGAAAATAGTGAACGGAACCGCGATGCCCAGAGAGAAACCGAGCATCCCTATGATAGGTTTCACGAAGGAGCCGCCGGCGGCGTTGAGTGCGACCGCACCGGCGATCGGGAGCGTGCATGAGAAGGACACGAGCACCAATGTGAGTGCCATGAAGAAAATACCGACAAGTCCGCCTGAATTCTGGCGTTTTGCCGAGCCGTTGACCCATGAGCTTGGCAATGTTATCTCAAAATAGCCGAGCAAAGAGAGTGCAAACACAAAGAATATGGCGGCGAACAGCAGGTTCGGGATCCAGTGTGTACTGAGTATGTTGCCCAAGTCGGCGCCGAATATAAGCGAGAGCACTATGCCGAAAATCACGAAGATGAGCACTATTGATGCGCCATATATCAGGGCGTTGCGCTTGCCCGCGTGCCCCTCTTTCGAGAAATACGAAACAGTCATCGGGATCATCGGGAAGACACAAGGCATAAGAAGACCGGCCAAGCCTCCGAGAACGGCCATGATGAAATACTTCAGCATGGAATCCTCCTGGCCTTTCGAGTCGCTGCCGTTTTCCGCAGGATTATATTCCTGCTTTGAAGGTGTGTCATTGTTCTCCACTGTCTGGTTTGCATCCTGTTCAACATCCGACAGCGTGTCAACGAGCGGAGCGGAAGGGTGAAAACCCGCCATCTTGAAGGAGAACTTCTCTTCCACAGGGGTGCAACGCCCCTCTATACAAGCCTGACCGTCCAATTTTCCCTGTATGGTGAAAGGATTCGCGTCTTTGACCTTGACCCTTTGCTTAAACACCACGCTTTTGGTATAGAAGTTGGAGTGAGCATCCAGAAGAGTGTCATAGTCGGACTGGGGCTTGGGTTCAACCACCTTGCCAATCCGCTCGTATTTTGCACTCGGCGTGAATTCAAATGTCAGCGGATTCTCGATCTGGCCCTTGCCGGGAGCCTGGGAATAAAGGTGCCAATGAGGCTGTATCGTTGCCACAAACTGCAGCTCCGCCACAGAATCATTGACCTTGACGTATTTGTAATTCCATTTCACCGGTGTAACCTGCTGCGCAATGGCAAGTACCGACATAACCACAAACACTATGGATGCAACTGATCTTCTAATGATGTTCATAAGTTCACATTTTGAAACAAGGTGCAAATATACAAAATATTATTATCGGATTATCAAGCCAAAATCCAACAAAATTTCAAAAAAAATTGGCATAATGTTTGCAACTATATTGCGTCTAAAAAAACATGTATTATGCAAACTGGTAAAATTAATGTTCAAACAGAAAATATTTTTCCTGTAATCAAAAAATTCCTCTACTCAGACCATGAGATTTTTCTCAGAGAACTGATTTCCAACGCAGTTGACGCCACACAGAAGCTCAAGACGTTAGTAAGCTTAGGCAAGGCCGATTGTGAATTGGGCGATCTGACAATAAATGTAAAAGTTAACAAGGAAGACAAGACCATCCACGTCATAGACCGCGGCATAGGAATGACAGCCGAGGAGGTTGACCGCTACATCAATCAGATAGCATTCTCGGGAGCTGAGGAGTTCATGGCCAAATACAAGGGCAACGATGCCGCCAACATAATCGGCCACTTCGGTCTGGGTTTCTACTCCTCATTCATGGTAGCCAACAGAGTTGACATCCTTACAAAATCATATCTAACTGACGCAAAGGCCGTTAAATGGAGCTGCGATGGTTCTCCGGATTTCACAATCGAGGAGATAGAAAAGGAAGACAGAGGCACGGAAATAGTGCTTCATGTGGAGGACGACGACCTGCAAGAATTCGTGGACGAGAACCGTCTTGTCGGACTTCTTGACAAATATTGCAGATTCTTGCCGATACCGATTTGCTGCGGCACAAAAACAGAATGGCGCAAAAAAGAGACCACCGAAGGTGAAGAGAACGACAAAGAACCCAAAGAGGAGTCTGTTCAGGTTCCGCGAATCATCAACGACACCGACCCTATCTGGCAAAAACAACCCTCTTCACTTACAGATGAGGACTACAACAACTTCTACCACAAACTTTACCCCATGTCTTTTGAGGAACCCATGTTCCACATACACCTCAACGTCGATTACCCGTTCAACCTCACAGGTGTGCTCTATTTCCCTAAAATCAAGAATCAACTTGACCTGAAGAAAAACAAAGTACAACTATACTGCAACCAAGTGTTCATCACCGATGAGCTCGAAGGCATTGTGCCAGACTTCATGAATCTGCTGCACGGCGTCATCGACTCACCCGACATCCCTCTGAATGTCTCAAGATCTTATCTGCAATCCGACGGCAATGTGAAGAAAATATCATCTTACATCAGCAAAAAGGTTGCCGAAAAGCTTGAGGAGATGTTCAAGAGCAACCGCGAGGAATTCGAGAAGAAATGGGACGACTTGTCAGTTTTCCTCCAATACGGATCCCTGACAGATGAGAAATTCTATGAAAAGATAAAGAATTTCTATCTTTTGAAAAACATCGATGGCAAATATTTCACCATTGACGAATACAAAGACAAGATTTCGACCCTCCAGACCGACAAGAACGGAAACGTAATCTTCCTGTACGCAGCAAGCGCCGACGAACAGCACGTTTACATCAGCAACGCCCGCGAAAAAGGCTACGACGTCCTCCTTTTGAACGGCATCTTCGATGCTCACTTTATCAACATGCTCGAACAGAAGATCGAAAAAATCCGCTTCACAAGAGTTGACTCCAACGTAATCGACAAACTTATTGAGAAAGAAGACAACACCACTGTCTCAAAGCTTTCCGAAGACCAGGAGAAAAAGCTCAAGGAGTATTTCGAGAAGGAGGTCAACGCCCAGATGTTCACGCCCGAGGTTGCGTCATTGAGCGAGAACGACCTGCCTGTCATTGTGACACAGAATGAGTTCATGAGACGTTTCAAAGACATGGAGAGAGTGTCTGGACAGCAGAGTTTCTACGGCGACATGAACCACTACAACCTCGTCATCAACGGCAATCATGAGCTGGCGTCGCGCATCTTGGAGGAAACCGACGACACCAAGCGCACCAAGCTGATACAACAGCTCATCGACTTAGCCATGCTCTCCCAGAACATTCTCACCGGTGAAAAACTCAGTGAATTCGTGAAAAGAAGCTACGAGATGCTGTAAATTCTCGGATTTTCCATAATGCAAAAAACCACACTTAAACTTCGGTTTTAGTGTGGTTTTTCTTTATCTCTTCACATCCTCGACAACGCTTGTAACCTCGCCGGAATAGACCTTGGTGACAATCCTGTCGCCGGGCGAGAGTGAACCGGCGGTCGTGACAGCCTTGCCGTTCAGCATGGTGATGCTGTATCCACGTTTCAGAACATTATCAGGACTAAGAAGTGTCAGTTTTTCTTCCACATGACTGCATTCTTCATGCTTATGCTTCAGAAACGAGACACTCCCACGCACCAATGATGATGCAACTGCAGGAAGTGCCTGACTCTGCACTCTGATGTGCTTCAGAGCGCTTGAACTGATTGTCTTTGAGAGCAACTTATGCTCGTTTTTGTGATTCAACACAAGTTCTCTGCATCTGAAAAGAAGTGTCTTGCTGATTTCGGAAAGCTCTTTATCCGACTCGTCTGTCAGTTTTGACGCCCTGATTCTGATGTCGGAGCCAACCATTTGTAGACTCGACTTGGCGTTTGCGACGTGAAGTCTCGCGCTGTTCACGATTGACGAGACGCAGCTGTCAACCTCGAGGTCGAAATCCTCAAACCGCTGCAGAAGGGAGAACGCCACTTCCGTAGGGGTTATGAAACTTTTGAAGGCAACCATATCACACACAGACACATTGGTGGAGTGGCCGATGCCTGTGAGCACCGGAAGCGGGAATGTGGCAATAGCCCTCGACAGTGAATAGTCGTCGTAGCAGCTCAGCCCGACATCGCCGCCGCCGCCACGCACAATGACCACGACATCAAAGTCGTCAATCCTCTTCTTGATCTCACCAAGCTGGAAAGTCATCCCGGAGATAGCCTTTTCACCTTGCAGAATAGAGGGGAACAACTCGGTATGGAACGAATAACCGGCCTTGTTAGTCCGCAGCGTGTTTATAAAGTCGCTGTAGCCTTTGCTCGTCTCCACAGAAATGACTGCAAGACGCTTGGGCAGAAGTGGGAAATCGAGTTTTCGATTCTGCTCAAACACACCCTCTTTTTTCAGGCGCTCCACAACCTCTTTGCGGTTGAGTTCCATCTCGCCCAAAGTGAAAGACGGCTCGACATCTTCGATATGAAGTGCCAAGCCGTGTTTCGGACTGAACTGTATCGTGGCGAGACAGAGTATTGAGAGGTTCTCCTTCAAAGGTTCACCGGTGATCTTGAGAAAGCGTTCGTTGATGTCGTTGTACTTAGACGCCCAGATTATGGCACGCATTTCGGCCTTAATCTTGTTGTCTTCCCTCTCTACAAGTTCCGGATAGCAATGCCCGCTGTACGGATAATAGTTCAGTTTGAGAATTTCAGCCTTTACGTAATACTGACGGTTATAGGTCCTTTCAATCACCTTGTGGATGCTCATAGCGACATCCGAAAGGGAAAAGACGGTATGACCGTTGAATGTTTCACGTTCAGCCATCCAAACCCTATTTGTGGTTTCCGCATCCTGCGCCATTGCCATGGTTACCGCAACCTGAACCGTTACCGTGGTTGCCGCAGCCGGCGCCCTTTCCATCAGCACGACAGCATGCAGGAAGCTTTGCGCGAGCAGCCTGGTCAGCCTTCACATCGTCAGCGTTATATCCCAACTTGCTGACATCCTTGCGCAATTGTTCAGGACTTGTCTTTTTGGAGTCATAACTGATGGTCAGTTTAGCTGTCTTCGTGTCATATTTGCATGACTTAACACCTTTGAAATAAGGCACGTTCTCGTTGAAACGGTCAGCGCACTTACCGCAAACACCGTTGGTCTGGATTGTCACGGTCTGCACATTTTTTGAAACTGGTTTTTGTGCTGATTTCTGGGCACTGAGGCTCAAGGTCATCAAGCTTACCAAAGCTAAAAAAAGTATTCTTTTCATATTTTGATATTAATTTTTGTCGCGTTCCACGACTGTTGAAAACAATTAAAGTTTAATTATTAACGATATTATTTGACAGATATTTCATCAATAAAGAGCCAAGCATTCTCGCCCGCGCTGATATGCCACTCTGGCAGTTTGCCATAGTTATACACCTTGATTTTCACATAGCGAGCACTGGCTTTGCCCTTGACATCTACATTCTGAATCTGGGCCCCTTCTTGTCTTTCGATATTGCCAAGATTGTAGGAACCGAACGGCTGGTATTTTTTGCCGTCGTTCGACACTGACACTTCAACCTCTCTCGGGAAGAAGATCCAGGCGCGCTGCTCCTGCAGGAAACCGATATTGACAGAGGATATCTTCCTGCTCTCGTTGAGGTCCAGGACAGCTTCAAAATCGCCAGTGAAGCCCTGCCAGCCTCCAATTCTGTAGTTCACGTTGCCACGCAGATTGTCGATCAGACCAGCATCGCCTCCGGCATAGTATTGTGGGTCCGGCTTGGTTATGTAGGTGATGTCCTTGTCGCGGGTGTAGCGCACATAATGAGCCTCGGAAACCTTGCTCTTAGAGCCTTTGTAGTCAACGGCAACAGCCTTGATTGTCATATCCTTGTCAACGACAATGGGTTCGGTGTAACGCATCCAGGTTCTCTCTGAAGGCTCGCTTCCGTCGATTGAGTAGAAAATCTCGTAATGCTTCCTGTCTGGTCTATCAACCTTGACCCCTGGAGCGTTCTTTCTTGACGGAGTGCCGCTAACAGACTCTTTCTTAGGATCTTTCATGTCGGTATTCCTGGTTCTGAACTGGTTGACGTGCTCCGGAACAGACAGGGAAACTGTGGTTTTATCCTCAAAAGAGACCTTGTCGGTGGAGAACACCGGCACAGGCACCAAGGCAAGTTCCGCACTTATGCCAGTTGACGGTTCGTTGCCTTTTCCCTTGCCCCAGGTCTGGCTCTGTGTGTCAGACATCTTGAACTCCAGGACACCGCCGTTGGAAATCTCCTCGTATGTGATATACGAGCGTGTGAGCGGCTTTCCGTTGAGTGTTGCAGACTGAATGTACGGTTTGTCCGCGTCACGTGTCACAGTAAAAGTGCGTCCATTTTCGAGTTTCATCACAACTTTGTCAAAGAGAGGATATCCGATGATATAGTGGTTATTGCCGGGGCATACAGGATAGAAGCCCATGGAGCTGAAGACATACCATGCCGACATCTGTCCGCAGTCTTCGTTACCGCAAAGTCCGTCGGGAGCTGATGTGTAAAGGGTTGTAAGTATCTTTTTGACAAGAAGTTGAGTCTTTTCTGGCTTACCAACAAAGTTATAAAGGTAAGCGGCGTGGTGGCTCGGCTCGTTGCCATGGGCATACTGTCCGATGACGCCAGTGAGGTCAGACTGTACACGACCTGTCATTTTTGATGAGGAATTGAACAGCACATCGAGCTGTTTCTCCACGTTGTCGCGGCCACCCATCATGACCTGGTATCCAAGAAAATCGTGAGGCACGTATGTGGAATACTGCCAGCTGTTGCCCTCGGTGTAAAAATTATTAACCTCGCGCGGGTCGAATGGGGTCACGAAACCACCATTCATCCTGCCATGCATAAAACCAGCTTCGTCTATAATATTCTTGTATGACTGAGCCCTGCGGATATATTCCTGATATACCCTGCCGTTGCCGATTTCCTTAGCAAACATGGCAATACACCAGTCATCGTAAGCATATTCAAGGGTTTTCGACACCGACTCGTTGTCCATGTCACCCGGGACATAGCCGTATTTTGCATATTCTGGGCGGCCAAGTCGCTTGAGGTTTGCAGTGGCAATCATGGCATTGAGCATCTCCTCACCGCTAAAGTTGCGTATTCCCTTCATATATGCGTCATACACCACAGGAACGGCATGGTATCCTATCATGCACCAAGTCTCGAAAGAGGAGAGCTCCCACATCGGGAGATATCCCGCACGACGGTATTGTTGCACGAAAGTGTACATAAAATCGGAGCTTCTTTTCTGATCTATTATGTTTAACAGAGGATGAAGTGCACGATATGTGTCCCAAAGAGAAAACACGGTGTAAACCTTGTTGTCTCCGTCAACGCGATGGATTTTGTTGTCTGTTCCGCGATAACGTCCGTCAAGGTCAGAATAAAGATATGGAGAGGTGAAACTGTGGTAAAGAGCAGTGTAAAAAGTCTTCAAATACTCCTTGTTATTTGTCTCTACAGCGATTTTACCGAGCTCCTTGTTCCAGATCTGAACAGCATTCTTGCGGATTTGGTCGAAGTTGAAGTCCTTGATTTCGGTCTGGTTGTTAATTGCGCCATCGATGTCAACGGCGGAAATGGCAACTTTAACCACCACCTCAGACACATTGTTGTCGAAATAGAGCACGGCTTTGCAATTGGTGCCTTTTAACTCCTTGATGTTCACCGGATTATCATCAATAAAATATACGATTTCTGAAGGTGTCACTGAAGTCTTCAGGGAAAAGGCGCAATATTGGTCGGTACTCCAAGATTCAGAGCGGCGGAAACCGACGAGGTCATTGGCCTTTTGTGTCATATACGACTCGAGAGTCTTGTCGCGATGGCTCAAATCCACAATTATGCCGCGCTTCCCGTTCTTTGGGAATTTATACCGATGGACTCCCACATAGTTTGCGGTTGTCATCTCTGCAGATATTCCGTTGTCGAACTTGACAGAATAGTAGCCTGGTGATGCGGTTTCGTTTTTATGGTTGAACGAGAGTGCATATTTGTCATTCAGCACTGAAGGTTCGCCTGTGAAAGGCGTCACGAGAATATCACAGTAGTCCTCGCATCCGGTGCCGTTAAGGTGGGTGTGCGAGAATCCATAGATTTTGCTGTCGCTATAGTGGTATCCAGAGCAGCCGTCCCAGCCATTGAGGCGGGTGTCGGGACTTACTTGGATTGCTCCGAAAGGAAGAATCGCTCCCGGGTAGGTGTGGCCGTGTTCGGCGGTCCCCACAAATGGGTTCACATACTCAGACTGAGCCACGCACGACAATGCAAAAGCTATGAGGAGAGTGATGACAGAGATTGATTTTTTCATATCGTTGTTATTTGTAAGTTTCGGTTTTCTTTACTTTAGCAGCCACAAAACAGAGGTATGCCAGGCAGCAGAGAGGTACAATGAAAGCGTATCTGATTCCGATGTTGGCGAAGGCACCGGTGAGCAACGGCACGATGGCTGCACCCACGATGGCAGTGGTCATCAATCCTGAAATCTCATTTGAAAGTTCAGGTTTATGTTCCACGCAAATGGAGAAGATAAGCGGGAAGATGTTGGCAAATCCAACACCCACGAGAATGAAGCTCAACCAAGTGGTGAACGTGTTGTACGGCAGGAAGAGCAGCACATTGCCAAGAATTGATATTGCGATGGTGATAGCGAGGAACTTTTCGGCGCTCATCTTCTGCAAGATGACACCACCCAAGAACCTGCCAACTAAAAGAGACAAGATAAGAACGATATTGCCCATGGCTGGGGTTATATTCTGTGTGTTTTCACTCAATATGGAAGGAATTCTGTTGAACATTGAAGCCTCCGCACCGCAGTAGAAGAAGATGGCCAGGAACATCATAAGGATGAACGGATCACCCAAAGCACGGATGCAGTTGGCGACTGTGGTCGGTGCCTCTTCGTTATTGTCATTGTTCGACGGAACGAACACAATCACCATTATCAAAGTGACCAAAAGCACAGCGGCGAATATCGGGAATATGATTCTGAAGCCCATGTCTATAGGTTCGGAAGCGCCCTCAGGGAGATATGAGAACCATCCGTATTTCATCAAAGAGGTGCCGATCAACACTATTATCAACGAAGTTGAAAGGGTTCCCACCGCCTTGAATGATTGTGCGAATGAAAGCATGCTTGAATATTTGCCCACTTCCGACACATCGCGGATCAGCGGATTGCCTGCAACCTGCAGAATCGTTGCGCCCCCGCCCATCAGCAGAACCGCCAGGAGTATAACCGGGAAATTGAATGCGATGACCGGAAGCAACGCACCCAAAAGGAAGAGCACGAGCCCTATCACAAGCATCTTCTTCTTGCCGATCTTCGACTGCCACACACCAGTGGGGACTGAGAGGAGACCGAACATGATCATGCCCGACAATGACACGAATGACGCCATGAATGGCGAAACCTGAAAGGCCTTTTCAACAACTGACACCAGCTGGCCGGAAGCATCACCGAAGCCCATAGCCAGAAAGACCAAAAACATAGAGAAAAGAGATAATTGTTTCTTCATATTACTGATTTTTTGTTAATATCTGTTTTTTGTGCATTCATCTATGAAGTCATCATCAACGTGCAGGAGTCTGGCGATGGCGAACGCCTCTTTCGGCACATCATCGTCATCAACTTCTGTAAGACTGTAATCCATATAGTCGGAGATATGGGAAGTGGAGAGCGTGCCGACATTCTCAGGGATCTGAAGGCCTTTCACGCGCAACTTCCTGTCTGCAGTATCGATTCCGCTGTAGTGGGTGGTCACTATGGTGGTGAACGACAGCTTCCGGGCCGTTCTCAGAAATCCGTTCACCAACAGGCGCCCCTCGTCGGGATTTGTGGTACGGGCAAGCTCGTCCACAACAGCCAACACCCTGCGACCGCTTTTTGCGGCTTTTATGATATTGTCGATGGTAAGTATCTCTACAGCAAACGAGGAAAGTCCTGATTGTGCCGACTGACGGTCGCCAAAGCTGCACATAACATCGTCATACACTGCCGTCTCGGCCGTTTCAGCAGGGATGAAGAATCCGAACTGGCATAGAAACTGCGCCATCGCAACAGTCTGCAACAGCACTGATTTTCCGCCCATGTTGGCTCCGGTGATTAAAACAGTCTCATTTCCGAAACTTATGTTCACCGGCTGGAACCTCCTGCCGGATTTTGCAAGGGTGTCGGCAACGGAAATGTTGACAAGGTTCTTAAAGCAGTGCCTTCCTGTGATGGAGGGCTTGCAGGAACTGGTGTCGATGGCGAGCCGTGCCTTGGCAAGAAGGATGTCCATCTTAGCCACCTTAAGTATGTTCTCCTCAATGTCTCCGGCAAACGGCAGAAGCCTGTCACTGAGCATCTTCCTCACATCTTCCTCTATTTTTTGTTCCTCGAACCTCAACGACTCACGCCGAGTGGCGTCGGTGCAGTTCTCAATAGCCGCACGCACTTCTCCAAGTTGCTGGGAATAAACTGAATAAACGTAAAAATGCGGTATCTTGGTGTTTTCCGGGTCGAGGATTGCTATCACCTTCGCCATATCAGAAAAATTCATCCATGGCAGGCCCAATTTATCCACAATTGCAGCTATGTTATTAATATAAATCGCGGATTTCTTGATTTCAAAGAGCTGAATGTCATCCATCACGGCACCTGTTCGCAACAACTGCAAAGTGGGAATTATGTTGTTGATGAGGTGGATATTTTTCCCGATCTGCAAAAAATCCCTCTTATTTCCGGCATCTTTCAGCAAAACAACAATTTGTTCAAGTTCGGAAAGGGCATTTTCTATTTCTACCTTGTCAGTCATCATCTCTGAATTAAGCATTGCATAGTGTCCCAATGAGGAGAAAAACTGCATCTTTTCAAAGATATATCGCAGTGACGGATGTTGGTCAAATGTATTTTTCAATAGCATATCAAAACTATAACAGCCAAATTAAACAATTTGTATATTTGCAGCCGCAAAAATAATCAAAAAATCGAAGTACGAGACCTTTAAATATCAACAAGAGAAAACACAGTGTTTATTTGGATTCTATGCAATAAAACATCAATCCAAACGTTATAAATGAACAAGTATCAACAAACAGAAAAAAAGGGAAAAAATGAAAGGAAATAAAATTACGGCACTTGTCATCATGATCGCGATGATGCATATTTTCACGGTAGGGTCAGCCCAGAACCAATTCACAATTGGTGTGAAGGCTGGTGCAAACGGCAGCAATTACAAAGATCTCACCAAGAGCGGCCTCGGAATTGATGCCGGCATCTTCATGCGTTTCGGAAACAGCTTCTTTTTCCAGCCTGAAGTCAAGTATTCGTTCAAGAGCTCCACTTTTGAGAATGCCGTCAACGAGTTCTCCGACAATGTGCAATTGAAGCAGCATTTCGTTTCAGTGCCGGCGCTTCTCGGCTACCATTTCATCAACAACGAGAATTTCAAGTTCCATCTCACCCTCGGTCCGCGTTTTGACTTCAAGATCTCCGACAACATGACGGAATCCGACTGGCAGTTCAACAACCTGTTATGGGGCGGCCAAGTCGGTGTGGGCTTTGATTTCTGGCGTTTCACGTTTGACGTCAACTACTGTATAGCTGCCGCCAACTTCCACAAGGATAACGGCAGCAAGGAGTCGCAGAGCCGCCTGACAAACGTAGTTTCTGCATCCATCGGATTCAAATTCATAAAATAATCACTTTCCGACCCAAGATTTTATCAAAGGGTTACGTTCTTATATATGGAAGTCAGTGAAGAGATCATGCATCTGGTGGCCGGGTGTGCCAGAGGTGACGCCCGCTCCCAGCGCAAGCTTTTCAAGACTTTCTACGGTTGTGCGATGGGTGTCTGCATGCGCTATGCCGACAATCCCGACGAGGCCTCCGACATGCTGAGCGAGGGTTTCATGAAGGTGTTTGCCAACATCGGCAAATACCAGAATTCAGGTTCCTTCGAGGCATGGCTGAAAAGAGTGGTTGCCAACGCCGCCTTGGACTACCGCCGGAAGTTCATGAAAAAAGTGGAATTCGTGGACATCGACGATGTAGTGGAAGATGTGTCAGACAGCTCTGTCAACGACGCGCTCTCGGCCATCTCCTCCAAAGAGATCCTGAAGATGATACAGTCACTTCCGGAAACCTCAAGGGTGGTGTTCAACATGTTCGTTTTCGAGGGGTATTCCCACTCGGAAATAGCAGAGGCCCTCGGAATCACGGAAGGAACGTCAGCCTGGCACGTGAACAACGCCCGCCAACGCCTGAAAAAAGCTATTTTGAACAACTAACGATTAAGAAAGAAAATGACCGATTTTGATAAAATCATAAAGGAAAAGGCAGAATCCAGCAAGTTCGAATTCAAGAACACCGACTGGCGCAAACTGAAAAAAAAGGCGGGTATAAAATCGCCCTACGCATTGCCCGTCACAATTGCAATTGCAACCGCAGTCGCAGTCTCTGTCGGCATATTAGCCTTCCTCTCCCTCAACCAAAAATCAGATACTGCCACAAGCCCCATCTCTGACAACTCCGTATCCCACCCGACCGCCATCCAAGCACCATCAGATCAAAAGACCGACACAGCGGATTTTGTCGAACAAGCCCACAAACCGACTCATGAGGCCCGTTCCGACAAATCCGTGACCGCCGAGAGTGGTACAATTTCACATAAAGACACAAGCGTCAATGATAAAAACCCGGCATTCAACCCGAAAAAGATTACAAGAAGGGTGATTCAACACGGAAGACCGCTCATCATCAACGTTGACACAATCAAAGACGACGTCCCCTCAGACGAAGAGTTGAGAAACGGAAACAGCCGCATCTTCTGACATGACATCTGACATATTCAAAGAATATATCTTACCTGCTTAAATTCAAACGCCTCGACAACACCATCGGGGCGTTTTTCTATCATAACCCGCCCAAACCTATCCACGTTTCTTATAAAGCCAGAAAACCTAACTCCCTGTGATTCAAACTCATGGATCTCCCCTATCCTGTATAGATTCTTTTTGTAGTCTGAGAACAGAGAAACAGCGTTTTCTGTTCTCAACAAATGAAGATCCTCTTCAAGAATACCGACAAACTCCTCTGTAAGCTTCCTGCAATCGAATTTCCTGGAAGTTTTTATAAAGAAAGATGTCGGATTCGGGATCTCTTTTGGGAAGCTCTCTTCGTTGACATCTATGCCAATACCGGCTATCGAGTATGACACCTTTCCGGCCATAATATTGTGTTCGATCAGAATACCGGCAATTTTCTCGTCCCCTACATACATGTCGTTCGGCCATTTTATCTTGACGTCGGGGATATAGCGGGATATGAATTTGTGGGTGGCAAGTGAAAAATAAATATTGAACAAAAATTGGTCGGCAGCCAGAAGGTCAGGCTGGAAACAGATGCTGAGAAGTATG
Organism: uncultured Bacteroidales bacterium; assembly: GCA_934699095.1. Lineage (GTDB taxonomy): Bacteria > Bacteroidota > Bacteroidia > Bacteroidales > WCHB1-69 > F23-D06. The sequence goes on along the minus strand of CAKUVI010000002.1, from coordinate 26,967 downwards.
TTTTGATTCTTGGAGCTGTACCAAGTATTCGTCCCCGCGCCTCGGCCCGCAGACTGGTATCCTGCACACAGCGCCCACATGCGCGGCAAGTTTCCATGCTCTGACAATCTGTCAGTCACCATCTGTCTCAAAGCTGAATTGGTAGATGTTGTCTCATTTATAAAATCCAGTATCATAAATTCTTAAAAATATTTGAAGAAATAATAACATAGATACGGCAAAAATAGTATTTTTGCAGGTTAATATTTCATCACACATGAGTAAAAACAATTTTATAAAAATTGCCGTAATGGCGTTGATAACAGTGACAGGGCTGTTTGTCTCATCATGTAACGACATTTCAGGCGAATATGTGGAGCAGCTCTACACCGATTCGCAGAAAGAGAAGGCTGTCAAGGCATGTCTCACCACATCAGCCGATTCGGCGCTCAACCACATCTTCAAATACGACGGCTTCTACGGGAACGAATCATACAGGATAGATTTCGCGCCGCTGAGAAGCTCATTGTTCGACACATTGGACAAGCACGGTGCCGGTTTCATGACAGACTCCCTGATTCTGAAGGTCAACCGTCTGGCAGAAGGCTGCGGCCAGCAATTGGCCCCTTATGTCAAGAAGGCCATCGACACACTTGTGGTCATAGACCCTGAATATCTTCTCAAAGGCAATAGCACAGCCATCACCGACTATTTCAAACTGAATCAGTCACAGTTCCTGAAGTCTTCATTTCAGACACCGGTCGCAATACGCATGAACCTTCTCGGCATAAACAGCTTGTGGAGTTCCATGCATCAGGAATACAACAAATACGCAACCAACCCTCTGAACTTTGACATTCAGAACTATGTGATTGAAAGAATGTTGGACGGTATTTATGCGGAGATGGGCATCGAGGAGGCGCTCATCCGCCAGGACACGAGCCACAGAGATGCCGACACAAAGCTTTTCAGCAATTATGATTAATCAATAACTAAAAATACGATAAAATGAAAGACATTTTTGAAAGAATCTATGAAAGTAATGGAGGTCCATTAGGACAATATCAAAAATACGCAGACGGATATTTCCAGTTTCCGCAGTTAGAGGGGGAAATCGGTCCTCACATGCGTTTCAACGGCAAGGAGGTCTTGAACTGGAGTTTGAACAACTACTTGGGATTAGCCAATCTCCCGGAGGTTCGCGAAGCTGACGCCAAGGGTGCAGCCGAGTTCGGCATGGCGGCTCCAATGGGCGCGCGCATGATGTCAGGCGACACCAAATATCACAAGAAATTGGAGAAAGACTTGGCCAATTTCGTGGGCAAACCTGCCGGCTACCTTGTAAACTTCGGATATCAGGCTATGATTTCAATCATCGACGTGCTCACTACACATCGCGACGTCATCGTTTACGACTCCGAGTCACACGCCTGCATCCTCGATGGCATGCGTCTGAGCCCGGCAAAGCGCAAGGTGTTCCAGCACAACGACATGGATAGTCTTCGCAAGATGCTCGGCATTGCAACCAAGATAGCAGACGAGCAGGGCGGCGGCATCCTCGTGATCACCGAAGGTGTGTTCGGCATGGCCGGCGACTTGGGCGACTTGAAGGGCATCTGTGAACTGAAAAAGGAGTTCAACTTCCGTCTCTTGATCGACGACGCGCACGGTTTCGGCACCATGGGACCTCACGGAGAGGGCACCGCAGCTCACTTCAACGTGATTGACGGCGTTGACGTATATTTTGCAACATTCGCGAAGAGCATGGCGGGAATAGGCGCTTTTGTGGCTTCCGAGCAGGAGATAGTTGACCATCTTCGCTTCAACATGCGCTCACAGATATTCGCAAAATCACTCCCGATGCCAATGGTCATCGGTGCAATGAAACGTCTTGAGATCATCAAGACACAACCTGAGCACAAGGAGAAACTCTGGCAGATCGCCACAGCACTTCAGGAAGGCCTGCGCGCCGAGGGCTTCGACCTTGGCCGCACCCAATCCCCGGTAACCCCTGTGCACTTGAGAGGCACAGCAGAAGACCTCAGCCAAATCACCGGCATCGCCAGCAACCTGGTTGTTGACCTGCGCGAGAACTACGGCATCTTCTGCTCCATCGTGGTTTACCCTGTGGTACCCAAGGACGTCATCATGCTCCGCGTGATCCCGACAGCCGCGCATACAATGGAAGATGTGAAATACACCATCGACGTTTTCGGCAAAATCAAGGCCAAACTCGAAGCCGGCGAATACAACAAGCCGATCCCCAACATGAATCTGATTGCCAAATCAAAGTGACGACAATGGGCAAATATCATCTCAGATGCACACAATGTGGCGAAGTTATCCCTAACTTTGCCACTTGGTTTTCGCAGAACCAAAGCTGCAACTGCGGTTGCAAACGCGCCGTGGCCGAATATTCAGCCGATTACGGCAAACTGAAGGAGCTCATCAAGACAGAAAATCCAGAGAACTTCTACATCTACTTCGATTTTCTGCCATTTGAGAACATAAACAACGCCATTTCCTGCGGCGAAGGCACTATTCCCATTGAAAATTGGACATATCTTGAAGATTATGCCAAGAAGAAATTCAACATCGACTGCAAGGTCATGGTTTACCGCAACGACCTCAACGGCGGCACCAACACCTTCAAGGATGTAGCAGCATCAATGGCGGCCACAATCTTCAAGGAGACTGGCATCAGGGAGTTCTGCGTGGCGTCAACAGGCAACACCGCAACCGCCTACAGCCGCTATTTGGCCTTGGCCGGAGTTCAGTTCACCGTATTTGTACCGAAATGCGTGAACCCCGACACCGTACAGGCTATCCTCTCTTACGGGCAGAATGTGGTTGTTTGTGAAGGCGATTATGCTGCTGCAAAGAAACGCGCCGCTGCATTTCACGAAGACAACAAGGTACTCATGTCTGCCGGCAACATCGATCCTATACGTGTGGAAGCCAAGAAGACCATGGTTTTCGAGTTTCTGCGCCAGTTAGGAAGGATCCCTGACGTGTATATCCAGGCTGTGAGCGGCGGCACCGGCCCGATTGCCGTGGAAAAAGGCATAAACGAAATCTCATCCGTATTTCCGGATGCAAAACTCCCACGCATGCTCCTCGTTCAGCAAGACACCTGCGACCCGATGGTTCAAGGCTGGGAAAATGCCGTAGCTGACGGTTTCAGGGACGGTTGGGAAAAGAACTACCCTGTAATTGACGACCCTCAGACCATAGTCTCAATCCTGTCAACAGGTAATCCAGGCATGTTCCCTGTAGTTGCCCCGATCGTCAGAAAAAGCGGCGGCGATTTCATACGCGTCAAAGAGAACGAAATAGCCGGAATAGCCAAAATAGCCAAAAAAGAACGCGATGTCTATTTAGGCCCCGCTTCAGCAGTTTGCCTTACAGGATTCTACGAAGCCCTTAAAGCAGGGAAAATACACAACGGAGAGACTGTTCTGATTAATACTGGTGAAGGCGCACAACGTTCATCCGCATTCAAATCTATGATTGACAGTGCTGAATAACATTTTTTCAAGAATAATATTAATCGATTATGATAAACATAACATTGCCTGATGGCTCAGTAAAACAAATGGAGAAAGGCTCCACACCATATCAGGTGGCACTCTCCATCAGCGAAGGCTTGGCTCGTAACGTGTTGGTCGCAAAGGTGAACGACACATTGGTTGAACTCGACAAGCCTATCAATGAGGACGCCACCCTGACACTCTACACTTGGAACGACCGCGAGGGTAAAGACACATTCTGGCACAGCTCAGCCCACCTTATGGCAGCTGCCATCGAATCCCTCTATCCCGGCGTCAAATTCGGTATTGGTCCGCACATTGAAACCGGCTTCTACTATGACATCGATTTCATGGACTATACCATTTCATCCGACGATTTCCCGAAAATCGAGCAGAAGATGAAAGAACTGGCATCTGAAAAGATACAGTTTGTACGCCGTGAGGTGCCCAAGGCAGAAGCTTTGGAATACTTCAAAAAGAAAGGCGATGAGTATAAATTGGAGCTCATCGACGGTTTGGAAGACGGGCAGATTTCATTCTACGAAAGCGGTCCATTCACCGACCTGTGCCGCGGTCCGCATTTGCACGACACATCGTCAATCAAAGCCATAAAGCTTCTGAAGACAGCCGGTGCTTATTGGCGCGGCGACGAGAAACGCAAGCAACTCACCCGTATCTACGCCGTGACCTTCCCAAAGAAAAAGGAACTCGACGAGTATCTGGCACTCTTGGAAGAGGCTGCAAAGCGCGACCACCGCAAATTGGGCAAAGAGATGGAACTGTTCACCTTCTCGCAGCGCGTGGGCGCCGGTCTGCCTCTGTGGCTCCCTAAAGGCGCCGCCCTCCGCGACCGCCTTGAACAATTCTTACGCAAAGTGCAGAAAAAATATGGATATCAGCAGGTAATAACCCCTCACATCGGAAATGTGAACCTTTACAAGACATCCGGACACTATGCAAAATACGGCGCCGACTCATTCCGCCCTATCACCACTCCGCAAGAGGGCGAGGAATTCTTTCTCAAACCTATGAACTGTCCTCACCATTGTGAGATTTACGCATCACGCCCCCGCTCCTACCGCGAACTCCCGCTCCGACTCGCCGAATTCGGCACCGTTTACCGTTACGAACAAAGCGGTGAATTGCACGGTCTTACAAGGGTACGCGGTTTCACGCAGGACGATGCCCACCTTTATTGCACTCAAGAACAGATAAAAGAGGAATTCTGCAAGGTCATCGACATCATCCTTTATATCTTCAAAACCCTCAAATTCGACAATTACAAGGCTCAAGTCTCTTTGCGAGACCCTAACAACAAGGAAAAATACATCGGAACCGATGAAAACTGGGAGAAAGCTCAACGCGCCATCATTGAGGCCGCAGCTGAAAAGGGCCTTAACACTATAGAAGTTGAGGGAGAAGCAGCTTTCTATGGCCCTAAGCTTGACTTTATGGTAAAAGACGCCATAGGCCGCGAATGGCAACTTGGAACTGTTCAGGTCGATTACAACCTACCTGAACGTTTTGGACTTGAATACACAGATGCTGACGGACAAAAGAAGCGTCCGGTTATGATACATCGTGCACCTTTCGGCTCCATGGAACGTTTTGTTGCTGTTTTGTTGGAGCACACTGGAGGCAACTTCCCGCTTTGGCTTACATCTGACCAGGTGGTAATCCTGCCAATCAGCGAGAAATATCTCGACTACGCCATGAAAGTCAAGGCAAAATTGGATGAAAACGACATCCGTTGCTATGTTGACGAACGCAGCGAAAAGACAGGCAGAAAGATCCGCGACGCCGAAACAGCCAAGATACCATACATGCTTGTTGTTGGTGAAAAAGAAGAGGCAGACGGTACCGTCACAGTACGCCGCCACGGCAATGTGAACGATGGCACAATGTCGGTTGACGATTTTGTGAACAACATCCAAAACGCAATAAAAGCCGAACTTCAAAACTAATATCGACAATATTATTTGATAAAAGCCCTGAATGTTTTTCAGGGCTTTTTTGTCATACTGAAAATATCAGTGTCACGAATAATTGTTCATTGCATCGCAAAGTCATTAATACACTGCAAACAGCGATATCAGGCAATTGATTAATAATTACAGACCAACATTTTTGTCCAACCTTTAAGACGCGCCATGGCACGTCTCTACAAAATACAAAAATACTAAATAGTATCCTTACATTATTAACCATACATCAATAATACGGTTTTTTCTCAGACAACAATTATTCAGAACATAAAAAAAGCGAACCCCGAAAAGAGGTCCGCTTCCCATCATTATGAAAAAAAAACGTTTATTCGCCAATTTGTTTGCGAATGAAACCTGTGCATTTCAACTCTTTGTCAACGCTCTTGATATAGTCGCCGACGCTTTGTTTACCATCGCCGCCCATAACAAGGATTTGATAAACGAGAGTGCTTTCCTTGAAGAACTTAACGAGACGGCCTTGAGCGATCTGTTGGATTTGGTTGTCATTGAGGTTAGCGGCTTTGTTAGCAGCTTCTTCCTCTTTGATTTTGCGAGCGAGTTGAGCTTGCTCTTCGGTAATCCAACCCTTAGCCATGTTAGAATTGATATGATCTTCAGAGTCAACGTGAGCAGGATTAATGCCAGCCTTGTTCAAGGCAACATCAACGGCTCTGTTGATGAGTTCGAGACGAGTTTTCTCAACAGCAACGGCGAGTTCTCTGTCTTTCACATCCTGAGGGATGGCGGTCTCGTCGAGAGCGACAGGGCTCATTGCTGTGATATGAAGAGCCACGTTATGGGCAACTTCAGCAGCTTTTTCACCGTTTTTGTTAAATCCAACCAAAGTAGCCTTGTGGTTGCCCATGTGGTTGTAAGCTTCTACGAAAGGAGCTTCCAAAACCTCATAGTCAGGACATTCAATCTTCTCACCAGTCTTGCCGGTCATTTCGAGCATAAGGTCGGCAACAGTTTTGCCGTCGATTTGCATATTGAGAAGTTCATCCTTGGTATTGATGTTAGCGGCCATGGCTTTGTCGAGCACATTGTCAACGAAGTTGACGAACTCTTCGCCTTTGCCTACGAAGTCGGTCTCGCATGCCATAACGAGCATGAAGCCTTTAGTTCTGTCGGCGTTGGTTTTAGCTATGATACGGCCTTCATTAGATTCGCGGTCGGCGCGTTTAGCGGCAACTTTCTGACCTTTTTTGCGGAGGATATCGATGGCTTTTTCAAAATCGCCGTCGGCTTCAACCAAGGCTTTTTTGCAGTCCATCATACCGATACCGGTCTCTTGTCTTAATTTATTAACATCTGCAGCTGTAATATTAGCCATTTTCTCTGAATTTTCGGTTATTAAAAATTATTCGTTGTTTTTGCGAACTCTTCTTCTGCGTCCGCCTTCGTTTTCCTCTTCGTTGAAGTTCTCGTCTTCGGCGTTCATTTCAGCGATTTCCTCTTCCATGCGGTCCTTGTTCATTTCGCGTTCAGCCTGGCCTTCGCGGATGCTGTCGCAGATGGCTTTAAGGACAACTGCTATTGATTTGGATGCGTCATCATTAGCTGGAATAGGATAGTCAACCAGATTAGGGTTGGAGTTGGTGTCAACGATAGCGAAAGTAGGGATGGCGAGCTTGCGGGCCTCAGCGAGTGCGATGTGTTCTTTCATGATATCCACGATGAAGACAGCGGCGGGGAGGCGTGAAAGGTCGGAAATTGATCCGAGGTTCTTTTCCAACTTGGCGCGTTCGCGGGAAATTTGAAGGCGTTCGCGCTTTGAGATATTGTTGAATTGCGGACTCTCAATAAGTCTGTCGATGTCGCTCATTTTCTTCACGGCCTTGCGGATTGTGAAGAAGTTTGTAAGCATACCGCCAGGCCAACGTTCTGTAACGTAAGGCATTCCAACCTCTTTCACCATTGTTGCAACAGTCTCTTTTGCCTGTTTCTTTGTGGCAACGAAAAGGATTTTGCGACCAGAGCGAGCGATGCTTTTCGCAGCTGCGCAAGCGTCCTCTATCTTGTCCATTGTCTTGTAGAGGTCGATGATGTGGATTCCGTTTTTCTCCATGAAAATATAAGGAGCCATTGCGGGATTCCATTTTCTTTTGAGGTGTCCGAAGTGACAACCAGCTTCTAATAATTCTTCAAATTGTACGTTTGACATTTTAATTTTTTTTATTGTTTACATTCTTTAAAGCAACGGTGAAGTAGTTCTTCATGCGGAAATCTTCATCGTTTCGATACTAAACATTGTCCAAACAAGACTCCGATTAACGTTTTGAGAATTGGAATCTCTTACGGGCTTTGGGCTGACCGGGTTTCTTACGCTCAACCATACGTGGGTCACGGCGAAGGAAGCCTTGAGACTTGAGGGCCGGACGGAGCTCAGGGTTGATTTGGGTGAGTGCTTTGGCAATTGCCATGCGAAGTGCCTCAGCCTGACCAGTTACGCCGCCGCCGTCCAAGTTGGCCTTGATGTCGTATTGTCCCATCAAATTGGCAACCTGAAGAGGTTGTTCAACCTTGTATTGGAGGGTTGGAACGCAAAAATATTCCTTATAATCGCGATTGTTAACCAAGATTTGACCGCTGCCCGGTTTCATATAAAGGCGGGCAACCGCAGTTTTTCTTCTGCCTAATGTATTGATTACTTCCATTGTTATTTGATATCCTTAATGTTAATTACTTTGGGGTTTTGAGCTTCATGAGGATGGTTTGGTCCTACATACACATGAAGGTTGCGGAATAATTTCGCACCGAGACGGTTCTTCGGGAGCATTCCCTTGATGGCGTGTTCCAAGATGCGTCTTGGATCCTTGCGCATAACCTCTTTTGGTGTGGCAAAACGCTGTCCGCCAGGATATGTGGTGTGATGAACGTATTGCTTGTCATCCAACTTGTTTCCTGTGAATCTTACCTTCTCCGCGTTGATAATGATAACATTGTCACCACAGTCGAAATGAGGAGTGTAATAAGGCTTGTTCTTGCCTTTCAGAATGCGGGCCACTTGTGTCGCAAGACGACCCACAACCATCTCCTGGGCGTCAACTACCACCCATTCTTTCTTGACGATTTTCTCATTCGCCGAAATTGTTTTGTAACTTACTGCATCCATTTTTTCAGTTTCTGTTTTTTTTGTGAGAGATATCTTCACCCATATCTCTCTGATTTTTAACTTTTTTCCTTTTCTAACTTAAGGATAATAATCGAGATTTTTTAAGCGCGCAAAAATAGTATTTTTTTCTATACAAACAACATTATTTAATTATTTTTTTATCTAAAGCTGAAAATATGTTATTTCAACATAATGTTATAGAGGCAATGTAATTGCAATATTCCAGAACTCACACACAATTTTCCTTATTATGTTTTTAGAAATCGTAGGTTTGTTTTCAACCAATGGCATTTCCCTTCTATTTAGAATGGGAGATTAATTGAATTAAATTATTTCTTAGGCGCGGGTTCAACTCTCCTTTGGAGAGTTTGCAAGTTATCTCGCACGTGGGCTGGGCTGGCCGACGGACTCTTTCCTCAGCCACTGTTGTTAGGTTCCAACAGAGAGGGTGGGCTTTAATGTCGGGGTAGTTAATCGAGGTTGCTATTTGTCATCTCCAATATGGTATTTACACCTGTATGATTTTCATTCCAATGCCACAAAACAAAAAAGGATGGCAACCATTCGGCCGCCATCCGTTAAATATGTCTTAAAAATATTCACTACAGTCTGTCAACACAGTTAAGGTCGTTGAAAGCAACTTTCAGGCGCTCAACCATTGACTTTTCGCCTTCGCGGAGGAACTGGCGCGGGTCGTAGTACTTCTTGTTCGGCTTGTCGTCACCCTCAGGATTGCCGATCTGCGACTGCAGGTAAGCCTCGTTCTTCTTGTAATAGTTCATGACGCCTTCCCAGAAAGCCCATTGGGTATCGGTGTCGATATTCATCTTGATGACACCATAACTGATGGCCTCCTTGATTTTTGCAGGCTCTGAGCCAGAACCGCCGTGGAACACGAAATTCACAGGATTCTCCTTGGTGTTGAACTTTTCCTGAATGTACTTCTGTGAATTGTGAAGGATAATAGGCTCCAACTTCACGTTACCGGGTTTGTAAACGCCGTGAACATTGCCGAAAGAAGCTGCGATAGTGAAGTTAGGGCTGATTTTCATGAGCTCTTCGTATGCATAAGCCACATCCTCGGGTTGTGTATAGAGACGTGAGCTGTCTATGCCGGTATTGTCAACGCCATCTTCTTCACCGCCTGTTATGCCAAGCTCGATTTCGAGGGTCATCTCAATCTTAGACATACGTTCGAGATATTTTTTGCATATCTCGATATTTTCCTTCAGAGGCTCCTCTGAAAGGTCAAGCATGTGGGAGCTGAAGAGAGGTTTGCCGTTCTCTTTATAGAATTTTTCACCGTAATCCAAAAGGCCGTCTATCCACGGGAGGAGTTTCTTTGCAGCATGGTCGGTGTGTACAACAACCGGTACACCATACATTTCAGCAAGGCGATGGATGTGCATTGCACCGGAAATACATCCCTGGATGGCAGCAGCCTGATTGTCGTTGCTCAATGATTTGCCGGCGCAGAAGACGCCGCCGCCGTTTGAGAATTGAATCATGACTGGTGAGTTCACCGCCTTGGCGGCCTCCATCACAGCGTTGATGGAGTCAGTACCCACAACATTGACAGCGGGAAGTGCGAACTTACCCTCTTTTGCGATACGGAAAATTTCCTGCAAGTCTTTGCCATAAACCACGCCTGGTTTAACTTTTGATAAAATCTTTTCTACCATAATTAATCTATTTATTTCTTAGTTTTCTATTTTTTCTGCGTTGGATAATCCACGACACCACCTCGGCTCCGAGTGTGAATGCTGTGAGCAACCTCGATTTGTTGCCTGTGGCCTTCGGCCGGCCGATCGGAAGTGCCTTGACAGCCTGTGAAATCCCAGATATTGAGATGTTCTCCCCCACCCTCTTGATGCCTTTCAGACTGTTCCATGTCTTCTTGAAAGTGTCTATATCGTCCTGATATGCGTCAAGATCCTGACTGAGCTTGCGTTCCTGCATCTCAATCTTGGCACGGAGTTGCTGCTTGCGCTTGGCTATCTCGTTCAGGTCGTTTATCGGTGCCTTTGCCTTATTGCTCATAATCACCTCCTTCCAAATTGCCAGCATCCTCAACATGATTTTCAACACTCTCACTTTCAACATCTTCCACCTCTTCCTGATAAAGGATGCGGCTGAATTTCCTGATGAGAGGTTTCACGAAAAGGACATCTTTTTTTGCCAGGACAAAAGCTATGGCGCCCACAAACAGAAGACAGATGATAGTATAGGCCCAGGCCTCGCCGATGGCAATGGAGAGCCAGCGGATGACAGCCGAAGAGAGGTAAATAACCACAACCAAGGCACACACAATCACGATGAGCATCGAAAATACCACCGACAGCAATTGAGAGGACTTCTCCAAAAACTCGAGTTTAAGCAAATCGTAGCGCTGTGAGAAATAGGTCTTGGTGTCATCCCATGTTTTCTGACTGCGCTCCGACTTGCGTGTAAATCTGCCTAAAATGTCCATTAATGATACAAATTAGTGATATCAAAGAGGTTATTACAGAACCTCATCCTGCATCTCCTTTGAGAAATCATCTTCCTCAATGTCGATATTGTAGTCTGATTCTGAAGGAGCGCACGCTCTCTTCTCTTTCAGTTTGGCAATGAGACGGTCGATTTCCTCACGTGACATTTTTTCAGTGATGTTTTTTGTAAGTTCCTTGCCCTTTTCTGTTGTGCACAATAAAGTGATACCTGTTGCAGCGGCAGCTCCTGCCACAAATGCCAAAATTTCTGAAGCTTTCATTTCTCTAAATTTTTAGTTGTTTATATTTCTATTTGCAAAAATCATACCACATCATATCCGATACGTTCTACAGACTCTATTTGATCAATTTGTTTAATCTGATCGATCAAATTATTCAACGCCCTTACACTCTGGACGTACAGCATCAGGGTGCCGGTGAACACACCGCTTTTAGTTTCAATGTTCAGGGAACGGATGTTGAGGTCCATTTGTGAAGTAACCACGTCAATCACCTCTTTGATTATACCCTTTCTGTCGAAGCCTTTCAGCTTAATGCCTGACAAGAATGAGATATTCTGACCTTTGCGCCACTTGGTCTTGATAATTCTGTTTCCGAACCTTGACATCTGGGCAATGGCATTCGGGCAATTGGTCTGATGGACAACGATTCTGTCGTCTGCGACCTGGAAGCCGACCACGTTGTCGCCGGGTATCGGGTTGCAACAATCAGCCAGAACATATTTGATCTGCTCATAGTCACCGTCAAGCATGAACGCATTGGGTGTCACGTTCAGTTGTTCCTCAATAAGCTGGTCGAGGGGCTTGTTAACGATTTCCTGTGAGACTTTATGCTGGAAATCGGCAAGTTCTTTCGGATTGTTGAGGGACAATATCTTCGATATTTTATTTTTTGACAGTTTTTTCGAGACGATTGCATTCCAAAAGGCTTGGGGTGTTTTCTCCAAAGAGGCTTCCATGATTTTATTCACAATCTCGGCTGAATAGTCAACGCCGAGTTCCTTGAGGTATCTGCCCAGAATCTCCTGGCCAGATGCGATCAGTTCGTTCTGTTCGTTTCTGAAGAAATCCTTGATGCTGCGGCGTGCTTTTGGAGTCTGCACGAACTCAAGCCATTCGCTCTTGGGAAACTGTTTTTTCGAAGTGATAATCTCAACCTGGTCGCCATTGTTAAGGACCTTGTTGACCGGAGAGATGTTATAATTTATTTTGGCACCGATACAGTGATCGCCGAGATGCGTATGCAATGCGTAGGCGAAATCGAGCACTGTAGCACCCTGAGGAAGGGTTTTCATGTCGCCTTTCGGCGTGAATACAAATATCTCCTTGAGTCCGAGGTTGAGGCGTACTTCGCTGAGGAAATCGAGTGCGTCGGCATCCTTGCTGTCGAGGATTTCCCGTGTTTTTGCGAGCCAACTTTCAAGCCTGTTGCTGATGTCCTTGTCCTCAATTTCATCGTCGTCCTTATATCTGTAGTGCGCCGCCAAACCCTTTTCCGCAATCTCGTCCATCCTTTTGGAACGGATCTGCACCTCTATCCAGCGGCCTGTCTTGCTCATGGCGGTCACGTGCAGCGACTGATATCCGTTTGGCTTGGGGTGCGTCAGGAAGTTCCTGTCGCGTGTCGGGTTGGTCTGATAGAGACTACATATAATATGGTATATGCGCCAACAGATGTCGAACTCTTGGTCAACCGGACTGTCAAAAACGAATCTGACTGCAAAAATGTCATAAACATCCTCAAAGTTGATCTGCTTCCTGAGCATCTTGTTGTATATCGATGCGACGGATTTTGTTCTGCTGGTGATTTCCGCATGAATGCCGACCCTTTCGATAGCCTCCTTTATGGGGGCCACGAATTCAGGGATCAGTGTTAGGCGTTCCTTTTCCGAATCTTTCAGTTTGTCCGCTATTGTGAAGTATTCGGTCGGGTTGGTGTAGCGCATCGCGTAGTCCTCCAATTCACTTTTGATGGAGTATAGACCGAGGCGGTGCGCGAATGGAACGTAGAAATAGGATGTCTCGGAGGCAATCTTAAGTTGTTTTTCTGGTGGCATGGCGTCCAAGGTGCGCATATTGTGGAGTCTGTCGGCCAATTTGATCAATATGACACGTACATCTTTGGACATTGACAGGAATATCTTTTTGAAATTCTCGGCCTGGATTGAGATGTTCTGATTGTCAACGACAAGGTCGTCGATTTTGGTGAGGCCGTCGATGATGTTTGCCACCACGTCGCCGAACAGCTCACGCATGTCGTCAAGGGTGTAGTCGGTGTCCTCGACCACATCATGGAGAAGGGCGCAGATGACTGAAATTGCCCCGAGGTTCATTTCAGAGCAGCAGATCATAGCCACCGCAATCGGATGGTATATGTACGGTTCGCCGCTTTTGCGACGCACGCCAAAATGGGCGTTCGTGGCCAACACAAAAGCCTTGCGAATCTGTTTCCGCTCCTCCGTGTTCGTCCTATGGTAAACCACGTGCAGCAATTCAGAATACTTGCGCACCACCATCTTGTTCTCTAAATACTCATTCGGAATATATTCGCCCATATCACTTTCTCAAAAAATATTCTCTGAAGATATCTTGTCTGATAAAAAAACTATTTCACGATCAACTTCTTAACGCTTGCGACATTACCGTCGTCAAGCTTAATCATATAACAGCCGGTCCTTAGATCGTGAAGGTCTATGGTGTTGACTCCCTGTGTCAGGTTTGTGCTCATAACCATCCTTCCTGTAAGGTCGAACACTTCGCAAAGTGCACTTCCGTTGTCACTGCTGACAGTCACGAAACACTGGCCGTTAGCAGGATTTGGATATATGCTGTAGGATGTGTTGCTGTTATTGGTGAAATGCTCTACGCCAACCGTCTCCAACGCGGCGAGCACAGCCTGGTAGGCATTGACTTTGCCACTTCCGAAACGGCTTGTGCCAGCCTGGGCTGTAAACTCGTCGTTATAAGCAGTCTGGAGAAGTATCTGCTTTACCTGTGCTGAAGAGAGGTAGGGATTGGCCTGTAGCACCAAAGCCGCCACGCCGGCCACGAAAGGACATGACATCGAAGTGCCGGACAATGACACGAAACGGTATGTACGGCCATTGAATTCCATTGTTGCGGTGTAAGTGTCGTTATAGGTGTTTGTATAGCTCGAGAGAGCTGAGACTATATTCTTGCCAGGAGCTGAAATATCTGGTTTTGAGGTATTTCCGAAAGACGGACCCTCGCTTGAGAAGCTTGCGATGGCACCGCCGCCCCAGATTCCTGAAGGGGAAAGGAACCTGGATGAGTGAGCTGCAACAGTGATGGCACAATCTACGTTTGCGGGAGTGCTGATGCCATATTGCACGTCGCCGTTAAGCCAATCGGGCTTTGAAGAAGGACGCACGAAGGTGCCTCCCCAATTACCGTAGTTGGTCTCTATATGGGCCAAGTTCCAGGCATGGAAATGCCCACTTTCTGCCGCAACGGCAAGTCCGAATTTATAGTGAGTGTTCGTGAAGACTGTCAACTGGACAATCGGTTTGTTGTTGAACGGGTTTGACGACTGTATGTTACAACGGTATCGCACCGTGTCGCTGCCAACAACCATGAAGGTGTCAACAAGCATATCCTCTTCTGTGGTGTAGAACAGGGTTTGTTCAACTATCTCAAAGGAATTGTCCATCGCAAGCAAAGAGAACGAGAATGGAGCGTCTGCACTATTCATCATAGTGATATCGGAGCCTATAGACGAGTGCGGGAATGTGAATTGTGTGTAAACGGTGTCTTTTTGTGCGAAATCATTCTGCAGATGGAACTTCACATCACCGTTGTTGCCGGCGGATGAGACGAAAACCACCCCAAGGTCGGAGAGGCGTTGCATCTCGTCGGCTATCGGACCTGTGCCGTCCATGTTATCAAGGTAATAGAGGCCCCAGCTCATACTGATCACCAGGCGTTTTCCCTCTTGCTGAGCCACATCGTACATCCAGCGCCAAGCATCTATCACCTGTTGGTCGGTGAGGTTTATGGTCGCGAAGAGGAACTCGGCGTCAACAGCAACTCCTCTGTATTTGGTGCCAGCTCCTGCGCCACCTGCTATGCCTGCGCAATGGGTTCCATGATAAGCGTAGTCATAAACATTGCTGGTGTCGCACTTGGCATTCAGAAGAGCCTCGGCTCCAATATATTCAGTACCATAATCATAGCCCTCAGGTGCCGGTCCGGAAGTCTTGAACTGGTCCCATGCCCTCAAAATCCGGTAATGGATCATGTTGGTATCGTAAAACACCGGATGTGTATAGTCAAACCCCCAGTCAGTAACCCCGATTATGACTCCATGTCCAGTGAACTGATACGGGAGGTCGATGGCCATGCGAACACTGTCAACCCTGCCGTCAACAGCGGCGTTGTGAAGCATTATTTGCGAGCTGCCACAAAACACAGCCGCCATCAGGAAAATAGATAGTAACGCTTTCTTCATATACTTGTCATTTTTGTCATTCTTTCACTCTAAAATTCAATATCTGGAGAAAATCCTTGAGATTCGGATTCTGTTCCATCATATTCATAACCTTGTCCTCACTGGTATAGATAACCTTCTTTTTCTCATGTTCATGGATTTCAAATTTGATGTCAGAGACCTTGTTAGCGAAGTTGTCGTTCCAGAATTGGATCATCATCTTACGATTCGCCCCGATTTGCTTCTCTTGGAACTCGTTTTCAACCTCTATAGTGATAATACCGTTCTCAAATTTCGGAATATAGTCTTTCAACTGATGGTAAAAGGCGGGTTTTTTAGAGAAGAGAGTCTCGACAGTCTTAAGCCAGCATTCGCTAAAATCCTCATTGTTAAGTACTTCAGAATCAACTTGAGGGATATTAACTATTTTAGCATCCGATTCTTGAGCATTATCAGGAACATTTTCTGGTGGAGTTGTTGGCGGCTGCACATCTGTTGCGGACTGCGGTGAAGGAGATTGAGACTGAGGGTTGTTTGCCGGAGCCTGCATATCCTGTTGCACAGCCTGTTGAGCTTGTGCCACCACGTTGCCGATGTTCGGGAGCGGCTTTATAGGAGTCACTCTGGCGTAGTTCAGGGCACGGTTGGAAGTCAGCGGCTCGAGTGTGGGCCTGCCTGTCGCGGACGTTGAGGCGCCTTCGTCAGTGTTGGGGTTATTTTCGCTCCTGCGATTGCCTGACGTTTTTCAGCTTGTAGAGGTAGTTGGCGTTGATCTGCATCAGGCAAAGCTCAACGGACAGGCGTTTATTATTGGATGACTTGTAGTTGAAGTCACACTGATTGGCAAGCTCAAGGGAACGTGTCAGAAGCATGGGATCGGCCTTCTGCGACTGTACGAGAAGACGCTGCTTGACAGCATCCGAGACCTGCAGGAGCTGTATTGTACCCGGATTTTTGGCAATCAGAAGGTTTCTGATGTGTGATGCGAAACCGTTGATGAAGTTCTGCGGGTCGAATCCGTTGGCTATTATGTTGTCGAGAAGTATCAGGGCATCGCCCACATTCTCGCTGAAGACCTTGTCAACAGCCTCGAAGTAGTAGTCAACATCCAGCACATTGAGGTTTTTGATTGTCTCTTTGTAGGTGATGTTTTTGCCAATGAAGCTAACCTGCTGATCGAAGATGGAGAGGGCATCGCGAAGGGCGCCGTCGGCTTTGGCAGCCATGACGCGAAGGGCATCCTCTTCTACAGTGACACCCTCCTGATCCGCCACATACTGAAGATGCTTTACGATGTCGTTGTCTAATATACGTTTAAAGTCATATACCTGACATCTTGACAGTATGGTGGGGATTATCTTGTGTTTTTCGGTTGTGGCCAAGATGAACTTGACATTGGCCGGTGGTTCCTCCAAAGTCTTGAGGAACGCATTGAATGCCTGGGTTGAGAGCATGTGCACCTCGTCGATGATATAGACCTTGAAGCGGGCGTTGATCGGCGGTATCCTCACATCATCCACAAGTTCGCGTATGTCGTCAACAGAGTTGTTTGACGCGGCATCGAGCTCGAAAACGTTGAAAGAGGCCGAATTGTTGAAAGCCTTGCACGATTCACATTCGTTACATGGCTCATAGTCATCGGTGAGGTTCAGACAGTTGAGGGCCTTGGCGAAAATACGGGCACAGGTGGTCTTGCCCACACCGCGGGGACCGCAGAACAGGAAAGCCTGCGCTATCTGGTTGTTCTTGATGGCGTTCTTGAGTGTTGATGTTATGGTCTCCTGCCCTACGACAGAGCGGAATGTTGATGGCCTGTACTTTCTCGCAGATACTATGAAATTATCCATGACGTCGTTCTTTTCATCCAACTTTAAAACGTGCAAAGATACAAAATAATTGAGAATGCACAAATGAAAAAAATTCATTGCCGTCTCTCAACAGAAAAATAATTGTTTTTTTTGTGGAATGTACATTAAAAAATAGCTACATTTGCATCGCTGTTAGATGAAATCCAAAAGACAATTCATCTCATTCAGACAACAAACAGGTATAAATTTCAAACAATGCAGAAAAGGACAATCATCTTATCAATCATGACAGTTTTGCTGTCCGCAGTTGGCGTCAGGGCACAGGTAGCGCCGGTGGCACCCACATGGGAATCTCTCAACCAGCGCGGCTATCCGGAGTGGTTCAGCGATGCAAAGTTAGGCATCTTCATACATTGGGGACTCTATTCGGTGCCCGCATACGCATCCAAAGAGGGCTATGGGGAGTGGTTTTACCGCGGACTAATGCTCCACGAGCCAGGCCGAATGGCGATCATGAGCTTGTACGCCGACACCACAATGCCTGCATTCAAACAATATGCAGAGCTTACAAAACATTGGCACGCCGAGCTTTGGAAACCTGAGGAGTGGTCTTCGCTGTTCAAGAAGGCAGGCGCCAAGTATGTGGTTCTGGTCACCAAGCACCATGACGGCTATTGCTTGTGGGACAGTCCGCAGCAGCCGCAGTGGAACAGCACGGTAAGCGGACCGCGCCGCAACATTGTGGAGGAACTCACAGAAGCCGTTCGTCGCGACGGGCTCCGCATGGGATTCTACTACTCGCTTCCCGAATGGACGAATCCGCGCCATGTCTGGATGGAAGATCCTGACGACAGCATTGCCGACTACGTCAACAACTACATGGTGCCGCAGTTCAAGGAGCTGGTCTCACGATACAAGCCGGATCTGATTTTCTCAGACGGAGACTGGAACAACACGTCCGAGCAGCTGTGTTCCAAGGAGCTCATCAGCTGGTATTACAACACGGTTGGTGCCGATGCTGTGGTGAACAACCGCTGGGGCAGCGGCACCCGACACGGTTTCCTCACCCCGGAATACAGCGCAGGAATCAAAGTCACTAACACTCCTTGGGCCGAATGTCGCGGCATTGGCAGGAGTTTTGGGCTTAACAGAAACGAGGACCTCGAGAACTTCATGAGCGACGGGGAACTGATTCAGCACTTTGTAGAACTCGTGGCCAACGGCGGCGGACTTATCCTGAATGTAGGTCCAAACGCTGACGGAACAATACCGTTCATACAAAGAGAACGTCTCTTAAACCTCGGAAGATGGTTAGAAGTCAACGGCGAGGCCATCTACGGGTCAAGGCCCTACATCTCGCAATCACAGTTCAAGAGACATACTTTCATCATGCCACCCTCCGAAAGCATTGACTTCGACTGGGTGCGCAATTCGCCAGTCAAGGGGATGAGTCCAGACAATTTCCAGATACACTGGAGCGGGACTGTTACTGCGCCTGCGAACGGGAAATACACCCTGATGGCGGAGGCGGACGACGAGATGGTCGTGTTGAAGCGAATCACCTACTCCACCGACACTCTGCTGCATGTCTCAAACGACGCTTCGAAACAGCAACGGGGCCAGACAACTATCTACCTTGAAAAGGGTGAGATTCTGAATCTCGAGGTCTATTACCAAGAGAAAGACCTCGAGGCCACGGCATCACTGAAGTGGAGCCGTGATGGTGGCGATATTGAAGCGGTTCCTGCTGTGTGGCGAGGCGAAGCCAGCTGGGAACAAACCACAAGATGCTTCACCGCCAACAACGGCAATCTCTATGTTTTTGAGTTCCAACGCCCCGACAGAAACAGACCTCTCGTCATACATGGCATCCCAAATCTGAGATCTGTAAAAAAAATCACGCTTCTCGGCTCGACAGGAGAGCTCAGATGGAAACTCAACAAAAAAGGCGATTTGACCATAGACTTTTCCGGTATCAGCCATGAAGACATGAACAGGCTTGAGCATGTGTGGTGCATTAGAATTGAAAATTGAAAATTGAGAGACGAATGGAGGCGACCGCGTCCCGCGGTTTCAACGACGTCGGGTGTCGAGTCGGATTGGCCATTCGCTCCCGTTGGCTGAGAGCCTGAAATTTAAATATAAAAAGTTATCAACAATGCAATGTTGGTTTCAAATTTATTTGATAGTTTTGCAGTTCAAATCTTGGATAGGAAGATTTAAACCAATTATATTATTAACCAAATCTAAAAAGTATGAAAAAGTATTTACTAGTGTTTCTTACAGTTGTAGTGGGGATTTTATCCGCCCAGCTGTATGCGCAGGACGACTCATCGATGCTGACTGTCGCCGATGGAACAACCACAAATGCTTATGCGCCGTTCTACGGCTACTGGATGGACCAACCTCAGCACAACCAAGT
This sequence comes from uncultured Bacteroidales bacterium, assembly GCA_934699095.1. Lineage (GTDB taxonomy): Bacteria > Bacteroidota > Bacteroidia > Bacteroidales > WCHB1-69 > F23-D06. The sequence continues at coordinate 7,190 of CAKUVI010000002.1, read as the reverse complement.
ACTTTACACTGAGGATATGCTCACTGAGATGATCGACGGAGAGATCTCCCAGATCAAGTTTTTCCTCAATGGATCTCCGTCTTGGGGAAGCGCAACCACCACAATCAGTTTTGGCATTACAGAAGAGACCTCATTCACATCTTCTGCTCACATTGAGACAGAACTCACGCAAGTGTATTCTGGAGCAATCAACATCCAGGACAACTCCATTACTTTCACCTTCGAAGCCCCTTACGATTATCAGGGCGGCAATTTGCTGTTGGATATCGTGACAACTTCAGGATCATACTCATCAGGCTCTTTCTATGGTATATCAAGCTCAAACATGAGCATATACCAATATTCTTCAAACTCTCCTTCGAGACTGAACTTCATTCCAAAGACAGAATTCACCTATACTGGCGGCGCTTTGTGCAAGACACCTAACGGACTTGCGGCGACTGAAGTGACCACTGAATCAGCCACAATCTCATGGAGCGAGTCTGAAAACGCAGACAGCTACACAATCCAATGGATGCTCTCTTCCGAAACAGACTGGACAAATGCTGAAGAAGCCACTGCAAGTTCTAACACCTACGATCTTTCAGGCCTCAATCCTTCATCCGCATACAAAGTACGTGTACAACTTAACTGTTCCGACGGAACCACCACACAATGGTCTGCAGTTTACACATTCAACACAGGATGCGCCGGTATTGACGTATCAGAGACTCCATGGTTCGTGGATTTTGAAGATGTTGAAGGCGGCGGCGAACGTCCGTTCCCGGCATGTTGGACCATTCCGTTGAAACCAAACGGACCTTTCGTATATTGCGGTCACTCACCGTCTTGCCACTCAGGTGTCAACTCAGCCGAGTTCAAAGGTCAGCCGGCATACATCATTCTTCCTGAATTTGAACAAGACATCACCGACCTTCGTCTCACATTCTGGGCAACAGCAACAAGTGTTGTCCAAGGCAATGTGAAAGTCGGCATTGTGACTGATCCTAACGACTACAACACATTTATCGAGCTCGCTGATGCAGGTGCTCCTGGTCCGCGCGGCGGATCTGGCTCAACAGGCAACGGCAATCTCATGGGACCTTTCGATTTCAACGCCCTTGACACAGAGGAAGATCTCACATACGCACATATCGCACTCTACTTCACCAGCACCGGCTCGTCAAATTCATGGAACCTGGACGACTTCACAGTATCTTTGATTCCTGAATGCGCAGAGCCAACTGGACTCGCAATGGTTAACGTAAGCGCAACATCTGCTCAGGTAACATGGAACGAAGTTGAAGGCACAACTTACGACATCCTTTACAAACAGACATCAGAGGAAGAGTTCAACATTATAGAAGGTGTTTCTCTAACTGATGGCGTTTATGTCATTGAAGATATCAATGCTTCAACACAATACACATGGACAATGAGAACTGATTGTGGTGACGGCTCATACGCAAACGCTTACCAACAGCTCACATTCAAGACTCCTGGTCTGCCTATCGAACTGCCTTACGAACGCACATTCGAGGAAGACGCCTCTGAAATTACAGAGTTCACCTTCCAAGGCACCGGCGACAACCAATGGGCAATCGGCGCAGCCACATTCGCTCCGTCAGAAGATGGCGAGGAGACAGGACATGCAATGTACATCTCCAACGACAACGGTGTTTCAAACAGCTACACCACAACAAACACATCATATTCATACGCTATTATTAACGTGGAATTTGATGACACACCGATGGAATACCACCTCATATTCGACTATAAGAGCATGGGTGAAGGTACCTCTTGGGACTATCTTTCAGTATTCTTGCTCGACGGCGGCGTCGAAGTTCCGACAAACGCTGTTCCTTCAGGCACGGCTATCATAGATAAAAAATGCACCACTTCTGAATGGACACACGTTGACTACATCCTAACAGATGTACTTGGAACCTCCAAACAGATTGTATTCTTCTGGAAAAACGACAGTTATGGCGGCACAAATCCTCCTGCAGCTATCGACAACATCAGACTTGTCGGCAATGAATGCGGACAGCCTAACAACCTCGCTGTAAGCAACGTCACAACCACTTCAGCCACATTAAGCTGGACTGAAAACGGAACGTCCACAAACTGGACAGTATATTATAGGGAGCAAGGCAGCAGCGACGAATACCTCACCGAGACAGTTTCCGGCGAGCCTACAATCGATATTTCCGGTCTTGAGACAAACACAGGCTATGAGTTCTACGTTGTTTCAAACTGTGACGGCGGCGATTCTGAAAATTCAGCTGTAAAGACATTCATGACAGCATGTGAGCCTATCTCTGTAAGCGAGATAGCATGGACCACAGACTTTGAAGGAACCGATGAAGAGCTTCTCAACTGCTGGGCATCAGCAAAGACCACTGTTTACACAAATTCTCTTGGAACATTCACATTCCCTCACATCACTGAAAGCTCAAACATTGCACACAGCGGTAACTCAGCATTGGAAATCGCTTTCGGTGAAATCGTGACTGCACTTCCTGAATTCGAAGAAAGCATCTCCGAGTTGCAACTCACAATGTGGGCACGCGGTACATCGTCATTCCCGTTGATCGTCGGCTACATCACCGATGCCTACGACGAAACCACATTCGTTCCTGTTGACACTCTCACAATGACATCATACACAAAGTATGAAAAATCATTTGCAGCATTGGCAGAAGTAGATCTTCCACAAGGATCAAGAATCGCGTTCCACATCGTTCCTGGCACAAGCACATCATCATGGTATCTTGACGACATGCAGGTAAGCTTGATTCCCACATGTAACGCTCCTATTTACAACTCTGTATCCGTTGCCAACGTTTCTGCAACCACAGCTGAGATCTCATTCACCGATGAAGACGCAGACCACAGCAGCTGGATGATATATTACCGTCCTGCCGGTTCAACAGACGAGTATGAGACTGCAGAAGTTTCTTCTACAGAAGGCAACTTGATCGAGAATCTCACACCAAACACCACTTACACAGTATTCGTAAAAACTGTTTGCGACGGAACACCTGGCGAAAACCAGACAGATCCTGCAACATTCACGACCACCACAATTCCGGCCGAATTGCCATTACAGGTTAACTTCGAGGACGCTGAAGAGAACTCTTCATGGGTACTTCTCAACGGCACACAGTCCAACAAATGGTATATCGGAGCACCTACAGATGAGGAGTCTGATGTAAACACCACCGAGGAAGGCACAAACGGATTGTACATTTCAAACAACGATGGTGCATCCAACGTTTACTCAAACAACAACAGCCGTGTATATGCATACAGAGACGTTTTGGTTCCACAAGGAACAACAGAACTCATGCTTTCATTTGACTGGAAGGCCAAAGGCGGTTCAGCTCACGAAGAGTTCTTGCGCGTTTACTGGCTTGATCCTTCTGTTGTGAACATCACTCCTGGCAACAATCCTCCTTCAGGTTATGACGGAACAGCACAACCTGGCAACTACGGTCCAACTGCAACCGAGCACTGGCTCTCAAACGAGACCACATGGCAGCATGTTGAGATGATCATCAATGCAGAACAATTCCAAGGCATGGGCGATGAAGACAAGGTTTATCGCCTTGCATTCCACTGGAGAGACCGTAACTCTTACTACACGACCCAAAACCCACCTGCAGCAGTTGACAACATCGTTCTCAAAGCTGTTGAGTGTATGGCACCTACAAATGTGACAGTTTCAGACATAACAGAAAACTCTGCAACTGTAACTTGGGAAGGTGAAGCCGACGAATATTCAGTAGTTGTAACCCAAGGAACATCGTCTTCATACCAAACCACCACATCCAACTCAATTGAACTCACCGACCTTATCAGTAGTTCAAATGCAACTGTGACTGTAAGAGCGATCTGCGGCAGCGACTCATCTGTTACTGCAAGTGCTTCGTTCAACACAAGCTGCGGTGCAATCACCATTACTGAGGACAATCCTTTCATTGAAGACTTCGAGTCTTATCCTGGCAGCAACGTAGCAGTTGCAATATCAGTATGCTGGCCAACACCAGAGACATTCCAAGCAAACAACGGTGTTTCCCCATTTGTTTACACACAGTATGCAGAATCATGTCATTCAGGCGGCAACTCAATGGAATACAAGGGTAACAGCACTGTTGTTCTTCCTGAATTCACAAATGACCTCACAGAACTCCGCCTCTCATTCTGGGCAACGGCAACATCAACAACAACCGGTTCAGTGAAGATCGGTTACATGACAAATGTTACTGACATGAGCACTTTCGTTGATGTATTCGACGCAGGCACTCCTGGTCCAAGAGGTAATGCAAGCGGAGTTTCAGGCAATGGCAACTACATGGGACCATTCGACTTCAACGGCCTTGAGATTCCAGAGGGTGCAAGAATAGCCCTCCGTCATATTGACGATGGAGCTTCTGCATCTTGGGCTCAGTCTTGGAACTTGGATGACATCAAGGTGGAACTCGTTCCAACTTGTCCATCTCCTGTAAAGAACAGTGTAACTGCAACAAACGTTCAGGCACACTCAGCAACCATTACATTTGTGGACAATGACGAGTCTCACACTTCATGGACTGTATTCTACAAAGCTTCCACAGCAGAAGAATGGGAAAGTGAAGTAGTCAGCGAGCAGTCACTTGAAATCACAGGCCTCACACCGGAAACCACATACGAAGTTTATGTTATCACCAATTGCGGTGACACACCTGAGAATCCGGATGCAACCATCACAAAGACTTTCACCACCACCATTGCTTGTCCTGCTCCTACAAACATGACATTCACCAACATAGGATTGTCATCAGCCACAATATCATGGCAAGGTTTCGCCGACAGCTACATAGTGGAATACGGTTTGCAAGGCTTCACACCAGGCGAAGGTACAACCATCAACACAACAGACAACTATGTTGACATTGACGGATTGGAAGCAGCCACCAACTATTCTGTAATTGTAATCGCTGATTGTGGCGATGAAGACGGACAGTCATCACCTCTCACAGGCAGCTTCGCAACCAACATCTGCGATCTCGAAGACCAATGTACATATTCAATTGAAATGACAGACAGCTATGGCGACGGCTGGAACAACTGTAAAGTCATCGTTAAGCAAAATGGCGTAGAAAAAGTTCAGCTCACCCTCACAAACGGTGGTAACGACTCTCCTGTAACCGAGACATTCAACTTGTGTGACGGCATGGAGACTCAGTTTGTTTGGTCTGCCGGATCATATTCTTCTGAAGTAGGTTTCACAATTTACGATCCTAACGGCAACGTTATTGTTGAACAACCAGAAGGTTCTATGGCCAACTATGCTTCAGGCAGTGCATTCCACACATTCACAACTGATTGTCAGGGCTCTGGTCCTGCAGAGTGCGCAGCTCCAACAGGTTTGACAATCTCACAGATCGCAGAGACTTCAGCTAATGCCACATGGACTCCTGGAGGCACTGAAAATGAATGGTTGTTGCAATACAAACAGACATCTTCAAGCTCATGGAGCAATGAGATCACAGTAACTAACACACCTTCCACACAAATTTCCGGTCTTGCAGCTGGAACACAGTACGATGTACGCGTCAAGGCTGTTTGCAATTCTACAAGCAGCAGTGCTTGGTCTTCAGTCGAGACCTTCACAACCGAGACTTCAGCTCAGGTTGTAGAGCCGACCGTTGCCACCAACGATGCAACCGGCATCACAGAGACAACAGCCACTTTGAACGGTGCAATCACCAATCCTGGCAACCAGACGATCACCGCACGCGGTTTCGAATGGAAGGCTGTTTCAGGCGGCACAGTTGCAACAGTTAGCGCAACCGGCACCACCAACTTCACAGCTCCTCTCACAGGTCTTGCAGAGGGCACAGAATACACATTCCGTGCGTTCGCAACCACCGCCAACGGCAACTCTTACGGTCAGTGGAAGAACTTCACCACCAACTCTTCATCTGTTGAGCCATGTAACACACCTACCAACGTTGCTGCATCCAACATCACCAAGGAGAGCATGACCATCACATGGGATGCCAACGGTGCAAACCAATGGAACCTGCAGTACCGCGTTGTAAACGGCGCATGGAGCACCGTGACAGTCGAGGGCAACCCGACCTACACCATCACCGACCTCACGGAGGCCACCGAGTACCAGATCCAGGTACAGGCAGTGTGCGACGGCGCAACCAGTCCTTGGAGCACAATGATCAGCCAGAGCACGGGCATCAACGCCCGCCTGATGGGCAGCATCTCGTTGTATCCAAACCCTGCAAGCAACTATGTTGACGTTCGCGTGAGCGACAACGACATCGCAGTAAGCCGTCTTGAGGTTTACGACGTTTACGGAAAGCTCATCAGCGAGGTTGAGGTTATCGAAAATCCTACAAGGATCAACATCGAGAGCCTTGCAAACGGCATGTATTTCGTGAAGGTAATCACCAACGACGGTGTGGCAACCAAGAGTTTCATCAAAAAATAATCCCACGTAACATACGATTACGGTAGAGACGGACAATCGTCCGTCTCTTTTTTTTTATAATAACCGATTTTTTTATTGTTGAGACGGACGGCCGTCCGTCTCAACAATATTTTATTTATTTTTGCAGATAACAAATTTCTAACCAAATCTACATTACTATGTGGCACATTATTTTATACATTCTGATTGGCATAGTAGCCGGCTGGTTGGCTGGCAAACTGATGCGCGGTGGCGGTTTCGGCCTCATCGTTAACCTTATCGTAGGTGTAATCGGCGGCTTTCTCGGTGGCTGGCTGATGAGCCTTGCGGGAATCCAAAAAGGCGGACTTGTTTGGGAACTCATAGTATCCGTTATTGGTGCGGCTGTGCTTCTATTCATCCTCTCCCTTTTCAAGAAAAAATAAACGTATATACTCCTGACTGACAAAGGACTGGCCTTAAAGCCGGTCCTTTTTTAATACTTGGCAATATCAAAAGAAGTCTGTCAAATAATTGTAGCTATCCGACATGGCATCAAACGACAGGTGACGAGAAATAATTTTGACCATAAAAAAAACTTTTTTTGCTGTGTATATATTAAAAAAAAGTGTATCTTTGCAGCCGATTTCAGAGATGAAACCACGGAGAGGTGGGTGAGTGGCTGAAACCACCAGTTTGCTAAACTGACGAAGGGGTAACTCTTCCGCGAGTTCGAATCTCGCTCTCTCCGCAAAAG
>CAKUVI010000001.1 GCA_934699095.1 uncultured Bacteroidales bacterium | reverse complement strand
TGGGGAGAGGACTACGTGAACCAACGATTAAATGATTTCGACGGTGTGCGTTACACCTTCAGTGCCAAGGAGAAGGATACGGAGACGGGGTATTCGTACTTCGGGTCACGATATTACTCCTCCGACCTCTCCATTTGGCTGAGTGTGGATCCGATGAGTGACAAATATCCATCGTTGAGTCCGTACGCATATTGTAATAATAATCCAATATTGATAAAAGATCCTAATGGAGAAGATGGTGTAATCACAATAAAAAACTATAAAATTACAATTTCTGCTAATGTATACTTGTATGGCAAAGGTGCAACCCGTGCAGTTGCAAATCAAATGCAAGCTGATGTAAATAAAAAATGGGGAGGTTCTTATTCGGCGAAATCTGCTAATGGCACAACATTTGAAGTCTCTGTTAAGGTAAAAATAAAATTATATCAGGACAAAGAGAAATCATCTCCTGTTCTTATTCCACAGAGTTGGAATCCATTCAACAGAGATAATTTCATTGAAGTAACGGATGATGATTCACGATCATATGTCAAAAAAAGGGATGAGGGTAAATGGCGAAGCCATGGACGTAATGGTAAAAGTTTAGCACAAGATGATCCAGCACCCCATGAAGTAGGACATTTGTTAGGATTAGGAGACAGATACACAGATGAAAACGGTGTTGATCCAGGATGGGAGGGAAATATCATGGGCGATAGTGGAGACGTAGATCAAAGAAATATTGATGGGATATTAAAAGATGCTATGAATAAATACAATGAATGGATAAAAGATCCAGCAAATGCGAATAAAGAGTTTAGGTATGAAATAAACACTAGTAATCCAAGTAATTAAAAAAATGGACAGTCCCTATAAATCAAAGTTTATGATTATTTCATTAGTCATTATAGACATAGCCTTGATATTGGCATTTTATTTTAGTCAACCTTTTTTTACAGCATGTCTGAATGGCACACAGTGCCCTTCATTTGACACTCTACATATTTGGATAATTGACATTTTAATACCTCTTAATTTTTTAATTTTAGTTGTAATATCTAAAAAATTAAAATATAGTATTTCAAGGAAGAATGTAACCGCGATAATTTTTTTTCTGATATGGTTATGGTCGATTGTTGAAGTTTTATTAGTTTTTTTTTACTATTATACTCAACCACTGTGTGAACCTTGTATTGACGATATGCCATGCCCGCCCTGTGTTTCTATAGAACAAATATGGATTAGAAGACTGTTTGTTGTGAATGTTATTTTTATACCTATTCTGATTTTAACAATTGTGATTATAAGTAGAAAACGGTTAAAAAAATAGATTCAATCTACCACTGTTTTCTTCGTCCCTATCCGTGACGGACGTTTGAAGCATCTTTGCCACAAACTTAAAGTTTATGGCAAAGAGCAGCACCCGCAGGGTAACCATCTACATCAACGGCAAGGAGGTGTAGGCCTCCGTCAAGCAGATACGTTCCGAGATGAACAAGCTCGTGAATGAGCAGAACCGCATGGTCATCGGCTCGGACGAGTACATTTCCCATGCCAAGAAAATCAAGGAATTGCGGCAGTATCTCAAGGAACACGCTTTTTCAATTAGGAATGAGGAATTAGCAATGAGGAATGTTTTTCAACAAACTGCAATCTTTCGCATTTTTTTGCACCTTGACTATACAGAGCGGATTATTTTGTACTTTTGTGTCGCGAAAAGACGATGAGACCGATTCAGTCATATAATCCATTTCCCCCGCAGACCGCGCAGATTCCCGCAGAATGTGTGCGCCCGTCTTCATGCCGCGCCCTACAATCCGCCACAAGCGTCCCAATTCCTAATTCCTCATTCCCAACTCCTAATTGCACTTACACCTTCTCCGCCAAGGAACGCGACCACGAAACCGGTCTATCTTACTTTGACGCAAGGTATTACAGCAGCGAGCTGTCCATTTGGCTGAGTGTGGACCCGATGAGTGACAAATATCCGTCATTGAGCCCGTACGTGTATTGCGCGAATAACCCTGTTAGGTTGGTGGATCCGGATGGGAAAAGATATGGACACATGATGATGAAGCTGGTTCTGCTGCAATAGCCTACTATCAAGAACTCGACAAGTGGGCAAGCTCAGAAAACACAAACTTGTCATTAGGAACCGACAGTTACTTGAGCACCTCATTCGATAGAGAATATTCAGACCTTTCCGATGAAGCTCAAAACTTTTTTCATGCTGTATATAATCCCAATATTACAGTTGACATTCTGGCAACATCTAATGATTATGGGGACAACGGATATGCCTTTTCTTGTATCCTTGAATGGCCAGAATGGTCCTTGTTTCAGATTCGTTGACACACTGTATTTGAAAGCGAACGTGTTGCATATATGGCATGTCTCCTGCGTTTGTCCATCCTTGTCCAGTGTGGTTCGTGATGATACAGAAAAGGATGGATAATTTCCGCAGGGAAATGATTGTGAAACGTGAAAAACGAGACCAGCAGTTTTATGATTCCATCCAATACACTATGTTAGAAAGGCTTGACATAATCTCGCAAATATCCGAATAGGATTTAAGCATTGGAAATTTACTATTCGAGGAGAAAGGGAGACTCAATTCGCGACCTGCTGACAACACCCCAATCGGCACCGTGTTTCGCAACGGTGACAATTATTGCTTGTAACAATCCCATTTCGAATCATGGGATCTCCTTCATCATCACAAATCCATAAGGATCACATTATTTGTCCCTTTGAAGGAAAAATAGTCTATACAAGACTTCAGTTTGTTGATTTAAACAAAAACATCAGATTAAACAATTTTCGTATCTTTGCAACGTTTAAGAGAAATCAACAAACCTAATCATTAATTGTCATGAACGAAGAAATGTTAAACTTAAAACCGGAAAAGGTTTTTTATTATTTCAATGAAATCACAAAGATCCCGCGTCCTTCAAAAAAGGAGGAGAAAATGTCTTTATGGTTGGAAAAGACCGGAAAAAAGTTAGGTCTCCCGACAAAACGAGACAAAGTTGGTAACGTATTGATATCCAAACCTGCAACACCTGGCAAAGAGAATGTGACTCCCGTTGTTTTGCAGGCACATATGGATATGGTATGTGAAAAAAACAATGACAAGGTCTTCGATTTCGAGAAAGATGCGATTGAAACCTATATTGACGGGGAATGGTTGAAAGCAAAAGGGACGACCCTTGGAGCTGACGACGGCATCGGCGTTGCACTCGCCCTCGCGGTTCTCGACGACAACACAATAGAACATGGTCCTATAGAATGCCTCTTCACCATCGATGAAGAGACAGGACTTACTGGTGCAAAGGCCGTTGAAGCGGGCTTTATGAACGGCAAAATGCTCCTTAACCTGGACTCCGAAGACGAAGGCCAATTCTTCATCGGTTGCGCTGGCGGACAAGACACGATCGCAAAGCTAAACTGCGAATACGAAAAGCCTGAGGACGACTGCGAATTCTTCAAGATTGAGGTAAAGGGGCTCAAAGGGGGTCACTCCGGCGACGACATCAACAAAGGCCGCGCCAATGCCGTCAAACTCTTGGCCCGCATCCTGTGGAACTCTTACAGCGACTACGACCTGCGCATCGCCGACATACAAGCCGGCAACCTCAGAAACGCCATCGCTCGTGAAGGCTATGCTATTGTTGCAGTACCTAAAGAACTCGTGGATGATTGGAAGAACTACACCAAGACAATGGAGAAAACCTACCGCGACGAGTTCCATGCCACCGACCCGGATGTGACCGTGACCGTTGAACCTGCGGCAAAAGTGAAAGAAGTGTTTGAGGAGAACTTCCAAATAGACGTGCTCAACGTGCTTGTTGTATGCCCCCACGGTGTGGTTGCCATGTCTCAAGATATAGACAACTTCGTGGAAACCTCCACCAACTTGGCCTCTGTGAAGGTTGTTGACAAAGAGATCGTCTTCACCACAAGCCAAAGAAGCTCTGTTGAATCAAAGAAACAGGCTATCGTGGACAAGGTTTCAACAGCATTTTGGATGGTTGGAGCCGATGTAACCAACACTGACGGCTATCCGGGCTGGAACCCCAACCCGAACTCCAAAGTCCTCAACGTCCTCGTTGACGCCTACAAAAATATCTTCCACAAAGATCCTCAGGTTCTCGCAATCCATGCAGGCCTTGAATGCGGTCTCTTCTCAGAAAAATACCCCGACATGGACATGGTTTCGTTCGGACCCACACTCCGCGGTGTTCACTCTCCTGACGAGAAACTTGAAATCAAGACAGTGCAGATGTGCTGGGACCTCATGGTAGAATTTTTCAGACTCCTCAAATAACATTATCACAACATATTCACATCAAGCAATAACGCCTCCGTGGCGTTATTGCTTTGTTAGTACTTCATGCAAAAAATCACCCTTTTAGGAACCGGAACCTCGCAGGGCGTGCCGATTATCGGTTGCAACTGTGAAGTATGCAAATCTACTGACCCTCGCGACAACCGCCTGCGCACTTCCGCCTTCATTGAAACCGACGGAACACGCATTCTCATCGACACCGGCCCAGACCTGAGAATGCAGCTTCTACGCGAGAAAATAACCTCCGTTGACGCAATCCTTGTGACCCACGAACACAAAGACCACCTCGCCGGACTCGACGACATCCGGCCGATATACTTCAAGCAAAAAGCCCCGATCAATATCTACGCCATGCAGCGAGTGCTGAATGTCATCCGCAAAGACTTTGACTATGCTTTCAAGGAGCACCCCTACCCCGGTGTCCCCTCTTTCCTGCTCCACCCCGTTCGCTACGATGAATTCACAGTCAACAATGTGAAAATCCAGCCGATTCAAATCCACCATCTTACACTGCCAATCCTTGGATACAGAATCGACAAGATAGCCTACCTCACTGACGCCAGCTTCGTCCCCGATTCGGAACTAAAACACCTGAAAGACCTCGAATTGTTAGTCATTAACGCATTGAGAATCAAGAAGCACTACTCCCACTTCAATCTGGAACAAGCCCTTCACTTCATAGAGACAGTTAAACCCAAACACGCTGTTCTCACACACGTGTCTCACGAGATGGGTCTCTACACTAATGCCATGAAACTGATGCCGGAAAATGTCACATTAGGCTACGACGGCTGGAGTTATGTCATCGATAAATAGCCACGGCCCTGCGCCTGCGCCCACGCCGCTCCGTCTGTGGATTCCAACTATCAAGCTGCACAACATATAATCCTGGCGGCAGAACATTCCCCCTGTCGTCTAATCCGTCCCATATAAAGACATTTTCAATCCCACATAAGTCATTGTTAACCAAACTCCTAACAACCAGCCCTTTATCGTTGTAAACAAACACACTTGCCCGTTCTCCCTCCGAGGGGAACCTGCAACTCACCTCCGCAAAATCCTCAAATCCGTCGTTGTCAGGTGAGAACACCTCAGGAGTCACGCTGAATTCTAAAACGGATTCCGGATAAGCAGATTGCGAGTTTTCGTATCCAGGAGTACCAAACCCAGCGGTGGAAGCAGCTGAAAACCAGTTGTTTGCATCCTGAGTCGCCCTGTTAAACGACAATCGTTCCAACGAAACCCCATTAGTACTCAACAGTTTCTTGTAGTGCATATCTTCATTATACTCAAATCTGTCTATCGTTTGCAATGATTTGTCACACAAGAAAACAACACCGGTGTTAGATGCGAAATTCGGGAGCGAATCGCACTGGACCAAGGTTTTTTCGTCTTTGCAAACATATTGCTGCAATGTTGTCTTGCGGTTTTTGCATAACACGGCATAGGTATGAGGCATCATCTGCATCCCACGCGATGCGACCGGTATCGTCTTTTTCGGCAAGGAATCCCCACCATACCCTATCTTCAAATCCTTCAAATCCAATATTTTCGTCGTATTATTGAAAATTTCAACATAATCAGCATCAGTACCATCCTTTGAACTTGTAAGCAGCTCATTGATAACCAAATCTTTAGGCAAGATTTCCGAATTCACCCCGAACGGTATTTCTTCTCCTTGAAGAGATCGGTTGCCCGCACAGTCGGAAACCACACCTACCATCTCAACTCCATATATTTCACCTTGTCTGATTGGTTCTGTGAAGACAACATCCAAAGATTTGAAATCAGGGGAAACCTCAGAGATTTTGGAAATGGGGATTTCCGGATTCACATGGAACAATTGGCCTGATTGGTTGAACGAAAAGGCAACTGTTTCGTTGAAATGGACCCTGAGCACATTACTGTCGCGCAGTGTGGCGGCGCACATCGCTGGCGGTATGGCATCCACAAGCTCGCCGCATATCGAATTGGTGGCACCAGGAGTCCCGCCGCGTTTGTCTTTGGAGGAATTCCAGTTGGCTCTCCCGGCACAGGGCTTCCCGAAATCTATCATCTCCAACGACCAGCCTCCCTCCGCCTTGATGGACTCACTGTGCCAGTTTTGCTTGAAAACCACATGATGAATCACCTCGTTATTGTCATTCATCAAAGTTAATGATTGCCCTCCATCAGTTATCGACAACGAGGATAGCGCATAGAGATTCGGACAGTAAGGAGAGAAGATTTCAAGATTCTTCTGGGCAACAACTACAGCGAATCCAAAACTGTCGATAGTTATCTCGGGCAGTGCTTTCGCGGTGTTTCCAATCTGTATTTTCCAGTCGCGAAGTACACATCTCTCAGGCAGTCGGTTGTGGAGTTCAACATATTCGACGCCCGGAAGTCCGACTTCCGGCGATGGTTTAGCCATTATTTCCGACACGATAATATCGTATCGAATTGGCACACAAGGTGTTTGTGCTTCAACAGCCAATAATAGGAGCACAAAAAAAGCAAGCAGCGACAATAATTGAATCTTTTGTTTTATCATGATATTTTTGTTTTATGTTTGTATCTGCAAAAATAGTAAATTTGCAGCGGAAAATCAAGTATCTAATAAAATTTTTCTCAACAAAAATAAAACAAAGATGAAAATCGCGCTTGTCGGAGCCACCGGACTCGTAGGTGGCGTGATGCTTAAGGTATTGGTAGAAAGAGGATTTGGTGATTGCGAGCTCATTCCTGCAGCCTCTTCAAAATCGGTGGGAAAGAAAATCATGTTCGGAGAGAAGGAATATTCCATAGTCTCCGTGGAGGATGCTATAGCACAGAAGCCTCAGTTCGCCATTTTTTCAGCGGGAAGTGCAGCTTCACTGCAGTATGCCCCTCTGTTTGCCGCCAACGGCACGACCGTCATTGACAATTCGGCGGCGTGGCGCGGCGACCCCAACATACCGCTTGTGGTGCCTGAAATAAACGGCGACGTCATCACCGACAGCGACAGAATCATAGCCAACCCCAACTGCTCCACAATACAGATGGTGATGGCTCTGGCACCGCTCCACAAGAAATACACCATAAAACGTTTGGTGGTTTCGACATACCAGTCGGTAACAGGCACAGGCATGAAAGCCGTCAACCAACTCATGAGCGAGCGCAGGGGCGAACCATGTGAGATGGCCTATCCATACCAGATAGACCTCAACCTCTTCCCTCACGGCGGATCCTTTACCGACGACGGCTATACCACTGAAGAGATAAAACTCCTGAATGAAACACGTAAAATATTAAGAGACAACAACATACAAGTTACTGCAACTGTAGCCAGAGTCCCCGTCACCGGCGGCCACTCGGAAGCAGTGAACGCTGAATTCTACAACGACTTTGAAATTGACGACGTATTCAAGCTTCTGAACGACATGCCCGGAGTTGTTGTGATGGACAACCCAGCCAAGAACATCTACCCAATGCCTCGCTTCGCTGAAAATCATGACGAAGTGTTCGTTGGACGCATCCGTCGCGATCTCTCGCAACCGAAAACACTTAATCTGTGGGTGGTAGCCGACAACCTGAGAAAGGGTGCAGCCACCAACGCCGTACAAATAATGCAATATTTGCTCAATAAAAAATCATAAACAACTTTTTGCTTTACAGAATTTTTTAATTTTGCAGTAAAAATATCCTGATGAAGAGATTATCGATAATAATTCTACTTTCCGCCCTATTTGTCGTCTCCTCTTTTGCCCAAAACAGAAGCGACAAGGCGGTTATAGGCTTTTATAACGTTGAAAATCTGTTTGATACGATCGACGATCCAAACAAGAACGACGAGCAGTTTTTGCCAAACGGTGACTACCAATGGACTTCGGATCGCTATCATGCGAAGCTCAACAATTTGGCGAAAGTAATATCAGAAATGGCCAAACTGGAGGGAGGCTTGGTCGTTTTGGGTGTTTCCGAAATCGAAAATGAACAGGTAATGAAAGACCTTGCAGCCACGGAACTGCTCAAACCTTACAATCTTTCGGTATGCCATCACGAGTCTCCCGACAGACGCGGTGTGGATGTGGCTTTCTTCTATGACGCATCCCGCTTCCAGATCCTCGGGACCAAGGCATTTCCCCTTAACGTTCCCGGCAACCCCGACTTCATAACTCGAGACCAATGGCTCATGACCGGCATCCTCGACGGAACCGACACCCTTGATATCGTCGTAAACCACTGGCCTTCCAAATCTGGAGGCGAGAAAAGGAGCCTGCCCGGACGCATGGCCGCTGGCCAACTGGCACGTCAAATAGCCGACTCGGTGCTCCACTCACGCCCCAATGCCAAATTCATCTACATGGGCGACCTCAACGACAATCCTTCCGCACCTTGCATCGTGAAGGAAATGAACATTCAAAAACGAGATGACAACCTCACACAATACGACCTCTTTAACCCTATGTGGAAGCTCTTCCGCGACGGATTCGGCTCCTACGCCTACCGCGACTCCTGGGAGATGCTCGACAACATCATAATCTCCGGCGGACTTGTAAATGCTCGACCCAACACATACAAATTCCAATCGGCACATATACTCAGAAAATCATATATGTTCACAAAATCAGGCTCGTACATGGATTATCCGTTCCGCACCTTCGCGGGCGGCAACTACCAGGGCGGCTACAGCGACCACCTGCCTGTTTACATTGTTTTAACGAAAAAATAATTTCATAATGAAACGTCTTGTCATAATACCAACCTACAAGGAAAAAGAAAATATAGAGAACATCATCCGCGCCATCTTCTCCCTGATCGACGTGCACATCCTGATCATCGACGACAACTCCCCCGACGGCACCGCCGACATCGTTAAGTCTTTGATACCTGAATTTGAAGGACGTCTTTTCATTGAGGAACGCTCCGGAAAGCTCGGATTAGGCACTGCCTATATCCATGGTTTCAAATGGGGACTGAAACGCGACTATGACTATCTTTTCGAGATGGACGCCGACTTCTCGCACGACCCGCACGACTTGCAACGCCTCTTTGACGCCTGCGAGAACCAGAATGCCGACATTGCCATAGGCTCGCGCTACTGTCAAGGCGTGAACGTTCTCAACTGGCCGATGGGACGTCTCCTCATGTCATACTACGGTTCCATGTACGTCAGGGTTATCCTGGGCATACCTGTAAAAGACACCACCGCCGGATTTATCTGCTACCGCGCAAGTGCCCTCAATGCCATCGATTTCGACAAAATCAAACATATCGGCTACGGCTTCCAAATCGAAATGAAATTCACTGCATGGAAACTCGGATTCAAGATTGTTGAAGTTCCCATCATCTTCAAAGACAGAACATTAGGAACATCAAAAATGAGCTCTGGCATATTCCGTGAAGCCATATTCGGCGTCATAGGACTCAAGATCCGCAGCTGGTTCCGCAAGTGGGAACGCATCGACAACAAATCCAAACTCAAAGATTAGTCGCCCTTAGCCCTGCTTGTTGTAACCAAAAATACGCCAATTATAACTAAGGCCAACGCCACAGGCTTGTTCCACGTGAAGATGTCCTGCCCGATGGCTATTGACACCACAGCTGTGACTATCGGCTGCATGTTGCTGTACATACTCACCGTGGTGGGGCGCAGGTAACGCAGTGCAACCGGCAGCAGAAAATAGGCAACCACCGTCGCGAAAACGGCCACGATTGCCATGTTCACGTACGCCATCGCAGGCGCATTGCCAAACAACAACGGCGACTCCCCTACCGTTGGAATCCCTATCGGCACACTCAAAACCGCACAGTACAAAAACATCCACTTCATCATGTTCACCGGAGAATACTTGTTCGAGATGGATCTTGTGACTAAAAGATAGGCCGCATAAAAGATTATATTCACAACACACAGCACCATACCCACGTTGCTGTAACGGGAATCGGAATGCAAAGAAAACAGTATCATCATCAGGGCTCCAGCTATTCCGAACAGCACACCCAACGACTTCCGTGTGGAGATTGGCTCTTTCAGGAAAACTGCCGCCATCAACATCACAATCAACGGCGACATGGCTGAAATAAGCGACACATAAGTCGGGGAGATATACCGCATAGCCTCCGCAAAAGCCAGTTGCGTGCCCACTAAGCACACCGCCCCGAAAGCTATCATTGCCATATCCCTTCTCTCTATCTTCTCAGACTTGTAAAAAAATGAGATTCCCCAATATGCAACCATGGCAAACACCATCCGTATGGCTGTAAATACTTCAGGAGAAACGTACTCAGGCACGATTGCCTTGGAACAATTCGGGTTGATTCCGAAGATAATATACGTTATTATCACCGAAATATGCCCAATCCATTTGTTGTTTTTGGTTTTCACTATACAGATTAAAAAAATTTAGAGACGTGCATAAGCGCGTCTCTAAATATCTCTGATACAAATCTATAACTAATTTTTCAATGCGGCTATCTCCTTGATTGCATTGATGCAAGCGTCGATATCGGCCTCAGTGTTGAACGCACCGATACTCAAGCGCACTGTACCGTCTATGTCGAAGGTACCCAAGCCCTTGTGAACGAGAGGTGCGCATTGGAGACCTGTTCTGCATGCGATATCGTAGTCAACATCGAGCATGGTGCCAACATCCATGGCTTCGAATCCCTTGATGTTGATGGAGAGAACTGGATTTTGGTTTTCCACAGATGTTGCACAATATACGATAACGCCGGGGATATTGATAATGCCGTCGCGGAGGCGCTTCCAAAGTGCCATTTCCTGAGCGTGGATATTTTCAATACCCTTTTCTGTTATCCATTTCACACCTGCATGCAAACCACTGATACCGAGCATATTAATTGTACCAGCCTCAAGACGGTAAGGATATTCGTCAAGATGGTCGCGAACAGCCGACTTCACACCGGTTCCGCCGAAGCGGGTATGTTTCACTTCGATGCCCTCGCGCACATAGCTGCCACCGATGCCGGTAGGTCCCATAAGGCACTTGTGACCAGTAAACGCGTATGCGTCAACATTGTAGTCAATCATATCCATTTTAATAGCACCTGCTCCCTGACTGCCGTCAACAACGAAGATTATGCCATGTTCCTTGCAGACCTTGCCTATCTCCTTGATTGGCTGCACTGTGCCGATAACATTTGAGCACTGTGTGCAAACCACCATCTTGGTGTTTGGCCTGATGGCTTTCTCGAAATCTTCTGGATGTACATATCCTGCTGCGTCAAACGGAAGATATGTCACCTCAATGATTCCCTCTTTTTCAAGGTGATATAAAGGACGAAGGACTGAGTTATGTTCCAACATTGTAGTGATGACATGAGTGCCCTTCTCCGCCAAGCCTTGAATTAGAATATTGAGAGAGTCTGTTGCGTTATAACTGAAAGTCAGTCTTTTCTCATCTGTTCCACCATTGAACAATTTGGTGAGCATACGACGAGTCTCGGTCAGCACTTCGCCTGTTTCTATACCAGCGTCATAACCTGCACGTCCCGGACTTACGCCGTGCTGACGATAAAATAAATCCATGAATTCATAAACCTCATTAGGTTTAGGATAAGATGTTGCTGAGTTATCTAAATATATCATTTCAAGAAATTTAATAACGCGCAAAAGTACAAAATTTTACGTATTGAATATTATAGAGTCATAAAATTTTATTGCATTGTAATAATGATTCCAGTATGATTGCGTATCTACCTTTTCCCTATTGACATCCCTATTTCCAGTCACGCCTTCTAAAATATGATTTTTTAATTAATATTGGCAGCACGAAAACCTACGTTTATTTTCAGCCTATGACAATATTTCTTGTAATTAGAGGATCGGTTGGTGTAGTGATCATTGCTTATAACGAAAAAAGGCACCTTCTCAACGAGGTGCCTTCTATATAATGTTTAACCAATACTCTCTTACTTCACAGTGGCTGAAGCAGAAACGCTGTAGATAGGATGGTTAGGATCGTTTGTGATAACATCGATTGTGCTTCGGTGAGTGGTGTTTCTGTTGTTGGCCTTGAAAACAACGATAATTTCCTGAGAACCGCCTGCGGGAACTTCCATTGAAGGAGCACTTACCTTGAAGAGTGATGAAGAAGACTCGAGAGCCCTGATGATCAGAGGGCTTTTACCTGTGTTCTTAATCACAAATCTCTTGGTGTTAGTGGAATTTCTTGCAACTTCACCATACTCGAGCTTTTCAACCTCTATTGAAGATACAGGAGCATTCTTAAGTTGCTTTGCTGAAAGCTTTGAGAAATCTTCTTTGATATTCATTGCATAATGAACGCGTTTGGTCTGCTCGATAGAATCGTTTGTCTTGAAGTTGATCATATCGCGCTGTTGGCCGAACTTACCACGTTTTGATGCATCATATTTCAACACTATGAAACCTTCTTTGCCAGGAGCCAGTTCAGAACCGAAGTTGCGGTTAACCTCACTGATGAACTCAGGAGCGTTGTCCAACTGAATTGAAACAGGTTTGTTCCAGAAATTTCTAACATAGAAAGTGTCAAGCTGAGACTGTGTGTTGAGCACATTGTGAGCAACATCCGGTTCTTTGATGCGGAGCATACCACCGGTCTTGGTGTAACCTGCAATTTCAAATTCTGTAGGAGGGCGTTTGATGACTTCACCCTTGATGAAAATCATGTGCGGTGTTGCCTTATCATTTTCCTGGAACTTGGGCTCGTTGGTAGTCACACGAATGTTCTTTGTGAAGGCGCCCGGACGGTTGTATGGGTTGTATGTGGCCTCAATGTAACCGCTCTCACCCGGGGCAATCTGTCCGTGTGTGTAGTTCGCTGCCGTACAGCCACATCCAGGACGCACACTTACCAACTCCAAAGGCTGGTTTCCAACATTTGTAAAATTGAATCTTCCTGTAACTTTGCCACCCTCTTCCTTGATTTTACCAAAATCGTAGGTGTTTGATTCAAATTTGATTTCTGGTTGCGCATAGCTGAAAACAAATGCCACAGCCAATAACAATAACAGACTTAATTTTTTCATTTTTTTATATTTTAATTATTTTATATCTATTTATAAATCAAATACTTATACCTATAC
This sequence comes from uncultured Bacteroidales bacterium, assembly GCA_934699095.1. Taxonomy (GTDB): domain Bacteria; phylum Bacteroidota; class Bacteroidia; order Bacteroidales; family WCHB1-69; genus F23-D06. Next base: position 373,244 of record CAKUVI010000001.1, on the reverse strand, counting down.
CGCCTAATATTCAGACCTAATTAGCGGACCGCGAAAATACAATTTTTTCACCAAATTCGTTCAGATTTATTCCATCAAAATTTCCGGATGACATCAACAGCAGCACCGAATTATCCCAATTCAAAGAGATAAGCGAGTCGGTAAGCTTGCGAGAATCATCGAAAACATGCAAATCAGCTCTTCTGAAAGCATCATATATCATCTTTGTGGAGATGGGTGGGAGTTTTTTATGTGCAACGGCTGCCGGAGAGAAGTAAACATAGGCCACATCGGCTTCGTCCATCGTACCGGCATACTGTTTCAAAAACGACTCACTGAGACTGCTGAATGTATGCAACTCCATACAAGCCACTAACTTACGATTAGGATACTGTTCTCTCACGGCATTAATCGTAGCCTTCAGTTTTGAAGGTGAGTGTGCAAAATCCTTATATGCCGCGCGGTTTCCGTTTTTGGCTATCAGTTCCAGCCGCTTGGATGCGCCCTTGAAAGTTCTGATAGCGTCATAGAACTGTTCATCGGTGACGCCCACCGCATTGCAGGCAAGGCGTGCCGCGTTGATGTTCATAAGGTTATGCTTACCGAATATCATCAATGGAACGCGGCCCTGAGGTGTCTCAAGATATGTCACGCCGTCTTCTATCACATACGGATGAATTCCATACGGCTTCAGGGTTGTGTTGGTGATTTTAGTGCTGAGCTTGCGGAGTTCTGCATCCTCGTCACAGTATATAAACTGTCCGTTCTGAGGTATCAGTTTAGCGAAGATCTCGAACTGTTCAACATAATTTTCGAACGTAGGGAAGACATTGACATGGTCCCATGCGATTCCGCTCACAATGCCGACATTAGGCTTATAGACATGGAATTTGGGCCGGCGGTCAATGGGTGAAGTGAGGTATTCGTCGCCCTCAATCACCATTATCTTGGCAGAATCAGTAAGTCGCACCATGACTTCAAAGCCTTCCAATTGGGCTCCGACCATGTAGTCACAGTCGATGTCGAGGTGCTGCAGGACATGGATAATCATGGAAGTAATGGTTGTTTTGCCATGGCTTCCGCCAACCACAACCCGAGTTTTGTCTTTTGACTGTTCATAAAGATATTCCGGATAAGAGAAAATCTTGAGGTTCAGCTCTTTGGCTCGCACAAGTTCGGGATTGTCCTCGCGGGCGTGCATTCCGAGGATTACAGCATCTATATCAGGAGTTATGTTTTGCGGGTCCCAGCCGGTTTTTTTCGGCAGGATGCCATATTTCTCAAGACGGCTTTTAGCGGGATCGAAAATCTCATCATCCGACCCTGTGATTTCGTAACCTTTGTTTTTCAGAGCGATTGCCAGATTATGCATCGCGCTACCCCCTATAGCTATAAAATGTATCCTCATAGTCAAAAATTCAGCTTGTAAGACTCTACAATAACGAATAAGTTATATTAATATTGCAAATTTTTATTCATCTTCCCACTCTCCGTCGAAATAGTTGTCCTTGATATAATCCAACTGGCGGCGTTCGCGCTTGGTGGGTCTTCCGAGGCCGTGCGGGCGGAACTCCTGGGTTTTGAGTGTCTTCATCCTGTCATACTCGCTCTGCGGAGTCAGGTCGTTGCAATATTGCGGCACAAGGGGAGCTCCCACCCTGCTTTTCGGTGCGTCAACAACCTCAACGGTCTTGTTCAGGGAGCCGATATGAACTTCGTAAACCTCTCCCTTGCGCACGTCGCGCGACGGCTTCACGTTCACACCATTGAGCTTGACCTTGCCGGCGTTACAGGCTTCGGTGGCAATGGACCTGGTCTTGAAAAGACGCACCATCCACAACCATTTGTCTATTCTAACATTTAGGTTTTCCATAAATCACAATTTTTTCCATGTCATTGTCCTGCCGAGTGCCGACACACCAATATAGCCGCGCACCTTCAGGAGGTTCGGTTTCTCGAACCACATCTTGCACTTGTATGTCTTTCCATGCACAGGATCATATATTTTCCCGTCAACCCACTGGTTTTTCTTGGAGTCATATTTGAAGTCATACACAAACTTGATCTTGTCCCACTTGGTACTGCGTTTGGCTGGATCAGGATTCATTATGTCATGCTTCTCCGTTCCATCCTTGAAATATGGGTTTTTGACCCACACCATCCTGCCGCTGTAGGTCCCGGATTTGTCCTTCTCTATCTTCACTTTGCATTGCTCGTCTGATGTGTCGTCTGAAACATAATATGTGCCAATAAGCAAGTCTGCGGCACCCGTTTGGGCGGCCGCAGACGAATTATGAAAAAAGAAAAATGCAAAAAGAAGAATTAATTTTGATATTTTCAAAATTGGACTATTCAACGTTGTGTTATTCAGCTGTGGTTTCATTTTCAGCTTTTGCTTCTGATTCATTAGCAGGGGCAGATTCCTCGGATTTAGGATTGTTCATCATTTTGATCTTGTATTCCAAGTCTGCAACCTCACGTTTTGCTGATTCGATTTTTTTGCGGAATTCAGCTGTGAGAATGTCAGCGTTTTTAGAATTGGAGAAGAACCCCAAGTTGTTCTCCCACAACACGATGTCGTCCTTCAAGCGGGCGAGTTTGTTTGTGAGGAGGTTCTTTTCGCGGTCGATGAGCTTTTCGGCGTTAGGATTTCTCATGATGTCATCGAGGCGAGACTGATAACGGTTGTGACGTGTATCCTCGGCAGAAACCTGGAGCTCGGCGAAACGCTTGTTGATGGCGTTACGGTATTCAGTGTAGATTCTGTCTTTCTCGCTGCGGGGAACGAAACCTATCTCAAGCCACTCTTTCTGGTAAGCCTTCATGGCATCGAGATTTGCATTTCTGTCATCACCGAACTGATATTCCTGAATCTTCTTGATAAGTTCTTCCTTCTTTTGAAGATTTTCATGTTCTTCGTTTTGGGCGTTGTTATAGTAGTTGGCCTTTGCTTCGAAGAACTTGTCGCAAGCTGCGCGGAAGCGTTTCCAGACTTGGTCGGAATATTTGCGAGGTGTGGCGCCGATGGTCTTCCACTCTGTCTGGAGGGCGAGGATCTCGTCGGTGGCCTGTTTCCAGTCTGTCCTGTCAGCGATGCCTTCAGCTTGGATAGCCAAATTCAGTTTCTGGTTGTAATTTTGCATCTGAACATCCTTTATCTGCTGGAAATACTCTTTTTTCTGCTGGAAGAACTTGTCGAGGTTGGATTTGAAGCGCATCCAGATCTCGTCGTTCAGTTTTGCAGGTGCAGGTCCGAGGGTTTTCCAGAGGTTGAGAAGCTCGGTGAGTTTGTCGCCGGTTTCGTTGTATTCAGAAACTTGTTCAACAGGTTTTGAAACGAGTTCTTCGGCCTGTTCGCAAAGTACGACCTTGGCGTTGTAGTTGTTCTGTTCTTCTGCGAAAAGCTTGTCGTAGTGTTCGCGGCGGCGCTGGTTGATTTGGTCTGAAGCTGTTTTGAAGCGTTCCCAAATCTCCTCTTTTTTGTCGTCAGGAACAGGTCCTATCTCCTTCCATTGACGGTGAAGTTCCTGCAGCTCGTTGAAAGACTGGTTGATAGAATCATTAAGGAGAAGCGACTCGGCTTTTTCGCAGAGTTGGAGTTTTTGTTCGAGGTTCTTCTTGTAATCAAGCATACGCATTTCGCGGTTCATGCGTACGATGTCGAAGAATTTTTCTATATGGAAATGGTAGTTCTGCCAGAGGTTTGTAGATTCAGCTTGAGGTACTGGACCAATGGCTTTCCATTGTTCTTGGAACTCTTTTACCTTGTCGTTCAGGACCTTGAGGTTTGTCTCGGTATCCAGGAGGTTTTTGAGTTCGTCTATGATTTTATTTTTTAGTTCGAGATTCTTGATTTTCTGTTGTTCGAGGTTCTCGATGAAGGCAGCCTTGTTGTCTTTGAATGTTTGGAAGGCGGCATTGAAACGCTTTTCAACTTCATCGGGCACGTAAGTGAACTCGGGCATTTCAGCTGCTGGTTGTCCATCTTCTGCCACTTGGTTTTGGGCAGCGGCTTTGGCAGCTTCGTATTCAGCCTGTTGTGTGCGTCTTCTTTCGCGAAGGAATTCGAGCACTTTGGCGCGAAGAACACCGACACGTTGTTTGATGATGTTGAAGTTTGGTTCAACAACTAATCTTTCCATCTCCTGAACACACTGCTCAAGGTTGAATGGAGCATACTCGCTTTCAACTTGTTCGAGGGTTTCCTCAGGTTTTTCAGCTTCGGCGCTGGTTTCTTGTTTTTGCTCCTCAGCGGGAGTGTGTTCTTCAGCAACTTCCGGTTGTGGAGCATTTTCCGCATTTTCAGGTTCCATGGCGGATTCGGTAGTTGCATTTTCATTAATTGTTTGAGCTGCTTGGGCAGCTTCAGGATTCACCTCATTGTTCTGGATTTCAGAATTTTCCGGGTGAAGAAGTTCTTGTGATTCCATAATTTCTATGACTATTTGTTAGTAATAAAAAAACGGCGGCAAATGTACACAAAATTCAAGACAAAAACCGCCCAGACAATATTTTTATCTGAAAACCGCGGCAAATCAAGTCCCAACATATCAAAAAACAGCCTGAACAGTGGGTCACAGAGGGAATTGATGATTTTTGATTTTCAAAATAGAGATTAATTTATTATCTTTGCGGCCTGATTTGAACAACTCAGAAAATGGCGAAACTATCTGTAGTAATCCTTAACTGGAACGGTCGGAGATACCTTGAGCAATTCTTGCCGAAGCTCATAGGCACGCTCCCTGACTACGCTGAGCTTGTGGTGTGCGACAACGCCTCCACCGACGATTCCGTGTCTTTCCTGAGAGAAAATTACCCTGATATACGACTTTTACAGAACGAGCGAAACGAAGGTTTTGCCAGGGGATACAATCTTGCACTCCGTCAGATTGATGCACAATATTATTGCCTCCTGAACTCCGACATCGAAGTCACAGACCATTGGATAGAGCCTGTCATCGAACAGATGGACGCTCAGGAGACTTTGGCCGCGGTGCAGCCGAAGCTGCTTTCGTACTACAAGCGCGACGAGTTCGAATATTCGGGAGCCTGCGGCGGCTATATCGACAAGTACGGGTATCCTTTCTGCCGCGGCCGCGTGTTCGGCAACCTCGAGACCGACCACGGACAATACGACAACGCCATTGACATTTTCTGGGCTTCCGGTGCCGCCCTGTTCGTGCGCAGCGACGTTTATCATACCATGGGCGGTCTAGACGACGACTTCTTCGCCCACATGGAGGAGATCGACTTCTGCTGGAGAATCAAGAATGTGGGATACTCCATAAAAGTCAACCCCAACTCGGTAGTTTACCACATCGGCGGCGGCACACTTCCCAAAAACAACTCCATGAAGACTTTCCTCAACTTCAGGAACAGTCTTTACCTACTTATCAAGAATCTCCCTGATGAAAGACTCACCAAAACCCTGATACTCAGGTTTTTCTTGGATCAAGTGGCGGCTTTTTCCTTCCTTTTCCAAGGGCATTTCAAGGATTTCCTCGCCGTTTACAAGGCCATATTCACCTTCGCCACAACCTACAAGAAATTCTTCGCAAAACGCAACACCATGCCCAAAATCGCCTTCCGCGACTGCTATCAGGGCTCCGTGGTTTTTCTCCACTATCTTAAAAGAAAAACCAAATTTGACGGAAAATCATTCTCATAAACCTTAATATTCATGGAATTATTCGCTCAATTCTACTCCATTTTGCTCCCTGTGATGACAATTCTGGGAGTTTTGGTTTTCATCATTCTGCAATTCATCACACCCGCATACGGTATGACTTTCAACAACCGGTGGGGCGTCTCCATACGAAGCAACTTGGGCTGGTTTATCATGGAATGCCCTGTGTTTTTCTCAATGCTGATACTCTATTTCATATCATTCGCAACCGGAGTGAAACCATTCAACATGGTGACTTGCGTGATGTTTGTGTTCTTTGAATTCCACTATTTCCAGAGATCCTTCATCTTTCCGCTCCTGATGAAGGGGCAAAGCAAAATGCCGATTTCCATCATCATAACGGGAGCCGTGTTCAACACTTTCAATGCAATAATGCAGGGCGGATGGCTGTTTTTCTTCTGTCCGGAAGACGCCTACCCTATCTCTTGGTTCTGGTCGCCGCAATTCATAATCGGCACCTTGGTGTTCCTTTTCGGGATGGTGGTCAACATTTACGCCGACCGTGTCATCCGGGATTTGCGTTCCGATGTGACAGACAACAACTATTATCTTCCCAAAGGATGGATGTTCAACAAGATCAGTTCCGCAAACTATTTCGGCGAGATTGTCGAATGGGTCGGTTTTGCGATACTCACCTGGTCGATTCCCGGCTTCGTATTCGTGTTATGGAGCTTTTCCAACATTGTGCCGCGCTCAAAGGCGGTTTATGCCCGCTACACACAGTTTTTCGGCGAGGAGTTCACATCCCTGAAACGCTACAAGATCTTCCCCTACATTTATTAGTTTTCAAGTTTCGCATATTAAAAAAGAGGAAAAACAAGCATGTGTAGAATGTTTCCGACCACAGCAGGCCTCTGCAGCGCGGGCGAATTCCCCTTCTTTTGAAGAAGGGGAATTGTCCGGCATCGGGAATGACAACACCTTTGCAAGAAATGGCTTTTTTCTGAGATACATGTAGTTGAAAACAAACATGCGAAACTTCAATTAAGTTTCATTGCTGACTATAAAAACGTAGGTTTAAATGTAGCCATTATTTGTGGAGACAACCGCGTCCCGCGGTTGTGATAAGCGTAGTTCATCAAGCATTTTTAAATGTTACTTTTTGCTTGATCAAAACTGCGGTTAAGCGAGAGAAAAGAAAGCTTGCTTGCTTTTCCGAGCGAGAGCAGTTCATGTAAAAAGTAACAAAAAAAATCAAGCCGACATTAAAGCCCACCCGCTCTGTCGGAACCTAACAACAGCGGCAGAGGAAAGAGTCCGTCGGCCAGCCCAGCCTACGTGCGAAATAACTGACAAACTCTCCGAAGGAGAGAGCAGCCAATATTTTCAATCAATTAATCCCCGTTAGGGGATAAAGCCAGGTAGGACGAAAAAATCCCCAGCCAAAATTCAATCCCCTTCAGGGGATTCACATTGGGCAACAGTTCATACAACCGCGTGGACGCGGTTGTTTCCATGCCGAAAAGACGGATCGAAAACATAATTGTCACAAAAAAAGGGCTGCGCAACCGCAGCCCAATTATCAATTTTCAATTGTCAATTTTCAATTATTTTGTTGCTTCGATAGCCTGTTTGATAAGCTGGAATGTGCGTTCAGGATCGTTATCGAGACCAACAGAGAAGCGGATCAGGCCTTCGCTCATGCCCATCTCTCTCTGGATATCCTCAGGAACTTCTGAAGAGGTTGATTTTCCGGAGTTGCTGAACAGAGTCTTGAAATAGCCAAGGCTTACAGCGAGGTAACCAACGCCGAGTTCTTGCATTTTCTCCATGATTGCGCTTGCCTTTGCAGCAGTGCCCATGTCGATTGAAATCATGCCGCCGAAACCGTATTCCTCGTTCATCATCGACTTAAAGAGCTCATAGTCTGGATGTTCTGGGAGCCCAGGGTAGTTGTACTTAAAGCCGGTCTCTTCGAAACGTTTTGCAAGATACATTGCATTAGCGCTGTGTTGTTTCATGCGGATATGGAGTGTATGGAGGTTTTTCTGGATGCTTGAAGAGCGCATTGGGTCGAGCACCGGACCGAGAAGCATAGCTGTTCCGTTGTTCACGTCGATGAGTGAGTTGATATACTCGGCAGTACCGCAGATAGCACCTGCAACGCAGTCGTTCATGCCGTTCACGTATTTGGTCATACTATAGATAACCACATCAGCGCCGAGGCGGTAAGGAGAGAAAATCATAGGTGTGAAGGTGTTGTCAACCAAGAGTTTGGCACCGTGTGCGTGGGCAATCTTCGACAGTTCAGGAAGGTTGGCGATGCGCAGGAGCGGGTTGTTCATTGTCTCGGTATAGAGAACCTTGGTGTTAGGTTTGATAGCCTTTTTAACAGCCTCAAGGTCTTGCATGTTCACAAAGTCAACCTCAACGCCGAACTTTTTGATGTAGTTGTTGAGGAAAGCGAAGGTACCGCCGTAGGTTGTCATGCTTGAGAGGATATGGTCTCCGGCTTTCACTTCGTGGAGGAGAGCGACGGTGATTGCGGCCATACCAGAGCCGGTAGCCCAGGCAGCCTCGGTGCCTTCCATTGCAGCCAAAGACTCACAGAGAGCGTAAGTACTTGGGTTCCAATGTCTTGAATATAGATAATAGCCTTCAGTCTCACCATGGAACGTGTCGGTCATGGTTTTAGCTTGTTCGAACATGAAGGTTGCGCTGTCGCAGATGGCAGGGTTCACGCCGCGGTAGGCGTCTTTTTTGTCCAACGCTTGGATGTTGGTTGCGGGATCAAATTTTTCCATATTTATTTTGTGTTAGTTTGTGTTAAAAAAAGTGTGGCAAAGGTACATTTTTTTTAAATAGCAGGGCAGTGGAAGTAATTAAAGTGATGGAATAAAAATCTTGCATTTTATAATATTTTTTGTATTTTTGCAGGTCTTTTCTGCATTCTGATAATTTTTGCAGGGAGGCAGACATATAAAAAAGGCGTTGAGTCAACGTCTTATCTGCGGCGTATCGAACTTCGCAAATTCAATATCCTGCTGCGTGGTAAGGCAATGGTCAATGTCCATGGTTGTGTATATTATCCGTAGAGACGCGCCATGGCGCGTCTCACAGGCGGAATATTCAAAATCCGTTCTACATATACAACGGCGTGGGCTTCAGCATTGCTTATCCTCGGCAGGAAGGCATTGCGAAGGCCAGATACGCGGGATGAGCGATGGTTCAGATTCCCGCGCTTTTTTTATTGTGTTTGGTAAATTGAATGATTTATTTGTACGGAGTCGGGGGTCGCCGTGGAGATTATTCGGGAACAATGGAATTGCCAAAGTGGCTTGACGATTGCATTTTTGGAGAACAAAAGGCGGAATATAGTCCTTCTTATTCCGACATGACGAACATTGATGATGACAAGGCCAAGACCTTGAATTATCTTGGTACGTATTTCCCTCGCAGTTATGCTGAGGCATATTGCATTTTCAGTGAATATTTCCAACACCATGCAGACGAATTTGCCACTCAAACAGCTCTTTCCGTGTTCGACTTCGGTTGTGGTACAGGAGGTGAAATCATTGGCTTGCTTGCTGTCATTGATGAGTGTTTGCCGCATGTTAAAAAGGTGCGGATAGTGGCTTTAGACGGGAATCAACATGCACTTAGGATTTATGAGAAAATATTGAAGAAGGCGCAATCTCATATCAGTTTTGAAGTGGAAAACAATGCCGCTCCCATCATGATTGACGATTTTTACGATTTGCACATACTGAATAAGGTTTTGGACAAACAGTTTGACCTAATAATCTCTTTCAAGGCCATTTGCGAGTTTGTGACGAAAGACCAATTTGAAAAGCAGAATGCTTACGAACATATTGCCAAATTTTTGATGCCCAAACTTACCGACAATGGCTTAATGCTGCTCGAAGACGTAACCACTTACAACAACACTTCGCAAGAGTGGCTACCCATGATGATGGATAATGGATTGAAAGCAGCATATTGCAAAGTGGTCTCAAAAAATGAAGGATATAACCAAATATATACAATAACCCATTCTCATAAGCACAATGATGTAAGCAAAGTGGCTTGGAGAATAATAAAAAAGGAGGTGATAAATGCGGTTAGAAAAATGGTTTATAAGTAATCTTGATGATTACCAACGCAAAGTAATTGTCGAGAGCATCGACAAAAACATCATAGTCAAGGGTGTTGCGGGAAGTGGTAAGACAAACCTTGCTATTCACCGTGCTGCAAAGGCTAAAAATGCAGGTGGTTCGTATGCGATTTTGATTCTAACAGTTGCCCTTAGAAGAATGGTAGCATACGGGATGAAAGAACTTGGGCTTGACAGCGAGCGCATTGCATACGATTGGGCTTGGCGTAACAGGGGGTTCGACCTAAACGGTGATGTGTATTGTAGGCAACATACTAAATTTGAAAATGATAGAGAACGAATTGTTGTTGACGACAGTAGCATTATTTACTTAGTGAACAGCAATGTTATTCGTAAATTTCGCAAAGTTTCACCAGTTGTTCATTCAAATAATGGGGCAGGCTACTACGGCATTGATTTCGCAGATTGGGTGGAAGACGCTTTTTATTATGCTTGGGGCAGGCGGTGTTCGTGGTTCGAGGAAGTAACAATGGACGAAGAATTTAGCACATCAAACCCTCACTACGGATTAGTCCCCTCTGGTATATTATACAAGCCCTGCGAAGGAGTAATCGACTATATTATCGTGGATGAAGCGCAAGATTTCAATGTATTAGCTTACAAAAATAGGCTTATTCAACAAGCTGGCAAAAGCCTCACCTTGCTTGGTGATAGCAATCAAAAATTAATCTCTTCCGGCAGCAAAATGGAAGATATTGAAAAACAACTTGAGGGGTTCAAGCCATTCGAATTATATTACAATTACCGTTTGCCTAAATCCATCGCAAAGGTTGCTCAAAGAATTGTATCTAACGAAAAAAATGATTTAATGACCAACAATCGCAAGGATGGCGGCGACAGCGATTACCCCAACTATCCTAAACCTATAATAAAAAAATGTCGCTCAAAAGAAGACGAGTTGAGATGGATAATAAACATCATAAAAGCGGAAGATATGGATGACGTAGCCATTTTGGTTCCGAATGAGGCAGACATAAAGTATGTTTTGGATTTCTTCCTTCAAAATGGCATTACCCAAACGCAAGTTCACTATCGGACGAGTAAGACAGTCCCTTTCAGAACTATCAACACGCTTGATTTTTCCAATAACGACCTGCCTTGCATTCTCAATTATTACGCGGCAAAGGGTTCCGAGTTCGACAACGTATTCGTTCCTTTTGCCGAAAATGGCAAAGTTGACTCTGTCAATGCTTTTTATGTAGCCTGCACGAGGGCTTCCCGCAGCCTTTACATAACGTATTCGGGTATCCTTACATCATATCTGAAAAATGTTGATGACAAAGATGTCGAAAAAATATAAAACCATCATGTTATGAAATACTACATCAACGTCAGTGCTTGGAATCTTTTGGAATCATTTGTTACTGAAAGCATTTCTCCAAATTCGTTTTATGGGGAAAGGGATTTCGGCAACAATTTGAGCCGTTATATCAACGACAAAAATGACAAAACCAACTATTTGCTTTTGACGGATAAAGATTTGGGTGGAGACTATTCAATCTGTATCGACGAACAATTACTTGATTTGAAATGTCTTACAGCAGGCCCAAAAAAGTCAGGCTCTTATTTGTATGATAAAACAATATATTACAAAAACGGTTTAGTACAATTCAGGTTTGCCACCAATGAATTGAAAAACGCTCTCATATCGGAATCCAAAATCCTTTACGAAGTAAAATGTGTCGATAAATATGAGCAGGATTTTGTTGTAGAAAACATAAAAAAAAACTCGTTGAAACTAAAGCGTGATTCCGAAACTATTTCGTTTGAAGAATCAAACTATGTTGAAAACGACAACCGTTTCAACAAATTGAAGGGCGCAATAGTAGGTTATGTACGCGGACAGCTGACAACATCCGATAAAAAGGGGCAACAACTTCTCTTCGAATTAAAGAATATGAAGAACACATTTGCTTCCTTAAACACTCAAATAATGACAAATGATGAATATGTTGAAAACCTGACAATTTTACCTTTGATTGAAAAATGCAGGGATTTGTATTTGTTAAAAACGAGTGAGGCATCAAATAGTTTTGATGTATTGAAACATCAGTACATTGAGATAAGCAAATTGGCAATGATGAAAGCCAACGAAATAAAAAAAGAAAATTTTGGCGAAAACGGTAGAGTCAGAAAAGAACTTGAAAGCAAGAAGATTGCCATTGTCAAGAAACTTGACAAAATATTGATAGACAATCGTATCAAGGAATATTTTGACGAGTTGGATTTTATAAAAGCACAAGAAAAAGCCAATGGAATAAAGAAAGGAAAACAGCGAGAGTATTTCAGGAAGGGGACTCCTGAATACAACCGTAAGATGGAACTCAAAGCCCAAATCAAGGAGTTTGAGGAATTCAATAACGACTGCAAAATCTTGAAATCAGAACTTGATGACATCGACGAACAAATCAAGAATACATCAACAGGAAGATACAAATATGATTCCACTTTGTCCGCTTTGTTCTTCCGTGTCAGCGACATTATTAATGATTTGATTCGTGATGTCTCCTCAGAAACAGACAGCGGGAATATAGATATGAGTTTTATTGTTTGTAAAAACAACGGACTCCAAATTGTAGAGTCAACCAATGAAGAAATCATATATTTCAATGTCCTGCTGAGTTGTATATTGTCGAGCGAACACGAAAAAGTAGTTTCTGATGTGTTTGTTTTGCATACAATTGAAACATCTGCAAAGAAATATAAAACAATGCCCAACATCGACCCTGTCAAACGTAATTGCATTTTGCAGACGCTGAGAGGTTTTTATCAGTACAAAAGGCATAAATCTGATACGTTTTCAATTCCTGAAAATATGCCAGTCTTTCAGTCAATCATGTCTTTTTTCGTCAAGCCATTGGGCTTCGACCAAATAGAGCGTTATATGCTCAATAAGAAATACGTTCAAAAATGTTATGCGTTTATGCTTTGGGGTGCTTGCAAGGGTTTTGCAGATTTACCCAAGACATTCACGAGTGTCTTATACGAGAATGAAAATGTAACAAAAATGATGGACGAATTTTTGTTCAATAATTATTTATCCCATAATTAAATGAAACCGACAAAAAATCGATATTATTGCCGAGATTGCGGACGTACAAAGATGCTTTTCGACACAGAGAAAAGAGCATTAACGTTTATGAAGTTCAATAACGACGATATCAAAAAGGAAACCGGTGTTATACCTCAAAGAGCGTATTTTTGTGAAGCTTGTGGGGGATGGCACTTGACTCATCGTACAGATGAATGGAACGGACCAACACCCACAGAAATAGCAATAAATGGAATGAGGAAGGCGCATTCTAATAGCACAATGGATCCGGAACTTGCTAATTTTATTTCAATGCAACTCAACAAAATCTACTCTTACGAAAAAATGAGTAAGCCAATATTGGCAAACCTTCTAATAGAGGTGTTAATGGACTTGCTGAAATGTAAACCAAATTGTATGCGCGTAAAAACGAAAACCAAATTATTGCTATTGTCGAGTCAATTCTCAGAAACAGAAGATAGGAATCCAAATTATGTTTTGCTCCCTAACAAGAATATTTCTTACGCCCTCTCAGAAAACGGAGAGCCGCTTTCAACATATTACAACACTCATGACAAGGTTTTTTATCTCTCACAAAAAACAGATCAAGACAAAAGGTATTTTCTTGAGATCATTAGACCAATATTAATAACGCTCGATGTTAATGAAGAAATTATCATTCCCAAAAAACTACCAGCCGAATGTGACGGCATCATATTTAAGAATAGTATGACTAATAAAACAATTGCATTCTACGTTATTGATAAAAACAAGCAGAGTGTCAGGTACTAATATTATGAAGAACACAATCCTTATCACCACCCAATCAGGCCAGACCGTTGAAGCCACCGCACCCGTCATCATTTCGGCGAGCAGGAGTACCGACATTCCTGCGTTCTATGCCAAATGGTTCATTAACAGACTGCGGGCGGGCTATTGCGTGTGGTACAACCCGTTCAACCAGAAACCAACATACGTGTCGTTCCAAAACTGTAAAGTGGTAGTCTTTTGGACAAAGAATCCACGACCACTTTTACCATTGTTGCACGAATTGGATGAGCGTGGCATTCATTACTACGTCCAATTCACCCTCAACGACTACGACAATGAGCATTTCGAACCTAACGTGCCAAGCGTGGAGCAACGTGTGCAGACGTTTCGTGAACTGACGGAAATGGTGGGCAAAGAACGTGTCATCTGGCGTTTCGACCCGCTGATTGTTACGCCACAACTCACGCCTCGTAACTTGCTCATAAAAATATGGAACTTAGGCAACAAACTCAAAGGATTGACGGACAAACTCGTCTTCAGCTTTATCGACATCAATGGCTACCGCAAGGTGCAGAATAACCTTGTGAAAGAGACGAACCAATTCTCAAAAGATACCATTGCCGATGCGGAGTTCACCTTGGAGCAAATGAACGAGATTGCCGATGGGCTCGCCAAATGCCGCGACCGCTGGATGTCGGAAGGATGGAGCATCGAACTGGCCACTTGCGGTGAAAACATCGACCTCGACAAGTATGGCATCGCCCACAACCGCTGCATCGACGGTGAACTGATGAAACGCCTTTGGGCAGACGACAAGGAGTTGCTCTATTATCTCAATTATGGTGAACTGCCCAACAATGATTCTTTGTTTGGTATGGATTTTAGCCGACCCGCCTTGTCACCCGAAAAGATGAAGGACAAGGGGCAGCGAAAAGTGTGCGGATGTATGATAAGCAAAGACATTGGTATGTACAACACTTGTAACCATTTGTGTGTCTATTGTTACGCTAATACAAGTAGGGCAGCTGTTCAAAAGAACAGGATGAAGGCGTGTGAGACTAACGAAAGTTTAGTGTGAATTTGAATCCTCATAAACAAATACTATCAATATTGATATCCAAAAACACTATATATGTTTTTGCAGCGTTTTCAGTATGTGTGAAAATGTTGCAAAAATGGATAAACAATTGTTATTGCTGGCAAGGAAATATTCATTATCTTTGCCTCGTAATTGAAAAAATCTTCGTTATGAAAAATAAAATCCTCCGCTATCTTATTGTTTGGGCGGTTGTCCTTGCGGGTCTGCTGTTGTATTACCTGATCGGCGGCAGCAAAACAGGATGGCAGGCCATCCTCAGCAGCCTCATCTATAGTTCCACTTTCACCCTCATCTGGGCGTGGTGGTCGGAAAGCCTCCATCGAAAATCCTCCGATAGTTCCTCGGAGAACGAGACTTCAGACCCGGACAATCATTCATGACGCCAGTGTGCCATTCCCCATATCGTATTCTCCAACAGATCTACGATATTTTTGCGTATCTTTGCCGCCAAATTGGATACACATGAAACTCGCTGAAGCATTAAGCATACGCAAAGACCTGCAGAAGCGCATCCAGCAGATCGGTGCGCGCATTCAAAGCAATGTTAAAGTACAGGAGGGCGACCAGCCGATGGAAAAACCCGAGGAACTGATGAAGGAGCTCGAGGCTTGTCTCGTGCAATTAGAAGATCTCATCTGGCGCATCAACGCCACAAACATGCAGACCAAAAATGCCGATGGGGTGACCCTGACTCAGCTGATGGCCCGAAAGGACATAATGACCATGCGCGTCGGCCAGCTGCGGAGCATCTTCGAGACTGCCTCAGCCGGACAGGATAGATACTCACGCTCGGAAATCAAAACCGTGACTGTGATTGATGTTAAAGCCCTCGGCAAACAGATAGATGACTGCTCGGCCCGCCTACGACAAATAGACATGGAGATACAGACGCTTAACTTCCAGACGGATTTGATATGACGGCAGACCCCGCGAGCCGTAGGGCGAACTGAAAAAATCGATCTTCTGATCGCTATCCGACGCTGTCCGGAGCCGGCAGCACCCGTTCCCTTCGAACATCACGGCGCAGGCTCAGCACGTTGTCACCCGAATGCATGGCTCAGGCCGCATGGCGCACTACCAGCCAGTTGACTATGGCAGCGGGACCTATGCCGTTTTTCCCGGTTATAACCGTTAAAGCTCGTCAGATATACAACGGAAAATCGTTGTTGACGGGAACGAGGATTCTTTCGATGAGACAAACACTAATAGCTATGCATGCCGCCCAAGTGGAGCAACGACGGCCCGATCCAGCACAACAACAGCAACAGAACTGCCACGGTGATCAGCATGAACACGACAACACGTGAATCTTTCAAACGCCGCATCATCGGCATAGCCAAGACACTATACCCCCACATTATTAGCGCAAGTGTCTCCTTGATATCCCAGCCCCAGAAAGTGCCCCATGCATAATGGGCCCATACGACGCCTAACGCCAAACCGATTGTATATAGAGCCACACCTGTTTCAAAAAGAGCTATTGTAGCTGAGTTGTCGGTGCGACGAACCATCACCACACCCGACCGCAACCATGTGTAAATGATCACCGCGTAGGAAAGAATGTAGGCTATGACATGTGGCAAAAACCACACACTTCGCAGAATAGGAGGCACCTCGGCACTACGCATCATCGGATTCATCTTCATCATCACAGCAACAACAATTCCAGCAAGCAAAATCATTAACACAGCAAAGCTCCACCTGCCCCGCCGCTTTGCGAGCTCTATCATAGACACCGCCATCAAGCAAAAAGAGGACAATATTATAAACACAAGTCCGACAAAAACACAGTTTCTGAACCTCGACTCCGTAATCCTGAGATGGACAAAATCGTTTTCCGATTTGTTTTTCCCAAAATCAAACAGATAAATGCCATATTGATGAAAATAATATGGGTGGTTAAGGCTGAAATTCGCATCCTCGACCTCATCATTATATTTCAAAGAAACGGATACTGTTAATTTTTTCTCCTTCCCGGAACCATATTTCTCAACGGACAGATTGTTAAGAGACATATAGAAAGGGAGTTTTTCAAAACTGCCGGAAGAATTACGCACAATGTTGGATGGTGCGTCACCTTTTGCCATACTAATGTCATATCTGCTGTATGAAAACAGGTTAACACACAGGAAAATGAGTGTCAGTATTACCGATGAGTAAAAAAAATAAGTTACATACCTCATATATTTCGAAAAAATTATATCTTTGCGCCTCAAAAAAAGCCACTTTAGCTCAGTTGGTAGAGCAACGCATTCGTAATGCGTAGGTCGCGAGTTCAAGTCTCGCAAGTGGCTCAAAAAAACTTTGCAAATTTACAAAAAGTCTCGCTCATTCGGGACTTTTTTTATTATCAATCAACAAAAAAGAAGATTTATGAAAAGATTATTACTCTTTACGGCTATTTTCGCACTTTCTGCCGT
Source organism: uncultured Bacteroidales bacterium (assembly GCA_934699095.1). Classification (GTDB taxonomy): domain Bacteria; phylum Bacteroidota; class Bacteroidia; order Bacteroidales; family WCHB1-69; genus F23-D06. The sequence goes on along the minus strand of CAKUVI010000001.1, from coordinate 356,144 downwards.
TGCATTTTCACAGAAAAACGTCTATGATTTCAAGGTAAAGAAAGCCGACGGCAGAGAGATCACATTGTCGGAATACAAGGGCAAGGTATTGCTTATAGTGAACACTGCGACCGAGTGCGGTTTCACACCCCAATACACCGAATTGCAGAATTTATACTCAGAATATCAGGCCAAGGGCTTTGAGGTCTTGGATTTCCCCTGCAACCAATTCGGCGGGCAGGCTCCCGGCGACATATTCGAGATTCAGGAATTCTGTTCATTGAACTATCACACCACATTTCCTCTTTTCGACAAGGTGGAAGTTAACGGCAACGGGGCAGTCCCGCTCTTCACATATCTGAAGGCAAAACAGGGTTTTCAGGGCTTCGACCTGAGCAATCCGATCGGGAAATACCTCGACGACGCAATGCGCAAACAAGACCCTAATTACGACAAATCGTCCGACATAAAGTGGAACTTCACAAAATTTCTCATCAACAAGAAAGGCAAGGTAATAAAGCGCTACGAGCCCACGACCGGTGCCGACATCATAAGGAAAGACTTGGAAAAACTGCTGAAATAGAGCACTTTTGTCCATGTCACTCCGTTATTATATATTTTGTATTTTTGCGCCCTAAAATATATACTATGGAAGTAACGCGACTATTTGACATTCTTGAACGGGATCTCAAGGAGTTCCCAAAAGAAGATGCGTTATGCTGTAAAGAGAACGGCATTTGGATCAAATACAGTACGGCACAATACGTGCAGATAGTGAACAACCTGTCGTACGGATTGATGCAGTTAGGGATAAAAAAAGGCGACTGTGTTGCCACAATCACCCCGAACCGACCGGAATGGAACTTTTTAGACATGGCCATCATGCAGATCGGGGCGCTACACGTTGCCATCTACCCCACAATCAGCGAGAGCGACTACCAATACATCTTCAACGACGCCGACGTGAAGTTGGTGTTTGTGGCAGGTTGGGACCTCCTGAAAAAGATAACGAGCATCTTAGATGACAATCCGAAGCTGAAAGACAATGTCTATACATTCCGCAACCTCCTCGGCTACAAGCATTTGAACGAGGTTATAGAATTAGGCAAGGCGAATCCGGCCCCGCAATATCTGCAGGAAATCAAAGACAGCATACAGCCCGACGATGTTGTCAGCTTGGTCTATACATCCGGTACAACTGGATTTCCAAAGGGCGTGATGTTGACGCACCGCAATTTCCTTTCCAATGTGGAGGCCGTGCTCCCCATCATCCCAACAAGTCTCAACAACCGAATACTCAGCTACTTGCCACTCTGTCACGTTTACGAGCGCATGATGAACTACGCATGGCAATATCTCGGTCTGCCGGTTTACTACGCAGAGAGTCTTGCCAAAATCCAGGAGAACATGGTGGAGCTCAAGCCAGACATTTTCACCACTGTTCCGCGTCTTTTGGAGAAGGTTTACGACAAGATAATAGCCACAGGGCACAAATTACCCAAGACTAAGAGGAAGATATTTTTCTGGGCCAACGAAATCGCCCTGCAATATGGCGACAATCCAGGCAAAAAATACGACAGGAGGCTCAAGTTGGCCCGCAAGTTGGTGCTCAACCAATGGAACAAGGCTCTTGGAGGCAACCTCAAGGTCATAGTGACCGGCGGTGCGGCAATACAGCCGCGCATATCCAAGATATTCTGGGCGATGGGCATTCCGGTGCTTGAAGGCTACGGCACCACAGAGACCTCCCCGGTGATTGCCGTCAGCAACTTCTTTGAAGGCGGAATGGAGATAGGCACAGCCGGACCGGCGCTTCCCGGCACCCGCGTACGCATAGCTGAAGACGGCGAAATCCTGACCAAGGGACCTCATGTCATGAAAGGCTACTACAACCTTCCCGAACAGACTGCCGAGACAATAGACTCCGACGGCTGGCTCCATACAGGTGATCTCGGACAGCTCACTCCAGAGGGACGCCTAAAGATAACAGGCAGAAAGAAAGAGATGTTCAAAACAGCCTTCGGCAAATATGTTGTCCCAACTATCATCGAGAACAAATTTGCAGAGGAGTCGCTGATTGACAACATCCTGGTGGTTGGCGAAAACAAGCAATTCGCCGCCGCCTTGATAGTGCCTAACTTCCAGGACCTTCGCGGATGGTGTGCCAACAAAGGAATCAAATACACCACCAACGAAGAGATGATTGAACACCCTGAAGTACAAAAACAGTACAAAAAGATAGTCGATCGTTACAACAAGTTCTTCGGCGACACCGAAAAAGTCAAAAGATTCCTGCTGATGAACCACGAATGGTCAATACAGTCGGGCGAGCTCACCCCTACCCTCAAGTTGAAGAGAAACGTGCTCTTAAAAAAATACGAGGCACAAATCGAGAAGCTTTTCAATTAAAAAGTGGTATCTTTGCAATTTGAATCAAATACATAATAAAATTCCGACATGAAAAATACAGATAATAAAGGTAAAGTATTCTTATACAACACATTATCAAAGAGAAAAGAACTATTCAAACCGTTGACGCCCGACCATGTCGGCCTTTACGTGTGCGGTCCTACCGTTTATGGCGAGCCGCATCTCGGTCATGCGCGTCCTGCGGTCACCTTCGACGTGGTTTTCAGATACCTTTCGCACATCGGCTACAAGGTACGCTACGTGCGCAACATCACAGATGTTGGCCATCTTGAGCATGACGCCGATGAGGGAGAAGACAAGATAGCAAAGAAGGCACGCCTGGAACAACTTGAACCAATGGAAGTTGCACAATATTATATGGACAGCTACCATCGTGCCATGGACGCCCTCAACGTGAAGGGGCCATCCATCGAACCGCGCGCTTCCGGCCACATCATTGAACAGATTGAGATGGTGCAGAAAATCCTCGACAAAGGCTACGCCTACGTATCCGACGGCTCCGTATATTTCGATGTAGCCAAATTCGACAGGGATTTCGGCTACGGCAAGTTGAGCGGACGCGTGCTGAGCGAACTGATATCAAACACACGTGAGCTGGACGGCCAGAGCGAAAAGCGCAATCCGGCCGATTTCGCCTTGTGGAAAAAGGCATCCCCTGAGCACATCATGCGCTGGAACTCACCTTGGAGCGTGGGTTTCCCCGGCTGGCATATCGAGTGCACCGCAATGAGCACCAAATACTTGGGCGAACAATTCGACATTCACGGCGGCGGCATGGACCTGCTTTTCCCGCACCATGAGTCGGAAATATGCCAAAGCACAGTGGCCAACGGCAACAGCTCCGTGAGATATTGGATGCACAACAACATGATCACCATCGACGGGCAAAAGATGGGCAAATCACTCGGAAACTTCATCACACTCAACGAATTCTTCACCGGAAACCACCCGAAATTGGAGAAACCATACTCTCCGATGACCATCCGCTACTTCGTTTTGCAAGCCTCATACCGCGGCACTGTGGACTTCAGCAATGCTGCCCTTCAATCCGCCGAGAAAGGACTTGAGAAACTATACGATGCCGAACGACACCTCGACAACTTGAAAGCAGGCTCAACCTCCACCGAGAACATCGAGGCCCTGCAGGAACGCTGCTATGAGGCCATGAACGACGACTTCAACACCCCGAAGGTGATTGCTGAACTGTTCGATGCAGTACGCATCATCAACTCCGTGAAAGACGGCCACGCCACTCTTACAGCTGATGACCTCGAACTGCTGAAAACCACCTTCCGCACCTTCTTCTTCGACATACTTGGCATAAAACCCGAATTGGCCCAAGGCGACACACGCGAGCACGACGCACTCGACAAGGCCATGTCGCTGATCCTCGATATGCGCAAAACAGCCAAATCAGAAAAGAACTGGGCACTCTCCGACAAAATCCGCGACGAACTCAACGCCGCCGGCATTGTGGTGAAAGACACCAAAGACGGCGCCGAATGGAGCCTCGCTTAAAAACATAATCAAAATCTGATCTTATGAAAAAACTTTTTACACTCCTCCTTGTAATCCCCGCTTTCTTCAATTCCATCGCTCAAAATGTAAGTCTCGACGATGCCTCTAAAGCGGCTGAATCGTTCTTCAAAAGTCAGAACAAGCACCTGTCAAGATGCGCCAAGATTGTAGGCGACGATAACAACCGCCTTCTTTACATCTTCAATGCCGAAAACGCCTTCGTGGTGATTGCCGGCGACAAGAACATCGTGCCCGTCCTCGCTTACATCGACCACCAAATCTACAATGAGACCGACACCATTGCTCCTTTCAACATGTGGATTGACAACTACATTTCGCAAATCGACTATGTTAAAAAAAGCAATATCACAAACGCACACAATCAGGACATCTGGAGTCAAACACTTGAAGGAAAGCCTTTTAGAAATGATTCCGAGATAGAACCGCTCGTTTTCTCAAGGTGGGACCAGACGGAGTTTTACAACTACTATTGTCCGAAAGACCCTGCCGGGACTAACGGAAGGGCAATCACAGGCTGCGTTGCCACCGCCCTCGGCCAGCTGATCTACTATTTCAGGTTCCCGGAAAGCGGTGTGGGACAATATTCATATACACACGAACAATACGGCGTTCAGTCGGTGAACTATGGCGAGGCAACATACAACTATGACGCTATGTGCGACGTGCCGACATCCATCAACACTGAAATCTCCAAACTCATCTATCACTGCGGAGTGGGAGTTGATATGGTATATGGTCCTAACAGCTCCGGAATGTACAACCATAGCGCTGCAAAAGTGCTTCGCACCTATTTCAAGTATTCACCTGAGACTGAATATCTCTTCAGAGACTCCACAGACGTGAATTGGGACAGCGTGATTGTCAGTCATTTGGAAAGGAAAATCCCAATGTACTATGCCGGATGGAGCGTCCCGAACATCAACGGCCACGGCTTCATCTGCGACGGCTACAAGATGGTTGACAGCAACTACTACTTCCACTTCAACTTCGGGTGGAGCGGCTATATGGACGGATACTTCTACACCAACTCACTCTATGTGGGCGGCTCCAACTTCAATCTCTCACAGGAACTTATCATCAACGGATATCCTGACACCACACAATACGAATACCCTGTGCCTCAGTCTGTCACAGGAGAAAAGACCCTCACCTCCATGGAAAGCACCTTTACTGATGGGAGTCAGACGGCCGAGAACTATGCCAAGAACATGGACTACACCTGGCACATAATTCCAGAAACCGAGAATCTGGAATCCATCTCATTGAAAATCAACTATCACATCGCTGCCGGTGACACACTCAGGATTACTGCAGACAACTACTCCGGACATTTCATCACAAACGACACAGGCACCTTTGTTTTAGAGGTTGAATCTCCCGAAATCACCCTGCACTTCACGAGTGACACAGTATCGGAGAACACCGGGTTCAGAGCCCATTATACAGCCAAAAACATCGAATTTTGCGGTGGTATTGTCATCTACAACGCTCCCACAGGCTCCTTTGACGACGGCAGCGGAGAAGCTCACTACAACAACTTCTCGTATTGCAGATACCGTCTCATGCTCACAACCTACAGTGCAATCATCATAAACATCCACAACATGGATTTGGAAGAAGGCCACGACTACCTACATTTCTACAAGAACACCATCAACGAGGGCAACAGAGTTCTTTCGCTCACCGGCCATATTGATGACACGACAGTCGTGTTTGAGGCAAGTCGCATGACCGTTGTGTTCGAGTCTGACGAAGCCGGCACCGCTGACGGATTCTATGCAGAGTATTTTGCAAGCCACGTTGGCATTGACGATTTCGAGAATGGCGTATCAATCTACCCGAACCCAGCAAACAGTGTGTTATCTGTTGCGTACCCGAGTCCTATCGAAAAAATTGAGACGCTCACTCTCGACGGTCGCACCATTGATATCACAACTTGTAACAGTCTGAATGCCAAACTTGACATCTCGGACCTTTCATCAGGTTTGTATTTGGTGAAAATCTTCACAAAAGACGGCGTTATAACGAAGAAATTTCTTAAAAAATAGGATTAAAAATGAAGAGACTGACACTTTCAATTATCTGTGTTATGACCATAGTTTCAGCTATTTCCGCACAAAAAAGCAACATCTCAGAGGGCGCGCGGAATCAGGTCGTGGATTATCTCGTCCAACATTCAACAATCTCAAAACAGCTGATTGAACGCGGCGTAAGCCAGGCGGCCGCATTCTGGACAGAAGAAGACGGAACACAACAGGAGTTCGCGCAGTTCTGCATGCAGAATTTTTGCAAAGACAAAGAGGAGAAACAGCAGCTTTTCGAACGGCTTTGCAACAACTTCGAGATTATTTTCGGTCACAACAACCGTGTCAGCATCGACCTTCAACGTCCTGACCAAGTGGCAGGATACAACTCCACAATCGCCGACAAATACTTCAGCGCTTACAGCGGATTGGCACATTTTGAAGACGACATGTTCGAGTCAAAGCTCGCCTTTTTGGTCATACTGAACTTTCCGAACTTCACTCTTAAAGAGAAAAACAGCAATGGTCAGAATTGGACAGAAACCGAGTGGGGGTATGTCCGCCTCGGCGATGTGTTCACTTCCCGCATTCCTTCAAAAGTGCAACAGGATATCTCTAATGTATCAGCAGCAGCCAACCAATATATTGACAGTTACAACATTGACATGAAGCAAGTTGGAAGCTTCACAAATCAATTTTACTGGAACAGTTCGCTTCCGCTCATCACCCACTGGGGCTTACGTGACGAACTGAAGGCTGCTTACGCAGACACGAAAAACGGCCTTGAGAAACAACAAGTCATCTATGATGTGATGAAGAGAATCATAAACTGCGATGTTCCGGTTGAAGTTGCAAAGAACGACCTTGACTTCGCTTGGCATCCTTCAACCAACCAACTGATGCTCAACGGAATAGAATATATCTCACGTGGAAAAGAAAAGCAACTCCGATACAAATACATACTTGATTTCTTCCATGCTGAGAAGGCTGCCGACAAGTACTGCAGCGGAAATCGCAATTTCATTGACAGGAAATTTGAGGATGAATACGAAATATCTGTTGATGAAGCCGAGAAATTGTTCACAGACCTGTTGTCATCACCTGTTGTAAAACAAGTTGGGAACCTCATTTCCAAAAGATTGGGCAGAAAACTACAGCCTTTTGATCTTTGGTACGACGGCTTCAAGAACAGAAGCAGCATCAACCAAGACTATCTTGACTCTTTGATAAGGGGAAAATACCCAACCAAGGATGCTTTCGCAAAGGATCTTCCAAATATAATGAGAAAGTTGGGCTTTCCGGAAGACAAAGTGCAGCTTGTGTGCAAAAATGTGCATGTGGATCCATCAGTAGGTGCCGGTCACGCACTCGAGTCGAAGATGAAAGGAGATCCATGCATGCTGAGAACCCGCATCGGGGAGAACGGCATGGACTATAAAGGCTACAATATTGGCGTTCACGAATTCGGGCATAATGTGGAGCAAACCATAACCCTATACGATGTGCCGAACTATTTCCTCAGCGGTGTGCCAAACACAGCCTTCACCGAGGCTCTGGCATTTGTATTCCAAGGCAAGGATTTGGATCTTCTGGGCGTTGATGCTGGAAACGACCCAAATGCCGAGAATCTCAACACTTTGGACCTCTTCTGGAACTGCTATGAAATAATGGGCGTGGCTCTGACCGAGATTAAAGTTTGGAAATGGCTCTACGCCAACCCGAACGCTACTGAAGATCAGCTCAAAAAAGCCAATATCGACATCGCAAAAGAGGTGTGGAACGCATATTATGCACCTGTTTTCAAGTCGAAAGACCAGGAGATACTCGCCATTTACTCGCACGCGGTCATCGATCCTCTTTATCTTGCGGCATATCCAGTGGGACATCTCATCGATTTTCAATTGGAAGAGTATTTCAAGGGAAAAGTAATTGGCCCTGAAGTTATCAGGATGTTCAAAAACGGCAGGATAACCCCGAAACTCTGGATGCAACGAGCACTCGGCAGCGAATTGTCAGCCCAACCGCTGATTATTGCAACCGAAAACGCAGTGAAAAGTGTAAAATAAGACTACCAGTTGACGAATGCCTTGTTGAAAATATCGTCGGTGAGAGCGTCATTGATTTCAGTAACCAACGAATTTTCCACACTGCTCAGATTCTGAGTGCCAGGGTAGTCGGCATAGCGCGAGAAAGTCTGGTCGAAATTCTGAGCTTCATCAAATTTGTTATAAAAGCGAACCCTTACTGTGATTGTCAACCGGTTCATGGCAGGACTGTCGTTGCCTTGTATAGCCACAGGGTTAACAGTATATGATGTAATCTCGCCCTCCAATGTATAGTCTCCATTATTATCTACTATTGTCAAGGGAGTCTGGCCTTGAATCTTATCCTTGAGGGCAGTGGTGAAACTTTGGCTCAAGGTCGGGTTGACCAATGATGAATTGTTCGGAAAAGTGGTTATGGCCACGGTCTTGGCACGGGCGTCTATGGTGCCGCCGGTAAGCGACACCGACATCCTGCACCCTGTGAGAAGTATAAGACTGAACAGGATGACAACTGGTGATGCTATACGCAACAGACTGCTACCTTTATATTGAGATTTCATATTCCTTAATTTTTCTATACAGAGTACGTTCCGAAATTTTCAGTTCATTGGCTGCCAATTTCCTGTTTCCCCCATGGCGTTGCAATGCACGTACAATTGCATGTTTTTCGGTGTTTTCCATCGAAAGATCTGGTTCTTCCACCAATTCAGAGTCGTCAAATGTTGGATTTTTCGCAATTTTATCAGTGTGATAAATAGAATAATCGATATGGCCTTCGGGTATGGAGACTGTTTGGTCGATTTTTGGCGGAAGTTGGCCATATTCATTAGAATCGGTATTTGAGATATGAGAAAGCTGGCTTTTGAGCGATTGCACTTCACGTTGCAGTTCTGCTATAACCTTAAATATCAGTTCCCTTTGCATGTTATCCTGGGTTTCAGAATCTGATTGTATAACAACGGGCAAATTTGAACCGACCGGGTCGTTAAGATAGGGTTTAAGGGCCTCAGCATCGATTATGCGTTCCTTTTCTATAAGGGAAATCTGCTCGGTTACATTTTTCAACTGGCGCACGTTTCCGGGCCAACGATAATTGCTCAGCATCTTTTGTGCGTCCTCCGTAAGGGATATGGTCGGGAAATGGTATTTGTCGGAGAAGTCTGATGCGAATTTAATAAAAAGCGGATAAATATCACCTTTGCGTTCTCTCAATGCAGGCACACGTATCGGTACGGAGTTAAGGCGATAGTACAGGTCCTCCCTGAATTTACCTTTTTTTATTCTCTCAGCGATATTGACATTAGTGGCTGCAACTACGCGCACATCAGTTTTGAGCACCTTGGAAGAGCCCACACGCATATACTCTCCGCTTTCGAGGACCCTCAAGAGGCGCACTTGTGTGGCGAGTGGAAGGTCGGCAACCTCATCTAAGAACAGGGTGCCGCCGGATGCCTCCTCAAAATAGCCCTTGCGAGACTCCACCGCACCGGTGAAAGCGCCCTTCTCATGTCCGAAAAGTTCAGAATCTATCGTTCCCTCCGGAATTGCTCCGCAGTTAACCGCGATGTATGTCTTGGTCTTCCGCGGTGAATAAGCATGGATGATTTTGGGAAACGACTCTTTACCAACACCGCTCTCTCCTGTTATCAACACCGACAAGTCGGTCACAGCCACCTGCATGGCCACATCGATGGCGTGTTCTAATGCAGGGTCGAAACCGATTATACCGAAACGGCGTTTTACAGCATCTATATTGTTGTTCATATACGACTCGAAAATAAAGTCCGCAAATATACAATAAATTTTGCCACTTGCAACAAAGCCCTACAGCAGTCCTTTTTCTGCGAGTAGTTGGCGAAGTTCCATCTCCGTCTTCACGAGCACTTGACGTGGCTTGCTACCCGCCCCCGGGCCTACAATCTTGAGGTCTTCGAGCTGATCCATGATACGTCCTGCGCGGTTATAACCGATACTCATCTTGCGCTGGATTGACGAAGTGGAGCCCTGCTGAGTCTGTATTATCAAAGAAGCCGCCTCCACAATCAGAGGGTCGAATTCGTCGGGGTTGCTATATTCTTCAGTGCGGGCCTCGCTCTTTTCAGACGTATCGGGAACGTATGGCAGTTCGTATGGCTGTGCAAGCGGACGTTCGATAGACTGCTGACCTATGAATTCGGCGATTTTTTCCACTTCAGGGGTATCCACGAAAGCGCATTGCAGGCGCACCACGTCGCTGCCGGTGGATATCAGCATGTCGCCCTTGCCTATAAGCTGATTGGCGCCTGTAGCATCAAGGATAGTCTTGGAATCGACGCCCGACTGTACACGGAAAGCGATACGGGCGGGGAAGTTGGCCTTGATGCTGCCGGTGATTATGTTCACCGACGGACGCTGGGTTGCAATCACCAGGTGTATGCCGATGGCGCGTGCCAACTGTGCCAAACGAGCCAAAGGCTGCTCCACCTCGCGTCCCGCCGTCATTATGAGGTCACCGAACTCATCTATCACCACCACAATGTAAGGCATATAACGGTGACCTGCTGCCGGCGACAATTCACGCTTGCAGAACTTGGCGTTATACTCCTTCAAATTACGCATTTTCGCCTTCTTCAGAAGATCATAACGGTTGTCCATCTCCAAACACAGAGAGTTGAGAGTTCTGACAACCTTTTTTGTATCTGTGATAATAGGTTCGTTATCGTCACCATCGTTAACTTCCGGAATTGAGGCAAGATAATAATTCTCAATCGTGGAATATAGTGTGAACTCCACTTTTTTGGGATCCACCAGCACGAACTTCATCTCTGAGGGATGTTTGGTATAGAGCAGAGAAGTGATTATAGCGTTCAATCCCACAGACTTGCCTTGTCCGGTCGCACCGGCAACAAGCAAGTGAGGCATCTTTGCCAAATCCACCACAAAAGCCTCGTTGTTGATGGTCTTGCCAAGTCCGATAGGCAAAGCGAAGTTATTGTTTTTGAATTTTTCGGATGTGATTATGTCGCGCATCGACACGATCTCAGGCTTCTTGTTGGGCACCTCGATACCTATTGTGCCGCGTCCTGGTATCGGGGCTATTATACGTATTCCCAAAGCAGCGAGACTCAATGCAATGTCATCCTCCAAACTCTTGATTTTACTTATTCTCACACCCTCTTTGGGCACAATTTCATAAAGTGTTACTGTTGGACCAACGACTGCAGAAATGCTCTTGATGGCGATACCGAAGCTGAGAAGGGTTTTTTCTATATTGTGCTTGTTTTCCAACAGTTCCTTTCGCATGAGTTCTTTTGTGGAGGCTGTATATGGATGGTCCATCAGCAGTTCGACAGGCGGAAACTCAAAGAGTGAGAGGTCTTTGCGCGGGTCGTACGGTTCCAGGTCTTTAACCTCTTCGGGAGTGAGTGCCCCCACCGCTTCGTCGTCATGCGTGTCAATGACTATCTCTTCTTCGGCTTCCTGCGGATTGTCGTTTTCTGAAGGTTTTTCTTCAACTTGTCCGTTGTTTGAGACTATTTCGAACGGAATCTCCTCTTCGGCATTTTCTTGCTGCTGTTCTCCGGTGAGAAAATCGTTTGGGGCCGCATATTCTTTACTAAGCACACCGTGGTCGGAGATATAGAGGTCGTCGAGGTCCTCACGTTCAGACTTCTGCGATTGGAAGTCGGATATCACCTTGGAGGTTTCATCACCGTCGGCAGCGTGACGGTTGTTGCGTTTTTCTTTCACGGCTGAGAAAGCCATACCCGCAGCCCCGGCCACACCCTCGGCGCACTTGGCAAGATAGCTATTGCCCTCTCTGTCTTGGAAGATGAAGAGCACTATGGCCAGAAACGCAATCTCAACAAACACCAATCCAAGCATCCCGACATGGTCGAAGAGAAACTTGTCAACGAAATTCCCGAACACGCCGGCAAGAAAAGAGTGTTGGGTCTGGAAGCTGAATATACCTATGGTGAAAGACAAGAAGAACATCATTATCAGTGTCCTGAAGGTTACGCGCCACAAGTTGTATTTCGGCTCTTTTGCAAGGGCGTGCGTCATTATGCGCATAGCATAAAGGAAGAGCAACACGGGTATGCCTATCGAGAAGACCCCGAAGGGCTTGATGAAATAGTAGGCAAGGAACGCGCCCACGCTTTTGAGCCAGTTGGAGACCTCGATGGCGGAATTGCCATCTGCATAGCTTTCCACGTATGAGATATTGTTTCCCGCGTTGAAATAGAATGAAATCATGGAGATAAACAGAGTCACTGCGAACAGCATCAGCAGGACCCCATAAACCATCAACATGGTCTTGCCGCCCAGAAAGCTGAAGAATTTCCCAGCCGAGAGGTTCTGTCCGCTCTCTTTCTTGGCCTTCGATTTTTTTCGCGATGATTTGGAAGTGCCGCCCGACTTGGCCGAGGCGAACTTCTGGATATTGGATGTAGCCGATTTCTTTGGCTTATTGCGACTTATAGTCTTCATGAAACTTAACAAACTTTACTTTAATAAAACAACAAAAATACAATATTTAGGAAAGAATCAAGTTAGATATGAAAGCGTAATATCAACATTTAAATGTTTAAAAAATAATTTTCAAGAAGGAAAAACTACCCGTTTAGGATATATTTTTGCATAAATTTTTTGTACTATGAGATTTTCAACATTATTAGCTGTCTTGAACGACACTATGCAAGTTACCGGAGCGGTTCCGGCCCCCCATGTGGAGGAGACTTCATATTTCAAATTGGTATTCGCAGTGAACAGTCTTTGGATAATAATCCCATTGATACTGATGTTGGCATTCGCGATATACTTCTTTGTCAAGAAGCTATTAATAGTCAATAGGGCCTCGCAGGAGGAGAGCAACTTCATGAACAACATACGTGATTTCATACACGAGGGCAAGCTGGATTCAGCTGTTGCGCTCTGCCGTGGCAACAACAACCCTACAGCAAGAATGATCGACAAGGGCCTGTCACGTCTGGGCCGTCCGTTGGATGACATCCGCACCGCCATCGAGAACGAAGGCAACCTTGAGGTAGCACGTCTGGAGAAGGGAGTGTCGGCACTTGCGACTATCGCTGCCGTGGCCCCGATGATGGGATTCCTCGGAACCGTGGTCGGCATGGTGGGAGCTTTCCACAACATGGCGGCAGATCCCAACAACTTCAACATCGGCACACTGTCATCAGGCATCTACACAGCCATGATAACCACAGTGGGCGGCCTCATAGTCGGCATCATAGCCTTAGTGTTCCATAACCTGCTGATTTCAAAGATCTCCAACGTTGTTTATATGTTGGAAGTACGAACCACAGAATTCATGGACCTTCTTCACGAAAACGCTTAAACTCAAGTAGTTATGGCTATCAAAATGCAAAATAGGATTGACGCTACCTTCAGCGCGACCTCAATGTCAGACCTTGTGTTCCTGCTGTTGATATTCTTCATGCTGACCTCCACAATGGTTTCACCGAACGCCATAAACCTTGTACTGCCAAAAAGCACAGCCGAGAAACAGCTCGCCTCGAAGAACCTCGAGGTATATATAGACGCCGACCTCCAATACTATGTCAACCCCGAAGGCAGCTCGGCGCAGCCGACAGCTTACGAAGACCTGCTCCCGACATTAATGGCTGCAGTGGAGCAGGACAACACGATAGACAAGAACGTGATACTCAGGGCCGACAAATCCGTGCCGATCGAAAACGTGGTGGCATTGATGGACATCCTGAACCAACTGAACGAAAATTTCCCGGAAGAACAGAGATATAAAATGGTATTAGCCACAGAAGCCAAATGAAAAACACTGACGAGAATAGAAAAGACAAAGTCATCGCGTGGTGCATAACAGTCGGCACCATGGGATTGATGTTGATTTTGCTTCTGGCATGCAGTCTCAAGACTCAAGTTCCCCCGCCGCCGCCAAAGAAGATGGTGTATGTTGACATAGCCTCGATAGGCGGCGGCGGCGGTGGCGGTACCCCAAACGTGGCATCAAAGCCAAAACCCTCGTCAGGCGAGAATCTTGCCACTCAAAACGCACAGGACGCACCTGCAGTCAACCACTCCGACCGCACAACCACCAACCGCAACACACAACCGGCACCTTCAACGCCTAAACCCGACCAGTCGTCGATGTACAGGGGACGCGGAGGCACAGGTTCAGGCGGAGGCTCTGGCTCCGGAATTGGCAGCGGCACAGGCTCCGGATTGGGTCCCGGCGAAGGCGCAGGCTCAGGCGGAGGCGTGGGATATGGCACCGGCCACCGCGGATTGGTGCAACAGATAAACACCACCATCAACGAACAAGGACAGATATGCGTCGAGGTGCATGTCGCAGCCGACGGCCATGTCATTGACGCCCGCGTGATCAACAACGCCAAACACAAGACGACCATCACCAACCGCAACGCCCAACAACAGTGCGTGGCCCGCGCCAAACAGGCCGTTTACAACCCCGGCAAGGAAGAACTCCGCATCATCATCTTCTCATAGTCTTTAAACATGAAATCATATCACGAGATCCTGGAGAACATATTCTCCGCCTACCCGATGTACCATAAAATCGGCTCATCCGCCTATAAGGAAGGCCTCGAAAACATCGAAGAGCTGCTAAACATACTCGACAATCCCCAACAAGGACTCAAGTGCGTCCACGTGGCCGGCTCCAACGGCAAAGGCTCCGTGTCGGCTCTGCTCGCATCCTATTTCCAAGAACTCGGATACAAAACCGGTCTTTTCACCTCGCCCCACCTTGTCGATTTCCGCGAACGCATACGCATCAACGGACAAATGATACCCGAAAACGATGTGGTGAAGTTCTTCGACATAAACCAGGAAAAATTCCAACACCTCGAACCTTCGTTCTTTGAGATAACAACAGCTCTCGCCTTTGACTATTTCAACAAACAGAACGTTGACATAGCCATTGTTGAAGTTGGACTCGGAGGCAGATTGGACGCCACCAACGTCATCAAACCCCTCCTTTCCGTGATAACCAACATATCACTTGAACACACTCAGCTCTTGGGCGACTCAATAGCCAAGATAGCCGCCGAAAAAGCTGGCATCATAAAGGATAACACCCCTGTGGTGATTGGCGAGTTTAACCCCGAAAGCTTCCCCGTGTTTGAAGACATTGCCAACACACACAACGCACCTCTCTTCCTCGCCGACAGCAACTACTCGATGCAATCAACAGACAATGGAATCGTGCTGTATGACAGCAAAGGGGAAACCGTTGCCTCACTCCCGTCAACTCCACTCGGAGGCGAATACCAGCTCAAGAACACTGTGACTTTCATGCAATGCGTCAAGGTACTCGAATTTGTACTCAACATCCAAAAGGACGTTTTTGCAGACGCTGTGCAGAATGTTATTAAAAACACAGGGCTGATGGGACGATGGCAGAGACTTTCTGATTCTCCTGTCACCATCTGTGATGTGGGCCACAATCTCGCAGGCCTCCAATACAGTATGCCATATATCCGCAGGGAAAAGCCTGCTGAAAACTCAAGAATACATGTGGTTTTCGGCATGGTCAAGGACAAAGACATCGACAACATTGTCAAAATACTCCCAAAAGACTACCACTACTATGTCTGCTGCGCCCAAATTGAAAGGGCAATGGACCCTTCCATACTGACCTCTAAAATGGAGACTGCCGGGTTGGAATGCACCACGTACGGATCTGTGGCGACAGCTGTTGGAGCAGCCAAGGCAAACGCAAAGAGAGACGATGTCATCCTCATAACAGGCAGCTGTTTCGTGGTGGGTGAAGCCCTCCAAATCCGCTAAAACCCTTCCAAGTATTTTAACATAACTTTTTCATCTTTCTAATTATCAAAAAGTTATAACTTTTCACCATATAAATTCAAAGCTATGGTGAAAAAAAAATTCATTTTTTGATAAAAAACATGTTTTTTATTTCAAGATAAAATATATATCTTTGCGGGTACTATTTTAAATAAGATTTATACAGACGAAGATTATTTTAGAACAATAGTAAAAACAACCTATTTCACTATTTAGTTAAGTATGAGTTACATATCATTTGATAAGGACAAATTAGTTAACATTGAATACTCGAAGGAACGCGAGATACTCCGTTGCAGCAGGACAGGTTCCTTTGCAACCACCACAATGTGCGGTCTCAACACCCGCAAATACCATGGCCTATTCATTGTACCGCAAGACAACATCGACCATGAGCGTCATCTTTTGGTATCGAGGATAGACGAGACCATTGTGGTCAAGGACATGGATTTTCATCTGGGAATACACCAATACAAGGGGAATGTGATAGAGCCCAAGGGCAACAAATACCTCCAGAACTTCTCAGCCGACAATGTACCCGTATATGATTTCAGGGTCGGAAAGTTCAATTTCAAGAAATCGCTTTTGTTCCAACAGGATGCCGACAGGCTTATCATCAAATACACGTTTTTAGACGACATCAAAGAGGTAAGCTTGCAGATCTTGCCTCTTCTTGCCTTCCGCCGCATCCATAGTCTGACACATGCCAACCCAAATGTAAACACAGCATTCCGCCCTGTTGAGAATGGCGCGGGGTTTTGCATGTACGACAACTACACACCCGTATATTTCCAGTTCACTGCGCCTGCTGGTTACGAGCACAAACCAGACTGGTACTATAATATAGAGTACGAAGAGGAGTTAAAGAGGGGTTATGAAGGTCATGAGGATCTGTGGTGTCCGGGCACATTCACTGTCAAGGTTGACAGCAGCGAGCTTTATCTCTGCATCGGCACCGAGCCTGTTGACACAAAAGAGATTGCTGACATTTACGCGAGAGAAATGCAGAGGCACACTGCCCGCACATCATTCACCAATTGTCTGCAGAACGCAGCAGAGCAGTTCATAGTTCGCAGGAACGGCCGTACCGACATCATAGCAGGATACCCGTGGTTCGGAAGATGGGGCCGCGACACATTCATCGCGCTGCCAGGCTTAACGCTTGCACTCGGCAAATTCGACCTGTTTGAGGAGATAGTTGACAGCATGACTTCGGACCTGAAAGGCGGACTTTTCCCGAACATGGTTGGCGGGACATCCTCAAGTTACAACTCGGTTGACGCGCCCCTATGGTTCATACGCAGTCTCCAAATCTACAGCGACTACATCAACAAGCCGAAAAAAGTGTGGTCAAAATACGGTGAAATCATAAAAGACATACTCTGCGCTTACAGAGACGGCACCATGAACAACATCAGGATGTTGGAAAATGGTCTTATATACGCAGGAGGCGACGGTTTGGCCCTGACTTGGATGGACGCCATTGTTGACGGACAGCCTGTAACGCCGCGCACCGGCTGCCAGGTAGAAATCAACGCTCTATGGTACAACGCCATCAAGTTCAGTCTGGATGCAGCCCGCGAGAGCCACGACAAGGATTTCCTCATCGAATGGGAGCCTGTGGTCATGAACTTCCCCACTGTGTTCAAAGACACATTCTGGTCAAAGGAGCTGGGCTATTTGGCCGACTATGTTGACGGTGACTACAAGAATTTCCAGGTACGTCCCAACATGCTCATCGCGGCATCGCTGCCTTTCGCTCCTATCAGCGAGAAGATCAGGCAGCTGATACTCAAGATCACCGTTGAGGAACTGCTCATTAGCAAGGGAGTCCGCACGCTCTCCCCGAAGGATCCTCAATACAAGGGGCACTACACCGGTTCCCAGAGCCAACGCGATGCCGCCTACCACCAGGGCACAGCCTGGCCCTGGCTTCTTTTCCCGTTCACAGACTGCATCATGAAAGTGCATCCGGAAAGCGCACCCGAGATCCTCAACAAGATACTCTACAAATTCGACAGCTGCATGACAAGCTACGGTGTTTCAACCGTGGCGGAAGTCACCGACGGAGACCCGCCATTCAAGCCCAACGGATGCATATCCCAGGCTTGGAGCGTTGCAGCCCTACTTTACATGAAATGGAAAATTGAACAAGCAAACAAATAGACAAATCTCAGATTATGCCAATTAAAGTACTAATGTTTGGATGGGAGTTTCCCCCGCACATCTCAGGCGGGTTGGGGACAGCCTGCTACGGCTTAACCAAGGGTTTGGCGCTCAATGGTGTGAAAGTCACCTTTGTTATGCCCAATGCCTCCGGCGACGAAGACACCTCTTACGTTAAGATCGTGAATGGCAGCGACGTTGAAATCGACCCCAGCTCTGAGCTCTACCGCAACACAGAACTAACCTCCTACATCCAAGTGAACAGCAAACTGATCCCGTACGTGGGATTGGATGACTACTACAACGTCGTGAACCAAATTGAAAGCGGCATCTTTGAAAAAACAAATGGTACCAAGCGAAAATATGTGTTTTCCGGCAAATATGGTCCCAACCTCATGCAGGAGGTGAACCAATATGCGAACATCGCTGCCGAGATTGCCAGGAACGAGGACTTTGACATAATCCACGCTCATGACTGGCTGACGTACCGTGCGGGCATCGCTGCCAAACGTGCCTCCGGAAAGCCATTGGTGGTGCACATCCACGCAACAGAGTTCGACCGCTCTGGCGAAAACTACAACGACATAGTCTATGGCATGGAAAAAGAGGGCATGATGGCCGCCGACGCCGTGTGCGCCGTGAGCGACCTCACCAGGAACATAGTAATCAACAGGTACGGAATACCAGCCTCTAAAGTGTTCACCCTGCACAACGCCGTGGAACCCAACAACAAAAACGTTGTCAGGAAAAAATTCGTGTCGGAGAAAATCGTCACATTCCTCGGTAGAGTCACCTTCCAGAAGGGGCCTGACTACTTCGTGGAGACCGCCAAACGCGTCTTGGAGAGAGATCCCAACGTGAGATTCGTGCTGGCAGGCGACGGCGACATGATGTCGCACATCATCGAGCGTGTCGCCGAACTCGGCATCTCCGACCGCTTCCATTTCACAGGGTTCTTACGCGGCGACGACATCGACACCATGTTCGGCATGAGTGACGTTTATGTGATGCCGTCAATATCAGAGCCTTTCGGAATATCCCCGTTAGAGGCCATGAGAGCCAAAGTGCCCGTGGTCATCTCCAAACAGTCGGGCGTCTCTGAAGTCCTCACCCACGCCATAAAGGTCGATTTCTGGGACATCGACGCCACCGCCGACGCCATCTACGGCCTGCTCCACTACCCCGCCCTGTCTAAACTTTTCGCTGAACAGGGCTCGGCTGAAGTTGACCGCCTGAAATGGGAATATGTGGCAAAAAAACTAAAACTAATTTATGAAAAAACACTCCATTATGAATAAAATATGCTTCCATTTTCAAATTAGCCAGCCTTTCCGTCTGCGCACTTATCGTTTTTTCGACATAAACCAGAACCACAACTACTTCGACGACTACCAGAACCAATATCTGACTCGCCGATTGGCCGAACGCTGCTATCTTCCGGCCAACAGAATGCTTCTTGACATCATCCGAAAAAACCCCGACAAGTTCAAGGTCAGCTTCAGCATATCCGGAAGCTCCATCACCCTCTTCAAAAAATACTGCCCTGAGGTCATCGACAGCTTCAAGGAACTAATATCCACCGGATGTGTGGAAATAACAGGCAGCACCTTCACCCACAGCCTGGCTTCCCTCAACAATGAATCCTCGTTCATCGAACAGGTGAAACTCCAGGAAAACCTGCTCTGGGAAACCTTCGGCGTGAAACCGGTCTCCTTCTGCAATACCGAGATCATCTACTCAGATGAAATCGGCGAATGGCTCGGCAATGCAGGCTACCAAGTAATCCTGACTGAGGGCGCAAGGCACATACTTGGCTGGAAAAGTCCCACTTACCTCTACTGCAACCCCTACCAGACTGATGTAAAACTACTCCTACGCTCCTACCAGCTCTGCGACGACATAACACTGCGCTTCGCTGACAAAAGTTGGGACAAATACCCTCTGACAGCTGAAAAATACATGCGCTTCCTTGACAACTGCCACCACGACAATGAATCACCACTCATCAATCTGTTCTGGGACTATGAGACAATAGGCGAACACTACACCGCCGACACTGGCATTTTCGACTTCTTCTACTCCTTGGTTGATAGTCTTCTCAAAAACGACAATTACAGTTTCATTTCCCCTAAAGATGTGATTGATAGTGATTTAAGCGCAGCCACAATGCACGCTCCTTGGGCTATTTCTTACTCTGGTGAAGAGAAGGACACCAACGAATGGCTCGGCAACGAACTACAAAAAGAAGCCTTCAGCCAACTGTTTAAACTTGAACCATTGTACCAAAAGTCTGAAAACCACGACGCCAAGTTGAGTTGGCTCAGACTGCAAGCTGCCGACCACTTTAACTTTATGAGTTCCAAGTGGTTCCAACACCGCGCTGTCAAGAAGAACTTCGATGTCTATTCTTCACCTTATCAAGCATTCATCAACTACATGAATGTCCTCAATGATGTAAAACTGCAATTAGAGGAAGGAATCAAGGAATAATGCTGCTTGACGACATCAGGGATTATAAAGTATATCTCGCTTCAAAATCCCCGCGCCGCCGCGAACTGCTCGCCGGCATGGGTGTGGATTTTGAGGTGATCGCCACCGATGTGAATGAGACCTTCAATCCTGAGGACTCGCCACAAGACATCGTGATGCACCTTTCAAGACTGAAGCTCTCCCCCATCAACCTTTCAGATTATAATGATAAGACCATCTTCATCACGTGCGACACCATCGTGGTGAGAGACGGCAAAATCATAGGCAAACCGCACGACAGGCTCGAGGCAGTCGAAATGCTGAGGATGCTTTCAGGCAACACACATACCGTTTTCAGCGGCCTGACTGTGGCCACACCCTCCCGCCAACTCACCGATTACCGGGCTACAGAAGTCACTTTTGATCCTATTTCTAACGAGATGATTGACTTCTACATCGACACATACAAGCCCTTCGACAAGGCTGGCTCCTACGGCGTGCAGGAGTGGATAGGCTACGTTGGCATCAGCGAAGTGCACGGCTCCTTCTATAACGTCATGGGCCTGCCGACCCGCCTGCTCTGGCAAATGCTGTCTGACCTTATACGCAAATAATATTTGTGTAGAAATAAATATTTTTGTACCTTTGCCGCCAATTTAAATTTGAAAGATGGATAAGAACACGGTTATCGGTTTATTGTTGATTTTATTACTATTTCTGGGATTCAGCTTCTATCAGTCATCCCAAGTAAAAAAGCAACAGGAGGCCCAGAAGGAACAAATGATGAAAGAAGAGGAGCGTACAGCCAATGAAGCTTCCGAAACCCTCTCTTTGGACAATCAGACTGACACAACCCAATCTGCTCTTGGCACTGCCAACGCAAATCTTCCGTTGGCTCAACAGTTCTCAAACGCACAGGTGTCGGATGGTGACGACTACATTGTTGAAACTGACAAGGCCATTTACCATATTGCAAAAAAAGGAGGCACTCTCAGACAAATTGAACTGAAAGACATCTACAGGTACACACCAAAAGACTCGGCCAAGCTGCCACTCGTCATGTTTGACGGTGGTTCAGAGAACATAAGCCTAAACCTTATGCTCAGCGACCAAAGCGAAATCTCCACCAACGATTGTTATTTCATATCAGAAAACGGAGATAACCTTAAGGTTAACGACAAAAACCGCAAGCTTGTGCTCCGCCTCTACCCTAACGCAAAGGCAGACAGCAACCAATGCAGCGTTCTGGACAAAAAATCCTACATTGAATATGTCTATACCTTCACACCTGACGACTACAAGTTCGACTTCGATGTGAACTTCGTCAACATGGAGTCCTATTTGTACCGCAACAAACACAGTTTCACACTTCAATGGGATGCCCAGCCGAAGTCGGTTGAGAAAAACTTCGACTACGAGAAAAACATCACATCCGTGTACTATATGGACAACGGAGGCTCTGTTGAGAACCTGGATGAACGGAAACCAGACAAGAAGGATTTCACATCACCACTCAAATGGGTGTCTTTCAAGCAACAATTTTTCACTACATGCCTCATAGCCAAGGACGTGCCTTTCAACTCAGGCAGTCTGTCTGTGCAGGTTCCCGACGAACCTAAAGACAAGATACTGAAGAATTGTAACGCGGCTCTTGATTTTGAGATAGCCGACCTCAACAAAGGTCATTTCGGGATGAGCATGTATGCTGGTCCCAACCAGTACCGGATTCTTAAAGGTTATGACATGAAGTTGGAGCGCCAGGTTCCGCTGGGCTGGGGTTTCTTCCTCCTGCACTGGATAAACCGTGGTGTTATCATACCGGTTTTCAACTGGCTTGAGAGTTTCGGGCTCCATTACGGCTTAATCATCCTTCTTCTCACTATAGCATTGAAAATCATCTTGTTACCTATCAGTTACAAGACATATATGTCATCTGCGAAGATGCGCGCTTTGAAGCCTGAGATCGAGGCCATCAACGCAAAGTATCCCAAGGAAGAAGACATGATGAAGAAGCAGCAGGCCACGATGTCACTCTACCGGAGTGCGGGTGTCAAACCGGCCGGCGGATGTCTTCCCATGCTTATCCAGATGCCTATCCTCATCGCCATGTACCGTTTCTTCCCTGCTGCCTACGAGCTGCGCCAGAAATCTTTCCTGTGGGCTGAGGACCTTTCCACATACGACTCTATCTGGGACTTCGGCCGCACCATCCCACTCTATGGCGACCACATGAGTCTCTTCACTATACTCATGACGATAGCGACACTCGTTTACACCTGGCTCAACAACAAGCTCATGAGCCCAACACAAGGCAACAAAGACCAGCAGCGCATGATGAACATCATGATGTACTCGATGCCTATCATGTTCCTGTTCATGTTCAACAATTTCTCATCCGCACTCACCTACTACTACCTCTTGTTCAACATTTTCACATTCATCCAGATGTGGATTTTCCGCGTTGCAGTGAACGAGGACAAACTTCACGCCACACTCCAACAGAACATGAAAAAACCCGTGAAGAAGTCTAAATGGGAACTGAAAATGGAGGAATTGCAGAAACAACAGGCCCAAATGCTTAAGCAACAGCAACAACAACAAAAAAGAAAATAAATTATCAACAAATACGTTCGTTTTATAAAATTTAAGTACTTTTGCGCTTGGAAAAGCGACTAAAAAGAAAAACTACTATGGAGAATCAAGACAAAAACGAAGTGCTTTCAAGAGCAGTGAAAGCTGGCAAAAGAACCTATTTCTTTGACGTAAAGAAAAGCAGAAACGAAGAACTCTACCTTACTATTACGGAAAGCAAACGTAAAACCGACCCGGAAACAGGCAATTTCTTCTATGAAAAACACAAGATCTTCCTGTACAAGGAGGACTTTGAAAAATTCAAAAACGCTCTTTCAGGTGTTATTGATTTCATCGAATTCGGGACTGTTCCCGAAGATGATTTCTTCGAGTCAAATTCTTTTGCGAAAGAGACGGAGACCGATGACATCAACGACATTAGTTTTGACGATATAGACTTATCATTATAATGGGGAAGATAGTTGCCATTGTAAACCAGAAGGGCGGTGTGGGCAAGACCACCACTGCAGTGAACTTAGCGGCATCGTTGGCGTTGCTTGACTTCCGTGTGCTCTTGGTTGATGCCGATCCGCAGGGCAACGCTTCAAGCGGTGTGGGAGTGTACCCAGATGATTCTACAATCAGTATCTACGACTGCATTGTCGGTGGCAAAATGGCCTCCGAAGCAGTCGTTGAGACCGAAACACCGAACCTCTACCTCATGCCGGCCACCATACATCTTGTTGGCGCTGAAATAGAGATGATATCCTACGACCGCCGCGAATACCGCATGAGAGATGTGCTCAGCAGCATCAAAAACGACTACGACTTCATATTCATCGACTGCGCACCGTCACTCGGTTTGGTGACACTGAACGCGTTGGTTGCAGCCGACTCGGTCATAATACCCGTGCAATGCGAATACTTCGCCCTCGAAGGTCTCGGCAAACTCCTCAACACCGTCCGTATCGTCCAATCCAACATGAACCCTGAACTCTCCATCGAAGGCATCCTGATGACCATGTACACCAACCGCTTCAAATCAGCGAACGCTGTTTACGAAGATGTGAAATTCCACTGCCGCGACATAGTTTTCGACACTGTGATCACCAGAACCGTACGCCTCAGCGAAGCCCCGAGTTACGGCAAACCCATCGCCGTGTATGACATAAAATCCGTAGGACATGTCAACTACATGAACTTGGCAAAAGAATTCCTTCTGAAAAACGGTTACACAATATAATTTTCAAAACAAAATATTATGCAGAAGAACGACAAATTGCAACGACGCGGTTTAGGGGCTATGCTCGGTGACATTGAGATTCCGAGCAAAGGCGGCAGCCATATTGTGAGCGGCAACAGCACAATCCGCATCGAGTCTATAGAGACCAACCCTTATCAGCCACGCACCAAGTTCGACGAACAGGCCCTGCAGGAACTCGCCGACTCTATCAAAACCTATGGCCTGATTCAACCCGTAACCGTGCGCCCAGCCGAAAACGGGAAATACCAACTCATCTCCGGCGAACGACGCTTCAGAGCGGCACAGATGGCAGGTCTTACCGAAATCCCAGCATTCGTGCGCACCGTTGACGACGCCCTGTCCATCCAGATGGCTCTCGTCGAAAACATACAAAGAGCCGACCTAAACGCCATTGAAATAGCCATGAGCTACAAAATGCTCATCGATGAATGCCATTTCACACAAGAAGAACTCGGCGAGAAAGTCGGAAAGACCAACACTACCATATCCAACTATCTCCGACTGCTGAAACTCTCCACCCCCGCGCAGGTCGCAGTGCGCGACAACCTCATCTCGATGGGACATGCCCGCACTCTTGTGACTGTTGAAGATGAACACCTCCAAGCAAAACTGGTTGACCAGATCATTAAAGAACAACTCTCCGTCCGTCAGACTGAAACTCTGGTGAAAAAGGCCATCGAAGGATCCAAGAACAAAAAAACAAAGGTCAAGATTACTCTTTCCGACGAGATTCGCGATGCCCAAAACAACATTTCCAAACGGCTCTCTTCTAAAATCAACATCAAAAAAGACATCTCCGGAAAAGGTACTATCCAAATACCCTTCAACTCCGACGACGAATTGAAGAGAATCCTTGCTCTTTTGCAATAAACAGACGATTCTTGCGTTCTATTTCCGTTCAAATCAGAAAAATGAGACATACCAAACAGATCTTGTGCACTATTTTGCTGCTCTCAATGGGTCTGTTTGTCTGCGCACAGGAAATAACCGCCGACAACACATCCAAAGTGAAGAAAACAGACTCTGTGAAGGTATCAAAACACAACCCTACAACCGCCATGCTATACTCCATCATCCCCGGCGGCGGTCAGATTTACAACAGGAAATACTGGAAAATACCAATCATCTATGCCGCATTAGGTACAACCGGATACTTCACATACCACTATGCATCTCAGATGAAAACCTTGAAAACGGAATTCATAAACCGCAGGGACGGTCATACCGAACTGCTGAACCCACAGTTTGCAAACCAAACCGATGCCAACATACTTGCCTCAAAACAGACAGCACAAAGGAACATGGAGATTTTCATTGCTGCTTCTGCT
Organism: uncultured Bacteroidales bacterium; assembly: GCA_934699095.1. Taxonomy (GTDB): domain Bacteria; phylum Bacteroidota; class Bacteroidia; order Bacteroidales; family WCHB1-69; genus F23-D06. Next base: position 330,523 of record CAKUVI010000001.1, on the reverse strand, counting down.
GTGATTTATGCACTGAATATCATCGATGCCATGGTGGATGCACACCTTTTCTATTTCGATGTATCAGATGATTTGTCATTGCAATGGAGTCCCTCGATGGTACCGACATTGGCTTCGCGGCAACCTGCATGGGGCGTCGGCATAAACCTGAAATTCAAATAATTCGCACTTTTTTCCCTCTTCCTCCTATTTTTTCACGGATACTTTGAATTAAAATAGTATCTTTGCGGTTCGCAGTCTGCTTGTTACAGACTGTGGAGTGAATATATAGAGAAAGAAAATAGTAAATTACGGGCTGTGAACGACTTAACATACGAAAAACATCTAACGCACCCAGTGTATGAATATGTCAGGAGAGCTGCAGATGGGCTTGGTGTTGACGCATACGTGGTTGGAGGGGTTGTAAGAGACATAATAATGCGGCGCCATAACACCGACATCGACATAGTGACTGTGGGCAGCGGCATAGAGTTGGCGCGCCGCACAGCCGAACTGATATCCCCAAACATCAACGTCAATGTTTACCGCAGCTTTGGCACAGCACAGTTCAACTTCGAAGGCTCTATCATCGAATTTGTGGGGGCGCGCCGCGAATCATACAGCTCCGATTCACGGAAACCGTTTGTTGAAGACGGCACCCTTGAGGACGACCAGCTGCGCCGCGACTTCACTATCAATGCCATGGCCATCGCACTGAACGGCGACAACATTCACCACCTCATCGACCCGTTCAACGGCATACAGGACATCGCCGACAAGATTATACGCACCCCCTGCGACCCCGACAAGACCTTCTCCGACGACCCTCTCAGGATGATGCGCGCCGTGAGATTCGCGACCCAACTCAACTTCAACATCCACCCCGACACCTTTGAGGCCATCAAACGCAACGCTCATCGCCTCAACATAATTTCCAATGAACGCATCATGGAGGAATTCAACAAGATACTCCTCTGCATTAGGCCGTCACGAGGCATCAAAATGCTCGACAACTGCGGGTTGCTGGAACTCTTCTTCCCTGAACTGATCGCTCTGAAAGGCACCCAGACAATCAACGGCAAAGGCCATAAAGACAACTACCTGCACACTTTGGAAGTGGTTGACAACGTGGCTATGACAACCACTAACCTTTGGCTCGTCTGGGCCGCACTACTACACGACATCGCCAAGCCCGCGACAAAACGCTTCGACCCCATACACGGATGGTCTTTCCACGGCCACGAAGTGCTCGGTGCCAAAATGGCCTACTCGATATTCAAAAGACTGCATCTTCCAAATAACGAAAAACTGAAATACGTACAAAAACTCATCAACCTGCACCTGCGCCCAATCGCTTTAGTTGAAGACAACATAACGGATTCCGCTGTTCGGCGACTGCTTTTCGAAGCAGGCGACGACATAGATGACCTTATGCTACTGTGCCAGGCCGACATAACCTCAAAAAACTCCGAAAAAATCAAACGCTACCACCAAAACTTTGAGATAGTACAACAAAAACTCATCGAAATAGAAGAAAAAGACCGTCTTCGCAACTGGAAACCGCCAATCGACGGACAAGATATCATGAGCACTTTCAACCTTGAGCCCTGCAAATTGGTGGGTGAAATCAAAGACGCAGTGTGCAACGCCATATTAGACGGCTGCATTGAGAACACCCGCGAAGCCGCACTCAACAAAATGATTGAAACAGGTCGCGAACTCGGTCTGGAACCTTTAACCTAACATGCCAAAAATGAAAAAATTAAGACCTATAACACTCATACTCGTTGCGCTATTGACGTTTTTTGCCGGCTGCAAAAGCAAAAAGCAGGTCATGGAACGGCCTGAACACCTAATCAACAGAATCACCCTCGTCAACATACTTGCCGAAAGCTACCTCATCGAAAGCACACTGCAGATGACACCCGACGACACAATTCCCAAGGACGAACTTGCACGACGCTACTATAAAGACCTGTTCGACAGATACAAAATAACCAACGAACAGTTCGAATCATCTATCGCATACTACGTGAGTGAAGAGAAATCGGCCGAAAAACTGCTGAACGACGCATCTGCAATCATCATCAACAAACGCAACGAACAAGCACTGTCAGAAACTGAAACTACAACCGAGTGAAACTCGTTGTATCTCATCAAACTCTTTTTTTGTATCTTTGCACAATTTTTTTGAAAATGAAGAACGACAATAATAAAAACAGAAGAAACGATAAGAGACGCCCGAAACCGAAAGTAAACGGTGAACGTCTGCTCAAAGATCCCGAACTCGTGCACAACGAATCCGAAAATGACGAAGAACGCGAATATTTAGATACAATGACGGCTGAGGAACTTGAAGAAGTGACCAAGGCCATGAAACGGAAAATAAACCAGCTGGACCGTCAGGACCTGGAAAGCAACGTTCCACAAGGCGAAGATTGGGAACAATATTTGGATATGGACATCCGAACTGGCGTTTCTTACGAAGCCAATGACATTGCTGCCAACATCTTCCATACACGCGGTCTGAACAACACTCCAAATCCTGAGCACTCGCACTGCGAACAATACTGCTACAGCTCATGCAAACTCCCTTCATACAACTGGATTGAGAAAATGAACATAAGTCTCGACTATCTTGACTTCCCCATTGCTGAAGTAAGATTCAAAAACAGTCACAAAGACTTCTTCCTACTCCCTCCCGACACTGTATTCAAAGTGGGTGACATTGTTGCTGTTGAGGCCAATCCAGGCCATGACATAGGCATCATCTCAATGCTGGGCATGCAGGTGCAACGCCAGATGCAGGCAAAACACGTCAATATCGAAAATGTGACAAAGAAGCTGTACCGTCACGCACGTTATGCAGACATCGAAGAGTGGATAGCCACCGTTGACAAAGAGTACACCACGATGCTTTCCTCCCGCTATACCGCTTGGGATTTGAACCTCAAGATGAAGGTCAATGATGTTGAATATCAAGGTGATGGAACAAAAGCCATCTTCTATTATTCAGCTGAAGAGCGCGTTGATTTCCGCGAGCTCATCAAGATATTGGCCGAACAATTTCGTATCCGAATAGAGATGCGACAGATTGGTGTACGCCAGGAAGCCGCCCGCCTCGGCGGCATAGGGTCGTGCGGCCGCGAACTCTGCTGCTCGCAATGGCTCACAAACTTCCAATCCGTCTCCACTAACACCGCACGCACCCAACAACTCTCACTAAACCCTCAAAAACTCGCCGGAATGTGCGGCAAACTCAAATGCTGCCTCAATTTTGAACAAGAGACCTACCAACGCGAACTCCAAGAATTCCCATCTTCTAATGTTGTCCTCAAAACCCAAAAGGGAAAAGGCATCTACAACAAGATAGATATCTTCAAAAAATTGGTATGGTACTCCTACGAAAACGACCCTTCTACCATTTTTTCCATCCCACTCGACAAAGTCAAACACATAATCAAACTCAACGAACAAGGAAAACAACCTGAAAAACTTGAGGACTTCGCCATCGTGAACCAAAGGAAGATGGAAGAGGGCAACACAGCTACCCCTGATGAACTTAAACATATTGCAGATTCTTGATTATGAATATTTTACATAAAACACTCATTTTATCACTTACGATTGCAACACTCTGCTCCTGTACCAAGAAAAACTACTACAGTGAAGTGCAATCTATACCAAAAGAGAAATGGGCCATCGACGCCCCGCTGACCTTCAAACTTAACATCGAAGACTCGATGCAGTATTTCAATATGTACTTCCTCGTGAGAAATACAACCGATTTCGAAACCCAAAACCTGTATGTGTTCATGAAGACCCAATACCCCGACGGCCACACAGAGCAAGACACTTTAGGTTTCATCCTTTGCGACAAATTCGGAAACTGGACCGGTAAAGGTCACGGACGTCTCAAAGACAACAAGTTCCTCTTCCAACCCAAAGTCAGATTCCCCTTCAACGGTGAATACACCTTCACGGTAACACATGGCATGAGAACCGACACTTTGATGGGAATAAGCAATTTCGGCATCGTTCTGGAAAATTTTGTAGAAGATAACACTAAAAATCACCAATAATTTGAAACCATGAGAACATCAAATATTACAAATTACTGCAATTGCAATATTTATCCTTACATAGTTTCTCCAGATCACGACTCAAAGGTTTCTCTGCCAGATAATTCACGGTCAGATATATTCTCATACTCTACAAAGACATTCTTTGAACATCTGAAAGACTCAGACTTTCCAATCAGTTCATCTATTGGTTTTTCTCTTCCAACTATTGGCAGATCAACCCCTTACGAACCTGAAATCACACTATATGACAGCAACTTGAATCTTTATTTAGCTGTTGAAATAGACGAACCCTATCATCAATACTATCGTTTCCCGCTTAATTACAGGACAAAAGATGTTGTAACAGGAGAAATATCTTACAGTAACCAAAACAAAGACATTTTCTTCAAGAATAATGGTTGGTATGTAATCCATTTTTCGGAAGAACAGATAATCACGAAACCTGATGAATGCATCAAACTGCTTCGGAACATTGTTCTCGAACTAATTCAAAAGGAATTTGAGCCCGTGATTTTTAACCCTGAAAACAGATGGGACATCACAGAAGCCATAGCTTGGGAAAAGGAATTCCGACGCGAATCGTACCTTCACATCCAACGGTTCAATAGGCCGTTTTTCATTGAAGATGCAGAAAATACGGTTGTTTCAACCGAGCATAACAGCGACACCGAGGCACCAAATGTTATTTTCAATGAAGAAAAGCACATTTACACCGATGAGCGCGACACCTCCGGGGCTGCCAACTACATCTCTGTTACAACCTTGATTGAGAAATTTTTTCCATATTTCGACGAAGAGGCTTATATTCAGAAGTTTATAGCTCAGGGGAAAACGCGTGAAGAGGTTATTGAAAAGAAAAACGAGCCCTCCAGACTCGGCACAAAAATGCACGAACAGATTGAATTTTTCCTTAAAGGCAAAGAGCATAATGAGGATTTCAAAGAATTTGATCTGTTCAAGAATTTTTACAAAGAACAGATTGAGCGTCGTGGACTGAAATTTTTTGATGCCGAAAAACAGATCATCTATCCGCAATTTAACATAGCCGGCACAGTTGACGCCCTCTTCCAAAAGCCTAACGGTGATTTTGTAATGGTTGACTGGAAACGCAGCAAAAACCTTATAGTAAACGGCTATCCGAAGAAATACGGCTTCGGGAAGGGCCTGTCCATACTTTCACATTTGGAAAACTCAAGCTATTATCACTACGAGCTGCAACAAAGCTTTTACAAATATATTTTGGAGCATGAATACGGAATGCATATTTCATCAATGATCTTGTGTGTTTTACACCAAGACTACGACAGATATTACACCATAAAACTATCTGATTATCGCGAGAAGGAGGTTGTAAGCATGATTGCAGCCCACTACCTTTGCAACCGCTAAACTTTATTTTCCCACAAAAACAGCCTTGATTGGATAGTGGTCGGAGATCAGCTGACGGCCATATATGTTTTGATTCAATGTCTTGAAGAAAATCGGTTTGGCATTATTGTAAAAAATATGGTCGATAACAATGTTGTTAGGTGCTGAGCCCCATCCGTTGAAAGTTCCCTTATTGTCTGTAACTGGCGCATCCTTACGGGCCTGCTTCATAATTTTCTTCAGAGGATCGAAGATTTCATTATTGATATCCGAATTAAAGTCTCCTGTGAGGAAAACAGGTGCTTTTTTATCTTTAACAATCGTTTTTATGCGTTTGGATATCAGTTTCAAAGATTCGCGACGCGCAACCTCACCCACATGGTCTAAGTGCGTATTAAAGCAGTAAACATGTTTGCCTGTTTGATTGTCAACAAAATAGCCCCATGTCACAATCCTATGGCAGGCAGCGTCCCAACCCCGAGAGCATACATCAGGCGTTTCACTCAGCCAAAAATCGCCATGATCTTCAACTTTGAAACGTTTTTTATTATACAGAATAGCCATATGCTCACCACCGTGTTCACCGTCGTCTCTGCCAACTCCGATATATGAAAAATCCTTAAGGTTTTTGTCAAGATAGTCAAGTTGCACAAAATAGGCCTCTTGTATGCACAGAAAATCAGGATTTTCAACGTTCACCATATTCAGAACATTTGCCTTGCGGTTATCCCAGATGTTCACTCCGTCATCTGCAGTATTCAGACGGATATTGAAAGAAATCACTGACACTGAATCACTCTGCTTTTGTGCGAACGATGTCAAGCAGAGACAACAAAATAAAACTGAAGACAAAGATTTGATCAATTTCATATTCTATCTATCAATTAGTTGGTAAAAACGTACTGAATGATATTAGCCCCCATCTGGAGAGCCTTGGTTCGGGTGGCTTCCGAATCTTTGTGTACAATGTAATCTTCCCAACCGTCACCGAGGTCACACTCGTAAGTAAAAAGGAATACCATTCTGCCTTCCCAAAATAGGGCGAATGCCTGCGGTGGCTTGTAGTCATGCTCATGGATTTTAGGCAGACCGTTGGGAAAATTGTACTTCTGGTGGAATATCGGGTGATTGAACGGAAGTTCTACAAGTTCGAGTTCTGGAAACACTTTCTTCATCTGGGATCTGATATATGTTGACATTCCGTAGTTATCATCTGCATGCAGGAAGCCGCCGGCGATGAGATAGTTCCGAAGATTTTCAGCCTCAGCGTCAGAGAAGCTGACATTTCCGTGACCTGTCATATGTACAAACGGATATCGGAAGATATCGGCGCTGCCAACTTCCACCGTTGCAGGTTTGGCATCGAGCGACATCCCCAGTTGCTGATTGCAGAATTTTATCAGATTCGGCAACGATGTCGGGTTTGCATACCAGTCGCCGCCGCCATTGTATTTCAGAAGGGCAATTTGTTGGGCTCCAACAAAAAGAGTAGCAACTGACAATAAAAAACACACGAGATACTTTTTCATATCCTAACTTCTAAAAAGAGCGCAAATTTACAAAAAAAAAGAATGGGGGAATCATTTTCCTCCAAAAACATCCAACTGGGACATTGCTATCTCGGCTGCACGCTGTTCCGCGCGTTTCACAGAAGTGCTGACACCTTCCGACACTGTTTTGCCATCAATTTCAACAAATGCCTTGAAGAGCTCATGTTTTTCATCTGGCACTGTCTCGTGGGTAAACACAGTGGTGTGCTTCTTTTGCTGTGACCATATAAGCAACTGGCTTTTGAAGTCTTTGTTTTCCTCAAAGATCTCATCAATATCGTAATGGACGGTAAAAATCTTGTTGATGATGATATCTGCAGTTTTTTTGTAGCCGCAATCGCGGTACATGGCCCCAACGACAGCCTCAAAAGCGTTTCCGTTGATATTCGAGGTCTGCATAATCCCGTTCGCAGTGATCATCTGATGGAGGCCGAGTTTGCGTGCAAGTTCGTTGAGGCGTCCACGATTGACCATCTTGGAACGCATCTGTGTAAGCACACCTTCGGATTCCATAGGGTACTTATGGCAGAGGAAATCCGCCACAATAGCGCCTAAGACTGCATCTCCCAGAAACTCAAGACGTTCATTATTGTTCTTGGTCCCAATATTTGTTGACGAGTGAAGTGATTTATGCAAAAGAGCCGTGCGGTAAAGATCCACGTGCCGCACTCTAAACCCGAAAATATTCTTGAAATAAGAACGGATTTGTTTGTCTGACAACTCCATTTTCTACTTGAACTTTTGATATACCAGTGATACATTGTGACCTCCGAAGCCAAAGGAGTTGGTTAGCGCGAAGTTAACATCGCAGGTCTGAGCCTCACCAGACACGAAGTTCCAATTTTGCGGTATGCTTAGATCAAGGTTATGGAGATTTATTGTAGGATGAACGAGACTGTCTCTCATTGAGCAAAGGATTGCGACACTTTCAACAGCCGGACCAGCTCCGAGCAGATGTCCAGTCATAGATTTAGTAGAATTGATGGCGATTTTAGGCGAATAATCACCGAACACTTTTTCTATGGCGCGGCATTCGGAGAGGTCGCCTAACGGGGTAGATGTACCGTGAGTGTTGATATAGTCGATCTGTTCCGGACGGATATGGGCAGATTTAAGTGCGTTGATCATGGATGTGACGGCAGCGTGACCGTTAGGTTCTGGAGCGGCTATATGGAAAGTGTCGGCCGACATACCAACCCCTATCACTTCACCATATATCTTGGCGTTGCGCTGGACAGCACTGTCGAGGTTTTCAAGAATAAGGGTGGCTGCGCCCTCCCCCATCACGAATCCGTCACGGTCTCTGTCGAACGGACGGCTCGCACCTTGCGGATCATCGTTCCTGGTTGACAGGGCGCGCATCGCGTTGAAGCCCCCTATAGCCAACTCATTGATGGAAGACTCCGACCCTCCAGTGACTACAATGTCGGAGATCCCGAGAGCCACAGCATAGCAGGCGTCGAGGATGGCATTTGCCGACGAGGCGCACGCCGACGACGTGACATAATTAGGGCCAGCGAAGCCGTATTTCAGCGCCACAGCCCCTGAGACAGTATTTGGAAGCACTCTCAGAAGATGATATGGACTGAACCTGGGGGTCTTTTCCTGCACCATATAGCTCTGAACCGCCTCTTCAGAGGAGGTCAATCCGCCTATGCCCGTGCCGAAAATCACACCTATTCTGTCCTTATCAGCCTTGTCTAAGTCTAAACCAGAGTCCTCAAGAGCCTCTTTGACACTGATAAGCGCATATTGAGCACAACGGTCCAACTTCGACAACTCCTTCTGCTCGAAATAGTCGCGTGGCTCGTAACCCTTCAGTTCACATGCAAATTTAGTCTTGAACTTCGAGGTATCGAAGTAAGAAATATGGCCGGCACCGGACACCCCCTTTAAAAGGTTGCTCCAATACTCAGCCACATTTTTACCTATGGGTGTTATTGCACCCAATCCTGTTACAACAACGCGTTTGAGGTTCATCACAAACGTATCTTGTAAACGATTCTACTTGGATTTGAGAAGATTTTCAATAAAGGCAACAGCATCACCTACTGTTGAAATATTTTCTGCTTCTTCCTCAGGGAACTTGACGCCAAAAGCGTTCTCAAATTCCATGATCAGTTCTACTGTGTCCAATGAATCTGCTCCTAAGTCGTTTGTAAAACTCTTATCTGGAGTGATTTCAGCAACATCCATACTTAACTTATCAGCAATGATGGATTGTACTTTTTCTAAAATTTCTGACATAATCTTCGAATTTTAAAATTTGACGGCAAAAATACATTTTTTTCTGATACATCACACCCTAAATTATTTTTGGCCAAAATAAGTTTTAGCTACCTGATTATCAAGAAGTCAAAAAAAAAATACCATACAAAAGAATAACTTAACGAGAAGATACATGACCACAAAATTAGGAATAGAATTGGACAAGGTGACATGATTTCCCGTAACAAAACATCAGGCACAGTCGCCCTACATCACGACAGACCTTGTTTATTTCGTGGTGGCTAATTGATTGGCAAAAAGACTACAGGGTATTGTCTTTTAAGAGGGTTTAACCTTGGCTGTGAGTTCTTTAAAGCCATAGTTGTCGGCTTTTTCGGCGCGACGGTAAACGGTAAGATGGTAAGTGCCCGCGGCCTTGAAGCGGCGTTCCGGGAAAATCACAACCGAGGCTTCGGCAATGCTGCCCGAGTTGGCAAGGCGAATGCCCATATTCTCGTCCCTTTTGAGATTGAAATGGCTCTTTGCAACCGACTGCATCCCGTCAGGTGTGTTGAGTGTCACCGACAAAGGGATGTCGCGGAGCATGGCAACGGCCGTGTCGTATGTCAAGGCTAATGAAACCGAATAGTTTTTAGTGGTGTCGGATATGTCGAAATCGAATTCCAAAACCTCCTCCTCAAAAGCCCAATTGTCGTTTGGAAAAACATGAGAGACAGCGATCTCCTTGCTGTTTTTCCTGTTGGTGCTGTCGCATGAAACAACCGACAAGCATAGAATTGCCAATATCGAGATTGTGATGAACGGTTGATAAAATCTGAATTTCATATTTGGATTTGAAATATTTATATGTTACTTTTGCGGTCTGAAAAAATCGATGGCAAAAATATAAAAAATAGGCAATGGGCGCAAAACAAAAATTCTATGTTGTATGGGAGGGCACGAAGCCTGGCATTTACACCACCTGGAAGGATTGCGAGAAACAGGTTGCAGGTGTGAAAGCCGCCAAATACAAGTCGTTTGAGACTCTTGAAGAGGCCGAGCAGGCTTTCAGGGCAGGCCATGCCGAATATTACAGGCAGCACCCGACAATCATAAAGCCCAAAGTTGCGCCTACGCTCTTCGGCAGCGATGTGCCAGGACCAATCCAAGAGAGCCTCGCTGTTGATGCAGCATGGAACACTAAAACCAAGGAGATGGAATACAGAGGTGTGTACACCAAAACAGGCAGAGAGGTGTTTCACCAAGGACCTTTCAAGAGGGCTACGAACAATGTGGGCGAATTTTTAGCCATTGTGCACGGCTTGGCACTTTTGAAAAAGAAGAATATTGACATGCCGATCTACACCGACAGCATGACTGCTCTGTCATGGGTGCGCAAAAAGAAACACAATTCCGTAATTCTGCCTACTGAAGAAAACGAGAAAGTGATCACTCTGTTGGAAAACGCCGAGAACTGGTTACGCAACAACACCTACACAACACAGATATTAAAGTGGAACACACCTGTATGGGGTGAAATTCCCGCAGATTTCGGCAGAAAATAAGAAAAAAAGAGAATATTTAAAATAAAAAAATCCGTCGGATTTGATGACGGATTAAATTCGAGCGGAAAACGGGGCTCGAACCCGCCACCTACAGCTTGGAAGGCTGTCGCTCTACCAAATGAGCTACTTCCGCGGATAATTACGTGTGGGAGAGGAAGGATTCGAACCTCCGAAGGCTTAGCCAGCAGATTTACAGTCTGTCCCATTTGACCGCTCTGGAACTCTCCCATCATTCAAGCTTTTGAGCCGATAGTCGGACTTGAACCAACGACCGGCTGATTACAAATCAGCTGCTCTACCAACTGAGCTATATCGGCTTGTTATCAAAGAACTTGTTCGTTGCTTTTGCGGTTGCAAAAATAGTATTTTTTTTATATCTCCAATACCTCGATGCTATTTTTTTTATTTTTTTTGTAAGTTATTGTATTTCACGAAAATAAAAATCGATTTTTATTCTGAACTAATTATTTTCGAACATCTGTAGAGCGTTTTTCAAGCATCAAAATGGAAGATATTTTGGATTACCTTGAAAAAACGAAAATAAATCACTGATATCCGAATCTTTTGTCTAAAACTTCAAGATTGAGTTTCACAAACTCAAGCAACAGCTCGCACTCCTCTACATAGTCGGCGGAATCGTAATAGAATTCACTGTCGAATGGCCAAAGTTCTATGTTCTCCTCAATGCCACAGCGAATGTACTTATGATTCTCTGTCATCATATTCTTTATATTGTCATAAGAAAAGACACCGCTATCGCGAAGTTGTTTCCATCGTCTTGACAAAGCCCTTTTGTAAGATTCATTTTGCAGAAGTCTGTTTAGCAAGATGTTGCGTTGGTCGCCCAAAAGATGTTTCAACATATTTTTCTCATTGTCGCCATCGCGACCGAAACTGTGGTCGCAGTCCCAAATTGCAATCCGGTATGGGGTTTTTGAATCAATTTTGTACAAATAGAAGTTCTTCAGCACGCCGTCGCCGGCATTTGAAAAGAGGAGGAGCAGGTGCCAGTCAACAATGTTGCGCATGTCGAACAACTGCCCTACCCTTTCATAAAACACATTATCTGGCGTATTCAAAATAAAATTCCTGAGTGAGTCTATCATATATGATTTATCACTCACTTCAAATTCAGGCCAAGTCTGCTCGTGGATATTTGGTCCAAGGCCTTCTAAATCAGGTGTTTCCGCAAAGAACACCTTTGGATCTTTGAAGACAACTGCTTCCGGATCTGATTTGTCAACACCGAGTGCAGACCTGTTGAGTCGCTGCATCAGGATATAAAGTCCTTGCGGATTTCCATTTTCCTTCACACGCACGTATGCGCACTTGGCAGCCATATCGTAATCGCCCATCTGCCTGAAAAGATCGTAGCACAGCTTATGTCTCATGAAGGTTTTGTCGATATAGCTGGCGTTAAGGATCCAGCTTTTGGAGGCAGGGAGATGGCAGAAGGAATGGTGGCGTGAAAATTTGACTGAATATGAGTGTTTCGGATATTTTGATGATGCACCACCACGGAACTTGACAGTGCATCTGTCGGTAACAGAATCGTCAACATCCTTGAAATGCAAGTCAGCAGACGTTTTTTTGTCCCACTGGATTGCAGATGAAGTTCTGATTTCAATTGTAGGCAAGTCACCGGCAGTTTGTTTTCCACCCCCATTGCAGGATAAGAGCACCATGACGGCTGCAAAAGCCGCATATACAGGCATAGACATTCTAAAATACATTTTCATACCATAAAGAAAAATTAACGCAAAAATACAAATATAATTATACCGCAAAGACGTAAGATTTCGTGTCTCTTCAATATTTTTTTATTTTTGCCGCCGATAAAAACGTGAATTATGAGAGAAATTATCAACCCTTGGGTAGGAAATCATTTCGGATACAACTGTTTTGGATGCAACCCAGACAATCCAATAGGCATGCACATGCACTTTTACTGGGAAGGCGATGAGAATGGAAAGGTGGTTTCAGCTTGGAAAGCCAACAAGAACTTTGTAAGTTGGATCGACACCCTGCATGGTGGAATCCAAGCGTCGCTGCTCGACGAGATTTGCGGGTGGGTGGTTTTCTACCAGCTACAAACCTCCGGGGTGACTGCCAAGATGGAGATGCGCTACCGCAAGCAGGTTATGACAACATGGCCTTATATTATACTTGAAGCCGAACTGTTAGAGAAGCGCCATAACATCGCAATTGTGAAGGGCAGAATTCTGAATCCTGACGGAGAAGTGTGCGCTGACTGCACATGCACATACTTCATATTCGAGGGCAAAAAAGCAGTTGAAATGGGCTATATTCCTGCATCTCTGGGAGATAGGGATTTTTCAATGAACGAAATCATAGAGCATATCACCCATAAATAAACACTTCTTCAATCCTGAAGAATTTTTTATCTTTGCAAAATTTTTGAAACTGACTGTTATGGCTAAACCATCCATCCCAAAAGGCACGCGCGATTTCACACCGACCGAAATGATGCGCCGCAATTATATATTTGACACAATAAAGAGCGTTTTCCACAAACATGCCTGTCTGCCGATTGAGACACCCGCAATGGAGAATCTGTCCACTCTGATGGGAAAATACGGCGAAGAGGGCGACCGACTTCTGTTCAAGATATTGAACTCAGGCGATTTCACGAAAGGTGTGGATTTCAGCGACAGCGAACAGAGTGTCAACAAATTGGCGTCTCAAATCTGCGAAAAAGGTCTGCGCTACGACCTTACCGTGCCTTTCGCGAGGTTCATCGTGCAGCACCAGAACGAGCTCACATTCCCGTTCAAGCGCTACCAGATGCAACCAGTATGGCGTGCCGACCGTCCGCAGAAAGGGCGCTACCGCGAATTCTACCAGTGTGACGTTGACATCATCGGGAGCGACTCCATGATCAATGAGGCAGAGCTTGTAGAGATTGCCGACGAAGTATTCCGCAAATTCGGAATAGACATCGTCCTGAAAATCAACAACCGCAAGATTCTCTTCGGCATAGCCGACATCATCGGTGCCTCAGACAAAGTTGTGGACCTCTGCACCGCCCTCGACAAGTTAGACAAGATCGGCAAGGAGAATGTGTGCGCCGAGATCCTCGAACGCGGCATCTCGCAAGAGGCGGTCAACAAACTCGTGCCATTCTTCGACATAGCCGGCAAGTCAAACGAGGAGATCCTGTCCATATTGAAGAAGTTGCTCGCTACCTCAGAGACCGGGATGTTGGGCATCTCCGAGACAGAAAAGCTTCTTGAATATGTGGGGAAGATGGGAGTCAGCGCAAACATCGAGCTCGACATAACACTTGCCCGCGGTTTGAACTACTACACCGGCGCCATCTTCGAGGCAAAGGCTCAGGGCGTTGCCATGGGCAGCATCCTCGGCGGCGGCCGTTACGACAACCTCACCGGCATTTTCGGACTCAAGAACATGTCTGGCGTGGGTGTGTCCTTCGGAGCTGAGCGAATCTATGACGTCCTCAACGAGCTGGATTTGTTCCCGAAACAGATTTTGACACCGATCACCGCCATATTCCTCAACTTCGGCGGCGATGACGAAGCATACGCATTACAAGGCCTTTCTAAGGTGCGCCAAGCAGGAGTTCCAGCCGAGATCTATCCTGACAGCATAAAAATCGGCAAACAGATGAACTATGCCAACGCAAAAGGGATCCCATACGTCATCATGGCAGGCGAAAACGAACGCAACGAGCAAAAATACACCCTCAAAAACATGATGTCGGGCGAGCAAAAACTGCTGTCGATCACCGAAATCATCGCTGAACTGACGAAATAAGACCAAAACTCCGAGGGAAATGGAAGCCGAAGATAACACTGTCGAAAAAAAGCAGAAGAACAGTTTGCCGCGTCAGGGGCGGAAACTCAGAGTTTTTTTCCGGAAGTTCTGGTACGGGGTCTTGGAATACACTCATTTGCGGGAGGACACGGACTATGAATCCACCATAGAGTACATCTCCAATGGCGTGGAGTTCCGCGGTGTGAACGTCTGGATTCTCGCCTTCGCCATCATAGTGGCGTCTGTCGGCCTGAACATAAACTCCACGGCAGTTATCATAGGTGCGATGTTGATTTCCCCGCTGATGGGGCCAATCACCGGCATCGGGCTGTCGATAGGCATTGTTGACGAGGACCTGCTCCGCAAATCGCTCCGCAACCTGCTCATAATGGTGCTTATCAGCATCGTCACATCCACCTTGTACTTCCTCATATCCCCGCTCAGCGAGGCGCAGTCGGAGCTGCTGGCGCGCACCCGCCCGACCACCTACGACGTGCTCATCGCCTTCTTCGGCGGATTGGCCGGAATAGTGGCCACATCACGCAAATCGCAGCAGATAACCGTCATCTCCGGCGTGGCCATCGCCACCGCCCTCATGCCACCGCTCTGCACCGCAGGCTACGGCCTCGCCACATGGCAGCCCCGCTTCTTCGGCGGCGCCCTCTACCTCTTCTTCATCAATTCCTTCTTCATCGCCCTCGCCACCTTCATAATGGTGCGCTACCTCGGCTTCCCGCAAAAGAAATACCTCGACCAAAAACGACAGACCGCCGTCAGACGAATAATCTACCTGTTCGCCATAATCATCTTAGTGCCAAGTGTTTTCATGGCCTTCAACCTCATCCAGGAAACCGCATTCAACACCCAGGCGAGAAAGTTCGTGAACGACATTCAACAAACCGAGATCTTCAACAACGCCCAACTCATCGAATCGCAACAGACATACGCACCCAAGAACCAAACTCTCACCATCAGGACAATAGGAAAACCTTTCTCGAACGATGAAATAAAGAAAATGCAGAGCTTGTTGCAAAACGAATATGGTTTGGAACATGCCAAGCTGATTGTAAAACAGACAACAGGAACCATCGAGATCACCCAACAGAACAAAATCATCGAGGACATCATAGACAAAAAAGACGAAAACATCAGGGAGCGCGACTCTTTGATCAATCAACTGGAAAGCCGCATCAACTCCATGGGCGGCAATTCCGAGACAACCCGACAGATTATCCAAGAAGTTCATATTCAATATCCTGACATTCAAGAATTTGCTCTTTCAGAGATGGACTTCTACGATGCAACTCGCATGACTAGTACGCGAAAGCCCGTAATCTATCTGAAGTGGAAAGACGGCGGTCACCACCCGGAGGCCGAAAAAAGACTCTCTGAGTGGTTGAAAGTACGGCTCAAATCCGACGAAATAAAAATTGTCAGAAATCAATAAACACACAATAATAATGGCACAATACCTTTCAACAGACGTTTCAAAAGTCACAACAAACACATTGGCCAAAATGCGTGCGCAGGGAGAGCGCATCGCCATGCTTACGGCATACGACTACTCCACAGCAACCCTTCTTGACATGGCCAAGATCGACGTCATCTTGGTGGGCGATTCAGCCGCAAACGTGATGGCCGGATACAAGACCACCCTTCCTATCACCCTCAACGAGATGATATACCACGCCTCATCGGTGTGCAGAGCCGTAAAACGCGCACTCGTGGTCGTTGACATGCCATTCGGCACATACCAAGGCAACTCAAAGGAAGCCCTCAACTCAGCCATCAGAATCATGAAGGAATCCGGGGCTGACGCCATCAAGTTGGAGGGCGGCCGTGAGGTTATTGAATCCATCGACCGTATCTTGAGCGCCGGAATCCCTGTCATGGGGCATCTCGGGCTCACACCTCAGTCAATTAACAAGTTCGGGACATATGCCGTTCGGGCAACATCGCAAGAAGAGGCAGACATGCTCAAAGAAAACGCAAAACTGTTGCAAGAACACGGCTGTTTCTCATTGGTTTTGGAGAAAATCCCTGCAACTTTGGCCAAGGAGGTGACCGAAAGCCTCTCCATCCCGACCATCGGCATCGGTGCAGGTCCGCACACTTCAGGACAAGTGCTCGTATTCCATGACATGATGGGCATAACCCAACAGTTCTCGCCACGCTATCTGCGCCGATACCTCAACCTCAGTGAAGAAATCGTGGGCGCCATCGAACACTATATCACCGATGTAAAAGACAACACCTTCCCGAATGAGTCTGAACAATACTGATTTTCTGGATGTTGCAGACCGTATTCTCTACGAAGACAACCACATAATTGTAGTTAACAAGCAGGCCGGCGAGCTCTGTCAGGGCGACCAGACAGGGGATGTGCCGCTCTTGGAGAAAGTGAGAGACTACATCCGGCAGAAATACAACAAGCCAGGCAACGTTTTCTGCGGTTTGGTCCACCGCATCGACCGTCCTGTGAGCGGCGCTGTGGTGTTCGCCAAGACATCCAAAGGGCTCAGCCGCATGAATGAGATTGTGAAAAAACGCGACTTCGCGAAATACTATTGGGCAATAGTTGAAGGAATGCCTGAACAGAAAGAACAGAAACTCGTTCACTACCTGAAAAAAAACGCCGCTAACAACAAGACTGTCGTCTCTGCCAAAGAAGCTGAGGGATGGCAGCGCGCCGAACTCGACTACACCGTCATCGCCTCCTCCGACCGGTATTCGCTCTTGGAAGTCAAATTGATGACCGGCCGCCACCATCAGATTCGTGCCCAGCTTTCCATCATCGGAAACCCAATTAAAGGGGACTTGAAATATGGCGCAAAACGCTCTGAACCAGATGGTTCAATATGTCTGCACTCAAGAAGGATGGAGTTTGTGCATCCTGTTTCAAAAAAAGGACTCTCCATTATTGCAGATCCTTTTAACAATCTGTTTTTCAAGATTTTACAAGAAAATAAAATTTAATTTAAACTTTTCCCTTGACAAATCGTTTTTTTATTTGTAATTTTGCAGCGGATTTAAAAAGAAAATAAAGGATATGAAAAAGATATTTACACTGGTATTCATAGCTATAGGATTCCTCGCAAACGCTCAGTCTTTGCGCTTGATCAAGGAAGACGGCTCCTACGTCACAAACAATGAGACGATCGAGGTAAATCTCCCCAATGGAGAAAATGAGACCGACACCTATTTCGGTTATGAAAACCTCACAAGCCAAGGCTTTAGTTTTTATGTGAAGAAAGAGGTTTTGAGCTTTGAAGGAAATGACAATTCAATGATATTGTTCTGCATCGGCAACTGCTACGAAGGAGATTTGTCGGCATTGATCACTGTGGGTGCAAATCAAGTTGTTACTGCGACAGACCCGATGGCATTCCACTCGTCATTCCAGGGCAGGCCCGCGAAAGCGACTGTGAAATACACGTTCTACGCGGCCGACAATGAATCCGACTGCGTTAGCTTCACCATCAACTACAAGGACGGCAGCGGCATCAGACAAGCCGACATGGTTAAAAGCCTGCAGGCAAGCCCGAACCCCGCCACAAATTTTGTAACTGTAAGTTTTGCAGCGCCTTCGGCAGACTCATACATTGTAATCAAAAATCTCACAGGCAAGGAGGTCTATCGCGAACAAGTGAACGGGAATTCTGGCAGACAAAGCATCAATCTCAACGGATTCTCTGCCGGCATGTATCTTTACGGTATTGAGTCGGACGGCAAGATGCTTTGTACCAAAAAGCTGTTAATCAAGTAGTTAATTTTCAGCAGTTGCCATGTTTTCACGGCACAACCTACAAGTAGGCAACTTCAATTGGGATATAGTAATAACGCACAACAACCAAATCACTTTGGTGTTGTGCGTGCTTCTTTTGTTACTCACAATCGTGGTCATCTCTTCCCGCCGCAAACTGTCGCTCATATTGAGGTCGCTTTTCTCACAGAGGCACTTCTCACTGATACAGCGCGAAGGGAAAATGCTGAAAGAGAAAAACGCCTTTGTGCTTCTTCTGTTCGACCTGATGACAATCGCCACGGGTATCACCATGTTCACATCGATCTACATCCCTGACTTTCTCTCGAAAGTGCCTTGTTTAGCCAAAGTAGGAATCTTTCTCGGGATTCTTTTCGTCTGCTATTTCATAAAACTCGTGCTCTGCCAACTCTACGCCTTTCTTTTTGACAGAAAAAAAGAACACGTTTTGATCAACCAGTACAAATTTGTGTTCATCACTGATTTTTCAATCGCTCTTTTTCCGCTTTTGATTCTAATCGAATATGCTAAACTGAATTTTTTATTTTACGCTATAACAGTAATACTTGCAATACTTTTCGGGGTCTGGATATACCGTCTTGGGAAAATTAATCCGCCCAATGGAAAAATATTTCATTTTTTTCTTTATTTTTGCACGCTTGAAATTTTACCTTGGTTGATTTTTGTCAAATTTATGTTAAAATTCTAAGTATCAAAAAGTTAGAACTTAAATTTCAAACAAGAAAAGAGTAAAAAAAATGAAGATAAAAAACATCTTAATCTCCCAAAATGCTCCGGAAGATTTTGAAAGATCTCCGTACGCTGAACTCAAAAGAAAATACAGCATCAACATCGACTTCTACAAGTTTTTTAAGATCAACAGTACCACGGCCTTAGATTTCAGGAAGACACACATCAACATATTGGATTACGAAGCGATAGTTTTTTCAAGCACAACAACGATAGACAATTTTTTTGAACTATGCAAGGACCTTCGTGTGGAGATGCCGGAGTCAATGCGCTATTATTGTGCGACTGAGTCTATTGCGTTGTATCTTCAGAAGTATGTCACATACAGGAAACGCCGTGTGTTTGCCGCCAAAGACGCCCAAAGCAGCAGTCTGTACGAGCTTTTGATAAAGAACAAACAGTACAGCATGCTCGTGCCCTGCAGCCAGGACGGCATTCCGTCCCAGCTTGAGGAGGTGCTGAAAGAGAACGAGATCAAGTACGCCCAGGCGGTGGTTTTCAAAATCACGCCGGCAAATTTGAAGGACGACGTTGACATAGACAAGTATGACATGATCGTGTTCTTCAGTCCCAACGGCGTAAAATCACTGCAATACAACTATCCTGACTTTGAGCAGGGTGAGAAGGCATTCGGAGCATTGGGGAAGTCAGCCATCCATGCCATAGAGGAGGCCGGCTGGACGGTTCACACCTTTGCACCCACGAAGGAAACGCCATCCATAACCGACGCCATGGATCTTTTCCTTAAAGAACATGCCACTCGCCGCCGCTAAGTTCACGTTTCCTGAATCCATGCGGCTGAAATCGTCGCTTGGCATCAAGAACATAGTAGCGCAGAGAAACAGTGTTTATGAGTTTCCGATAAAGTGCTTCTATGAATTGAGGTCGCGTACGTCCACAGAGAGCGATATCCGCGTGGCCATGTTGGTGTCGAAACGCAGATTCAAGCACGCGGTGGACCGCAACAGGGTAAAGCGTCTTTTCAGAGAAGCTTTCCGTCTGCACTGCAACCAACTCTCAATTCCACAGAATGTTGCCTTAGACCTTTGCTGGATGTTCATTGGCAAAGGTCTGCCGGATTTCAAACAGGTGGAGAGTGCAGCAGAGTCAATATTCGCATCTTTACAGACAATCATCGAAAACAGCCAGAACGATGAAAAAAATCCTTAGCCTTATCAGCAAAGCGGTGTCGTCGGTGCTCATCGGAATGATCAAACTGTATCAAGTCACACTGTCACCATTCATCGGGCGCAGCTGCCGATACACTCCCACATGCTCCAACTACGGCATAGAGGCAATCAGAAAACACGGCCCGATAAAGGGCACTTACCTTACGATAAAAAGAGTACTTTCGTGCAATCCGTGGGGAGGCAGCGGCTATGATCCCGTGCCGTAATTTGCCTTAAACAAAGACAATCTTAGTAATCGATTTGGAAAAATTCGGATGATGAAATTTTTTCAGCCGACAATATATTTGTATATATTATATTTGCATCCGTTTTTAAAATTAATCGAAATTAACGTAACACACACATAATTAAACAGTTAGCTATATGAAGATTTCTTACAAGTGGTTAAAAGATTTGCTAAACTTTAACTTAACTGCGGATGAAACCGCGAAGTATCTGACAGATTGCGGTTTGGAAGTAGAAGGCATTGAGGCT
Organism: uncultured Bacteroidales bacterium; assembly: GCA_934699095.1. Taxonomy (GTDB): domain Bacteria; phylum Bacteroidota; class Bacteroidia; order Bacteroidales; family WCHB1-69; genus F23-D06. The sequence continues at coordinate 309,796 of CAKUVI010000001.1, read as the reverse complement.
TTTGAAACCATCAGAGGCGGCTTGCGAGGGCTCAAGATCGGGGAGGTGTTGACCTGCGAGAACCATCCGAACTCCGACCATTTGCACATAACCACTGTGAATGTTGGCGGTGAAGAGCCTCTTCACATTGTGTGTGGCGCCCCAAATGTGGCGGCAGGCCAGAAAGTTGTGGTTGCCACCATCGGCACTGTGCTTTACAATGGAGACGAGTCGTTCACTATCAAGAAATCAAAGCTGCGCGGTGAGGTTTCAGAAGGCATGATTTGCGCAGAAGACGAGATAGGCATTGGCACCTCTCACGACGGCATCATGGTGCTTCCTGAGGAAGCTGTGCCGGGAACAGACGCTTCGGAATACTTCAATGTGGAGTCTGACACCATCTTCGAGATCGGTCTCACCCCTAACAGATGCGATGCGATCTGCCACTTCGGGGTGGCCCGCGACCTCTACGCGACATTAGTGCAGCACGGCATACCATGCTCCACCTTGGTGCGCCGCAATGCCCGTGAAATACAGCCTGTGGCAGGCGTCCATGCCAGAATCGACGTGATCATAGAAAACGTCGAGGCATGTCCCCGCTACTCGGGAGTGCTCATAGAGAACGTGAATGTCAAGGAATCGCCTGAATGGCTTCAGACAAAACTGAAATCAGTAGGCATACGCCCCATAAACAACATCGTTGACATCACACAATTCATAATGCTCGAAATCGGGCAACCTATGCACGCATTTGATGCCGACAAGATTGAAGGCAACAAGGTGATAATCAAAAACCTACCGGAAGGAACACCGTTTGTGACCCTCGACGGCAACGAGCTGAAGCTTGACGCAAACGACCTGATGATTTGCAACGAGAAAGAAGGAATGTGCATCGCCGGCGTCTATGGCGGCCTGCACTCAGGAATCACCGAAAACACAACCCGCGTGTTCCTTGAAAGCGCATACTTCAACCCGGTAAGCATCCGCAAGACCGCAAAGCGTCACGGTCTCCACACCGACGCATCCTTCCGCTACGAGCGCGGCTGCGACCCGACAATCACAGTCTATGCTCTCAAACGCGCCATCGAACTCGTGTCTGAACTCGCCGATGGATACCCCGTGATGAACATCGTTGACAGATACCCCGTCACAATCGAGCCATCCACCATCACACTCTATTACGACGAAGTGAACAAAAAAGCAGGCAAGGAAATCGACAAACAGACTATCACAAAGATACTGATGCTTCTGGATATGGAAGTCAAGTCGGTGGGCGATGACAAGATTGTGGTGACGGTGCCTCTGTGCAAAGCCGATGTGACACGCCCGGTGGACCTCATTGAGGAAATTCTCAGAATCTATGGCTATAACAACATCGAGATTCCCAACACACTCAGCTACGACCTGTCATGCATGAGAAAATCCGACAGCGCGTATCAAATGACGATGGCAATATCTAAATATTTGGCTGACAACGGTTTCTATGAAATCATGAACAACTCACTGACCAAGTTCGAATATGCCCAGCACTTCGATTTCATTGATGAAACCGAGGCTGTGAAACTGCTTAACCCGCTCAGCAGCGAACTTAACGTGATGCGCCAGACACTCCTGTTCTCCGGCTTGGAGAATGTGGCTCGAAACATCAACAACAAAATCCCAGACTTAAAACTCTTTGAGTTCGGCAAGATATATCGCTTAAACAACAATACCACTGACGATGACGATGTTACGGTGCGCTATCAGGAAAAGGAGATGATGTCGTTGTTCGTGACCGGCAAGAACGGTTCCGACAACTGGCAAGGTAAGGTTGAAGAGGCTGACTTCTTCTATTTGCGCAATGTGATCGACAACTTCCTGCAACGTGTCAACTATCCGTTCAACGATTCAATCCTGTCAACTGAAAAGGGAGACCGTATGTTCGCCCAAAGCATCTCTTACAGCATTGATGCGCATAAAATACTCCAGATCGGTGTTCTGAAAGACAACATCCTGAAGAAATTCGACATAAAAAAATCCATCTATTACGCAGAAATCGACGTGAAAGCACTCTTCGACGCATGCAACAACCGCAGTGTGTCATACCAGACCATAAATCCGTATCCGGCAGTTCGCCGCGACCTCGCACTTGTTGTAAACAAAGACGTTGATTACGACACACTCGAGAAAATCGGCTTCAAGTACGGTTCAAAATTGTTGAAACAAATTAATCTTTTTGACGTATATGAAGGAAGCGGTTTGGGCGATAACAAGAAGTCGTATGCACTCAATTTCGTGCTCCAAAGTCCTGACAAGACCTTGTCGGAGGAAGACATCAACAAGGTCATGAAAAAAATAATCACCGGGTACGAGCGCGAAGCAGACGCACACTTGAGATAGTTTTTTTATAGAATAACATGTTGATAATCAGAAATTCAGACAATATTCCAGAGATCGGAGACTCTGTGGTGGCCGTAGGTTCATTCGACGGGGTGCACCTCGGTCATTGCAAGATACTGAATTTTCTGAAGACGGAGTCGGAAAGGATGAACTGCAAGAGTGTGGTCGTGACATTCGACCCGCACCCGCGCGATGTCCTTGGGAAGGACAGTGAGTTCTTCACCATCAACACCTTGGATGAAAACCTTGATTTGATAGGAAGGCAGGGCATAGACATGGTGCTGATTGAGGATTTCACCGAGGAGTTTTCGAAGACAACCTATCAGGATTTTGTAAAGAACGTGGTGTTGGGCAAGTTGCACGCAAAATCATTGGTTATGGGTCCTAACCACTCCATGGGTCACAACAGAGAAGGGAACCACTGGAATATCAAGGAGTTCTGCAAACAGAATGGAATCAATGTAATCGAGATACCTGAAGAGATGCATCTGGAGGCCGGGGTTCATTCTGCAAAAATCAGAAATCTGATAAAAGAGAAGCGCTGGAAAGAGGTGGACGAGATGTTGGGATACAATTACAACCACAAAGAAAAAAAGCAAACATCAATATGAGTAAAAATTTGATTATCGTTGAGTCTCCTGCAAAGGCAAAGACTATCCAGAAGTTCATCGGCAAAGATTACACGGTGATATCGAGCAAGGGGCATGTGCGCGACCTGCCGAGCAAAGGCATGGGCATTGACATCGCCAAGAATTTCGAGCCTCAATATGAGGTTCTGGATGACAAGAAGGCACTGATAAAGGAAATCACCAAACAGGCGGCGGAGGCAGACACTATCTGGTTGGCGACCGATGATGACCGTGAGGGTGAGGCAATATCATGGCATCTGATGGAGGTGACCAAGATGGACCCGGCAAAGGTTAAGCGCATCGTCTTCCATGAAATCACCAAATCGGCCATTGAGGAGGCTCTTGCACATCCAAGGAGTCTGAACAAAGACCTGGTGAATGCCCAGCAGGCTCGCCGCGTCCTTGACAGACTGGTGGGCTTCGAGCTCTCTCCAGTGCTTTGGCGAAAGGTACGCCCGTCACTTTCAGCCGGCCGCGTACAGTCTGTGGCTGTGAAGCTGATTGTTGAGCGCGAACACGAAATCGAGAAATTCAACAGCACCTCTTCGTTCAAGATAGACGGCGTTTTCTTCCCGCCAGAAGACTCCAAGACAGAGCTCAACGCTGAATTAAACAAGCGTTTCCAGACCAAAGAAGAGGCTTCTGAATTCTTGGAACACTGCAAAAAATCCTCTTTTGGAGTGTCAGCGGTTGAGAAGACGCCAGGAAAGAAGAGTCCCGCGCCGCCGTTCACGACCTCAACACTGCAACAGGAGGCATCGCGAAAGCTCGGTTTCACAGTAACAAAGACCATGCTTGTGGCCCAGCAGCTTTATGAGGCCGGATACATCACCTATATGCGTACCGACTCAGTAAACCTTTCCAATGTGGCCCTGGCAGTGGCACATCAGGTAATATCTGCAAAATACGGCGAAGAATATGCCAAAACACGTCAGTATGTCACCAAGACCAAAGGTGCCCAGGAAGCCCACGAAGCCATCCGCCCTACAGATGTGTCAAGAGAAACGATTCCGGGCGACACCTTCGCAAAAAATCTCTATGAGCTCATCTGGAAACGCACCATCGCATCACAAATGAGCGATGCCAAGACAGAAAAAACAAGCATCAGCATACCAGTTGAGGGACGCAAGGAGAAATTCGTTGCAACCGGTGAGGTAATACTCTTCCCCGGATTCCTAAGAGTCTATTCTGAATCCAAAGATGAAGAAACAGAAGAGATAAAGGGTCTTCTTCCTGCATTGGAAGTCGGCCAGGCCTTGGATTTCAAGCAGATAACTGCAACACAAAGATACGCGCAGCCACCTGCTCGCTACACTGAAGCAAGCCTGGTAAAAAAGATGGAAGAACTCGGCATCGGACGTCCTTCGACCTACGCCCCGACAATCTCCACAATCCAAAAGAGAGAATATGTGAGAAAGGCCACACGACAGGGGAAAGAGAGAAAGTACACCTGCCTCACACTTTCCAACAATGTCATAAAAGAGACTGTCAAAACTGAAAAATACGGCTATGAGAAGGACAAGCTCATACCTACTGACGTTGGTATTATCGTGAACGATTATCTCCAGGAGAATTTCAACGACATCATGGACTACGGATTCACAGCCGATGTGGAGAAGGAGTTCGACGACATTGCAGACGGCAAGGCCAACTGGCAGGACATGATGAAGAAGTTCTACGGTGATTTCCACGAACACGTTGACACAGCCATCAACTATTCCACGAAGGCCAGCGGCGAGCGTCTGTTAGGCTACGACCCGAGCACCAACGAGAAGGTGTTCGCCAAGCTCGGCAAATACGGCCCGATGGTTCAGATTGGCGAGACCTACGCCGACAAGAAACCCCGCTATGCGCGCCTTCAGCCCGACCAGTTCATTGACACCATAACCCTTGATGAAGCCTTGGATCTATTCAAGATGCCGCGCAATCTCGGAGAGTGGAATGGCAAGATGCTGTCTGTGGGCATCGGCAGGTTCGGCCCGTACGTGAAATACGACAACACCTTTGAATCAATTCCAAAGAATGAAGACCCGCAGACCATAACCTTCGAGCGTTGTGTGGAGCTCATGGAGGCCAAGATAAAGAAGACCGCTGAGCGCGCCCCGCATCTCATAGGCACATTCGAAGGCAAGGAGATATACGCCGCTTCCGGCCGCTATGGCCCCTATATCAAATACGACAACGCTAACATCACTTTGGACAAAAACACCGACATCTCCACACTCACAGAGGAACAGGCAATCGACATCATCAAGAACAAAGAGACCAAGAACGTACTGAAAAGCTTCACCGAAGATACAAGCATAAAGGTGATGAACGGCAGATACGGCCCCTATCTTACTGACGGTTCCAACAACTTCAAGATACCGAAAGACATGGTTGCCGCAAACCTCACTTACGAAGATTGCAAGAAAATAATGGAAGAGACAGCTCCGACTGCCAAAAAGAGAACTATTAGAAGAAGAAAATAGGAAGACTGATGGATTTATCACTATATTTCGAGCCAGTAACAGCTGATTCGCTGCGAATACCTGAGATGGAACTGCTAAGGGATCGTATCTTCAACAGTGTTGTATTCTACAATCCGGAGAGCTCCATTGACATCCATGAAGCGCAATTGGCCATTTTAGGAGTTGCAGAATCGCGTAACGCTCACCTGAATCCGGCATGCCAACTCGCTCCTGACGAAATCAGAAGGCAATTCTACCAGCTCTATTGCTGGCGGAAACCAGTGCGCATACTTGATCTGGGGAATCTGAAAATAGGCAAAACTGTGGAAGACACATACTCTGCATTATCCGAAATAGTAGCCTATCTTATTGAGAACAAGGTGGTTCCTGTCATCTTAGGTGGTAGTAACGACCTTGCCTTCGCAAACTACAGGGCATACGAAATCATGGAACAGGTAGCAAACGTTGTTGCCATAGATTCATGTTTCGATTTGGGTGACGAGCAGACGCCCATCCGTTCAGACGCATACGTAAACAAAATTGTACTGCAGCAGCCCAACTTCCTTCTGAACTACGCCAACATCGGATACCAAAGCTATATGAACAGCCCAGAGTCTGTAAACATGATGGAGAGTCTCTATTTCGAAACCTATCGTGTGGGTTTGATGCGCAGCAATTTGGAAGAAGTTGAGCCAATAGTGCGCAATGCCGACATGGTTTCGCTTGACATCTCGGCAGTTCGGCGCCCCGACGCACCCGGCTGCCCGCACAACTCCTCCAACGGTTTCTATGGGGAGGAAATATGCCAGATAGCCAAATTCGTGGGCCTCAGCGACAAACTGTCATCCTTCGGTATATATGAATACGACCCTACCCTTGACTTCAACAACCAGACTTCACAACTCATAGGCCACATCTTGTGGTATTTTGTGGAAGGTTTCCTGTTCCGGCAGGGCGACAACAAATTTAAAGACAAGAAAGAGTACAGACAGTTCAACATCACTGTTTCAGGCGCGCCTGAAGAGCTAGTGTTCTACAACAGCAAAAAGACAGACCGCTGGTGGGTGTTGGTGCCGATGTACCGCAAAGACAACGACATAACACAATTCTACTATCTGCCATGCTCATATCGCGACTACCAATTGGCCTGCGACGACATAATCTCGAACAGATGGTGGAGAACATACCATAAAATCAACAACTAAGGAATTATTAACAAAAAAAATAATGTATATGAAAAAAGTATTTTTACTCATTTCATTGTGTGCAATTTCATTTTCAATTGCAAATGCACAAGTAGAAGAAAAAGCTTTAGCGGATCAAGCCCTTGCAACAAAAGTAAAAGCAGCGCAGATCGACAGTGCCAAGAACTGGAAATTCACCGGTGTGGTTGGACTCAACGCAGCACAAACAGGTATCTTCAACTGGGCTGCCGGCGGTAACAACAACGTTACCGGATTCGTCTTCGCAAACATGACCCTCTCCTTCAAGAAAAACAAATGGACATGGGACAGCAACCTTGACACAGAGCTTGGCGAAATGTTTTCGTCGGATTTCAGGAAAGACTTCAGATGGAGAAAGGCTAACGACAAGATCAACTTCACCACCAAGGGCGGTTTCCAGATGCACCCGCAGTGGTATCTCACTCTTCTGGGAAGCTTCAAATCCCAATATGCACCCGGCAAAGACTATAAAGCAGTTGACAATTACGAAGCTAATGAGCCAACACTGATTTCAAAATGGCTTTCACCTTCATATACAGATGTTGCGTTAGGTGTTGAATATCGTCCGAACGACATCTTCACAGTCGGTGTTTATCCGGTTGCAGGTCGTCTGACCACATGTCTGGAGGAAGACCTTCGTCCTAACTATGGTATGCCGACCGTCACACACGAAGACGGCAGCATAACATACAGACCACTCAGCGCGGCATTGGGTCTCAGAATCAACGGAGGCATCAACTATACCTTGGTTAAAAACCTCAAAATCATCACAACAGTCACATTGTTCACGCCTTACACATCCAAACAGCAGAAATTCGGTAATTTCGATGTAGATTGGGACGTTGCAGTAACATATAATTTCCTGAAAGTGTTCAGTGTAAGCCTTATGACATCATTGAAATACTACGACCAAGTCAAGATTGACGGTCCGGCATGGGGCAAGTTCAAAGAAGGTCCCCGCGCCCGCGTACAGTTCAAAGAGGTTATTGGTTTAGGCATAGGCTACAGTTTCTAACAAAATAGGGAATTATATTTATAAGGCATAAAAATGAGACAATTACGAATCACAAAGCAGGTCACAAACCGCAGTGAGACACCGTCTCTTGACAAGTATCTGCACGACATAGGCAAAGTGCCGTTGCTGACGGCCGACGAGGAAGCCGAGTTGGCGCGGAGAATCAAGAATGGTGACGAGGAAGCTTTGGAGAAACTCACAAACTCAAACCTTCGTTTTGTCGTATCTGTTGCAAAACAATATCAGAACCAAGGCATCACCCTTTCCGACCTTATCAACGAGGGCAATCTCGGACTTATCAAGGCAGCACATCGTTTTGACGAGACCAAGGGGTTCAAGTTCATATCCTTTGCCGTATGGTGGATACGTCAGGCCATTTTGCAGGCCATCGCCGAGCAATCCAGGATTGTACGACTTCCGATGAACAAAGTCGGCGTCATCAACAAAATCTACAAGACCATGGGCATTTTGGAGCAGGAGCTCCAACGAGAGCCGAAAGTGTCTGAGATAGCTGAGCGCCTCGGCATGACAGAAGAAGAGGTCAAGGATTCGATGAAGAACTCCCCGAAGCACCTCTCCATGGATGCGAGCCTGACCTCTGACGACGACACCAACATGTACGATGTGCTACGCAATGAAGACACCGTATCACCCGACAAAGAGTTGATCTACCAATCGTTACAGCATGAGCTCGGCTCCATCATCGACACTCTTCCGGAGCGAGAGGCCGAAATTTTGAAGCTCTTCTACGGTCTCGGAAGCAAACACCCGATGACTCTGGACGAGATTGGCGAGAAATTCGACCTGTCAAGAGAAAGAGTAAGACAGATCAAAGAGAAGGCCATACGCCGTCTTCGCCACAATGCCAAATGCAAGGCTTTACAGTCGTATTTATAAACATCTGACAAATATACAATTATGCAAAAAATAAGATTAAAAGATATAATCAAGAATCCCGAAATAATAGGCATCGGGAACAATATTGACGTGAAAGGTTGGGTGCGCACAAAGCGCGGCAACAATTTTGTACAGTTCATCGCCCTCAACGACGGTTCAATAGTCACCAACCTCCAGATTGTGGTTGACAATGAGAAGTTTGACGAATCACTCCTGAAGCAGATCACAACCGGTTCGTGCATCCACGTCACTGGCAAACTTGTGGAGTCGCAGGGCAAAGGCCAAAGCATTGAGGTGCAGGCCGAGACCATAGAGGTGTACGGTTCTGCCGACCCTGAATCATATCCGTTGCAGAAAAAAGGCCATTCTATGGAATTCCTGCGCGAGATAGCACACCTCCGTCCACGCACCAACTACTTCGGCTGTGTGCTGCGTTTGCGCCACGCCATGGCGTTCGCAATCCATAAGTACTTCAACGACAGAGGTTTCTATTATCTGCACACCCCACTCATCACCTCTTCCGACGCAGAAGGTGCTGGTGAGATGTTCAACGTCACCACGTTCGACCTCAACAATGTCCCAAAGACAGAAGACGGCAAGGTTGACTATAAACAGGACTTCTTCGGGAAACACACAAACCTCACTGTATCAGGACAGTTAGAGGGCGAACTCGGTGCATTGGCTTTGGGTAACATCTACACATTCGGTCCTACATTCCGCGCCGAGAACAGCAACACCCCGCGCCACCTCGCCGAATTCTGGATGATTGAGCCGGAAATGGCATTCTACGACATCAAGGACAACATGGACTTGGCCGAGGATTTCATCAAATACCTGGTTCAATACGCTTTGGACAACAACATGGACGACCTGAAGTTCCTCAACGACATGTTCGACAAAGGCCTCATCGAAAGATTGGAGTCCGTGACAAAGGTTGACTTTGTGCGCTTGGGCTACACCGAAGCCATCGACATCCTTCTTCAGGCCAAGAAAAAATTCGAATACCCAGTGAAATGGGGCATCGACCTTCAGTCTGAACACGAGCGCTACCTCGTTGAAAACCACTTCAAACGTCCTGTAATACTCACAGACTATCCAAAAGAGATCAAGGCCTTCTACATGAAGCAGAACGATGACGGCAAGACAGTTCGTGCCATGGACGTGCTCTTCCCCACCATTGGCGAGATTATCGGCGGCTCTGAGCGTGAGGCAGACTACGACAAACTCCTTGCTCGTGTTCACGAGCTTAACATGACCGAACAGCAGTACTGGTGGTATTTCGATACCAGGAAGTTCGGCTCAGCACCTCACTCCGGCTTCGGACTCGGTTTTGAAAGACTTCTTCTTTTCGTGACTGGCATGACAAATATCAGAGACGTCATCCCGTTCCCACGCACCCCCCAAAACGCAGAATTCTAACAGGAATATGCCATCACAAGACAACTACATATCATTAGAGCAGAAAAACGTTCAACGGCAGGTAGGCCTGCCGTTGACGTTGCAGCTCATGCATCTCGTCGAACTACCCTACTCCTCTCTTGAACAGGAAATCAGAAACACAGTTGACGACAATCCAGCCCTGGAAATCTACGACGATAATGAACCTGAAATTGAAAACAACGACGACTATACTCAGGATGAATATGACGACAACGGCATCCCCCACGAACTCTCGAACGAACAACTACCTGAAGATGAAATATTTAAGGAAGATTATTACCGTGACAACGATGATTATGACGACGACATCTCCGATCTTCAATTGGAAAATCAGATCGCACGAATAAACGCGCCTTCCGACACCCCTGAAAATCCGAGATCCAACATATACTACGAGTCTCTTCACGAGCAATGGCAACTGCAGCTTGACGAAATGGACATGGATGAGCGGCAATCGCAGATAGCCACCTATCTCATCGGCACCCTTGACGATTACGGATACCTCAATGCCGACCTTCAGGCCGTGGTTAATGAACTGCTCTACAATGAGAACATTCAGACCACAGTGGAGGAGGTGACATACGTGCTCACCCATTTCGTGCAGGAATTAGAACCTGCTGGCACGGGTGCCCGCAACCTGCAGGAATGCCTGCTTCTTCAGATAGAAAAAGCACCAGATAAAGGTACCGCGCACGAAACCGCAACACTTGTAATCAAGAACTGTTTCGAACTGCTTACAAAAAGGCACTATGACAAAATATCCGCTGCACTCAACATCTCAAATGATGAATTGAAAAAGGCTCTTGCGGTGATACAGAAATTGGACCCACGGCCGGCGTCACAAGAATCACCGATGCAAGAAAACGCCGAAATCATAATCCCCGATTTCATAATTACAAAACGTGACGACAAACTGCAACTCACCCTCAACAACAACTACATACCCAAGGTGCGCATCAACAAGGAGTTCAGCAATGAATACCGTTTCCTGTCAAAACAAGAATACGACCGCAGGAAAAGTGACGCAGAGCGCTTTATGAAGAAATATGTGGATGATGGTATGCAATTCATCAAGACTCTCTCCCTCAGGGAGATGCTCCTGTACAACACCATGTATGCAATCATGCAGCATCAGTACGAATACTTCATGACTGGTGACAATGCCGCATTGAAGCCGATGATACTCAAGACAATAGCACAAGAAGTTGGAGCTGATATATCAACAATCTCTCGCGTATCCAACAGCAAATACGTGCAAACAGATTTCGGCATCATCCCTCTCAAGCACCTGTTCTCGGAGGCCGTGAACGACGATGACGTTTCATCAAAGGAAATCAAACAGATCCTTGGCGAACTGATAGAGGCGGAAGACAAGAAAAAACCCCTCTCGGATGAGAGAATCTGTGCACTCTTGAAAGAAAAAGGCTATAATATAGCCCGCCGCACTGTGGCTAAATACCGCGAACAACTAAACATACCTGTAGCACGCCTCCGCAAAGAACTATAAGATGATTGACAACACTAAAGCAATGGATTTGGCATACGAGGCCGGTGAGATCCTGCTGGAAAACGGCGCCGAGATAATGCGGGTAGAGGACACCATGACCCGCATCGCGACCCATTTTGGCGTTCAGGACAGCAGCTTCTTTGTGCTGAGCAACGGCATCACAGCCACAAGCCAAGGCTACGCCAAAACCAAATTCATCCCGATCAAAGGTGCTAATTTAGAGAAAGTCGTTGATGTGAACCAAGTATCACGCGACCTCGCCACCAACAAATACACTCCAGAAGAACTTGAGAATCAATTAGTTTCAATACAAAAGAAAAAATCCAAACCATTTATCGAGCAAGTGTTGGGCTCTGCTTTTGGCAGTTCCGCTTTCTGCATAATTTTCGGTGGCGGTTTGATAGACAGTCTTGCAGCTTTTGTTGCCGGTTTTATTCTCTGGATTTTCATGTATTTCATAGGGTTCAGACATCTTTCACGAATACTTGGCAACGTGGCAGGAGGCCTGTTAGGCACAGCACTTTGCCTTCTCATGTACAAGGTCGGGTTCGGTGAGAACCTCAGCAACATGATCATCGGGGCAATCATACCGCTCATACCAGGAGTGCCCTTTACAAACGGAATCAGGGATTTGGCCAACGAAGACTACATAGCAGGCGTAACACGACTTTTAGACGCACTGCTCATCTTTTTCTGCATTTCAGTGGGGGTCGCGCTGGCATTCGTCATAGACTCTTACATATTCAACGGAATGCAGGAGATTGGGAGCCTATATGTGGATCCGATAACGTCAAACTTCGCAATACAGATTATGGCCGCCATGATAGGCACCGTCGCATTCGCAATCCTCTTCGGAGTGCCACGCCGCTACTATATCTTCTCCGGAATTTGCGGAACTATAGGCTGGCTTTTCTACATCATCATGCGACAATACACCGGCATGTCTGTTGTGGAAATGGTTGTATTGAGCACAATTGTAATCACACTTACATCATTGTTCTTCTCCATCAAATGCAAGTGTCCAATCACTGTATTTCTGATCTGTGGAATATTTCCTTTGGTTCCCGGAGAAGGTATCTTCAGAACCACCTATAATATAGTCACTAAACAACTCTATGCCGCACTTCAATCCGGCTTTGTCGCCTTGGAAGTGACAGTAGCGATTGCCTTCGGTATTCTCATAATTACTGAAATCAAAAAAAAGATATCGAAATGAAAACTCTGAAAATAGCTACAGTAGTTGGGGCACGCCCCCAGTTCATCAAGACAGCTCCTGTGTCGGAACAACTTAAATCAGCTGGTATTGATGAGATTTTGATTCACACAGGACAACATTTCGATAGCAATATGTCGGAACTCTTCTTCGAAGAAATGAAACTGAAGAAACCCGACTATAACCTCAACATCAACAATCTTCCTCATGCAGCCCTGACCGGTAGGATTATGGAAGAACTTGAAAAGATACTTCTGTCTGAAAAACCAGATGCTGTGTTAGTATATGGCGACACCGACTCAACATTAGCCGGCGCCATAACAGCTAAAAAATTGAATATCAACCTTATACATATAGAAGCGGGTCTTCGTTCTTACAATAATCAGATGCCTGAAGAAATTAACAGGATACTTACAGACAGGATCTCCGACATCCTCTTCTGCCCATCAGATAATGCGATAGAGAATCTTTCAAAAGAGGGCATTGACAGCAAAAAAATAGTGTTAAGCGGTGATGTTATGAAAGACACCATGCTACAATTCTCTCCTATGATGAAGAAACCAAAAGCAAATTTGCCGGAAAAATTCATCCTCTGCACCTTTCACCGCGCTGAAAACATCGGAAGCCCAGTCAAACTGCAGGGTTTGATCTCTGCATTAGAGACCATTTGCCGCGAGATTCCTGTAGTTTGTCCGCTTCACCCGCACACAAGGAAAAAACTGATTGAATATGGCATCCCAATCTCAAAAACCTCTATAAATTTCATCGAGCCAGTAGGATACCTTGAGATGCTGTACCTCCTCAACCACTGTACAATGGTGCTCACCGACAGCGGCGGACTGCAGAAAGAGGCGTTCTTCTCAAACAAATACTGCATCACTCTGCGCGAAGAAACCGAATGGACCGAACTTGTAGAAAAGAGGTGCAATTTCTTAACAGGCTGCGTTCCAGAGAAAATCATAACAACGACACGGGAGTGTATTACAAAGTCATTCCCGAAAAACCATAACCTTTATGGTGATGGGAGGGCGGCTGTAGTTATAGTGAATGAAATAATATCCCGTTTTCAAAAAAACAAACTCTAAACTGCATATATAGAAACAAATTGGCAATAAAATATTATTTTTGCAAAAAATTGGAAAAATGAAGAAATCTTTTATTATCCTGGCTATTGGAATTTGTCTGTGTTTTGTTGGGTGCAAGAACAAAGACAACGAAAAAACTCCAGAGGGAGTGACTTCAAGTTTCGTAAAATCATTCAACACGGGTGATTTTCAAGGTATGTATAAGTATTCAACTTCTAAATCGAAGAATCTTATCGACAATCTGTCCCAGCAGCGTTCTGCAGAGGATTTGGAGATCATCAAAAGTCGTCAGTTGACGGTTGATTCAACAGTGGTGAAAGAGCAGACTGATTCAACAGCCACTTGTATATGCTATTTCAAAATCAAGGAAAAAGACGATGACAGATGGCAGAACGCCTATCAGGAGTGGCCTTTGCAAAAAGAAGGTGAAGATTGGAAAATAATGTTAGTAAGACCATAAATAAAAATTTGAAATCGATGAATTTTGTAGAAGAATTAAGATGGCGTGGGATGCTTCACGACATCATGCCAGGTACAGAAGAGCTTTTCAACAAAGAGGTATGTTCAGTATATTTAGGTATCGACCCGACCGCTGATTCACTTCATATCGGTCACCTTGTGGGTATCATGATGTTGTCGCACCTCCAACGTTGCGGCCACCGTCCCATAGCACTTTTGGGCGGCGCAACCGGCATGATAGGAGACCCATCGGGAAAGAGCATGGAACGCAACCTTCTTGATGAAGAGACTCTCCGCCACAACCAGGCATGCATCAAGAAACAACTCAGCAAATTCCTTAACTTCGACGGCAAGGAGCCGAACTCCGCCGTGTTGGTCAACAATTACGACTGGATGAGCAAATTCTCATTTTTGGATTTCATCAGAGATGTTGGCAAACACTTGACCGTCAACTATATGATGGCAAAGGATTCCGTAAAGAAGCGTTTTAACGGAGAGGGAGAAGGCATGTCGTTCACTGAATTTTCATACCAACTTGTGCAAGGATACGACTTCCTTCATCTCTACCAAGAAATGAATTGCAAGGTTCAGATGGGCGGTTCCGACCAATGGGGCAACATAACAACCGGCACCGAGCTGATTCGCAGGATGCTCAACGGTGAGGCCTACGCACTGACCTGTCCTCTAATCACAAAAGCCGATGGTGGTAAATTCGGCAAGACCGAGAAAGGCAACATCTGGCTTGATCCGACAAGAACATCTCCTTATGCCTTCTATCAGTTCTGGTTGAACTGCTCTGACGAAGACAGCAAACGCTACATCAAGATATTCACCCACTTCACAAAGGAAGAGATTGAAGATATGGAAGCAAAGCATGATGCCGAACCTCATTTGAGAATTTTGCAAAAGGCTCTTGCCAAGGACCTCACAATCCGTGTTCACTCACAAGAAGACTACGAAGCTGCTGTAAACGCCTCTGAAATTCTCTTCGGAAAAGGCACTGCCGAGAATCTTTCCGCTTTGTCGGAAGAGATGTTTCTCTCTGTATTTGAGGGAGTTCCGCAATTCAATGTACCTATGTCCGTACTCGATGAGCAGTGCGGTGTTGTTGACTTTTTGGCAAAGCACACCAAGATCTTCAATTCCAATGGCGAAGCACGCCGTATGCTCAAAGACAACGGAGTTTCAGTTAATAAGGAAAAAGTGAAAGAAGATAAGATAATAAGCAGAGACGACCTTTTGAACGGTAAATATATCTTGGTTCAAAAAGGCAAGAAAAATTATTTTATCGTCAAGTTCGACTAAAAGTTAATGAAATGATACAAAAGAGGGGTGCTGTCAGTACGACGGCACCCCTTGTCTTTTTAATGTGTTTTTTTCCACTCGTCGAGCATCTGCAGCAGTTCGGGCATTTTTCTCAGCATTGCCATTTCGCGCCATTTTGCAGAAGCGTCACCGGCCGGCATCCCGAACAAAGTCCGTCCCTCCTCTTTCACATCCTTGTCGATTGCAGAGCAAGCCAACAAGACGGTGCCTTTGGCGATATAGAGGTCTTTGTTGACAGCGGCTTTGGCCCAGATTTTACAATCATCGTCTATATATGTGCATCCAGCCACACCGCATTGTGAACCTAACAAGGTCCGTTTGCCGATATGAGTGTCATGGCCAACCTGCACAAGGTTGTCGAAAATGCAACCGTCGTCAATGTATGTTGTACCAGACACACCACGGTCGATGCAACAATTGCAACCAATTTCAACATTGTTACCGATATAAGTGTCGCCACAAGATGTGAACTTTATCCAGCCTTCAGTTCTTTTTTGGAAGTAGCAAGCATCAGCTCCGATGGTTGAATTAGAGTGTATAACGACATTGTCGCCTATAACTGTACCTGCGTAGATGCTTACATTAGAGTGGATAATACAATTTTTTCCTATTTTAACATTCTCACCAATAAACACCAAAGGTTGAATGATGGTGCCCTCTCCTATCTGGGCTGAAGGATGTATTGGTGTGCTTTGCGGTGAAAAATGCACAAAATGATCAACCACGGCAATATAATCGCGTAGCGGATCTTCTGTTATAATGAAAGTCTTGCCTTTTGGGCACTCTATCGATGAGTTATTGATGAGCAGTACCGATGCCTCGCTCGCAACGGCGCGCCCGTAGTAGCGTTCATTGTCAACGAAAGACAAGTCACCTTTTTTCACAGAATGCAATTCATTGATTCCTGTTATCACAGCCGAGTTGTCACCGACTATGGTAACAGGATGACCAATCAATTGTATCAGTTCGTTTATTGTAAGCGACTGATTTAAAATCATTTGCGACAGATTACTCTTTAACGCGTTCTGAATATTTGTTTGTACGGGTATCAACCCTGATTTTTTCACCTACGTTGATGAAAAGAGGTACATACACATCGGCACCAGTTTCCACAACAGCGCGTTTGAGCGAGTTGGTAGCTGTATCACCCTTCACGCCCGGGTCTGACTCGATAACTTCCAGATCAACGAATGGAGGAAGTTCGCAGGTAAGAGGGGTATCTGTATCAGTGTGGTACATGATTTCAACGTCCTGTCCTTCCTTGAGGAGGCCCGGGTTGTTGATGAGTTCCTTCTCGATAGGAAGTTGCTCGTAAGTTTCGGTGTGCATGAAAATATAGGTATTGTCGCCTTCTTTATACAGGAACTGATAAGGACGACGTTCCACACGTGCAAGCTCAATCTTCACACCGGCGTCAAATCTGAACTCCTGAACTCTACCCGACTTTATGTTTTTGAGTTTGGTGCGTACGAAAGTGTTACCTTTACCGGGTTTCACATGCAGGAATTCCACGATGGTCCAAAGTTCGTTGTTGTGAACAATGCAGAGACCATTTTTAAAATCAGCGGTTGTTGCCATACGTTCTTATTTTTAGTTAGAAAACGGCTGCAAAATTACGATTTTTTTCGCAAATATCCAAATACAATTTTACAATATGCAAACACCTACCCAACAGCTACTAACTTATGGTAACTTATATTTTTGACTATTTCGTTTCACATCTCCAGACCCTGCGAGACTTGTAGGGCAAAATCTAAAGACATGACACTGCAAAATCGCAAATTATCACCTCCGTTCGACAAGCTTTTGATTGATTAGTAAATGTTATTATTGAATACAAAACACCTATTTTTTCACGACCTTGACGTGGCCACGTTGCCCGGCGGTGCGATACTGAATGAAATATACGCCGCTGTTCAGGGTGGAGAGGTCGATGTTGAGATTGTATCCGTGGCCTTATTCCTATCCCGTCTCCGTTGCAAGGATCCTTGAAACTGCAATTCTCAAAACCCGTGTCGTCTGGTATTGAATATGACAAGACGCCGGCATAATTATAATAGATACCTTGTGCAGACATTTGAAATCCACATAACATTAGCATTGTAATTATAGCGAAATGTGATCTACTCATTGCATCTGTCGTGGTTAATTATTGACAAGTCTAAAGTAACGTCATCTTTTTGCGACAATTTGCTGTCTGTGATGCATGCCACGGCCCATGTCGAACTGGCAACGGCTATCACTCCTACTGAAATATTTACTTGCATGACATATTCATTCGGCTGGGCCTTTTCCCATTCGACAGTCTGTGTGAAATTTCCAGGAACAACTCCATATACCACTAAAACAGTGTGTTTAGTAAAGTCAATACTATCTAAAGAATATAGTGAAGTGCTAGGAAACAACGCTTTCATTTCTTCCTGTGTGTCAATTCGATACAATTTTTCAGGTATAAGGTGATCTTTACAAAATGATTTGTCAACATAAAATTCCGACAAAGAAACAATAGGTGTGGGCTTGCATGAATTGAAAATAACACCAGCAAGTACAAAAGCCACTATCAGCAAACATCTAAAAATTTTATTCATTGTATTGATTATTTTTGGTTATTGGCGAACCTACGCTCAGAAACCCATGTCCCTACAAGTTTGTTGTGGTATTCCAATTATGATGTGTCAACTTCCGGTGCCACAACAATAGGTTGACGCTCGCAGGAAATTGTAGATAACACTATTCCTGCAGCAAGAAAAATTAAGAAAAAGTTTCGTTTCATGTTGAATGTATTTTTTGACTAGCATGAAAAATATATAAGCCAGATTCATCAGTTTATTTTCAAATGCAAAGATAAAAAATATCACGTACGATATAATAGTAATTATTTTTTAATGATTTTCTGATGATAAACAACACCGTTGACGCCGGTCACGGTTAATATATAGCCCCCTGCGGGGATATTTTGCATTGTTATTACCGTGGTTCCGCCATGCAGGGCCGGGTTGTGGAGACGCAAAATTTTGCGTCTCCACAACCCGGCCCTGCAAATCGTACAACGTGATGGCCGCAATTTGTGTGCCGTCGGTTATTTCCACGTTCAGATCTCCGTCCGTCGGGTTCGTGTACACAATGGGGCTTCTATTGCTCACTTAAGTGGATGACGAATTATTCTTTGTCTTGACTAAGTGATAATATCTTCATAATTAACAACTTGACAACTTGTTTTTTTAGTATCTTTGCAGCCCTAAATTTTTGGGAGATTGCCAGATAAAAGATTAATAATCAATAATTTATAATATTTTCAGATATGAAGAAAAAATCTACATTCATTCTCATGATACTATTCATGGGACTTTTGTGCGGCAACGGCTTTGCACAGATAAACACGAATGGTGGTTTTGAAGATTGGAATGGAACAAACCCAACCGGATGGCACGGCAGCAAAACCAACGCCACAAACGCCCAATTTGCAAAATACACCGATGCAGCCTATGAAGGTGCTAACGCTTTACAACTGATCAACGCGACAAACAGCCACAAGCGTTTCACCACCACAACTATCAACGTTGAGGAAGGTAAAAGATACGCCATCTCGTTCTATGCCATGGGCAAAGGCGATCTGAGATTCGGCATTTTTGACGACAGATCAACTCCAAACACAAACGGCTACGTGTACAATAACTATTTCAACATCGACAACACCAATTTCACGCACTACACCGACACCATCCTTTGCCAAAACAACAATACTAACGGTGAGTTTATACTTTCCTTCAGAAATACAGTTGAAACATCTGAGCATTTGATTCTGGACAACGTGTACATCTACGAGATCGTTGACGAGTCTTTTGTGTCCACTCCTACAATAACATTGAGTGGCAACAAACTTGATGCAACCACCTTCTTCAGCACAGCATCAGTTTCAATAACATGCAGTTCGGAAGATGCAGAAATCTTTTATACACTTGACGGCACCGATCCTGACAACAACTCAACACTGTACACATCATCATTTGATGTGACCGAAAACACAACTGTCAAAGCTGTTGCATACAAAAACGGGAACTACAGCGAAATAGCATCAGTGGGTATCGAAATCTCAGATTTGAACCCTATTTACTTCGAAAATTTTGATGTGAATGGCGTTGACATGATGACAATTTTCACCGACAACGAATCGTGCCAGTGGAACCTATCGTCATACTCGGGCAACAGCTATGCGTATGTGAACGGATATAACAAGGGCGACGTTGAGACATGGCTCATCACTCCTTCCATCACACCATTGACCAACGCAGGGGTGGTTCTTTCTTTTGAAACAGCCATGAATTACACCGGATATCCTATCATGGTCAAATATTCCACAAATTACAACGGTTCTGGAGACCCCGTCAATGCGACATGGACAGACATCACCGAGCAGTTCACATATAGTGAGGGTTCTTGGACATGGATAAACTCCGGTGACTATGAAATAGCTGGAGCTCAACCGCTTCGTTTTGCTTGGGTATATGTTGCAGCGGATGGCAACGCAGCGGCGTGGGAAGTTGACAACATCATGGTGCTTCCTTCAGACAATATTCCTGTTCCCGCACTCTCAGTTGTTGCTCCTGCCGATGGCGCTGAATTCAGCACCCTCGACACTCTTCCAGTATCAATCCAGGTCAGCAATTTCGCCTTGGGTTCAGACGGCTTCCTGAAATTGGAATCCCCATTCCTCAACTCATTGGGTATGGGCAATATCAGTCCTCTGTACCTCAACCAGGACGATCTTGACGAACTCAACGCATTCATCATATCTCCGATACCTGAAGGCATTCACACTGTGACAGCATCTCTCGTAAACGACGACTACAGTGATCTTGATCCTGTTGTGAGCCAGACCGTCACTTTCACAGTGACTGCGCCTCAGCTGCCCGCTCCTGTATTCGCACCTGCGTCAGGCACATTTGCAGACAGCGTAGTATTCTCATTGTCTGATGAAGTCACAGACGCCACAATACATTACACCACAGACGGCACCACACCAGACGAGAATTCAACAGTTTACACCGCACCGGTAACGCTTCACGAGACCACGACTGTAAAGGCGGTTGCATACAAAGAAAACTATAGTGCAAGCGATGTTGCCACCGCAGAATACACCGTTGTTTTCGAGCCGGTGCTCACAGTCAGCAGCGCTGAATTGCAATTCAACAGCGAGAACCTCGTCAAGAGTTTCGTTGTAAGCGGTGCGCATCTCACATCACCTATTACGCTCACTTGCGACAACACGCACTTCGCAATTACGCCTTCAACAATCAGTGAACCGAACAACAACACCGAGATAACAGTCACATTTGACGGCGAGGAGCCTGCCGACGCAATCATCAACGTTGTATCTGGCGAACTTACAGCATCGGTAACTATCACGGCAACAGCAAAATTAGCCGCTCCGGTATTCACACCTGCAAGTGCAACATCTGAAGAAGAAATAACCGTTGCAATCAGCTGCGACATGGCAGATGCAAACATCCGATACACAATGGACGGAACAGAGCCCACCTCAACATCAGCGCTCTACTCCGAGCCAATCGTCCTCACAGAAATCGGCGAATACACCATCATGGCAATTGCCGAGAAAGAGAATTGGGAGAACAGCGATGTTGCAACAGCAACATACGCCATTGTCGCACCGTCTGTTGACGACACAATCATATATTACACAGGTTTTGAGGCAAGTGAAGGTTTCGAGGCTTCCACAACCTACAACAACACTTCGGTCGTGTTCACGGGTTCAGAAGAGGCTCAATGGGGCACATATTACGGAACTCCTTCTGTAAACAACTTTATTTCCGGCGCCCAGTCGATGCAGATGCGCTGGTACACCTCTGCAACCGAGAATCTCGGTTATACATTCACAAACTTCGACCTCAACAACGTAACTCATATATCTTTCAAAGCCGCCAATTCCAACGGATTGAAAGTCAAGGTTTCTCACTCTATTGATGGTGGCAGCACCTATTCAGCAGGCCAGACCTTCGACGTGACCAGCCAAGCCCAGACTTTCGATTACACAGTAAGTGAAACTGGTGAGAACGACTACGTCCGTTTGAAATTCTCCATCGTACTCCCTGAAACGACTCCAAATGCAACTTCACGTCTTGTAATTGATGAAGTTACCGTTTACGGTGTTCTCGGAGTAACTCCAACAACTGTATCTGCACCGGAAATAACACCGACAACAGATTTCTACTACGATCCTCAGACAGTCACAATCACTTGCGCTAACGAGAATGCCGTTATCCGCTACACAACCAACGGCACCGAGCCAACAGAAAGCTCAGCCGTTTACAGCGAACCTTTCACCGTCGCTACCACAACAACCATTAAGGCCAAAGCATGGGTTGAAGGCATGACCCCGAGCTTTGTTTCCTCTACCACAATATCCTTCCCTGTTCAAGTCGAGAACATTGCGGCTTTCAAGGCAAATGCAAGCAACGACGTACAACAGATCATGAGCGATGTAACATTCGTGTTCCGCAGCGGCAGATACATTTTCGTGGAAGACAACTCAGCGGCACTCTTGATCTACGACAACAACCAAGCAGTCATCACCACTGAATACAATGAGGGCGATATCATCAGCGGTGGCATTTATGGTACCTACAAGCCATATAACGGCATGATCGAACTCGCGCCCACGCACAATTCAGCAGCTGCATCAAGCACCACAACCGTGACTCCGACCGTTGCAACGATAGAAGACATCCGCGATGACTATGCAACAGTTTACGAATCAAAGTTGGTCAGACTGAACGATGTAACCTTCATCGACTCTGTTCACTTCGTTCAAGGCACCGACACAATCGCAATCTTCGACCGTTTCAATGCACTTGAGAACACTATCGAAAGCGGTCTTGTTGCCGATGTCATCGGATTTGTCGCATTTTCTAACAACAACGGATATGTAATCTATCCACGCAACGACAACGACATCATTGCCGCGCCTCTCGAAAAGGTTGCAAATCCAGAATTCGCATTCCAGCTCTCGGGTGAATTCTATTTCATGGATATCACTTGCGCAACAGAAGGCGCTGACATCTACTACACTGTTGACGGAACTGATCCCGATGAAAGCAGCTACCATTTCACATCACAAGTGCCACTCTATCCAGAACCTATCACAATCAAAGCCGTGGCCATGAAAGAGGGGATGGCAAACAGCGACATCGTGACATACTATTTCGTTGGTCTGGACGATATCGACAACACAATTTCAATCTATCCTAACCCTGCCACAGACTACCTCATGGTCAACGGAAGCATAAACAAGGTTGAGATCTTCAACAATTTGGGACAGTTGGTCAAGAGCGAAGTTGTAAACAACGACAACATACGCATTGACATCAGCAATCTTGTAAAAGGCAGCTACATAATACGCGCAAACAGCGCAAACGGTGTCATCTCGACAACATTCATAAAGAGATAACCTGAACAGATAAGATAAAAAAATGGCGACCGTTTGGTCGCCATTTTTATTATCTGCGAAAAACTGTTACTTGATAAAAGCTATGACATCTCCCTTGTTCACCTTTTGTCCATGACGAACAACAACATCTATGAGTTGTCCGTCATAAAAAGATTTCACCGGTTCCATGCCATAATAGGCACTCACGTAGCATACGGTCTCATCCTTCTTGAAAGGTGTGCCGAGCGGTTTTGACATAGAAGGTTCATCCACAGCGATTTCCCAAAACAACTGACCTGAGACTGGCGCAGTTATCATTTTCGCGTCGGGTTCTTTTGCGAGCATCTTGTCTATAGCCTCCTGCTGAACGACTTCGGGCAGCTTGACAATCTTCACAATCTCGCGAATGTTTGATTTCTCTTTTGCCTTAGCAAGTTCATTGGCAAAATTTTGCTTTGCTCTGCCCTCTTTGTAGTCAACGTATTGACGTTCGTGCATGGCAAACTCAAAGAGTTCCTCCTCGTCGGGGCCGACATCCCATCCGCGTTCTTCCATCATCTTCCTGTATTTAGGAAGTTCATCAGGATAGTTGTCTTGAGGCACACCGTCGAAGAACGTGAAGCCCTTCTGTTTTGCCAATTCGATGATCTCGGGAGCGACGGGACCAGGAAGACGACCGCACTTGCCGAGGATCATATCCCACTGATTTTGCTCCATATTGGAGAAACGAGGTTTACCTTGCGCGTCGGCCAGAATATTCATCAAGGCTATGTTCTTGACATATTGGCTGAAAGGTGTAACGAGGCCTGGTGTTCCAACCATAGGCCACACAGCCTGAACCTCATTGAACAGTTTTATCAGAAGCTCGTCTTCTGTAAGTTCCTTTCTACCAGATTTTTTCAACATCATGTTGATTGAATGGTGCACGCCCTTCAGGTCGGCCATCATAGACCCCATCATGCCTCCAGGCAGACCGCAGCCAAGCAGCAAGGATGTGGATATCTTGTTCTTAGGCTCGATGAAATAACCCAAGAAGTCGTCCATAAACTTCTGAGTCAGGGTGCGAGCCTCCATGTAGGCGTTCATGTCGATGTCGGCAACATCGAACCCGTCGGCACGCAGCATTGCCTGGACAGCGATAACGTCAGGATGCACCATGCCCCATGACAACGGCTCCATAGCCACATCTATTATATCGGCGCCATTCCTGCAGACTTCCAGGACGGAAGCCATGGAAAGGCCAGGACCTGTATGGCCATGGTATTGGATGACCAAATGCGGATATTTCTCCTTTATGGCTTTCACAAGCTTGCCCAATTCTGAAGGACGGCCGATGCCAGCCATGTCTTTCAGTCCGATTTCCTTGGCACCATACTCCACATATTTGTCAACAACAGACAGATAGTGTTCGAGAGTGTGTACGGGCGAGTGCGATATGCTGAGCGCCGCCTGTGAGATCAGTCCGAACTCATTGGCATACTTTATTGAAAGTTCAAGATTCCGATAGTCGTTGAGGCCGCAGAAAGAGCGGACCACATCAACGCCCTGGGCTTTCTTGACTTTGAACATGAGGCGCCTAACATCAGCCGGCACAGGATACATGCGCAGTCCGTTCAAAGCACGTTCCAACATCTGGGTCTGAATGCCAGCTTCCCGCAACGGCTTTGTCCAGGCACGCACTGCATGATTCGGGTTTTCACCATACATGAGGTTCACCTGCTCGAAAGCGCCTCCATTTGTCTCAACCCTGTCAAAACATCCCATTCTGACAATCACGGGTGCTATCTCCGTAAGCTGGTCAACTCGCGGTTGGTATTTGCCCGAAGACTGCCACATATCTCTATATACCAAACAAAATTTTATTTTTCTTCCCATAATTTTTCGTTTATATATGACAGCTGAAATTTAAAGATTTAATATACGATTACTTTTTGAGATTGAGTATTTCACGAGCCTCGTCGGAAGTTGCAACGCCGCGTCCGAGTTCTTTAGCCATTCTTACAACCTTGTCCACAAGTTCGCCGTTGGATTTGGCGAGGACACCGCGTTCGAGGTAGAGATTGTCTTCGAAGCCGACACGCACATTGCCGCCCATCACAATAGTTGGAGCAGCCATAGTGAAGGCGTGGCGTCCGATTCCGGTACATGTCCAAGTGCTGCCTGCAGGAATATTCTGCACTAACCAGCAGAGGTTTGGAACGGTTGCGGGTGTACATCCCGGAACACCGAGAACGAAATTGAACTGCATAGGTGCGCCTGGAACCTCACCTTTGCGAGCCATGGTTAGGATAGTGTCAAGGTGACCCATTTCAAAGCACTCGTATTCAGGCTTTATACCGCGTTCCAACATGCGCTTTCCAAATGCACGCATAGTCGGCATGGTGTTGTCGAAGATTTCATCACCAAAATTACAAGTGCCACAGTCCAATGTTGCCATCTCCGGAACTGGAGTTGTGTCTGTTGACTGGAGTCTTTCGTCTGGGGTCATGCCCACTGCACCGCCCGTTGACGGGATAAGTATTACGTTAGGACAAGCCTTGTAGATAGCGTCGATGCATTCCTGGAACCTTGCACGGCTCTGTGTAGGGGTGCCGTCATCCTCGCGCACGTGAAGATGCACTATTGCTGCGCCTGCGTCAACAGCGGACTTGGCCTCGCGTACAATCTCCTCAACGGTATATGGAACAGCCGGATTCTGCTCCTTTGTAACTTCTGCACCGCATATAGCAGCGGTAATTATCAATTTTTCCATTTTTTTCTGATTTGATTGTGAATTAGTTCTTGCGTTGACAGTTTTTAGGGACAACACATGTGCCTGATGCACGGCATACGACTACCGGTTCTTCCAAGACATCGGCTGCTGATGCACTGATATCGGTGCGTGGACGGATCACCTTGCGCGCCTCGAACACCATCTTGCGGGATGTGTTGCCAACGTGTGTGATTTCTCCCACAGCTTCAATGTAATCGCCGGCGTAAACCGGTGCCAAAAACTCCACATTGTCGTATGCACAGAACAGGCCTTCGTCGCCATCCTGCATAATGAGCAACTCGGTAGCCACATCGCCGAAGAGGGCAAGCATGTGAGCACCATCAACTAAGTTTCCGCCATAATGTGCATCTTGAGAACTCATTCTCAAACGAATCATTGATCTTTTCTTTTCTTCCATATCACTTGAAAATTTATTATTATTACATTTTTTGAGAGGTGCAAAGATACATCTTTTTTCGGAATTTCTGGTCGTGAAGAAGAAATGGCATATAGGAAAAAAAGTCATGAAATGGCGCAAAACAAAAAAGGGCCTGAATGACTTCAAGACCTTTCACCGTGGCGGGAACGAGAGTTGAACTCGTGACCTCCGGGTTATGAATCCGACGCTCTAACCAACTGAGCTACCCCGCCTTTTTTCAGGGTGCAAAAATACACTTTTTTTCAATACTACAACCATCACTCAAAAAAAAATATTTCCTGCCGTTTTTTGGGGTTATAGCTGTAAAAAAACTATGTTTAAATTAAGCAGTTTTATGTTACTTTTTTCTTGATAAATCCTGTCATTTTTGTTACTTCACGATAAATTAGTAGTAATTGTTTCAAGTGTGTAATTAAGACTTAACACCAACCCCTTGGCCAGGAGGCTGACATAGTAGCCAGGATTGAGGGTTGAGGCGGCGAAGGGTAGTCATTTAATACCTTGCGTTGAATTGTTCACCACATTGTATGCGATTTCCTTTGCTTTTTTGGTCCAGCGGTTGTCGCAAAGTTGTTTTTTTCATAGAGATAAATATACACAACCAGGTCCCGTTCGTAGGACATATTGTAACAGATGTGTTTTCCACGTTTCAAATTTTTCACATATTTGTATGCCATGTAATCTTGATAATTCGAGCGAGACTGCAAATATTCCGGCAACTTGTCTGCATATTGAATTCGTGATGAATCTATTAGTGCTTCGGACAGTTTACCCTCTTTATAAAGAAAGCCATAATACATGTGTGCGGAGTCTCTCTGTTCTTGATCCACCTGCCACACAACACACCTTTTGGCTTCTCTGACCATACGCTCTTTTTTTGGACTGAACGGTAAACATAAGTTCAACAGCGAACACCAAGCTATTGCAATCCAAATCCAATGCATCATTTTTACAATCATATCATTTCACATTGATAGTTGATTATCCGGTTGTCTCGTTGGTTGGCCTTGCACTCTGCCACGTCGTTGAAAAGGTGAATGAGAAATTCGTCAGTGTACCTGTCCAAGTCTAACTGGTTAGGCTCATACTCCGGGTGGCTTTTCAACGCTCTTATTTCCTCAGCTTTCTGTGGATGCATCAGCCAATGCGTTCTTTCATGAACTCTTGTCGATGGGGTGGCATATTTTACACCGACAAACAATTCGCTTCCGTACCAGATATATCTTGGATTGTAACTTGTGGATCCTGCCGTCCTGTGGCCGGCAGACTATAACTTGTCGGTTCGTCCCTTGTCTGACTGTTCGCCTTGTGGTTCCTCTGCCTTCCACACTCGTTTTGAAACTCGCTTGAGTTGTACATGTTCAACAAGTTTTGCAACGGCCCGCCAACATCATATCTCCTTGCCCCACGGATACAGGCTTTGGATTAGTTTGTTATTCTCTTCTAAAGACATAGATAGGGATTTTAGTTACTAATAAAAATTGCTGCTTTGTTTTCACAATCGAAAAAGTCTGCAAATATACAATTTTTTTAACACAAAGTTAAAGACAATTTAAATATTTACATTGTAATAATGGAGGCGGCGAGCGGCAAACAGCCAGGCACTGTCTTCTCAACGGCGAGGTAACAGAGAACAAGACATAAAAAAAGAGTTGGGAATCAAGTTCCCAACTCTTGTCTTTGCATATTTGAATGCAAATTAATTCTGCGGTTTCATACGTGCATTGATCTTGTCGTTGAGTTCCTGAGGAACCTCCAAACCGAGCAAAATCTTCATTTCACGGAGAATTCTGTTATTCTCAAGGTTGTCAGAATTTGCCTCGTAAGCTTTCTGGCACCACTCGTGAGCTTTTTCCATTGCGTTTTTGCGCTCAGGACTTTGGAACAAGCGTGTTGCCTCATCATATTGGCGGGCGTTCATGGCTGCCTGACGACGGTCTTGGATATCGTAATACTCCATGGCATAACGGTAGCCCATTTGCTTGAGAAGTTCGAATTTGCCAGGATTCTGCTCAAGTTCTGCCAAAATAATCTGTTCTGCCTTGGCGTATGATTTGGCATTTGTGAGATAAGTTGCGCAGATCGGAATCATCTCGTCTTTGCCTGTTGCGATTGCCTTGTCACAGATATCAAGCAACTTTTCTGAATCGCCTATCATTGAATAGTAGTCCATCATAGGTTCATACAATCCTGCAATTCTTTCATCTGAGAATATCTTTGCCGCTTTTGTCAGAGTTTCACCGCATTTAACAGTATCCTTCTTTTCTTTGTAGAGATAATACAACTCAACATAAGCTCCTTCAGAAGCCTCTGGAGAAGTCTTCACGCATTTTTCGAGCATTTTCTCAAAGTTCACCTTGTCGCCCATTTTGTTATAGACAATGGCCATTTGGAGATAAGTGACAGCAGCGTTACGCTTCACCTGTGCCAATTCGTAGCCACTTACGGCATACTGGTAATTGGTGAGAGCTTCTTCAAATTTGCCTTTTTCAGCTGCCTTTGACGCCTTGTCAAAGAACGGGTCTGCGAGAAGTTTCTGACCTTCAATTGCGCCCAGCATACCTGTCTTTGGTTCAACCTTTGGATCAAGCTCCAGAGCCTTTACAAAAGCGTGGTATGCATCCTCCAATGCGGTCGGATAGCGTGAAGCCAATGTAGAATCTTTCTCTTTTCTTTCAAGATCATAGTTGTAAAGCTGAACGTTTACATTAGCCTGCATCAACCAAACAGCTGCATTGTCAGGGTTTGATGCCATGCAAGATTCCATAAATTTCTTTGCTTTTGGCACTTGCTTGTTTCTGAGGCATTGCCATACGTCATCCAAGCAAGATTGCGAGAAAGCACTTACACTAAACGTTAGTGCGACTAAAACAAGCATCCATTTTTTCATTTCTTTCATTTTTTAAGGGTTTAATTATTATCTTTCTATACTATCAATCAACTTTTTCACCAATTCCTCTTTTTCCTTGTTCTGCTGTCTTACGTATATAGATTGGAGAGTCTTCAATAAGTTTAGATCATCAGGCTGAAGTTTATTAGCCTGTTCAAAAAATTCCGCAGCGTTTTGAAGGTACATCTCGGAACGGCTTTTGGCATCTTCCACAGAAGATTTGTCAGCCTGCTGCAATGCCAATTTGTTCTGGAGTTCGAAATATTGCTCATGAAAGCTCAGATTGCAGACGCCCAAATTGTAGAGGACCACGAAATTGTCGGGAGCTTGCGATCTGGCACGCCGCAACAGGGCATCGGCGTCCTCATAGCGTTTCTCCTTGATGAAGAAATTCGCCACATTGACCATCTCGTCAACTGAGTTGAGGGAGTTCACATCAATGGAATTTAGCAACGATGAGGCTTTGGCAGTATCGCCACACCAAAAGGCGTAATCTATCTCAAGAAGTTTGACGCTCATATCAGAAGGTGCGCTTGCCTTTGCTTTTCTAAGTGTTGCTTCCGCATTGTCCTTATCGTTGTTAGTCTTGTAATAATCTATCAATTTCCCGAAGACATACGGATTTTTGGAACCGTCATCGAGGGCTTTTTTGAGATTGTCCATCATCCCCTTGTTGTCGCCGAGGTTTTCAAGTGCAAGAGCATAATAATAGTAGAGGTCGCCGTTCATCGGATACTGCGGCTTGTCGGCCTCATAGCTTCTGATACCCTTTTCGAGTGTGGATTTTGCGCCTTTGTAGTCTTTTTCTATAAGCTGGTCAACACCACGTACCAAGAGATAGGGATACAGTTGCTTTATGGCGTCGTTGGCATTCATCATATCCAAAGCCTCAATCCTTGGGTTGATGGAGATAGCTTTCTCGAACGCATCGAAAGCTTCCACGGGGGCATTGGGATATTTGATCTGATAACTTTCGTTTTTCTGTTTTTCTGAATACTCTTGATTTGCAAGCAGGAAGTCAATATTGCCTTTATAGAGCCAAGTCAGGGCTTTTGCAGAGAGCTTTTCATCCTGTGCACAGAGATCGATCTGCGCTTTTGCCTTATCGTATTCCTTGTCGTAGAAATGATTATAGGCCTTGGTGAGCGAGGGTTTCTGGGCGTTCAGAGCAAGCAGAAACGATAATGCGGCAAAAATCAGAGCAATTCTTTTCATTTTTATTCGGATATTAAGATTCAGACTCTGTTTCAGAATCAGTGTTTAAAGGAGTTTCAACATCGTCGGCTTCCTCTTCATCTTCTTGGCGAGGAACCTCGCAGACGGCGGCTATTGTATCTTTGCCTCTGAGGTCTATAAGTTTGACACCCTGGGTGTTGCGGCCAAGGATCCTGAGTTGGTCAACATGGAGGCGAATAGCTATGCCTGATCTGTTGATGATCATGAGGTCATCCTCATCGGTGACGGCCTTGATAGCGATAAGGTTGCCGGTTTTTTCGGTGATTTTGATGGTGCTGACGCCCTTGCCGCCGCGGTGTGTGATTCTGTAATCTTCAAGGAGGGAGCGTTTGCCGAATCCGTTTTCGGACACGATGAGCACATTGCTGCGGTCGTTGTCGATGGCGAGCATTCCGATCACGCGGTCGTTGTCGTCTTCAAGCGAGATGCCGCGTACGCCGGCTGCAGTACGGCCAATGGCCCTGAGTTCCTCGTTCTCCTTGAAGCGAATAGCACGTCCGGAATATAGGGCCATCATGATGTCGGAGTTGCCGTCGGTGAAGCGCGCTGCAAGCAGGCGGTCGCCTTCGCGCACGTTGATGGCTATGATGCCTTTCTTGCGTGGATGCGAGTAGGCCTCTATGGAAGTTTTCTTGATAACGCCCTTCTCGGTGCACAATATGATAAAGTGGTTGTTGATATAGTCGGGATCGTCAACAGACTTGAGGTTGATGATGGCGGTTATCTTGTCGCCGTCTTCAATCTGAAGCAGATTTTGAATTGCGCGTCCCTTGGAAGTCTTCTGGCCCTCAGGTATTTCAAACACTCTCATCCAGAAGCACTTACCACGTTCAGTAAAGAACAGGAGGTAATTATGGTTAGTTGCCATATAGAGGTGTTCGATGAAATCCTCGTCACGCGAGCTGCTGCCTCTCGAGCCTTTACCGCCACGGTTCTGCACTTTGTACTCAGCAAGCGGAGTGCGTTTGATATATCCGAGATGTGAGATGGTGATCACAACCTCTTCATCGGCTATTGTGTCTTCGATTCTGAACTCTGAAGAGCTGTATTCTATCGGTGAGCGGCGTTCGTCGCCGAATTTGTTCTTGATCTCCTGGAGTTCGTCTTTGATGATCTGCATTCTGAGGTTGATGTCGGCAAGGACATTGTTCAGGTATTCGATCAATTTGACAAGTTCATCGTATTCGTCCTGGAGCTTTTGGCGTTCCATGCCGGTGAGTTGGCGGAGGCGCATTTCCACGATGGCCTTGGCCTGTATCTCGGTGAAGCCCCAACGGTCGATCATGCCTTGTTGTGCTTCCTGAGGAGTTTGCGAAGCGCGGATCAGGGCGATGATCTCATCGATGATGTCCAGAGCTTTGAGGAAGCCCTCGAGGATATGGGCACGCTCCTGAGCTTTTTTAAGGTCGTATTTTGTACGGCGGATCACAACCTCGTGACGGTGTTTCACATATTCGGAGATCATATCCTTGAGGTTGAGGGTCATTGGGCGGCCGTTGACAAGGGCCACGTTGTTGACGCTGAACGACGACTGCAGGGCGGTCATCTGATACAGTTTGTTGAGGATGACTTCAGGCACCACATCCTTGCGGAGGTCGTAGATGATACGGGTTCCGTTACGTTTGTTGGTAAGGTTCTGCACATCGGTGATGCCTACGATTTTGCCCTCTTTGACAAGTTCAACGGTATGACGGATCATGTCGGAAGGGTTGACCATATAAGGCAGTGTGGTCACCACAATCTGGTTCTTGCCGTGTTCGGTCTCTATTTCGGCATGGCCGCGCATGACGATGCGTCCGCGACCGGTCTGGAAGGCGTCCTGAACACCTTTGTAGCCATAGATAATGCATCCTGAAGGAAAATCCGGAGCTTTGATAATGCGCATCAGCTCCTCTATCGAGATTTCTTTATTGTCGATATATGCACAGATGCCGTCGCACACTTCGCTGAGGTTATGAGGAGCCATATTGGTTGCCATTCCCACGGCGATGCCTGACGATCCGTTGACAAGGAGGTTGGGTATTTTTGCAGGCAGCACAGTGGGTTCAGGAATTGAGTCATCGAAGTTGAGGGCCATATCAACGGTATCCTTCTCGATGTCGGCCACCATTTCCTCGGATGAGCGGCGGAGGCGTGCCTCGGTGTAACGCATAGCGGCAGGACTGTCGCCGTCAACAGAGCCGAAGTTACCCTGCCCGTCAACGAACGGATAACGGAGAGTCCACGGCTGCGCCATTCTCACCAAAGCGTCATATACGGCAGTGTCGCCGTGCGGGTGGTACTTACCAAGCACCTCACCGACGATTCTCGCACACTTTCTGTAAGGACCGCTTTCGGTGATATTCATATCCCACATTGCATATATGATGCGGCGTTGCACCGGCTTCAAACCGTCGCGCACATCAGGCAGAGCACGCGACACAATAACCGACATTGAATAGTCGATATACGCCGTCTTCATCAGGTTTTCTATGTTATACGGAACTATTTTCTCATCAATAATTTCTTTTTCTTCCATCATATATCTCCAATAAAATACTTAAATATCTATAATTCAATACGTTATACACAACTGCATAACGCGCCCGAAATTACGATTTTTTTCAAAAAAAAGGCACTCAACATTTCACTTTTTTTTCAACAAAAAATCAGGCCAAAAATCAAAATAGGGCCGTTTCCGAGCTTTTGGCGGGCAATTCTCGGATTTCACACTGTTTTCTGCAACCCTGTGACAGAATGGCCAAAGCAGCGAATTACGACTGCATGATTTCAATTGCGGCGGAGCGTCCGTCGTTGACGGCATCGTTGATGCACATCGGGCGTTTGCAGGAACCGGCCACAAACAGATTGGGCTTGGATGTGAGGTTATCACCGATGTGTGGCGATTGGCTCTCAGCAAAGCCGTACAAGCCCTTTATGCCGGCAGCCTCAGAGATTTTCGCGGTGCCTTCGGAAGCGCACATCCCGACCATAAGCACAAAGAGGTCGCAGCTCATGGTGAGCGGCGTGCCCAAAAGAGTGTCCTCGGCCTTGATTTGCACACGGTTGTCGAACGTGGCGGCAGCCTCTGATATGCGTCCGCGCACGAAATGGACATCGTACTTCTCCTGGGCCTCTCTGTACATCTCCTCAAATCCTTCTCCCCACATTCTGAGATCCATATAGTAGATGTAAACGTCTGTTTCCGGACTAATCTTCTTGATCTCAATTGCCTGTTTTACGGCTGTGACACAGCACACCTTTGAACAGTAATTGTTGCCGGATTTCTCGTCTCTTGAGCCCACGCACTGCAGAAAGACTATCTGTTTCGGGGTTTCACCCATATTATTCAGGATTCTTCTCTCCTTTATCATCTTTTCCATCTCCAAAGATGTCATGATCCCCTTGTAAATCCCGTATCCGAGTTCTTCCTTCTTATGGGCGTCAAACACGCCGTAGCCGGTTGCAATTAGCACCCTGTCGAAAACAGCGGTGTCATTGTCGGAAGTTGTCAACGACCACTTGTCGTCAACGGGTTTAATGTCGTCAACAGACACCGAGGTCTTCAGAGTGATGTTTTGGTGTTGGAGTTTGGCCTCAAGCGAATCCGCCAGTTCGTCAGCAGAGCTGAAATCTGGAAACAGAAAAGCTTTGTCACGTATGTTTGACAACGGTGAACATTCCTTCTCGAAGACAGTGACATTATGTTGTGTGGCCAAGACGGAGGCAGCCTCAATTCCAGCAGGGCCTGCTCCAATAACTGCTATATTCATATTATCTGTATTAACTTGTTAAACTTTAAGGACTTGTGGCTTCTCTGGCTGGCGGATTATTTTACCAGATGCACCTTTATACTTATCTTCCGGTTTATATTCCACACCGATTTTGTTCAATAAGTTCTCGCACTGAACCTGATGCAACTGAAGTCCGAGAGTCCAAGGGTCATAGCCAAGGAGAATGCCGGCGAGTTCTTCATATGTGAGCACGGGAATTCCATATCCGTCGCGGTCGTAAGTCTTGTGTTCCATCTCGGCGATGGTATATTGCCATTTATCGAGGAACATGGTGCATCCAGGACAGTTAGCCACTATGAAGTCCGGTTCATAGGGCTCCATCGATTCGAATTTTTTCTTGGAGTTGGCGATTGAGTATCCGCGGTTCTCCTGTACGAGATATTGCCTAAAGCCAAATCCGCAGCAATGGCGGCGTTCAGGGTAGTCTATAACCTCACCGCCCCATGCCTCAATCATACCGGCGAGAACGTACGGGAACTCGGCGTTTCCGATACCGTGCTTGGGGAAGATTTTAGCATAGTGGCAGCCAATATGGTCAACACCGCGCAAAGGTTTTCCGGTGAAGCGGTTCACCAACTGGTATTTCATCTTCTCCTTCAACTCCATGCGGAATTTATAAATAAGATCTGAAGGGTGAACGATGTTTTCTGGCAGTTCGAAGGTTCTGCCGGTGGCTTTCAAAAGATATTCGCGGGTTTTATCAAGGATTTCCGGCTGTTCTTCCCACTTTTCGATAAGCTCGGTCATCAACCCGAATGATGTGATGCATGATGGCACATAATTCTTGTATCCTTTCTCGGTCATAAGCGAGAAAAGACGTGCCACTATGGTCATGGTCGTCTCGAACGGAACCACGTCTGCGTGGTATCCGATACCGGTACAGGTGTGTTGGTGAGACGAGTCGTATATGTCTTTTCCAAGATCGTTGCGCATAATATTCAAGAACGCGGCTTCCGACCCTGGAAAGAATGTTTGTCTTATGCAACTTCTCTCGTAGAAAAAGTGATCTTCGGCAATCTCCTTCTGATAGTTGTTCCAAAAACGTTTGCTCATTTTTTCAGTAATTATTCAGACCATCAATCCTGGAAACGGCACATTCCCATGCTGATTCACAGTATTGGCTGACTTGCATTATCATTTTTTAAATTGCTGCAAAGATATAAAAAATTCGTCTTGAAACACACATTAAAACAAGGCCGGCCCATCTACTTGAGTCTGATGATGTCGTTCCACCGTGTCGTGGGGTTTTTGCTTCTGAAGTCATGTTTGATCATATTGGCAAAAACTTCAGATTTGCCAGCCGAATTCTTGGAAGAGTATTGCTGTACCATCAGCCTCACGGTTTCGGAGCCATTAATTCTGTTAATCTTGTCAACAGCGGAATCGAGTTTTTCGTGCTTGCGGATAGTCTCAGGGGATTGTCCGAAGAAATCAAGTTGCACAGACGAAGCGTCCGAGATTCCTGATATGACGACACCGGCTTTTTTGTACTGGTATCCGTTTTTGAAAATTCCGGAGAGGATTTTGCAGGCTTCCTCGACGATCAATATCGACGAGTTAGTGGCAGTGGGGAGGATGCTTTCCGAGAATTGGAAATCTTGGGGGAGGTCTTCGCGAAACATATTGGTATTCAGGAACACTCCAACGACGTTAGCCACGGAATGTTGATTACGGAGTTTTTCGGCGCATCTTGCCGCATAGTTGCTCACAAAGGTTTGCAGAGTTGCCATGTCAGAGATCATGCCGTTGAAGCTGCGGCTTGTGCAGATGCTTTTTTTCGCGCGTATTGTCTCGTCTGGGATGCAGTCGATACCGTTGAGTTCGGCCCAAGTCATGTACATTACCACATTATGAAAGACACTATCGACCCATTCTTTTGGTTTAGAGGCCAGGTCGAAGGCGGAGTTGACGCCGAGCGCGTTCAGTTTGGCGGCATAGCGTCTTCCTATACCCCAGACATCTTCTACGGGAAACAGTTTCAGTGCTTTGTTGCGTCTTTCATCGGAGTCGATGATGCATGAGTGTTTATATCCGGGATATTTTTTCGCGAAGTGGCTTGCCAACTTGGCGAGGGTTTTTGTTGGTGCGATGCCGATACTGACGGGCATTCCCACCGATTTCCGTATCCTTTTGTGGAGGTTTTCGCCCCACAGCTTGGCCTCGTCATTCTTGAATCCCTTGAGTTTTACGAAGCATTCGTCTATCGAGTATCTGAAATATTCCGGGGCTTCTTGCCGTATTATTTCGACGACGCGTGCGGTGAGTTCGCCATAAAGTTCATAATTCGAAGAAAACACGGATATTTTTTGTCCAGGAAACTCCTTGAGGAGTTTGAAATAGGGCATTCCGGCTTTGATACCGAGTTTTTTTGCCTCGTTTGAGCGGGCGACCACGCAGCCGTCGTTATTGGAGAGCACAACCACGGGCTTTCCGTTCAAATCAGGACGGAAGACACGTTCGCATGAAACGTAGCAGTTGTCGCAGTCAACGATGCCGTACATCTATTTTTTCCAGTTTTTGATGGTCCACACCACAACGCCCCAAACCTCAAAATTGTCGGTGTCATGGATTTTTATTGGTTCATATTTGCTGTTGGCGGGTCTGAGTTCGATATAGCCCTGGTCTTTATGTGACATATCGAGATATTTCATTGTAAACTCCTCATTCAAAAAAGCCACGATGATGTCGCCGTCGGAAGGTTCCACAGCTCTGTCTATGATAGCAATGTCGCCGTCGTTGATGCCGGCGTCGATCATGCTGTCGCCATCCACGCGGCCGTAAAATGTGGCCTCAGGATGTTTGATAAGGTCGCGGTTGAAGTCAAGGGTTTCGTGACGGTAGTCGTCTGCCGGAGACGGGAAGCCGGCTTTGACCGCCTGGGCAAGCTGGAGCTCTACCTTATGCTCAAATTCTCCGTTGAAAATCACGATATCCGCCATTTTTTTCTCTTTATGATTGATATAAAATTGAAATAAAACAAGTTACAGGAACGCCTAAGCGATATGCAAAGATAAAAAAAAGATAATAATTGTCACATCCACCCTTCATCCACTCAATGTGGAATTTCCTTCACTTTGTTTCTTCCGCATAAACAAAAAACAAGACGCAAATGCGTCTTGTTTGTAGTGGTCCCTCAAGGGCTCGAACCTTGGACCCTCTGATTATGAGTCAGATGCTCTAACCAACTGAGCTAAGGGACCCGACAGTTTCACTGCCTCAAAATTTCAAGGCGCAAAAATACACTTTTTTCTTTTTGATTTGCAACCTTTGAGATTATTTTGACAAAATAAATTTCACAATGTCTTAATTCAAATTCTAACATCCTGAAAGTTTGTCAATTAACTTTTTTTTACAAAAAGTTGAGCATTCTCAAAACGGGTAACTATGACCCTATCTCCCTTTTCAATAAATCCATGTTCTGCTGTTGCGTCAAGTACCTCACCATCAACGACAATCTTGCCCGATGGCCGCAAAATGCTTTGGGCAGTGCCCTCCATCCCGACATACCTGTTGTGTGTAAGGTCTTGTGAGTTAAAGCCTTTGTCACTGTCAAGTTTTGTACGAAGCGCCAACGAGCCGAAGCGGGTCTCGGCGAGAATGAGCTTTTTTCCAAGCCACAACGAGAGGAAGAACCCGCAAAGCATACTAACCAGAACAAGAATACTCATTTTGCTTATGTGGGCGGAAACATTGAAGTCAGGGTCAAAGCTAAAGTGGAAACCCACGTTAAAGACAAGAGTAAGTATCAGGGAGGCCACAATAAGTACAATTCCTGAAACCCCCGCAACCCCGAACCCGGGTATCACAAAAAACTCCAGCATCAGAAGCACCAAGCCTGCTATAAACAGCAGTATTTCCCAGTGTGCTGCTAAACCTTCAAGATAATGAGGCGCGAAGAAGAGCAAGGCTGCGGTGATAGCAATGATTATCGGCAGGCCCAAGCCCGGAGCCTGAAGTTCAAAATAAATGCCTCCGACAATGCACATAATGAGTATTCCGCTGACCACAGGATTTACCAGAAAATTGATGATCTTGTCTATAAAGGAGAGTTCTTGTTCTGTGATCGAATAGCTGTCAAAACCTGCACTTTGAAGAACCTCGTCCACGTTTTCGGCCACAGATTCGCAGAAATCGTTTTTGAGGGCTTCTTCGGATGTAAAAGTAAGCACCTTCCCTTTTTCGCTGATTCCCGGAACCTCAACATCTGGGTCAACCATAGCCTGGGCGACGTCAGGGTTTCTGCCGTTATGCTCAGCCGTGGTGCGCATCATAGAGCGCATGTAAGACTGATACTTGTCAGGCATAATCTCCCCGGACTGGTTGACAACAGAGGCGGCGCCTATGGATGCTCCAGGACGCATGTAGATGCTGTCGCACGCGATGGATATCAGTGCACCCGCAGAGGCGGCGTTGTTGTTGATGAAGACCATCGTATTCACCGGAGTGTTCAAAAGCAATGTCCTGATCTTGTCAGCGGCATCCAATTCGCCACCGAAAGTATTGAGTTCCAATAGTATATAATCATACTTACCCTCTTCTGCTTCTTTTACCGCTTTTTCGGTGAGCCGTTGTGCCGGTTTGGATATGTTGTCATCAATCTTGAAATAATAGACACGATTGTTCTGGGCCTTTGCACCCGCAAAAAGCAGCAAAGCAGAAACTATCAATAATATTCTTGTGAATTTTTGCATGAATATTGGTTTTAATGTTATCTGATTCTCCATTTGTCTTTATCGAAAGAAGCTTCAATCCTATTTTCAACATTATCTTGAAGCTCGTGGAAGAAATCTATCCCCGTAAGATTTTCAACAAAATCGACCGTTCGACAATAGGACGAGAGCGGCTGTTGTTGGGCAGTGTTCGGCATCACAAAACCTATCGCGTTCCATTCACCGCGCATATTGCAAAGCACAACCTTATAGAAAGAATCGGGCACCGCTATGCAGTTTTCACCAATCACCTCAGGATTTTCAGCGACAATTGGACCGCATACGACATACACCTCGCCGAAGAAATTGGCCCATCCCCGCACCCTGTTCTCAAGGTAGTTCCAGTCTCCTTCGTTCATAGTATGGTTCTGCGGACAGATGTTGCTGAGATAAAAGCACTCCTCCATAGCAGTCCTGTCCCACTTCATGTCACCGGCCGGGACCATGTGCCCGCGGTCATACTTTGAGTTCCTGTAATCCCAATATTGTGCTGAAGCGCCCTTGACATAAGGATCAGGCATGAATTTGTTATAACGCTCAACAGGTCCCTTTGTCTGGGAGCTTGTGAGTGAATAGGCCACCCAATTCGGCAGTCGCCACTCCTCGTTATAATCAACAGTGTAGGCCTTGTGTTTAATAACCTGTGAATCTGTCCGTTTAACAGAATATCTTGGTATTTCGTATTCTTCTTGCGCGGAATTCTCTTCATCAAATACGGTTTCTATCGAATGATTCTTCTTTGACGATGACTTACTCTTCGTGAGTATTCCGGCGGTGGTGGCTATCCCCAACACGCCCACAATGGCCACAATCAACAATGTTTTTTTCATCTTATCATTAAACTTTTTACAAAACAATTATAGAACCGGTTTTGCGGTATGGTCGCCCGACCGGGTTGGTGCAACGTATGACATAATTGTACGCAGATCCTGGAAACAGTTTACCATCCACTGTGCCGTCCCATTCGAAATCTTTGTCCAACGACCTGAAAACCAGAGTACCGAACCTATTATACACTTCTATGCTGAAATCTCCTATCTGATGTTTGATATACTCTGGCAACCGCAAAGCGTCGTTCAAGCCATCGGCGGCGCTTGGTGTTATGGTATTGGGTATCAGAATATTGAGTTCACAGAACGGAATATCGATAAACAATAGTTTTTCGCATGCGATATTCGACCCGACCACGGTGTATCTTCCGCCTTCGGCCACATTGATAGACATTGAAGTCTCGCCAGTATTCCACACATAATTGTCGAAGTTGCCGTCAACGGTGAGTATTGTTTCCTGAGACTCGCAGAAGTCAGGATTGGAAGATTTCAGGCTCATGTTTGTGTCTATCACAGTAAGATGCAGCACAACCATACTGTCGCAGTCGTGGGAAGAGTTGAATGTTTTTTCGTAATCACCTGACTGTGTGTAAGTATTGCCATCCCACACATACTGTCCGCAGACAGTCTCGCTGAATTCACTTGTAGCCGGATAGCCGATAGAGAGATGCAGTGTCACTATGCTGTCGCAGCCTTCGGAGGAAGTGTATGTCCTTTTGTAGTCGCCGCTCTCATTGAAAACCTCACCGTTCCACTCATATTGCACACAAGCGTTTTTGTGTAAATCGACATTATAGCTTGGCAACACTGTAAGGTCCAATCTTACAACGCTGTCGCAACCATGCACATTTGAAAGGAGAAGACTGTCGGAAAAATGAGTTTTCCCGAATAGTTGAGCGGGGGAAACATGAAAATCGTTTTCCTCATATCCTGCATTTTCACAGGTGACATCCGACAACTCGGTGTATGAATTCGAGAAGAAATCCACTGTAGTGGAATCAACACTGCTGCATAGGTCATCACCATTGTATTCCACTGATACGGTGACAAAATATGTGCCGGGATTATTTACAAGCAGTTTTGGCTGCGAGCCTCCGGTATTCCATTCATATTTATAGTTGTTATTGATATTCATGGGTGAAAGTTCCACTGTTTCGCCCTGGCACGCGGATTTGTTTCCACCAAGCTCAACATTTGGGTAATCATGGACCACGACGTTGAATCCGCTCTCGAACTCGCATCCGAAATCGTCAATCACGTGCAGTGTGTATTGTTGGACGCCCGCCTGATTAGGTTTTATTATATCTTGTATCAAGCCATTGTTTTCATAGAAGACTGAGTCAACATCAACTTCATACGACCAGTCTGCAGGCAGCAGGTCCGGGTCTAATGCAAGTTCCCATTCAACTATATAGCCATTGTCTTCAGGAAGCATGTCCTGCACTTCAATAAACCAGGTGCCGTTCAACGGGCAGCCGATGAGGCTTGAGAAGTTCTGGTATGGTTTATATACCTGTGTCATATTGGCGACGTCTGTGGAGTCAACACTGAAAGAGTGTTGGGTGTCGTTGAAATAATAATAATTGGAGTTATCCCAATGCGGATTGTAATGAGAATGGAAATTTTGTGTGCTGAAGCAACTGCCGTTGCCAGGAGCATACTGGTAACCGAGGACAGTGTTATTCGACCATACATAGTTCCACGGTTCGCCCATCGGGTTGATAGTCGCATCACAAGACACACCGCCATCGGGACGACGGGCGCTGCCAAGGTTCACTCTATAATAGCTTGAGGCTGAGAGCGTCTGGTAGTTGGGATTTGGCAGGATTGTGTTCGACTGTCCGTTCGGACAGTATATTTTGATTTGGAGATCCTCAATTGCGGAGTGCTCCATTTTGATTCTGACATAGAGGAGGTCGTTGGGTGACGAGATGCTCGCTCCTTGTGCAAAGTCAGTGAAGGTAACTTGCGAACGATACGAAGTGCCATACGGCGGACAGGAGATTCCGTCTGGAAGGAAAACGGTGTCGCTCACGACCAGAGAGGTGGTCTGCTGACTGCCGACATCTTTCAACACCACGTTGCTATCCATGGAAGCGCCCATAGACGGCAGGAATTCGTCGTTGACGCAAAGTTGAGGGATATTGCTTATGGCCTGCACCGGATTGTCGGAAGTGCGGACCCTGAAAGATATGGGCTGTAGGACTGGACACGAATTCACGTCGAACGCATTTACTGAGACATCATACCCATGGGAATTTTCAAACGGGAAATCCAGGGTTGTCTGTCCAAGGCCGGAAACTTCCGCTCCACTTACAACCCATTTGAACATGTTTGTAGAAGTGGTTTGTGAATATCCTTCAGTGTTATTGTTATCGAACAGGCACTTCACGGCAATTTGGGATTCCTCATTGGGACAAAGGTCGAGATAGAGAAAACCATCTTCGTGCAAAACCGGAAGCTTTGAGCAGTTTGCCGTGTCGAATGCTATGGTAAACGACTGGCAATCGGAAGCACAGGAGGTCTGTAATTTAAAACCAGCGCCATGATTACTGAAAAAAGAGACGAAGAATGAGGATTTAAACCTCAAGGTCAGTGCTCCTGTGGAATTTTCAGTTGAGGCCGTGTAAGTAAAAGAGCCAGATTGTATAAAGTTACTGTTGTTCAGTTTTGCCAGCGTTGCTCCTGAAGCCGTGTTTCCGTCATATATGATGAGAGTGTCATTGGAATGGACATCAAGACTTTGCACAGTGACGGCCACCCTGCCCTGATTTTCTTCTGGATAGATAGTAAGTGTTTGATTCAGCAATGGCGAGTAATTACCTGAAGCACCGCCGTCGTCATAAATGATGAAATCGCAGCCCGTGACAGAACTTTCATCACCCATGACAACAACCTGCTGCGAGAAGGCTCTGAGCCCTAACACAGCCAACATCAAGGTTAACAGCACTTTATACAACAAACCCATTTTGCCAATTTACAAGACCGCGAATATACAAAAAAACTGGTTTTCAACTTATTTAAGTTGAAAATGTAAATTATAACATTAAAATAGAACTGTCAAAATATTACTATTTGGCAATATCAGCTCTCTACATACAACATCAACCCCTTCAAATATTCACCTTCTGGATGAAACACACTAACTGGGTGATCTGCTGCATGTTGTAGTCGTTTAACTATGCGCACACTCTTTCCTGCAAGGGCGGCGGCGGAAAAGACAATGGTTTGAAAATCATCACGGCTGATAGCTTGGGAACACGAAAATGTGAACAGAAAACCACCCTTCCGTATCTTTTCCATGGTCTTTTTATTGATGTTCCTGTAGCCCTTAATACCTTGCTCCTTCACACGGTGGTGCTTTGCAAAAGCCGGCGGGTCTAAGACTATCAAATCGTAGTAATCATCATCCATCTGGTCCAAGAATTCAAAGACATCCTCACACCGCGATGTATGGCGTTTTTGGAGATCAGGCGTTAATAAACTTACATTTTCATCAACAAGATTGATTGCTTTTTGCGAAATATCAACAGAATCGACATGATTAGCACCATTCTGAAGTGCATAAAGTGAAAAACCGCCGGAATAGGAGAACATATTGAGCATTGTCCTGTCCTTCGCGAAATCACCCACAATCGCCCGACTGTCGCGCTGATCCAGGAAAAAGCCTGTCTTTTGTCCGTTTTCAATGTCAACAACAAAGGCGATACCATTTTCAAACGCAACTATTTTCGGGTCCGGACTGCCGTAAATCCACCCTTCCTCATGTCTTTCATCACTGTTTTCCAGACTGTCGATGGCATTTTTCAGATAAACGGCCTTTGTTTCAGGCAGGAGCTTAACAATAACATCGGTCAGTAATCTACTGATTCTCAGCATCCCAACTGAATGAACCTGCAATACAGCGTGATTATTGTAAACATCCACAATCAGACCAGGGAAGCCGTCTCCCTCACCATTGACAAGCCTGTACATGCTGGTTTGGGGTGTTGGCAGAAAGATGCTTTTTCTGAAATCAATGGCAGCCTGCATCTTTTTCATCCAAAATAACTCATCAGGTATGCATTTTTCAAAACTGAA
This sequence comes from uncultured Bacteroidales bacterium, assembly GCA_934699095.1. Classification (GTDB taxonomy): domain Bacteria; phylum Bacteroidota; class Bacteroidia; order Bacteroidales; family WCHB1-69; genus F23-D06. The sequence goes on along the minus strand of CAKUVI010000001.1, from coordinate 266,041 downwards.
AATCCGAACAGAAATAGTATTGTTTTGGTAGTGGCCTGTCGCCATGTAATTCTTTTCTGAATCGTAAACCTCAACGCAGTCACCATCCGTCAGATCCCTGTCTTTCTTGGCAATTGCACCTGAAAACACCCACGGATGGCGGCGTTGTACCGACTTATTTTTCCCAGGCTTCAAAATTATTTTTGCTATACCTGAATTATATTTGTCTTTAAATTCATTCATCATTAAACCTTTTTAACACCCGCAAAGATAAAAAATATATTATTTTTGCACAACTTTTTTGAGAAGTATGAAACGAACAGTTATCTTGATATTGACTTCAGTTGTTCTTTTAAGTTGCACGAGCAAAAAAACACAACATTTTGAAGGCCAAGCATTTGGAACTTTATATTCGATCACTTACCTGGGAGAATATGATAAAAGCATGCCACAAAAAGTGGATTCTGTTCTTGCTTCAATATCAAAAACATTCTCTATTTTCGACACAAATTCTGTCATTTACAGGTTTAATAATGGAGAAAATGTAGATGTGAACGAGGATTTTATCCGGCTTTTGAAACTTTCAAAGGAAATAAGCAAAAACACCAATGGGGCTTTTGACTGCACGATACAGCCATTGGTGGATATTTGGGGTTTTGGTAAAGGAGGTGTGCGGCATGTGGTTGCAGAAGACAGTTTGTCGGAGATACGGAAACATATTGGTTTTCAACTTGTTGACATTGACGGTGTCAAAATTATCAGGAAAGATTCGCTCGTTGAGCTCAACTTCAATGCCATAGCGAAAGGATTTGCTGTTGACCGAGTGGCTGATTTCATAGAAAAATCGGGATATAGCGACTGTATTGTAGAGATCGGGGGCGAGGTTGCGGTGCGCGGGACAAAAAACGGCAGGCCATGGAACATCGGGATACAGACGCCCTGCGCAAATTCCGACGACGCTAAAGAGAGCTTTGAAACCTTTGAGCTGACCAACGGCCGTGCGGTGGCAACAAGCGGCAACTATCGCAACTACTTTGAAGAAAACGGCATCAGATACACCCACATACTCGACCCTCGCACTGGCAGGCCTGAACGCTCCAACTTACTGAGTGTTACTGTTTTGGCTGACAATTGCGCCACTGCCGATGCCTACGCTACAGCCTTCATGGTTCTCGGATTTGAGAAATCTTCCGAAATTGTGAAGAAAAAACCTGAACTTGAAGCCTGGTTCATAATCTCAACAGACCACCAGAATTGGAAGATCGAACACATCAAACAATCAATTACTAACAAAAATAAAGAAAAAGATGAAAGAAATTGGGAAACAAATTATTGACGTACTGACAGAAAGTACTGAAAAATTGAATTACAAACAGATTGCTGCAAAAATCAAGATTTTCGACAAGAAAGGCCGTGAAGAGGTAAAGCAGCAACTTGAAAAACTGATATCAGCTAAGATTGTTGTAAAAGCCGGACGAGGAAAATACAAGCTCAACTCCAAATACCAGGACACCAAGACCACAGGAAAGAACTATGTGATAGGTCGCGTTGAAATAAAACGCAGCGGTATGGCCTTCGTGATACCACAAAGCAACACCAACGACACTCCCGAGGAGTCGGCCAACGACGATATTTTCGTGACCGACAGCAACTTGGGCAACGCACTGAACAACGACATAGTAAAAGTTGTGGTATATCCTGCCCGCAACGGCAAACGCCCTGAAGGACAAGTTGTTGAAATAGTGCAAAGAAGTCGCAAGCAATTAGTGGGTACCATCCAGATACGCAAAGGCATAGCATATTTTGTTCCCGACAACACCATACTCCGAAGAGGCGTGATTATTCCGGGAAAGAACCTGCGCAAGGCAAAAACCGGAGACAAGGTTGTGGTGAGAATTGTGGATTGGACGGCCGGCAACCGCTACCCGATAGGCGAAGTGGTGAACGTGCTTGGCAAGCCTGGCAACAACGACGTGGAGATGCTCAGCATACTTGCCGAGAGCGACTTCCCGATATCGTTTCCCCGCGAAGTTGAAGATGAAGCCAAAAACATACCCACAGAGATCAGCGAGAAGGAAATACTGCGCCGCAGAGACTTCCGCGATGTCACAACTTTCACAATCGACCCCGCCGACGCCAAAGACTTCGACGATGCCCTTTCTTATGAAAAACTCGAGAACGGTCTCCACAGAGTGGGAATCCATATAGCTGACGTGTCGCACTACGTTCGTCCTGGAACCAACTTAGACTCAGAAGCTTACAACCGGGGAACTTCGGTTTACCTCGTTGACAGGACAATACCAATGCTGCCGGAAGCTCTCTCCAACAACCTCTGCTCACTCAGACCTGACGAAGAGAAACTGTGTTTCAGCGCCGTTTTTGACATCGACGACAATGCCAAAGTGCACAAAGAGTGGTTCGGGCACACCGTAATCAAATCCAATCGCAGATTCTGCTACGAGGAAGCACAGGAGATAATAGAGACTGGCAAAGGAGAACTGGCTGACGAAATTCTGCAACTGCACAAATTAGCGCAAGTGCTCAGAAAACAACGCTTCGACAACAACGCTCTAAGCTTCGATACCGAAGAGGTGAAATTCAAGCTCGACGAGAACGGAAAACCCATCGGCGTGTATCTGAAAGAACAAAAAGAAGCCAACTGGCTGATTGAGGAATTCATGCTGTTGGCAAACAAGAAAGTGGCCGAAAAAGTGGGCAAAAAACACAAACCAGACCAACCGGAATTCGTCTTCGTGTATCGTGTCCATGACAAGCCTTTGGACGAAAAACTGAACACATTCAAGAATTTTGTGAAAAAATTGGGCTTTGACCTTAAAACATCTTCAATAAAAGCTTTCAACAGCTCCCTGAACACAATGCTTGCAAATGAAAAAGGCAAATCAGACTATGACATGCTCAGCAAGCTTTCGATTAAAATCATGGCTCGGGCGATATACACAACCGACAACATCGGACACTATGGATTGGCTTTCCCCTACTACACACACTTCACGTCTCCTATACGCCGCTACCCTGATTTGATGGTGCACCGTCTGTTAGACCGCTATCTCACAAACCAGAATTCCGTAAACAAGGAACAGTACGAAGACTATTGCAAGCACTGTTCCGACATGGAACGTCAAGCCATGGAAGCCGAGAGAAATTCAATAAAATACAAGCAAGCTGAATATCTCTCCGACAAGATCGGACAGGAGTTTGACGCCGTGATATCCGGAATCTCAAAATGGGGCGTTTACGCGGAATTGAAGGATTCGAAATGCGAAGGTATGATTCCTATGCGTTCATTTGACGACGATTTCTACTATATTGACGAGGAAAACTACACGTTAGTGGGACTCCATCACGGCAAGTCACTGCGATTCGGCGACACAATACGCATCCGTGTCGTTGCGGTTGACCTTATTAAACGAAGAATGGATTTCGACTTAGTTACCGAATAAGGGTCACGTTGCCCTTGATCTCTATCTCATCGTCGTCCAGACATCTTCCCTTGAAATAATAGTCATACACGCCACGCTGGCACTCTTTGTTCTTAAAAGTCCCGTCCCAACCGACATCTTTACTGTCGGTTTCGAATATTTTTTCTCCCCAACGCCCATAAATCACAAAATGACAATCATGCAATATGTCGCTTCTGACATAGAGAACGTCGTTGATTCCATCACCGTTGGGCGAGAAACTGTTTGGTATGAACACATGCGGAGACTCGCAAGTGACAGGCTCAACCCTTAGAAGCACAGTGTCGGTCTTTGTGCACCCGAATGTGTCTGTGACTGTTACAGTGAAAACCATTGTTTCTGACGCTGTGGCAGAAGTAGATGGCGCGTCAGGATTGGAAAGACCGTCTTCCGGAAGCCACTGATATGTGTAATCCGACCCATAGTCTGTGGAAAACAGAGTGGTTTGGTGGTATGCAAATATCTGTTCGGGATTGCACCATGCGTGCAATTCCTCAGGGAAAGTGCCTTCGGCAACGATAATCATGCCTCCGGCAGAAGCCTGACAACCGTTAGCGTCTGCGACCACTATCTCGTATGAACTTGTGTGCGGCACCACAAATTCCGGCATAGCATCCGCTGAAGTGCCCACTCCCTCCACAGTCCACAGGTACTGGTATGGAGCATCGCCCCCCACAACCATTGCCGACATCTGCAACTCATTGTCGAAACAGAGCAAATACTCGTCTTTTGCGCTGATTTCCAACTCCACAACCCTGACATGCACAGACAAAACCTTCACACAATAGTCGGTAGAAACTTTAAGATAATAATCGGTTGATTGTTCAGGAGAGACTTCAATCTGAGTTTGCCCGTTAGCAATAACATTCTGAAAATCAGGTGTTTCCGACCATATTATAGAATAATCATCATCAGAAGAGATATTCACAGATATCACAGCAGATTCACCTTTGCAGACAGTGACACCGCTACTGACTGCCTCTCCGGAAATCTCCAATGAATGAACCTCAACCACTTGGTAGAAAGTATCCGCGCAGGCTTCTGTGGAGGCGATGAGAATGTATGTGGTGGTACCGGAAGGTGTGGCTATGGGATTTGAAATATCGGGGTTGTTGAGAGAATTTTCCGGTTCCCAATGGTACGAGACTCCGGTTGCCGGCGGAATGCCAAGTTCTGCATAATCATTGGCGCAGATATTCTGGGTTGACAAATAAGAAGACGCATTTGAAAACACAAAAATCTGCTTTCTCAAGGTATCTGAATAGTTGCAGCTCTGTTCATCGCTCACAACAAGAGTGACCGTATAATTGCCGGGATTCTGATAGACGTGTGTCGGACTCCATTCTGTGGAAGTAGTGCCGTCGCCGAAATCCCAATACGCACTAATCTGTGCACTTGCCGCCTGAGAGTTATTGGCAAAAGAAACAGCATCAGGTAGGCAGACGACAGTAGGAGCCTGGAAATCAGCCACGGCCGTGGGCAAACCAAAGTCCATCTTTATAACACCGAGGTTGCAATTTGAGCTGCCGTTAACCTGTGAATATGCCCCGTAGGTTGTCGGGAACGAGCTCTGCCCGCCACAGCCGGCACACACCGCCTGATAGATTGCACCATGCTTGTCGAATCGGCTTGTGCCGCCGTCAACATGTTCCCTCGCCGATGAACTTGCACCTCCGAAATATGTGGCATAAACCAACGATGAGGCATCGTCTTGTATGGCCATGAAATAGAAGTCACTGCCATCCGTAGTGGTCTGAAACGCATCGTCTGTGACTGGCAACCCCGAAGTGCCTCCGAACCCGTTCAGCTGCCCAGAGCCCCATCCGGACAAGTAAATATTGTTGCAATAATCTGTCATGAAGGCAGTTGGCGAAATATCCGGTCCGACGTTGCCTGAACCAAAAGCCGTTGACCACCATACGTCTTTGAGGTTAGGATATAGTTTTATCAAAAACTGACCGCCGTTGGGCACATAAAACGATGCGTTGTAAACCCACTGAATATCCTCAGCATAGGTCTGACCAAAGACATAGATATTTCCAAACTTGTCATTTTCAACAAGATAAGCTTGGTCGAAGCCCGTTTTTCCCAAATAAGTAAAATGCAGTAACGAAGCCCCGTTAGATGAAAGGTGCGCCACAAAGCCGTCGGCCATGTCACCACCATCTGCCTGGGATGATTGGTAGCTTGGCAATGCCGGAAAATCACTTGATAGTGTCCCACCACAAAAGTATATGCTTTTGTCCTGGGCGAGAGCCATACAGTAACCGGCGTCATCGCTGCCGCCACCAAAATATGTGCTCCAAATCATTGACGACAAATCCTGGCTCATCTTGAACACACAGGCATCGTTAGAACCATGTTTTTGCGATTGATACACACTGCTTGTAGTCGGAAAATCCTCTGATTGCGTGATTGTCACTACATAAACATTACTGTTGTCATCAACTTCAATCTCGCCTCGGTTATCATCGGCGTAGTTCTTCCTGAGACCCGTAGCGGTCACAATCCCATCGTTGCCAGTACCTCCCACGTAAGTGGAGGCCACAAGTTGTGTACCGTCAGCATTAAGCTTCGACACGAAAATATCAGACCCGTTCTGGAAAGACATATTAGTGGAAAGAGTCACAGAGGCTCCGCCATTGAACGAGGTGTCGAAAGCATTGGCGGTAACAGGGAAATCATCGGAGCCGGTGGTTCCGAAAATATAGAGCTCGTCGTTGTTGTTCACCACCAAACTGTGCGGAATGTCAGCCTTAGAGCCTCCAATGTATGTGGAATAAATCATTGAAGAGCCCGTTGCATCAAATTTTGATATGGCCACGTCCACCTGACCGCAAAAGTCAACCTGAAAAGCGCCCAAAGTGGTCGGATATCCGGTGCCGAAAGAGATGCCGCCGCCATACAGATTTCCGTGAGAATCGTAAGTGGCAGTGTATCCCCAATTGTCGGCCGTGGAGCCTGAGAAGGAGGAGAAGACCACAGTAGGATCGATGATTACCGGCAGCTCATGGTCATATTCACCAACATCAAAAGACACAACATTGCCATCAAGATGATATCTACAAGCAACTCCCACAGTATCTCCCTGTCTGCCAATCTGGTATGCAAAAGGACGTAATTCAACAATCCTGCTGAAATCAGTAGTCAACAGCAACTCATTACCCGTAACGACCATCTTTTTCAGTCCTGAATATTCCATCTTTATGTCCCCGCAATCACCGCCCGGAAGAACATGGAACTCATACTTCAGATAACCGTTTTTACTGTTGAATACAAGATTGATATTGTCATAAATACCATCGTATTCGATATTTTTATAGACCCCTACCCCACTTTCCCAACGTTTTTTATCCTTTCCTATGTAGTAATTACGATAAAAATGAAATTTGTCGGTTCCTGATGCGAATGCCGGTTTTGAGTTGAGAAATGTTACCTGATATGCGAATGCGTCTATCATTTTCATATCAATCTTTTCACCGCTGTGTTTTGCAGCATAAAATCTATCCAACTGCGAATGATTATACTGCACAACAGTATATCTGTCCTCTTCGAAAAAAACGGCACCGTCGTGAGATTTGGCAGAGTACAGGACATTGTCGGGAAGCTGGCCCTTGTTCTCCACAAACTCCCAACTCGTTGCTACAAGGGTGTCTGACTGCATGGCATACGCACAGCCTGCAACAAGCAACAGCGACAATATAGTCAGAACTCTTCTCATCCTATCACAAACGTTACTTTATTTGATAACAATCCTGTTTTTTGTCTCCCATTTTCCCAACATCTCCTTGAATTTTTTCGATGATTCTGCCGACAAGCCCTGCTCAGGCAATTCCAAAGTGCGTTTTATATCTATTTTTTGACCATCAACACTTATGAATATGCTCATTGACGCACCCTCGACAGTGATCGTTTCTTCCGAACTTTCTGTCAGAATTCTATATTTTTCAGGCACAAAGATATGATAAACATACGTTTCTTGTGATGATTTTGTATTTATGGCATTTTTTCTGTCTCTGTTGATATACCCAGAACGCAAGTCTGTTCCATACTTTCCATCGTATATCCGCATGATTTTATAACCGCCCTGGTTAGTTGTTGATACTTTCGACAATACAGTGTCCTGGCTTATCAAAGAAAGAGTAAGTGGAGAGATAACGTTCTTTTTTAGGAAGTTAACTTTAGGGTCTTCTATGTTTCCGTCAGAAAAAGTTATGTCGGCCTCAACCTCCACATTTGTAGGTGTTTTTTCTATCTTTTCGAAATGACCATTTTGAAGGATGATATAAGAATTGCCAAGTTCAAAAGAGAGGTTTAGTTCATCAGGATTATGAGAAGAGATGTAGAAAACCTCATCCTTTAATGTAACACGTACAAGCGAGCTGATTTCTGGTAACAGATTGCCATCGAAAGCCAATTGAGCAGTGAATCCCAAAGATTTGAGAACGCCCGCCAACAACATATCCTTTTCAACAGGAAGTGCGCAGTTTGTGGTCCACACCCATTGCGGTGAAGCAAAAAGATAGTTAATAAGTTGAGGTTTGATGCTCTTTTCGGAAATATTTGATGCGATATAATCTCTCACAGCCAAAATCCTGTCCATATCGGAAGACTTATCAGAGACAAGATTCTTGAAGAAACTGAAGATTTCTGGCTGCTCGAATTCGTTGAAAGCCTGTTGGCGAAAGATAGCAAAGAGTGGGCTTTCGAGGTTGTTCGTAGATGAAAATGCCAAGTTCGGGACTGCAGTCTTGAAAAGGTATTCTTCTTTTGCGCTTGATGGAACATCATAAAACACCCATTCCGTCACTCTTCTGCCGTCAGCAACGCTCTGTGACTTCTCATAATTGATTTCACCGATATTGAGTTTCCACGACAGAGGTGTGTCATCGGGCACTGAAACCTTGATTTCATATCTTTCAACTGCCACATTCTCAGATATTTGAACATTTTCAAAGAGATCTCTGAAAAAGAAATTGTCGGAATGTATGGAATAGTCTAAGACAATGGTAGCCTCATTTTCAAGGGCGGTGTGTGTAACCACCATCTGACGTATTTGGTTAAGGCGTTCGCATGACGTGCAATTATCGGGGAGCATTGGATTGAAGGCGTTCTGCGGAGTCTCCACCTTTGATCCATCCTTCCGAAGCACGTATGCCTCATTGATTGTAAGTGTTTGAAAATCCGGATTGTAATCGATGAAAGTCTCACCGAAAAGATCAAATGTCATAGTGGAGTATATCTTCAGTTCCTTGCGCTCACGATAGTCGCTCGACCCGTCTTCATTCAGAGTGAAGCTTTTGGAGATCAGATTATAAACCGCATCGGTCTTATATTTTCCGGCAAAAATCTGACCGGATACAACCAACAAAAAAGCAAAAATTATATATTTTTTATCCATCACAGTCATTTTGAAGGGTTATTTTGAAAAAGCCACCGGGTTATTCATATAGAAACGTTGGTTATTGACAGCATTTCTGTAATCGGGCCACTCATCGGGGCCGTAGATACGTTTTCCTAAAGATATGGTTTCATGGAAATTAACGAGGTTATAACCTACAGAGTAACCGCCTTTGAAAGATATGCTTTTGCCATTGGAGTTGCGTGCTGGCGGTGTTGACACGCGAGAGTATCCACTCGGCACGCTCATGGTTTCCGAGATAGCGACATAGCGAGAGCAGGCATCTTGGAAGGGATGGATGCGTTTTTCTATGCGGGTGTCGGTGTACAGGTGACGCATTGCGAATGTAAAGAAGCCATTTGCCAGGAACGGTGTGGCCACAATCTCCTTGTCTGTGACGATGGCATAATCTGGCACCTCGAACTTGTAGGTTATTTTTACAGGCTGTTTAAGATATTCGTCGTTGTCGGTATATTTCACAGATTTGAGTTTTGCGTTAGGATATATGGCAAACAACTGGTTTTCGGCATTGTTTTTCCAATTCTCACGGAAGTCTCTGAATATATATCGCACTGTGCGGTCAGACTGGCGGTCGGCGGTTATAGTCACCGTTGCCTTAAGAGTGCCGTTTTTTGAAATCTTGGATGTGGCGGTCATTTTCACATAGTGGTTTTGAGGTGATGACACCGGTGTGAGTCCGAGTTTAGCCCCATTTGGAAGGCCCATGAGGTAGTTTTGCTGTTGTTCAGCGCTCGACCAGAGTTCACCGCGCACGCCCGGCACCCAAGTGGGGTCGAGCAGCTGGTAGTTGCCGTTGCGGCGTTGTACGACTGTGACACAATGGTTGAACTGGTCAGCTGGGATGTCCTCGATTCTTTCACCAGCCATGGTCATGGCTGCGTAAGCCTTGAAACCGGCGGCGCGCAACATGCCTATGAGCATTCCGGCCTTGTCTTTGCAGACGCCGCAACGGTCGCGAAAGGTCATCTCGCACTTGTGAAGTGTGTAACCCTCACCCTCGCCCATAGATATTCCAGAGTAACGTATGTTGTCTGCAACCCAATGAGTGAGAATATCAAGACTGTCGTTCTCTGTCTTGGCCTTCGTGAGGAGCTCAGCCACCTTGGCTTTGATTTCATCGTTGACTTCAAAACTGCCAAAATCCTCATTCACCGAGAAAAACCATTTCGACTTGGCTTCCCAATCCTTGGCGGTTGTCAGTATCAGTTTGGTCTCGATGTCGTTGTTGGCAACAGTCATCGGCAGTCTTGTCAACGGAAAGATGTCATTTTTCTCAAACACAAACAATGTTCTGTCGTTATCGGCTATTTTTTTTACAGAAATATCGCCGTTATAGGTCTTATATTGCAGATTTTTACTATTCAGAACGCTCACTTGATAGACTTTATGTTTCACAGGCTGGCTGTTCCAGAATGGTACAATGTCATAAAAATGGCCTCGCATTGGCGGGATATATTTGGCATCAGGGTCTTCATTTTGCAACAGAGCGTAAGTATAACCCTTCTTATAGGTTGTAAATTCAACCTCGTCGCCTGGTTCGAGGCGGCCGAGGGCAACCATTTTCTGACGCGCCCCCCAATAAATCATGTGCGCTGGTGCCGGATAGTCGCACACCACGTACTCCGGGACCTCTTCATCAGTGCCGTGCCTGTAGATTTTCACCTCGCGAATCTCGCAATAGGCCGAGAGAGGGTCGTAATCGACAATAATGGAGTTAAAATCCCGACCTCCTTCGTCGCTCAAGACACGATAGCGGCAATGGTTCACATAATGACTGAGACCGTTATCCTCCATTCTTACGGTCATACTGTCGTAAATTGTCAGTTTGTCGTAGCCTGAATAAGGGTCTTCATTTGCGGTAACAGTTCCAAAAGCCATTACAAACACGATAATTGCTATTATATACCTTCTCATAATTTTCAGTTTCTCTATGGAATTTATATGATGTCCTTTTGGTCGATGAGATTGTTCAAAATCGCATATACGGTGAGTGCGGCCACCGATTTTATGCCAGTTTTGCGCACTATGTTTTTCCTGTGTGTGATCACGGTGTGTACGGAGATGTTGAGAGCTTCGGCAATCTCGTTGTTCCTTTGTCCCTTAGACAGGCATATCAGCACCTCCTTTTCTCTCTCTGACAATGGTGCTGCGTCAGAGTCGTCGTTGTCTGATTTAATTTCGGTAATAACCTGATTAATAGTAGATTTAACACGTTGTTTGTCATCATTAATTTCAATGATGCCAGAGAATTGCCTGAGTTGTTGTGAGTCGATGAGGGAGGTCACAAGAGCAATCAAATGGGTGTTTTGGAATTCATCGTGCACAGTGTTCACGACCGACCTTTTATGGTAGTCGAAAAGTTGCGGATTTATTATGATGATTTGGGGTTTCAGGGCAGGGACTCTCGACAAAAGTGTATTGATGCTGTCGGTTGAGAGCACAACATCAACGTCAGGCAACGACTTGATCATCTCGCCGAGGCCTATCCGCAACATTGTGGAGGGTTCTGCTATTGCAATTTTTGTCATTTTTACTTTGATTCTAACATTTGTATATACGGGATTAGTATTTTGTCCTCCATCATAGCATGTTTACGTATGTCAGAGGCAAGCGAATACATATCCAGGAGCATGTCGATACGTTCCATGGGAAGTATCTCGGAAGGGATGTATTTTAGCAGCAGATTGGTAAGATCACTTAATGTGTCTTCAATATCGTCATGCTGTTTCCCGAAGGTCTTTTCGCCATATCCGGTTTTTGTCTTCTTGTTGTTTGCGATATTTCTTATATAAGGGAACACAATTTCTTCTTCATACCTGAAATGTGTCGCCACCTCTTTCTTGAATTCAGAGTAGAAATTGGCAATAAGTTGACCATATTTATCCTGGATATTGTCAACTAAAATCATAAGATGATGTTCTATATGGGGGAAGATATTCTCAATGTAATCTTTATGAGAATTTTGAAGATATTGCAGTATATCATCCATGCCGCACTTGGCAAGTTCATCTGAATCAGGGTAATAGTCGCTTTGAACGTACACTTTGCCAATCATCATGAAGAGGGTCAGCGACACGTTATTCTCGTTACAGAGCTGTTCAATGCTTTTTTCGCCAAATCCAAGAGGAAGACCGAGACGAGGCAGAATCTTCAGAAGACTGTTGTGACGTGCTATGGCATCCGCCATCTTCACTTTATGTGTGAATCTCGGAATGGTATTGTCGTTGCTTTTCATTTCTAAAAATTTTGCGCAAAGATACTAAATCTATTTTTGAAAATCTAAAAACATTTATCGATGTCTGATAAAAAACCTACTTCCACATTCCAATCCTGTGATTCAGTTAAGAAATCTCGCATTCTGATTTGCAATAATTCTCGATGATTTGCCTGCAAGAAAATAATTATGCCTAACACAGATAAAAAACATTCTGTAAAACATACAGAGTTGGAACAAATATAGGAACTTCCACCGCTTTCAGCCGTTTAATCGTTGAAATGATTCGGAAAATGAACCAAGATGTGAATGCTTGACATGCATGTTAATGGCTGCAGCATTTGCTGTTTTGTGGACCACATCGTAAAAACAGAGAGACTTCGATACAATATGATTTCTGCTTATGGCAAAAAAAGAGAGAATAATAAGTGTTACCGCTTAAAAATCCTGTAAACAGATTGTTGTCGTACGGACAGCAAAAAAAACAAAGGGCCGAGGTTTACCACGGCCCTTGAGAGTTATACGAAATGATATGGATTATGACAAATCGGCACGATCCATAGCATCCTTGTAGTATTTCTGGTTAACGAAGACATCCTCCTTATAAGGGTTGATGTGACGTTTTTTGGATTGTGCTATGATATAACAAAGGGCAACAGCGTTGGTGATAAGCGCCAAAGCACTGATCACTGTCATTGCTGTCGGGTTGGCGGCAACAGTCTCAACGGTTGTGCCTACAGCTGCGGCATCACCACCGGCTGCAGCATAGATTTCCGTAATGGTATCGATGCCGTTCGGATATTGAACAGGCAACACAGCCCATTTGAAAGCTTGGAAACCGTCTTTGAAAGTCTCTTGGAAGAGCGGGAACACCTGTGCAAACATACACCAGATAGCCAATGTGTTGGCACGATTCATAATCCAGCCGCCACGGTTCCAGAGCAATGCAGCGATTGTTGGAGCGAGCAACAAAGCGATACCACAATACCAGCTGTGTGTTGGCAGACAGTTGTAAGTGTAAGCGAAGTTCCAAATATCATAAACCACGATGAAAACCCAGGTCATATCAGCCCAGATCATATCCTTTTTGTCTTTTGAAGGATATACATTCCACCAGGCGGTCATACAGAGGATATTGAGCAGACCTGCAATACCGTTCATCACATTGTGCCAGCCGCCATAAAGCCATACGCCTTCGGATGAAAGCCACCACTTGTTCCAACCCATCACCGCGCTTTCAAAATCTGAAACAACAGCGATGAGAATATTGATGGCAACGATGATGAATGGGAATGGTTTGAACCAGTGTTTGGCACCAATGCCCCATTTGTATTTGATCATCATGAAACCGATACAGCCAGTAAGGGCAGCATAGAGCTTCGCATAGTGGAACCAGCCGTTCATGTACATGTGCGTCTGGTTGTTAACAGCCCACTCTGCGCCAGAACGCGCACCAACTGCAATAGCTATAAAATAAACAGTCAAAATGACTGGGATCACAAAGAAAGTGATAATACCGCCGAGCTTTGTGCGGCGTGCAAACTCGTTGAACAGAATTAGACCCACGAGAACGACGAGCAACATTCCCCATTGAGCCAGGGCTCCAGCCCCATAAACTTGGAATAACATAACTCTTAAAAAATTTATTAATAGAATTTATTAAATTTTCTTATTCAAATTCATCCTCTTCGACAGTAGTTCCCTTGTCAAACAGATGAATAATGATAACATCGAATAGAGGATAATTTCTATATTCAACTTGAAAATCAAGCTCTACAGGAAAGTTCTTAGGTTTTTGAATCTGTAATTTTGTCCCGTAAAGAATCTTATTCGTATTAGAGTCTGAATCACCTTTCTCATGCAAATCATAAACACCGTAAACCTCATTCGAAGGGGTGCCATCTTCATTCAAAATAAGGATTCGGCACTTAAAATTGGTTTGAGATGTCTCGTTCACAACACGTATTTGATTATAAGCCTTTTCAGAACCACCAACAGTGAACGTCATTTGAGCTGACGCCGTTATGCAAATACACCAGAAAAAGGCAACTGCTAAGTATATCTTTTTTAACATATCTCAAAAAACAATAAAATTACACTTATATATGTCGTACATTTATCACGAAGTTCTATACAGGTTGCAAAATTACAATTTTTAAATATCAATGATCCTAAAAGATGAGATTTTTTAATTGTCAGAATATGAATTGACCTGTATTTCCCTAATTTCCACTTCGTTGCCACGCAGAAGCCACGTATTTTCCCCATTACAATATGGGCATCTCTTTCCATATTTCACAGTCTCATACTCGCGATGACACTCATCACACCATGTCACAGCCGATATCGGATTGATTTCCAGTTTACAGCCACGCAGCAAATCTTCTTTGTCGGCGGCCCAGCGCCAACAGTCTGTGAGCAGGTGCGGCACAACCGTGGAAACCTCGCCAATGTCCATGACAACAGAAGAAACCTTGTTCACATGGTTCTCCTCCGCCACTTTCTTCACATCCCGTATGATATAGAACACAATTCCTAACTCATGCATATTCACCTCGCGGTTTTTGAGCTACACTCACTCGGAAACAGCAACTCTCCTGTGCGATTTTACAACAGACCAGACAGCCCATACGATTGTAAGCACTAACGACATAGGCACACCCACCGTAAGCAACTCTCGAAGCATGACTGGGAATCCGCCTGTCTCCAAAGCAGTGAAAAACGGGTAACGCCACGTCAGTTCACCATTGACAACGTGATCAACAATAAGCATCAAGGTGCCGCCCCAGAGCATTTTCTCCAATGCAGGGATGTTTCGTTTCAATGGTGCAGCATCGCTGGCTTCAATACTCTTTTGGTTTGCTTTTCTATATGCACTGGTCACGATAGCCTGCGCCATAGGAATAATAAAACAAGACATTTTAGTATATATTTTTGATTAATAATTTTTGTTGAATATCAAGACTTACTCTTAAAGACGATTTTGGCTGCACGTTTAATCATATACGGCAGTATTTCGCTGAATTTTTCTTCAGATGTCACCATGTGCGAAGCCTCAGGGTGTTCACGGAAGAGGTGGATAGCGTCGAAGGAGCACTTGGTGGTGCAGATACCGCAGCCTATGCAGCGATTTTCATCAACCACCGATGCACCGCAGCTAAGGCAGCGGGCAGTCTCCTTACGCACCTGCTCCTCTGAAAGTGGAAGAGTGTATTCGCGGAATTTGTCTTTTTGTTCAACAACTCCTTCTATCTGTCGTGAAGAATTGTCGTACCCTTCGACCACAATGTCGTCTTTATCGAGTTCTACAAAGTCGCGTCTGTCGCGTCCAATTGTCATGTGTCCGTGTTGGACGAATCGGTGCAACGACTCAGCTCCCTCTTTACCGGCAGCGATAGCGTCGATTGCAAATTTAGGTCCCGTGAAACAGTCACCACCGACAAAAATATCTTCTTCGGCAGTCTGATAGGTCAACGGGTCGGCCACAGGATACACACCGCGCACGAACTTCACATTAGTGTCTTTGAGCAACTCCTTGAGGATGACAGTCTGTCCGATAGCGAAGACAACGACATCGGCATCCAGCGTAATCGTCTCATCTTCATCATATTGAGGGGAGAATCGATGGTCTTTGTCATACACAGACGTGCATTTCTTGAAAACAATTCCCGTAACCTTGTCTGTTCCCAAGACCTCTTTCGGGCCCCAGCCTGGATTGATAATCACACCATCTTCGCGAGCTTCGCTGCGTTCCTCTTTGGAGGCAGGCATGATGTCTTCGGTTTCCAATGAAAGCATGGTAACGGATTCTGCGCCGATTCGCTTGGCAACGCGTGCCGCGTCAATTGCCACATTACCGCCGCCAACTACCACAACCTTGCGACCTGCTACCTCAAGATGTTGAGAAGCAGGATTTTGCGACTCCGCAACAGCAGAGCGGCTACCACAGTTTGCGTCATGCAGAAAATCAATTGCAGTGACAGTGCCTGGCAAGGTCTCACCATCGATGCCCGGCAACTTGCCTCCCTGGCATCCTATGGCCACATAGAAACCTCTGTAGCCCTGCTCTCTGAGTTGTTGTATTGTGATATCTTTTCCTACTTCCACACCGGTGCGAATCTCGACACCAATTTCGCGCATGATGTCAATTTCGGCTTTCACAACAGCCTTGTCAAGCTTGTATGACGGAATACCATACTGTAACATACCACCGGGAATCTCGTTTTTCTCAAAGACTGTAGGTTTATATCCTTTTGTTGCGAGGAAGTATGCACAGCTCAAGCCTGCAGGTCCGCCACCGATGACGGCAATTTTCTCATCCCAATGGTCAATAACACTTGACGCAATGTTTATTTCCGGCACAAAACGGGTTTCAGCATGGATATCCTGCTCAGCAATGAACTTCTTGACTGCGTCGATGGCGATAGGTTGATCGATGGTGCCACGTGTGCAGGCGTCCTCGCAGCGGCGGTTGCACACGCGCCCGCATACAGCAGGGAACGGGTTCTCGCGTTTGATGAGTTCCAATGCTTCCGTGTACTTTCCTTCGGCAGCTTTCTTGAGGTATCCCTGAACGGCAATATGTGCAGGACACGCTGTCTTGCAAGGTGCCGTGCCCGTCGGGTAGCAGTTTACGCGATTCTTGTCACGATAGTCCTCTGTCCATTTGTGTGGCCCCCATTTCGAAGCGTCAGGGAGTTCCTGTTTGGGATAGGTTTGCTCACCGTGCTTTGTGCAAAGTTTTTGTCCTAACTTGACAGCACCGGCAGGGCAGTATTCAACACAGCGACCGCATGCAACACAGTTCTTAGGATCGACCTTGGCCACATAGGCACTTCGCGACATGTTCGGAGTGTTGAAAAGTTGTGATGTGCGCAACGCATTACAGATCTTCACATTGCAATTGCAAATAGCGAAAATCTTGCCTTCTCCGTCAATATTAGTAACCTGATGCACAAAGCCATTATCCTCCGCTTTCTTAAGAATGGCCATGGCCTCGTCGTATGTGATATAGTGTCCACGCCCTGTTTCGGCAAGGTAGTCAGCCATGTCACCTACTCCAATGCACCAATCCCGATAGTCGTCTGAGCAACCTTCATCGAGTTTCTTACGGCCGTAACGGCACGAGCAGATGCCAACGCCAAGATGCCCCTCATAACGTTTTAGCCAATAGGAAATATGCTCTATATCGACACTTTGATTCTCCATAGAGATGGCTTTTTCTACGGGTATAACGTGCATTCCTATACCCGCGCCGCCCATTGGCACCATTGGAGTAACCTTCTCCAATGGCAAAAATGTCATTCGTTCAAAGAACATCGCCAACTCCGGATGCCTGTCCATAAGGTCGGTATTCATGTTGGTATATTCGGCGGATCCAGGCACAAACATAGGCACCCAATAGATACGGTCCTCACGATTATAGGTGGTTCCCGGCACAGGACCATTGTCTGTGTATTTGTCGCCATAATCATACTCCAACATACCATAATAGGCAAGCTTGTCGAGAAGTTCGTCAAATGACTCGTCATCAGGAGTGTAGTGGTTCCGGCTGTTCCATTCGTGGAGCTGATGATAATCGTGGTGCTCTCGTACCTTCAACCCTCTCTTGGGCAACATTTCAAGAAGCAGATCAAGGGATGCCTCTCGCGTTGTGGCATCCATCTCATCTTCAAAGATGCAGGCCAATCCCCAATATTCAGGATCGTCAGTCGTCATCTTGATTTTTCCTGGCACACGATCGGTGACCTTTTTGACGAATTTGAGCAATTTCGGGTTCGGGTTTTTGTCCCCCTTGTGTTTCGGGACAAATTTTGTGGACATTTCGGGCATATTCAGTTCTAAATTAAGAGTTAGCAATATTTGAAACCTTGTGGAGAAGCCATTCTACAAGAACATCAACTCCATCGCCTGTTTTGGCGGAAATCGGGATTATTGTCGCATTGGGATTACGCATAAGGATTGCCGAGCGACATTTCTCCATATCGAAATCAAAATACGGAATCACATCCGTCTTGTTTATTATGACAAGATCACAAACTGAAAACATCAGGGGGTATTTTAATGGCTTGTCGTCGCCTTCGGGCACCGAAAGAATCATCGCGTTGAAAGTGGCGCCTGTGTCAAACTCAGCCGGACACACTAAATTTCCAACATTTTCCAATATAACAAGATCTGCTTGAGCAAGATCGACATTGTCAAGCCCTTGTCGAGTCATCTCGGCATCGAGATGACACATACCGCCTGTGTGCAGTTGGATTGACGGCACTCCTGTCGCCTCTTTGATTTTTACGGCATCCACATCGCTGTCGATGTCGGCTTCCATAACAGCCACGTTTACTTTGTCTTTGACCTTATTAATCAATTGAATGAGAGTGGTTGTCTTTCCACTGCCTGGTGCCGACATCAAATTAAGCAAACATACACCCTTCTGTTTCAATTCATCGCGTAGTGCATCTGCATCTTTATCGTTCTCGGCAAAAACACTTTTCTTTATTTCTATGATCTTAATATCATCCACAATGATTGTATTTATATCATTTAACAAAATATGTTCTATTTTCGGATGCAAAAATACATTTTTTCCCGCAGAGACGGACGGCCGTTTTCCACCCCATAATCGTATTTTCGTTGAATTATCCCCGTAGAGACGGACGGACGTCCGTCTCTGCCAATATAAAAATTGCGGTTATTATAAAAAAAACGGCCGTCCGTCTCTGCCAATATAAAAATTGCGGTTATTATAAAAAAAACGGACGATATATAAAAAAAAAGAGACGGACGATTGTCCGTCTCTACAAAATCGTATTTTATGTGGGATTATTTTTTGATGAAATTTTTGGTTGCGACACCGTCGTTGGTGATTACCTTCACGAAATACATGCCGCTTGCAAGGTTTTCAACGTTGATTCTCGTTGGATTCTCGATTACCTCAACCTCGTTGATGAGCTTGCCATACACGTCGTAAACCTCAAGACGGCTTACTGCGATGTCGTTGTCGCTCACGCGAACGTCAACGTAGTTGCTTGCCGGGTTAGGATACAGCGAGATGCTGCCCATCAGGCGGGCGTTGATGCCCGTGCTCTGGCTGATCATCGTGCTCCAAGGACTGGTTGCGCCGTCGCACACTGCCTGTACCTGGATCTGGTACTCGGTGGCCTCCGTGAGGTCGGTGATGGTGTAGGTCGGGTTGCCCTCAACGGTAACGGTGCTCCATGTGCCGTTAACAACGCGGTACTGCAGGTTCCACTTGCTTGCACCGTTGGCACTCCATGTGATGGTCATGCTCTCCTTGGTGATGTTGGATGCAGCAACGTTGGTCGGAGTGTTACATGGCTCAACAACCTCTTCACTGGTGGTGAATGCAACAGCTTCTGTCCAGTCGCTCTCGTTGTCGTCACCGCAAACAGCCTTGACGCGCACTTGATACTCGGTGCCTGCGGTCAGTCCTGTCATCTGGTAGGATGGGGTCGTATTTACGTCAATTTCTGAACCCCACTCTTCAGCTGCTGCTGTCTTGTACTGCAACTTCCAAGCGGTCTCCTCGCCACCGGCGGTCCAGGTTGCGGTTGCTGCGGTCTCGCTGATATTGTTCACTGCCAATGCGGTAGGAACAACGCACTCTGGAGTAGATGATGAGTCAGCATCGAAGATATTCACATTGTCAAGATATGCATTCAAGCCATCCTGACCGATACCCAAGAACATAATCTGGTATGTTGCATTAGGTTCAGGAAGTTCAACTGTAAAGGTCGTGAAATCGTCTGCAGCATCCGAGCAGTTACCTTGTATGAATGTCCATTCTGCAGAAGCATCTGTACGATAGAAAACTCCGATACTGTCGTATGTGCCCGAATAAGAATATACAGGAATGTAAACGTCGTATGAAAGCGTAGGCTCTGTCAATGTTGTCAAATCGAATATAGGTGAAATCAAACGAGCTGAAGCACCGACATTCCATGGGAAGTAGATTGACTGCAAGCCATCGCTTGAATATGAGCCAGAGAATTGCCAATCCTTTGAATTCAGCTGCTCATTCTCCCAGCAACCGTATGAGGTGCCTTCAAATGATTCCTTGTAAGGATACTCAGATACAACTTCGCACAGAGTGAAAATATCCACGTTACGATAAACCACAAACTCGTCGCCGCATACAGGAGCTACACCAATTGTGTAGAACTTGCCAGGCAAGAGGTTGTTTACTGTATAGAATGTATCCATTGTGGTACCAGCCTGTGTCCATTCGCCTCCTCCCATTTCCTTATATTGGATGGTATAACCTTGTTCGTTGTTGCCTGTCCAAGAAATGGCTGCCGTAGTTTGAAGAACTTCGTTTGCTGTCAACAAGTCTATAGGATCACATGCAGGTTTTGGATAGATTGACAAAGAGCTTATATAAATGTAATTATAGTTATAAGAAGAGTTGCTTCTTGTGCGGATGGCAATGTAGTCACCAGCGTTGGTAAGATTTTCGAACATAACCTCAACAACGGATTCATTTTCTGTAAATTCACTGATTTCCTGAACAAGTGTGAATGTGTTAAGATCTGAAGGATCTGACATTACGCCAACTTCAAGTTTGTTGGAACTGTGGACTTGTGAACATCTTACATTCATTGAAAGCATCAAGTCATTGATATCAAGAACCTCCGTGTTGATTCTCGGAAGAACGGCATAGTTCTTAGTAACATACATGTAGAACATCAACTCGCCATTTGATACATAAGGATAGGTGTAATATGAATCGGCGCCAAGAATTCTGTCCCAGCATACCGGAAGCGGATAATCAGGGGTGCCACCATAGAGATCTGTTGTAAAGTCCCATGTTTGAGGAACTGTACTGATCAATTCACAATCTGTAACAAAGAATCTTACATTACTTGAAGCGGTCTCAGAGGCACCACAATCAGCTTCAACATACCAGAAATACTTGGATCCTGGAAGAATGTTGGCAAGTACGTATTGACCATCTTCGTTGAGGGTCACGTTGTTTACTGCAGTGTATTCCTCGTCTCCATCTAATTTGTAGTAGAGGTTGAAGTTGGTCTCGCTGGATGTCCATGACAATGTGGCAGAGTTTGTTGTTACAGCAACAGTTGTAAGGTTCTCCGGTTCTAAGCAGTTTGGAATGTACTCTATAACAACATCATCCAAATACCACTCGTATCCGTTTTCGTTCTCGGCGCGGAACACTATATAGTTTGTATTGCCTTCGAGTGTAGTGTTGGCAAATGAGATTCTGTAGTTGTCGTAATCCGGACTTTGCAATTCTGCTGCGACAATAGTGTCAACCGGTTCAAATGTTGACATATCATTAAGATCAGACATAACACCAATTATCATTTGACCGTATGAAGCTGTATTATTATAAGGCCTCAACCAGAAATTAACACGAAGTTCGTGAATATCTTCGTTAATATTAGGAAGAGCTACCATGTTGGATAATCCATTATAGCCATAAGGATAGAATACGAATAAATTAGTGCCGCCATGAGCATCGAATGTACTTGCCTCAACCGACGGATATGTTCCTGAATAGTTGGTATAGCTTTCAAGAACTGTCCAGCATGTAGGTACAGAACCATAAGAGAGACCTTCAAAATCCATTGTATAAGGAAGTTCGTCGGCAGGAATTGGCAAGCACAATGTTGTGAATGTCATTATGTTATTGCTTACCAAAGTGTCGTCTTCGCACAAAGTTGCAACATACCAGTTGTAAGTTGTCGCTTCTTCGAGGTCTTCAAGTAGGTAAACTCCGTTTTCGTTTAACGTAACAACCTCTGAAGTGTATTCTGCATCGGTTGCTTTCTTTACATAGAGAAGGAAGTTTTCACCAGATGAACTCCAAGACAGATTTGCTGATGAGGAAGTAACTGAAGCAGCAAGTCCTTGAGGTTTTGAACATTCAGGAATAGGCTCTATGGTAAGATCGTCAATCATAATGTAGTCGGAATTGTTTGTTGCTTTAATAGCAAAGAACGCACCGCTTCCATTATATTGGATGAAAGGAACTTCAAATTCTTGGTAAGTGTCTGTAAGATCAAGAGTAATAATCTCAGTGAAGGTGTTCAAGTTGGTAGCGTCTTCCAATACTCCCACAGTGAGCTTGGTTGATGTGGAAGCATACTGGTTGCGGGCATAGAAGCGAAGTTGCAAAGTGTTGATAGGATGTGCTTCCGTATCAATCGTCGGCAATACCACTGTGCTTGAGTATCCGTAGCTCCAGAACAAAGATTTAGCACCTGAATGAGCGTATAAAGCATAACTATAGATGTATGGGTAAGATTGGCTGCCAAGACGGCTCCAACAAGCAGGCAAAGGATTTGAAGTTGCGACTGAGATTGTGTCGAAATTCCAAGTAATAGGAATCTGGGTTAAAGGTGTGCACTGTGTTGTGAATGCAGCAGGTTGTGACTCGGCTGTCTCTCCGCCGTCACAAATGGTTTCAACGTACCAGTTGTAGGTTGTGGCCGGCTCAAGGTTCTCTAACACATAAACACCATCTTCGTTCAAAGAAGCTTCAACAGAAGTGTATTCTTCTTCTGTGGATTTCTTGAAATAAACCATGAACTCTTCTGCTTGAGAATTCCATGAAAGGTTAGCAGAATTAGAAGTAATTGCATTTGCAGCAAGATTTGTAGGTTCTGCACAATCAGGAATGTACTCAACAACAACATCATCCAAATACCATTGGTAACCCCATTGGTTGGTACACTTGAAAGCAATGTAATTGTCTGTTCCTTCAAACTCAGTACCAGCGAACGAAAGTACATACTTAGCATAATTGCTGCTCAATAATTCGCTTGCAACGATTGTTGTCAATGGAACAAAAGTGGAAGGATTATTCAAATTTGTAATGTAGCCCACTTGCATTTGACCATATGAATCACTATTACTTCCAGGTCTGAGCCAGAATGTCATTCTGAGTTCTGAGAGATCTTCATTAATCCTTGGCAGGGCAATCAAATTATTGTAGCCACTATATCCGTAAGGATAGAAGTAAAGATTTGCTTCACCAGAATGAGGAGTGGAGCTATTGGAAATGTACGGATAATCGTAAGTGCCGCTATAGCTTTCCACTGCTGTCCAGCAAGATGGGCGAACGCCTTGAGGATAACTTTCGAATCCCATGATGTAAGGAAGGTCTTCTGGCTCGATATCAACACATTCTGTTATGAATGTATTTACAACGCTTGCAGGATGAGTACCATCGCTACAGATTGCCTCTACATACCAGTCATATATCTTGCCCGGGAGAAGCTCTGCAAGTACATAACCATCCTCTGAAACGGAAACATTGGATATCATTTGATAGCCGCCGCCAGAGATGACATCCTTGTAGTAAACATTGTATTGGTCGGCATCAGATGTCCAGTTCAAGACAGCCTGTTCGGTTGTGATACCTGTTGCTGTCAGATTAGACGGGCGTTGACAGCCTGGAATCTGTTCCAAAGTGAGATTGTCGATATATGTGCTTGAATAGTTATAGCCACTACCGTTGGCGTTCTTCAGTGCTATATATCTTCCTTCACCCTCATAGCTTGAGAATGGCACTTCAAACATCGTGTATTCTGTTGGAAGATTGTTGAGAGTCTGAACCGCGGTGAATGTTGAGACATCAGTCGGATCTGTCATAACACCTATAAGCAATTCTGATCCTTCATAATAGTCGCTTGAAAGTCTGAGGAAGAATGTGAGTTGCAAAGTATTAATATCAATAGACTCGTCAATCTGGCCAATTACGCCATAACTTCCTGAATTATAGTTATAAAAATTCAAACACTTTGAATTATCCAAACCAGATCCTGAGTAAACATAGGGATAGTTACCGGAGCTTCTGGTCCAGCAAACAGGCAACGAATATGAAGCGGTGCCTCCATTGTTGCCGGCCTCAAAATCCCAAGCTTTCGGAAGAGAAGAGATCGGTTTGCATGGTGTTGTGAAGATTGAAACGGTCGAATTTATAGTGTCGTCACCACAGATTGCAGAGAGATACCAGTTGTAGGCTGAAGAATATGCGAACTCTGACAAAGCGAAAACACCGTCCTCGTTGAGTGCAACACCAGGTATAGTGGTGTAGCTGCTCTCTGTTGTGAGCTTATAGTGCAAGTCGATGTTGCTGCTTGTTGAGTACCATGAGAGAAGCATGTTCTCTTCTGCTTCATCGGGCACTGCTGTTAACATTGCAGGTTCTGAGCAGTCGCCTATTACATCTATTGTGAGATCATCAAGGTAAATATAGTCACTCGGTGCTGAACCCTTAAAAGCCAGACGGCCGCCTTCACCCTCGAAGTTCACGAAAGGTACAACATACTTGGTGTATGTTGAAGACATTGGTTCGATAGTATATACCGGGACAAAGGAGCTCTCATCGGCATCATTGGCCAAAACACCCACTTCAAGTTTGGACGTTCCTGAAGAGCTTCTTGCATAGAATTCGATTATAATGCTGTTGATATCGACTTCCGGATCTATTTCAGGGAGGGCAACAGTACCGGAAGAACTATATCCCCATGACAAAGAATAGCTGCCAGTATGAGCATAATATTCATATTGGTTGGTATATGGATACAAACCACTACTTACACGTGCAAAACAGATTGGCAGCGGATAGTTGGCGGTGCCGGCAACATTGGGAGCCTCAAAACCATAGGTGACTGGAAAAACTGACATTGGAACACAATCGGTGTAGAAAGTCTTGACTTCAGACCATACACTTTCGCCGTCATCTGCACCGCAGTCGCATTTAACGCGTACATTGTAAACAGTAGCAGGAGACAAAGAGGTGAGTTCAGCTGATGTTTCTGTACTTTCAATAGTTGTGGCATTTGTCCAGTCTTCTACAGACGCTTCTTTGTATTGAACAGTGTATGCAGATGCATTTTCAGGAGCGTTCCATCCTATTGTGGCTGCATTTGTTGTGATGTTAGTAACAGACAAGTTTGAAGGTTTGATACAGGTTGGCGCAGCCTCAAGTGCCACGTCATCAAGATAGAATCCGCAACCGTTCATATCCTCGATATGGAATGCTATATAAACGGTCTGTCCATTGTAGGGAGACAAGTCTACCTCGTTGATATTGAACACATATTGTGTGTTTGGGTGCTGAACAGTGTAGATAGGAGTGAAGTCAGCGGCAGCTGTTCCAGTCGTTGACACCTCTATGGTAAATTCGGTATCATCTTCATAGCCGGTGTAGTTGACTGCAGTATGGAATATCAACGAATAGGCTCCGTTCAACTCCAATTGAGGGGTTATGAGATAGCTGTTATGGCCATCCCAACTATAATTACAGAACGCTGATTTGGAACCAGTAACCGCATTGGATTCGTCAATGGTCCACTGGCTACCAATCGTTGTCCATCCCGTAGGAGGGAAACCGTTTTCGAAGCTCTCATTCAGCGTAGTCTGTCCAAACGAGGCTACCAAGAGCATCAATGAGACGATAAGAAGTAAAAACTTTTTCATAATCTTTTAGTTTAGTTGATATTTGATTTTTAAATTATTTTAAAAAGTAACAGACAAAATTAAACTTATTTCCAAGTCAAAACAGCAGTTTTCGCTGAAAAGTTTTCAACAACTTATTAACAATATTTTGAACCTATATTTATGCAAATTTCAAGAAATAAATTTCTAAAATTCTGAGATTCACGGATTTCATAGACGATTTAAGTAAAAATACTCAGTTAAATTAACTATTGAAAAACAAGAGTTTAGGGGTAAAAAAAAATTAAAATTAAAATCTGACAGGGGCATGTTGCAGGATTAAAAAAAAAGTGTATTTTTGCCGTCCGAAAAATTTTAAAAGAGTAATAACAATAAAAAGAAGATATCATGTCAAGAGTTTGCCAAATCACCGGAAAGAAAGCTTTGGTGGGAAACAATGTTTCACACTCAAACATCAAAACTAAGAGAAAATTCAAACCAAACTTGCATACAAAAAAATACTATGTTCCTGAATTAGATGAGTGGATCTATTTGAAGGTTTCAGCACATGGTATGCGCAATATCAACAAAAAAGGTATTTACCAATGTTTGGTTGAAGCAAGTGAAAAAGGCGTATTATAATATGTATTGCGCCAAAGAGAAAGAAACTGCTGTAGTATATACGGCAGTTTTTTTTATGTTCATACAATAAATAATAGATTTTAGCGTATATTTAGTGTTCTTTATGTCAAGGAAGTTCAACATAACGACACTGTTGTTACTCTGCGCGAGCGTAGTCTTCGGGCAGGGCAAGGTTTTGCGCGGCATAGTGCAAGACACCGAGAACTATCCCATAGAGAATGCAGTGGTGCGGATGACGGATGCCGACCTGCAGACCATGACAAACGAGCACGGGCAGTTCGCCCTCTCCGTGCCACAAAACCGCGAGCTCAAGCTCTTCGTACAGCACCTAAGTCACCATGACACAATAGTAAGCATTCCCTCAAGCCACAAGAGTTCAGAGACAATAGTAATAGTTTTAAGGACGGTTGGTGAGCGTTTGGAGACCGTCAACATTGTTTCAGAGAGCAAAAGCGGATACATACAGGTCAACCCAAAGCTCACCTTCCAGTTGCCATCGCCGTCGGGCGGAATGGAGTCATTGGTCAAGATGCTGCCCGGCGCATCGTCTTCCAACGAGATGAGCTCGCAGTACAACGTGCGCGGCGGCAATTTCGACGAGAACCTTATTTTCGTCAACGGCATTCAGATATACCGCCCATTCCTTGTGAGGAGTGCTCAGCAAGAGGGCATGGGCTTCATAAACAGCGACCTCACCGGCAATGTCATGTTTTCGGCGGGCGGCTTCGATGCCAAATATGGCGACAAGATGTCGTCCGTATTAGACGTTCAATACAAGGAGCCCACCCGTTTCGGAGGCTCACTGTCGGCCAGTCTTTTAGGTGCAAACGCCCATGTGGAGGGAGTTGTTGACAGTTCGTTCTCGTATCTTGTCGGCATTCGCTACAAAGCCAACAGCTACCTCCTGAAATCATTGGAGACATCCGGCAACTACAAGCCCAACTTCTTCGACACTCAAATACTCCTGAACTGGAAAGTTACACGTAAATTCAGCATCAGTCTTCTCGGCAATGTGTCGGTCAACAGCTACAAGTTCATACCCGACAGTGTCTCGAAAAACACCGGCACCATCGAGGAGTCCACAAATCTGAGAGTCTATTATGAAGGCCAGGAGGTTGACCGATACCGCAGCTATCTCGGCGGCCTCACATTCACCTATAAGCCCAGCGAGAAAAACACTTTTAAGGCGATCGTTTCATCCTATTATGCCAATGAGAACGAAACCTACGACATTTTGGCCCAATATTGGCTTCACGAACTAATACTCACCGGTCCAAACGAGGTTCAGGAAGGCGATTTGCTCGGCTACGGCTCTTACCTCGAGCACGCCCGCAACAAACTCTCTTCGGTGGTTTCCGCCATCGACCTGCAAGGTTTGCATATTCTGCCCGCCCACAACACTCTCGAGTGGGGCGTGAAAGCTCAAAACGAACACATCAACGACCGCATCAAAGAGTGGATTATGATTGACTCCTCTGGGCACACACTGCCACAGGTGCCGACCACACCAGGGGAGATCGTTGTGATTGGCAGTGACGCCCGCGACTTGGTCTTCGGCGACAATAACTACCTGAGCTCTATCAACACTCTCAACACCTGGCGTTTCACAGGATTTGTTCAAGACACATGGAAAATCGACGGCGACAGCCTCAACCGATTCTCCCTCACGGCTGGACTGAGGTTTCATTATTGGACATACAATCTTAAAGAGTTCACTGTATCGCCGCGCATAGCCTTCATATACAAGCCTCGTTGGCGCCACGACTGGACATTCAGCCTGCGCACAGGCCTATACTACCAACCGGCCTTTTATAGGGAAATGCGCTACCTCGACGGCACCCTCAACCCCGACATAAGGTCTCAACGCTCTTTCCAAGTAGTTGCCGCCTCTGAATACAACTTCAAGTTGTGGCGTAGGCCTTTCAAATTCACAGCCGAGGCATATTACAAATATCTTGACCGCCTGATAACCTATAATGTCAACAACGTTCAGATTATCTATAGTGGTGAAAACAATGCCAAGGGGTTCGCCACCGGCATTGACATGAGGATCAGCGGCGAGTTTGTGCGCGGCCTCGAATCTTGGTTCTCAGTATCGCTGATGAAAACAATGGAGGATGTCTATGGCGACTATCGCACCGACAAAGACGGGAACACCTACGAAGTGGGCTACATCCCCCGCCCCACCGACCAACGCGTGGCTTTCAACCTCTTTTTCCAAGACCACATTCCTTCCTTCCCGCAATTCCGCGTCCATCTCAACTTCGTGTTCTCAAGCGGAACACCCTATGGGCCTCCTAAAGCTGAACCCGCAATGCGCGTTTTCCGCACAACATGGTACCGTCGCGTGGATTTGGGATTGTCATTCATGTTCTTGGAACAGAGCCGCGACCGCATGAGGCACAAATCCAAATTCCTGCGCGAAATAAAAAACGCAGGTGTCTATGTGGAAGTATTCAACTTGTTAGGTATCAACAATGTATCATCTTATATGTGGATCAACGACATTCACAACATCCAACGTCCGATCCCTACATATCTTACAGGAAGACTTATAAATGTGAAATTGATGGTGGAGTTCTAAATCTTATTCACCACTCAACTCCAACCACTCCATTTCCTTCTCGTCTATTTGATTTTTGACGGATTCGTAATCCTGATAGAGTTCACCAGAGGCAATTGCCGCTGCATTGTGTTCAGGATCAGCCAATTGTTCCTCCAATAAAGATAGTTTTTGTTGAAGTGCCGACAACTCCTCCTCGATTTTTTTGAGCTTGTTTTTCTTTTTCCTGTCTTCGGCTTCGCGTTGCTTGCGCTCCTCCCACAGCTCCTTATTGGAACGTTGTGAATCGCGACTGTCAGTCATAACAAGCTGTTTGCGTTCGTCATTTCCAACCGCACGACTTGACAAGACATTCAAAGAATCGATTTTTCTCTGCGCAAGGAAATCATAAACATCGCCCGTGAAGGCGTTCATCTTGTGATTTTTGAATTCATACACTTTCGAAGTGAGTCCTTGTAGGAAATCACGATCGTGAGAAACCAAAATAAGACTTCCTTCATACTGAAGGAGAGCATTTTTGAGCACATCCTTGGATGGCATGTCAAGATGGTTTGTCGGCTCGTCGAGAATCAATAGGTTGAACGGGGATAGGAGCAACTTGGCAATGGCAAGACGTGCTTTCTCACCTCCAGATAGCACCTTCACCTTCTTTTCCGTATCCTCTGTATCAAAAAGGAAACTACCCAAAATAGTTCGGATCTTCGGACGGATTTCACCTACTGCAACATCATCAATTGTCTCAAAAACAGTCTTTTCCGGGTTGAGGAGCTGTGCCTGATTCTGAGCATAATAGCCGGAAACCACATTATGGCCAAGTTTTATCGTCCCGCTTTCAGGTTGAAGCGCTCCCACGATTGCCTTCACCATGGTGGATTTGCCCTCGCCGTTTCTGCCCACGAAGGCCACCCTCTCGCCACGTTCAAGACGGAAATCAACATTTTCAAGAACGCGCGGCTTTGTGTCATAGCCAACAGCCAAGTTCTCGGTCTCAACGACCACCAAACCGGAATGGGGCGCCGGTGGAAACTTGAAAGCAATGGCGGAATTATCGTAATTGTCAACCTCAACCCTGTCCATCTTCTCCAACATCTTGATTCTGCTCTGAACCTGCGCCGATTTTGTAGCTTTATACCTGAAACGTTCGATAAAACGCTCTATCCTGGCTATTTCCTTTTGCTGGTTAGCATATGCAGACTGCTGATTCTCAATTCTTTCTAAACGTTGCTCCACATATTGTGAATAACTGCATTTATAGTCTTGGATACTGCCGAGTGTAATCTCCACAGTGCGATTCGTGACACGGTCGAGGAAAGCTCGGTCGTGAGAAACCAGGATAACACAACCTGCGTAATTGGCAAGGTAATCTTCCAACCACTGTATTGATTCAATATCAAGATGGTTTGTCGGCTCGTCCAAAAGGATAATCTCAGGTTTTTGAAGCAAAATTTTGGCCAGACACACACGCATCTGCCATCCATTGCTAAAGTCAGACATTTTTTTATGGAACTCCTCACGCAGGAAACCCATGCCAAGCAACACCTTTTCTGTGTCGGCTTCCATAGTAGTTCCGCCCAAGTTGTTATAACGATCGTTCAAATCTGACAACCTTTGGGTTAGAGACGAATAGTCATCCGACTGATAATCAGTTCTTTCCGATAATTCATCAGTAAGTCGATTTATTTCATTCTCAACCGACTTCAGTTCTTTGAAAGCGGATATTGCCTCTTCCCAGACGGTTAATTTAGAATTGCCGGCAAGTTCCTGAGGCAAATAACCTATTCTATATCCGGAAGTTATCACAATTGTGCCCGAGGCGGGTTCTATCTCTCTGTTGATAATCTTCAGGAGTGTTGATTTACCCGCCCCATTGTGCCCTACAAGGCCTATTCTGTCCTTGTCGCCAGCCACAAAGGAGATGTCACGAAACAGGAAATCACCTGTGAAGTTTACCGAAAGCTTGTTTATCTGAATCATCTAATATCGAATTAATGGTTCATTGTCATCAATCACGCAAAATTTCAATAGGTTTCTCTTTACTATCCTCGCGGTTTGAGACTTTAGCAATATTGAGAAGTATGCCGATAGCGCAACCAGAGACTGCCAAAGACGAGCCGCCGCTACTGATAAACGGCAGTGTCTGGCCTGTAGCCGGAATGAGCTCGCAGTTCACTGCTATATGGATGAACGCCTGGGTGGTGAACCAAAAACCAATGCCGAAAGCAAGCAACCTCCCGTACTGTCCTTTGGCGTTCTTCGCGATATTCCACGCCCTGTAAAAGATAATCAGGTAACTGAACACTATCATCAACCCGACTATCAATCCTGTCTCCTCGAACATCGATGCGAAAGCATAGTCTGTTTCCTTTTCAGGAAGGCGATTTTTAATAACACCCTTCCCTGGTCCGGCCGGATGAAGTCCAGAACGGGCAATAGCTGTTCTTGCCAAAATCATCTGATCACCATAGCCATCAGTGTTATCGTTTGTTATGTAATATTCCCAACGGTTGATGAAAGTAGCCATACGACCCATCTTAAGTTTACGCTCGTCACTCATATTGGCCACAAGCAAGACAACCAAAACTAAAATAGCGACCACTATTTCCACCATTCTCAGCACCGTCCTTGCTCGGGTTCCGCCAACATACAAGATGGCTATTCCTGTGATAAACAGAATGATAGCAGTGGACATATTGAGGGTTGCAATACCCAAACAAAAGCCACATAGAACGGCATACAGGCCCCATGCAGACCTATTTTCCAATTCGAATTTAAAATCCTGCCCGCCGCTGATAGTCTGCCTGTATTCTTTCTCTTTATGCTTGTATTTTTTGCCTATGGAGTATGACATATACAAAATCAGGCAGAATCCTATGATATAAAAAGTCTGAACCTCTTTTCCGAAAAACGAGATACCCCTGACGACCTGTGAACTGAATGTAAAGAACAACAGGATGGCGGCGAAAAGAAGTATTGCCGGTGCGAAACGCCCAATGGTTCTATGATCAACGATATAGAACAATATCATTCCGGCGTATGCGAACAAGATGTGTTTTATATGTTGCAGCACCACCTCGCCCCGCATGCTGTAAACCATCAGGATTGACAGACCTGTTAGGAAAAGCACCACGATCGGGATCACCTTGTCTGAGGTGTATCTGATTCTTTTAGCTTCAGGTTCCAATTCGGCAGACATAATTCACAATTATAATTGTGCAACGGCAGCTTTGAATCGGTTGCCGCGTTCTCTGTAAGTAATATTTCCAGTGCCATGGATTCCAGGGGCATAGAGCACCACGTCATCTTTCTGGCAAGAGTAGAAAGCATAGTTCACGGCATCGTCCATGCTCATCTGCATCACCACAGGGATGTCGGCTGATGCCAGCTTCTGAAACACATCCAAATTGTAAACGCCTTGCAGCACAACGCCCTTCACTTTTTTGGAGACCTCATCCATGATGTCTTTTGTCAGGATCTCCGGGTTGTCGATATTTGTTATCCAGACAGTCGGTCTGTTCATTGTCTGCAACGAATACCAGACTGCATTTGCGTTTGTTGAGCGGGCGTCATCAATGAAAGTGACTCCTGAAAAATTCTTTACCACCTCCAATTTGTGCGCGCTGCCCTCGAAATCAGACAATGATTCTGCTATGTTCTTTTGACGAAGACGAATAAGCGATTCCGACAAAGTACCGACGCGTGGACCTGTGGTCTCCTTCTCTTGCTCGAATAATCTGAAACTGTTGGTTTTTTTTGTAGGCATAATGGTTTTGGTTTTGAGGTTATTGATTGGTTTTGGTTTATCTTATCTTAAGTGTAACAAGCGACATCACCACTAAAAGCATGCTCACGATGATGAATCTCTGCACTATTTTGGACTCGTGAAGTCCTTTCTTCTGGAAGTGATGGTGAAGTGGCGACATCAGGAATATTCTCCTGCCCTCACCGTAACGTTTTTTTGTATATTTGAAATACGAAACCTGCATAATCACGGAGATTGACTGTGCGAGATAAATGCCACAGAGGATTGGGATAAGAAGCTCCTTGCGAATTATCACGCACGACACAGCCACGATGCCGCCGAGGGTGAGACTGCCTGTATCGCCCATGAACACCTGCGCAGGATAGCAGTTCCACCAATAGAATCCCAAACATGCACCGATGACGGCTGAAATGAAAATCACAAGCTCGCCCGAATTCGGAATATACATGATATTGAGGTAGTCAGCGAAGATGACATTACCCGACACATAAGCCAAAATAGCTATTCCGACAGCCATTGTAGCTGTTGTGCCTGTGGCAAGGCCGTCCAAGCCGTCCGTCAGATTGGCACCGTTTGAAACCGCCGCTATTATAAAGACGATAATAGGAATGAACAACAAAAACGACCATTTTCCGGTTTCATCGCCCAACCACCGAGTCAGCAATGAGTAATCCAACTCGTGATTCTTCACGAATGGAATTGTAGTCTTTGAAGAGTGATGAGGCTCGTCAAACAGTTTTGGTGTATGTGTGTTTTCTTGATTTTCAGCCTGTAACAAATCCGTAGCTGATGCAGTGGAATATACAGTATGCCTGTCTGTTTTCTCACAAATGACAGCATCAGGATGGAAATACATGGCACTCCCCACAACCAAACCCAAAATAATCTGACCTATAAGCTTTTTTCTTGGCGAAAGACCGTCTTTGTTTTTCTTGAAGACTTTAATATAATCGTCCATAAAGCCCAAGCAGCCAAGCCACACAGTGGTGAAGAGCATCAGAAGGACATATATATTCCGCATATCACACAAAAGTAGTGCGGGTATCAGTATGGCGGCGATGATAATAATGCCTCCCATAGTCGGAGTGCCGGCCTTCTCGTTCTGCCCCTCAAGTCCCAAATTCCTGACACTCTCCCCTATCTGTTTTCTTCTTAAATATCCGATGAAATATTTGCCAAAAAAGACTGATATTATCAAGGCAAGTACAAAAGCCGCTGCCGATCTGAAAGATATGTACTGGAAAATACCTGTTCCCGGCACACCTATGCTCTTCAACCATTTTACAAGATAATACAACATAACTTAACTCTATTTGATGTTGAACACTTTTTTCACTTCCTCTGTGTCGTCAAAATGATGGCGCACATGATTGATTTCCTGATATGTTTCGTGGCCTTTGCCCGCTATGAGAAGCACACTGCCCTTCTGCAACAACATGCATGCGGTCTTGATTGCCTCATGACGATTCTCAATCACAATGACTTTGGAAGATTTGTTAGTAGGAACACCTTTCAGCATATCATCAAGAATCGCATTGGGATCTTCAGTCCTTGGGTTATCAGACGTAAGAACAACCTTGCTACTGTATTTACAGGCTATTTCAGTCATTTCAGGACGTTTGAGCGCATCACGGTCGCCGCCGCAGCCAACCACTGTTATCACATCGGCGTCTTTGCCTGAAATATCACGGATGGTCACCAACACATTCTCCAGAGCATCAGGCGTATGGGCATAATCCACTATCACCGACCCTTCGTTAGGAGTTCTTATAATCTTGAAACGCCCGTCAACACTTTCAAGCACACTCATTCGCGTAAGAGCCTCATCCTCAGGCATCCCAAGCAGAACAGCAGTACCGAAAACAGCCAACAAATTGTATGCGTTGAATTTTCCGCATAATCTGAAAAATACTTCGTGATTTTGGACACGCAACTGCAAGCCGCTGAACTCATTGCTCATGATCACTGCCTTAAAATCTGCCGAAGCGCGCAGACTATAGGTATGCACTTTTGCTTTAGTGTTTTGCACCATCACCAATCCATTCTTATCGTCAATATTGGTTAGGGCAAAAGCACTTTTCGACAAACCGTCAAAGAAAGCCTTCTTTGCGGCAATATAGTTTGCGAAAGTCTTGTGGAAATCCAAATGATCGTGAGTGATATTGCTGAATATGGCACCAGTGAAATGGAGCCCTGAAATCCGGTGCTGACATACAGAATGCGAACTTACTTCCATAAAACAGTAGTCGCAGCCTGCTTCAACCATTTTGTGGAGCAGCTCATTCAAAGTCACTGAATCCGGCGTAGTGTGCGTGGTAGGAATCGTCTCCTCTCCTATCTTGTTGACTATGGTCGATATCAAGCCGCTCTTATGTCCGTCTCTGTTGAAGAGTCTGTGAAGCAGCGTCACGGTAGTGGTTTTGCCGTTTGTGCCGGTTATACCCACTAATTTCAGCTTGCGACTCGGTCTGTCGAAGAAATAGTCTGCCACAAGACCCAATGCAACCGAGCTATCGGCCACTTTGACGTATGCAACAGAATCATCCATAATTTCCGGATATTCCTCACATACAATGGCTTTGCAACCTTTTGCGACCACATCGGCTATATACTTATGACCGTCGGTCTGAGTACCCTTTTGAGCAACATAAAGTTGAGTTGCGCCGTCCTCTTGTGCGCTCACCACACGTGAATCGAATACAACACCCGTTATCTGTTTCGAGGTGTCGCCCTTGACTTCATATTTTCTAAGAGACTTTAGTAATGTATCTAAAGATTTCATTGTCTTGATTTTAATAAATAGGTTTGGTTTGGTTATTTGGGTTTTGCAGTTGAAAGAGCCTGTCACTGAGGCTCCAAATATAGTTTGACGATTTTACTGTTGTCGTCCAGCACCTGTTTTCTCACATATCCCTTTCCGAAGACTCTTACCTGGTAGCCGGCTCTCACGATCTCTGCAGCGGCGTCTGCAGCGGTCATGCCATGCACGTCGGGCATTTTCTTCTGATATGTGTTCAAAGGAAGCGCCTTGACACTGACATGGCGGTTTGTGTCTCCGAAATCTATTCTCAAGTAGTTGTCGTTGGTCTCATAAGTAACTGTATCATAGCCCATTCCTGCCAAAAGCTTGTTGAAATAACTCTTATGTATAGGACCGGAACGACCCATTTTTATCTTAGGCAGATCGTTAACGCTTCTTGTAGCGCTGTAATTCGAGCTGTTCATTATGCTGCTTGCAATCTTAGAAAAGGCATCCACAGCCACATCGCTGTGATAAGGCACACCGTAGATGTAAATTATGATTGTGTACTGTGGCTTGTCCATCGGGAAATATCCGCAGAATGATACACTGTTAATGTCTTTTCTGTAACTCTTGGTTTCAGGATCCCAGATATCACGTGTACCTGTTTTGCCGGCAAACTGGCATGAAGGGTTTTTATACCTGCGGGCGGTTCCGTATGGCCCCCAAACCACCTGTTCAAGGTAGTGCTTTGCCCTCTTCACAGTCGTATCAGACACAAAATGTTCGTTAATGACTTGTGGCTCAAATGTCTTGACTGTATCGTATGTGTTTGTGATATAGCGCACAAAGAGAGGTGCCATCATCTTCCCGTCGTTGGCTATGGCATTATAATAGACCAATGTGCGTAAAATCGGAATTGTAAATCCGGCTCCGAAACAAGTACTATAGTAAGTATTGAAATCTTCCCTTCCGTCCTTGATCTTTGCTGGCATCAAATCGCCCAATTGGGTATGGATGGTATCTAACAGACCCATTTTTTTGAGCTGACTGCGGTAATCGGCGAACCCACGACGCCCGTATGTGGTGAATATCATTTCGGCTATGCCAATGTTCGAAGAGCGTTGGAAAATCTCGATAGGTTTGCCAAGTGTCTCGTCATGAACTTTGGAATCGCTTTTTGTATATCTCTTCACGCTGCCCGATTTGGTTTTGAATTCGAATGTATGATTGAACATCGGGTATGATTTGGCAGTGTCGTTGGGTGTTTTCTCGAGATATGCGAGGAGGGAGGCCAATTTAAAGGTAGAACCAGGCTCCACCTTGGCATTCAGCGCATACTCCATGCTCTCGTTGTAGTAAGATCCATCTTTTGCGGCACGGCGGAGGTTTGATATCGCCTTTATCTCCCCCGTCTTGGTCTCCATCACGATGGCGCAACCCCACTCGGCGTTCAGTTCCGTGAGTTTCCGCGACAGTTCGTTATGAACAGCATGCTGTATCTCCAACTTGATGGTAGTGTGTATGTTGTAACCGTCAACCGGGTCTAAACGATCCAGAAGGGGAACCTTGGCATGGTTCAAGTCCAAGTACTTCTTGCTGCCGTCAATACCGGCAAGATATTCGTTCATTGAATTCTCCAAACCGTACTTCATGTCTGCCGTATAGATGCCCAAAGTGCGGCGGGCCATCTCCCCGTAAGGGTTCACGCGTACATTGGAAGAGACAAAATTAAGATGTGTGTGAACTGTACGTACTTTCACAGAATCCTCTTTCTTTGTGCTATAGACCATCTTGTGGAGATAAGGTCTGTTCTTGATGAAGGCCGTGTCAATTCCCACAATCCATTTTCTGTCGTCCCACTCCTTAACCGGAAATATTGTAACATAATGTCTGTTCTTGATGTTTTTGGTGAAGAGATCAAAGTAAAAGTCGGCAGAATATTTAGGGTATCTGTCTTTGAATCTGTCATAGAAATCATCCGCCAATTGTCTGAATATCTCCTGATATGCATTGGGATTCTTCGCAAGTGTGTCCTTGTATTCCTTAGCGAAGCCTTTGCCATCGAAAGCGATTTCGAAAACGGTGTAGTTTGCCACGAGCACACGTCCGTTGTCGTCAAATATCTCGCCACGGGTCGGGCGCAATGTATTTTCACGCACATAGCAATAAGTGTCGTCGTTCACGAGGTTCTCCCAGTCGGGCACAGTTGTGTCAACGCATTTGTCGGAGGTCCCGGAGGCGACTGCCCGCTCGAAAATCGACAGATAGACGATCTTCACAACGCAGGCTATGCCGAACAGAGAGAGCAGAAAATAAGCCACTGCCATCCTGGTCCTTGAGAGGTCTCTATTTTTCACCCTTTGCCTCCTTTCTGCGGAACCAGCGGCGTTTCTTCTCAGCTTTCGGGGTCTTTTTCACCGTAAAAATCTGTTTTTCATCAGTTATGAAGCCCCTTTCCTCCATCTTTCCGATGAGAATTTTGTTCTTCTCGTAAGGAATGAACTGGTTATTGGCCTTCAGTTTTGTGATTTCAGACTTATATTCATTCTCTAATTCTGTGATTTTTTTCTGCTTGACACGTATTTGTTGCTCGCTGACGACGAGAGCGGAGACAAGCAACAGCACGAAAACGCCATATACAAGCCACGGCCGCATTGACTTCCTGATGAGGAATTCACCGCCGAAAATCTGCGAAAACAGGCGTGCAAACCGAGACTGTTTCTGGTTGTTATTATTTCTATTTGACGTTGATTTCATGGTTTACAGGCATTATTCTTTCAGCGACGCGGAGTTTGGCACTGCGCGCGCGAGGGTTCTCAGCAATCTCTTCTTCGGTAGGCTGTATGGCCTTTCTGGTTATAAGTCTGAACGGTGTCTGAGGGTTCCCGAAGAAATCTTTTTTTATTTCACCGTCCAGGTTTCCGGAACGCAGGAAATTCTTCACCATCCTGTCCTCAAGGGAATGATAGGATATGACGGCTATTCTGCCGCCCACTTTCAAGGCGTTGGTCGTTTGCAAGAGGAAAGACTCCAAGACCGACATCTCGTCATTCACTTCTATACGGATGGCCTGGAATATTTTGGAGAGGACTTTGTTCTCCCTGCCGCGCGGAAGGCACGGTTTCACCGCTTCAACAAGTTGCTGGGTGGTGGTTATCGGAGCCACGGAGCGGGCCTTCACTATCATGGAAGCGATAATCCTTCCTTCGCGTAATTCTCCATATTTGTAAAACAGACCGCTCAAAATCTGCTCGTCATATTCTGCAACCACATTCTGCGCGGACTTTGGATTGTTCTGGTTCATCCTCATGTCGAGGACACCGTCTTTCCGATACGAAAAGCCCCTCTCATCTGTATCTATCTGGTGTGAAGAGACCCCAAGATCCGCAAGGATACCGTCAACCGGATAGGCTTTATGGTATTTCAGGAATCGCTCCAAGTTCTTGAAATTCGAGTCAACAAAGGTGAAGCGTCGGTCATCTATGATCTGGGCTTGGGCATCAGCATCCTGGTCGAAGGCCACGAGCCTGCCGTTTTCGATTGCTCGCAAGATGGCGCGTGAGTGACCGCCGCCGCCAAAAGTCGCATCCACATAAATTCCGTCACGGTCTGTTATGAGGTTTTCTATAGATGTATTCAACAGCACAGGGTTATGATATGCCATCACCACCCTCCTTCTCCTTTTGGTAGTTACCCAAATGAATCATCTCGTTGAGTTTTTCAAGATCATCAGGCGACATGTCGAATTTCTCGTGATATTTTGCGCAGTTCCATATCTCAATTCTGCCGTTATCAAGCAACACAACCACTTCTTTATCAATAGAATACATCTCCATCAGAGGTTTCGGGATCACAATTCTCTGCTGGCTGTCGCATTCGAGCATGGCTGTATTACGGAGGAAGGCATTACGATATTTTTTTACGAGAGTTAAATTTCTGTCGAGAGAATTCAGATAGTCCATCTGCTCTTTATAGGCAGTTTCAGACCAAAGCATAATGTGTTCTCCGAAGCCGTGGGTCACATAAAAAGTCTTCCTGTCCGCCTCTGACAACGAACGCAGGAGTGCGGTCGGAAGTTTCATCCGTCCGCTTTTCTCTATCGAGATCTCCCAATATCCGTAGTCTGTTGCCATTTTTATCTTGAAAATTTTTACAAAAATACACTTTTTAAAATATCAATTTCCACAAACTACACAATAATAATAAAAACAATCACAAAAATAATAGTAATTATCTGATTATCAATATGGAAAAATATGGAAAAAAGTTATCAACATTGTTAATAACCAAAATAACATACTGAGAAATTGAAAGTTACAAAACAAAGGAAAAATCAATATTTAAATAATTAAAAACCAAATATATACAAGAAACAATCACGATTTAAAAGTAATGACAGACAGAAAAAAGATATTAATACAGGAATGTTAATGGAAAAAAATGGAAGGAAATGGATTTTGAAGGCAGGTATATAAGAAGAAGAAAAAAAATCGGGAGCATGCAGGCATAAAGAAAAAAAGTGTATTTTTGCCGCGCTGTTTTGGCACAGCAGATCATTGGTTAGTGAAGTTGCCGAAGTGGTGGAATGGTAGACACGAGGGACTTAAAATCCCTTGCCTATTGCAGGCGTGCGGGTTCAAGTCCCGCCTTCGGTACACAAGCGGAAGTAGCTCAGTTGGTAGAGCACGACCTTGCCAAGGTCGGGGTCGCGAGTTCGAGTCTCGTTTTCCGCTCTTCGCAGGGTCGCGATCAATCGCGACCCTGTATGTTTTAAAATCAGCCGTTTACGGAAGTAGTTTGCTGATTTTTGCGTTTGAATCGGGACAGAAACGGGACAAACTGATTTTTGGAATTTCGCTGACGAAAAGCCAAAAAAAATGTCAGATTCATCGAACAGGTTAGCCGTATCTTCCGAATACTCTTGTAAACGTCCACCATCTTGCCGATGGCCAGTGTCGCGTCATCACCCAAAACGTCCCCCATGGAGACGTTGATGATGTCCGCCGCCTCAACGAACTGCTGCACCAGCTCCTTGGAGGAGATGCCCAGCTTGCCCGCGATGTAGGCGAGGTTGTTGAGCTGCTCGCGGCTGGTGCGGGTGTCAAGGTTCTTGAAGCTCTCGTTGAGTTCCTCCACCTGCTCGCGGGTCATCCCCGTGGTCTTGATGACATCGGAATAGACATCGTCCATGGCGGCAAGGTCGGTGGCCACCTGCTTGAGGGTGCTGGTCACGTTGTCGAGGGAGGAGAGGATCTGCGTCAGTCTGCCGATGCCCGTGCCGAACTGCAGGACTTTGTTGTACATTTCCGTCCACGCAGAGGCGGCGGAGCCGATGTTCTGCGCGTGTTCCTTGAGGTACTGCCTCAGTGCCTTGATTTTCTTGGCGTGGGAGATGTACTCGTCCGAGCCGATGACCATGCGGTTCTGCTCATTCACGAGCTTGTTCATCTCGGAACGTATCTGCTTGACGGAGGCTTCCACCTCCTTGCCGTTGATGTAGATGGTTACCCTGCGGGTGCTGCTCTTTGCCATAAACCTATAATTTGTGGCAAAGATGGCCTAAACGTCCGTCACAGGGTGGGACGGTTAATATGATTATAAAACTTAAAATTGTTGGTGAGTTGAATTTTATTTCCGAATTACTCACAGTACATACTTGATCCATAGTACCATCTATGATTCAACAACCAATACTCATAGAAGGAATGACTGTCATCTTCAAATATATTCTTTTCTGCGGAAGTCTTATCAAACATAAAGGACCTATATTCTCCTGTTTCACGAAATAGCGCAACAGAATCCAAAACAGGTTGAATGCCATAAACAAACCCATAGTATTCATCAAAATTAAAATACCCTACGGGGTTTAGATATAACAAACTACCGATGTCCCACAAAGAAATACGAATGCAATATTCCTCCTTTCTTACCTCTAAAGAATCTGCCACACCCATGACACGTAATGAAATGGCAACAGTACTACTATCAAAATATGGACATTTTTTTTCTGTCAGAATTGTCTCCTTTACTAAATGGAGCAAAACACTATCACATAACCGTACATTTGCAATAGCAACCGTATCAATAGTACTTTGGTTAAAATGTGCTGTATTTTCACATTTCATGACAATAGGAGAAAACTGATTTATGCTCACTTGACCATGCACACGTTGAATGATTAACAAACATAGTTGTGATAGCAATAAATAAAATATAAAATATCTTGGGTACTTCATAACAACTATGGTTTTTTATCTATTATTACTTCTCGCAACGTAGGATAATGGGAGACTCCGTTTTTGTCAACATATCCTGTGTTTCGATTATATTGAGTATATCCATGACTTCTTGTGTAGTTGAACAATTGTACATTGGGATTGATTTGTTCTAATAGGATAGCCCCTCTATGGTCGCCTTCTGAAACTGAATTAATATCATTAGGATGATTATGAACACTACGATCCACAACGGCTCCCTGATTTGTTACTATGGCGCTAATGTTGTTTTTCCCTTCCATGTGATTTGTGCCTATGGTATATTCACAACCATTATCTTTGGTCTCTGCACTTACATTTCCCCATTCAACGGATGTGTTTTCAGAAAAAAATTCAAAAATAGCACTTGCTGTCCCTTCGTCAACTACTTGAAACATAGTCGCATCTGGGAGAGTTGAATTATTTGATGGTACATCGTTGTTGGGTTGTGAGATAACAGATCCGTAAGAAAAACTTTGAGAGGACGCAGTCCTTTCCCCGTCACCATTAACAATGTGAATGATATCCGCTTGGGCATTTGTTATAGTTCTTATATAGCACCCATACTCATCGAATTCATACTCATCTTCCCCGTTAGGATCAACAACTTTTATAGGGTTATTACTACAATAAACATAGTTTGATTGTTGAGGATATTTCGAAGCCTGAGGATCCACACTCAACCAAATGCTCAAATCCGAAGAGTAATACCGCGACCCGAAGTAGGAGTAGCCCGTCTCTGCATCCTTTTCCTTAGCACTGAAAGTGTACAAAGCGTTCCAGTTGGAGACACGTTGGTCAACAAAACCCTCTCCCCAAGGCAGGTAGTGCAGGTGCTGCACGGCCGAGCCGTCGGTGTAAGTTATCCAGGATGAGGAACCAAGGTGGTCGGGATGGCGGGGCCAATTAGGAATTAGCAATGAGGAATGAGGAATTGAAACAGACAGCGCGTGTCGCGCAAGGAATCTCCGCGTATCTCGCGTATCCGCGCGGAGAATCTCTGCGGGGATCTGAGAGGTCTGCGGGAGAAATGGGCTATATGGCTGAGTCGGTCTCATCTTTTTTCTTCGGCACAAAAGTACAAAATAATCCGCTCTGTATAGTTAAGACGCAAAACTTTCAAAAGGTTGCAGCTTGTTGAAAAGAATTCCTAATTTCTAATTCCTCGTTCCTAATTGAACTTCCCTGCGGGTGCTGCTGTCATAACGGGGTTTCATTTTAAGTGTATTTTTACGGGGCTCGTTAGGAAACCAAGAAGTACGAATATTTTCGGTCACTTCACCGAGTTTGCCGTGACGATAGAAGTTTCCCGCAGAATCCGCAGATTGCCGCAGATGGCATTGGGGGATGTTTGTCGGTTTTGCGCTCATGTCGGTCTTGATTTGCTGTTTGAGATTCGGGGATATTACAACGCTCGTATATTGCTGTTTTGTGTGGTCCTAATTGGCAACAAGTTTGTCATGAACAATGGGCCTGCTGGCTGAAATTACTGAGAAAATTATATTAATCCAAGAGTCGTATATGGCTTAACGTATCAACATATAGATAGTCGTAATGCAAGAATCGGATCTCCAAAAAGTGATTTAAGTCTTCAGGAATCTCAACATCTCTTTGATTCCCTCTTTCATCAATGGCTTTAATGTGCATGGAGCCTTTGACTTTCACTTTGTTTAGCACCTTTTTCTGAGGATCGATTAAATTTACAAGAAACAAATATTGACTATGTTCTCTTTTAAATAGTAAATAGTCGAA
Source organism: uncultured Bacteroidales bacterium (assembly GCA_934699095.1). Classification (GTDB taxonomy): domain Bacteria; phylum Bacteroidota; class Bacteroidia; order Bacteroidales; family WCHB1-69; genus F23-D06. The sequence continues at coordinate 222,808 of CAKUVI010000001.1, read as the reverse complement.
GCAATACTCTCCACGACCACCGAATTGTTCGGTGGCAATATCGGTGGAATAGGGATTGCTAACTGTCACATTTTCTAAAACCAGCTGATTCTCTATATAAACAGAAATCGTATCTTCAGGAAGTAGCCAACCTATATGAAGCATCATTAACTGCCCTTCGCCAAACACTTTGTCTTTATTGGTGTATGCATAATGAACTTCATCGTAAGTTGCTGGCCACCTGCTCTTGGATAGTGTGGAACATCCAGATGCCAACGACAGCATATACAAAATCATAAATATTGTGTGTTTATTCATAGCCAGTCAGAAATTTAACGTAAACAGGATAAGAACAGTAAATAACCACGTTAAAATATACCAAAATGCCATCCAAAAGTAAACAAATTCAGATACTGCAAAGATACAAAAAGCGTGTTATAAATCATTTTTGTACTAAAAAATTTTTCGTTTCTTTGATACGGTGGAAGTCCCAGTCATGTTGACCAGACAGGACTTGTGGCAGAGCCTGTACACGAGCTCGTCGTATATGACCATGTCATAGCGTTCGAAACTGATTTACAGGCTTCTGAGCGTCTTTTCATTCTTGGCTTCGCGGATGAAGGTCAGCAGCTGCGGCACGGAGATGAAGAACACGGAGTACCACTCCATGCGGGCCCTGATGCCGAGGCTTGTGGCGACATGGGTCTTGCCGGTGCCGGTGTTGCTGTACATGACGATACTGCGCCCCTGCTTGATGAACTCCAGTGTTTCCAGCTGGGAGAGCACGTTCCCGCTGTCGGCGTTCAGTGTTCCTCATATCCTGTCCAGCCACAGCTGCGCAGCCTCTATGGAGTCGAGGTCCTCAAGTGTTGTGAAGGCGAGCGCGCACACGTAGCGGGTCTCGGTCTTCCGGTTCACTCCTGTACTGCGGGAAATTTCCTGCAGGCTCAATCCATCCACTCGATGGTAATGTAAGATTTGTTCTTTCTGATCCATGTTAATCATTTTGGGTTTCTTGTACGTTCTGTGTACTCCTACAAGACTCTTCGGAGAACGTATCACGAAGACCTTAAAATGGTATATTTTTCAGTGGCAATGGCGGTATTCTATTGGATGGTTATTTACAAATTTTAGGAGGAGACAAGACATAAAAAAACAGGAGAACTGACCTTCAATTCTCCTGTTTTCTTTATCAAGACTCTACTCGTTACTTGATCGAGATATTATCTATCACTATCCTTCTGTCTTTTGCTGCCTGAAGTCCATATACAGTTTCACTTGTTGAATTTGAAGAGAAACTATGGTTAACCTGACCTTCTGGCACTTTGTGAATGGTGAGACCACTCTTCTGACCATTGATATAAGGAGCAAGCACGCCGCCATGAGCACGCTTCATGTAATTGAGCACGCTCTCGATACGACGGGCTGAAAGATGCTTGTTATAGCTGCTGTTGCTCAATGGACTTGCAAAACCGCTGATTGTGAATTCAACCTGCTTTCCATCTTCAAGAGCATCAACAAGATAGTTGGTGAACTTCACAAGACGGTCATGACCTGTTTGGATTGAATCGTTAAAGAACTGTGCAACTGCATTCTCGGCATCTGTTCTCTTTGTGCCAGTGAGGTTCTTTCCTGCACTCTTCACATAATTGTCTCTGGCTGCCATGTAGTTGTTGTACAATTCCATATACTCAGTATTAGTTGTTTCCTGAGTGGTGCGTGGGTCTGGACGGTCGTTTTCGAAATAGAGGGTGATTGGCTTGAGAAGATCTTTCTCAAGTTGAGCCATTTCCTCTCTTTTCTTGTCGGCTGCCACTTCCTCTTCATAGATGAAAGTCACAGGAATTTGAACGATCATGTCCTGAGGCTCGCAACTCTGGGTTGAAGGGATCATTTTCGGGAATGACTTAACAACACGGAGGGCTTCCTGGTCAAATTCATCGTAACCGGAGCTTCCTACAACTTGAATATCAGTCAATGTGCTGTCTGCCAAAACCTTGGCCTGAACGGTTGTAGTACCTGAAATCTTTTGATTCTTCAAATTAACAGGGTACTTTTTCGTTTTGTTGATGTAACGGCACATTGCCTTGTTACCACCCTTGAAGGTGGGAAGTGTCATGGCAGCAGTTGGCACTACATGCTGTCCGTTGGAATCTGCCTTAACGATGGCGATGCCGACCTTCTGACCGCGCATTCCATAGATATTTCCTTGATCACATTGAGCATAACCCATTGTAACACAAGCTATTAAAGCAAAAACCGAGAATAACTTCAAAAGCGTTGAAATTCTTTTCATATTTATATCATTTTATATTATTTTCTAAACCGCAAAAATACATTTTTTTTTATTGTCGGCAAAAAATTTTTATTACCTTTGCAATCCTTTTAAAAAAATTCTTTCCAACAAGACAAATCTTTGGTTATGAGAAAATTCGTTCACCTGCATGTTCACACGCAATACTCCGTCCTTGACGGAATGTCAACAATACCCGGACTCATCGACAGATGCTTGGAAACAGGCATGAACACGATGGCAATCACCGACCATGGCGTCATGTACGGGATCAAGGAGTTTTCTGATGTAGTAGGCAAAAAGAACGGAAAAATCAAAGATTCGATCAAGGATTTGGAAAAGAAAATTGCCGGATTGTCTGACGAAGGGGAAATTGCAAAATGCAGGCAGGAAATCGAGACTCTCAGGAAAAAAATATTCAAGCCCATATTCGGATGTGAGGTGTATGTTGCAAAAAAGACACCCACGAACCCGGAGGGCAGCCGGTTAGTGCGGGAGCATAAGGAGAACCTCAGCGGATACCACCTCATCATTCTCGCCAAAAACGAGACCGGATACCACAATCTTTGCAAAATCGTCTCCATGGCCTGGATTGACGGCAAATACGGAAGGCCGAGAATAGACAGGTCTTTGCTGGAAAAATACCACGAAGGACTGATCATATCATCAGCCTGTCTTGCCGGAGAAGTGCCCCGTCAGCTGACGAACGGTGACTACGAAAAGGCAAAAGATGCAGTATTGTGGTTCAAAAGCATTTTCGGAGACGACTACTACCTCGAGCTTCAAAGGCACAAGACCGACAAGCCTGGCGGCGACAGGAACGTCTATCAACAACAACAAATCGTAAACGAAGGCATCCTGCGTTTGGCAGCTGAGACCAACACCAAAGTGATAGCGACAAATGATGTCCATTTTGTGAAAGAGAGCGACGGTGAAGCGCACGACCGCCTCATCTGCCTGTCAACAGGAAAAAAATTCACAGACACCGACAGGTTGCACTACACAAAGCAAGAATGGCTGAAATCCCCTGAAGAGATGGAGGCTATTTTCTCCGATGTGCCGGAAGCTTTAGACAACACATTGGAAATCGCCGACAAGGTGGAAACCTACGCCCTGAAACATGGTCCCATCATGCCTGAATTCGACATACCGTCCGATTTCGGCACGGTTGATGAATACAAGCAACGATTCAGCGAAGAGGACCTGAGGGCTGAATTTGAATCAGGGGAAGGCGGCGAAGGCCGAATAGAAAAATTAGGCGGAATCGAACACGTGTACCGCATCAAATTAGAGGCAGACTACCTCCACAAGCTCACGATGGAAGGCGCCGTGAAACGATATGGGGACCCTGTGCCTGACGACATCATGGAGCGTATCGAATTCGAGCTCGGAGTTATGCGGAACATGGGATTCCCCGGCTACTTCTTGATAGTCCAGGATTTCATCCATGCCGCCAGAGAACTGGGCATCTCTGTCGGTCCCGGCCGTGGCTCCGCCGCAGGATCTGTTGTGGCCTATTGCCTTAAAATCACAGATGTTGACCCCCTCAAGTACGACCTCCTGTTCGAACGTTTCCTTAATCCTGACAGAATTTCACTGCCGGATATCGATGTTGACTTCGACGATGAAGGAAGATACAGAATCCTTGACTGGATCACAGAAAAATATGGCAAGGAACGCGTCGCTCACATCATCACCTACGGCACCATGGCCACAAAATCGAGCCTCAAAGACATAGCCCGCGTCCATGACCTGCCGATAAAAGAATCCGACCGCCTCGCCAAAATGGTGCCCGACAAGCTTCCGGAAGACCCCAAAACCCACAAGCCCCCTAAAGTGAACATCAAGAACTGCCTGCAGTATGTGCCGGAATTCAGAAATGCCTACGAAAAATCCCATGAACTGCATGAAATCATCGATTATGCCTCACAACTTGAAGGCACCGTAAGGCAGATAGGCATCCACGCCTGCGGAGTTATCATCGGCGCCGATGACCTTACCAAATTCGCCCCTCTGTCCACAGTTGAGGACAAGAAGACCAAAGAGAACATCATAGTCACCCAATATGAAGGTTCTGTGATTGAAGACGTGGGCCTTATCAAAATGGACTTCCTCGGACTCTCCACTCTGTCAATTCTAAAGGAGGCACTCTCCAATATTAAAAAATCAAGAGGCGTCACCGTAGATATCGACAACATACCTCTTGATGATGAACTGACATACAAACTTTTCTGCAATGGCGACACCATAGGCACCTTCCAGTTCGAATCCGCCGGAATGCAGAAATACCTGCGTGAACTCCAGCCCTCCACCTTCGAAGACCTGATCGCCATGAACGCACTCTACAGACCGGGCCCCATGGATTACATCCCGCAGTTCATCAACAGGAAACAAGGCCGGGAGAAGATAGAATATGACATACCCGTGATGGAGAAATACCTGAAAGACACCTACGGCATCACTGTCTATCAGGAACAGGTCATGCTGCTTTCAAGACTGTTGGCCGACTTTACACGCGGTGAATCTGACACTCTGCGTAAAGCTATGGGCAAAAAACTGAAAGACAAGCTTGACGCCTTGAAGCCGAAATTCATCGCCGGAGGCACAAAAAACGGCCACGACCAAAAAGTGCTGGAGAAAATCTGGGCCGACTGGGAGAAGTTCGCCTCCTACGCCTTCAACAAGTCGCACGCCACATGCTATTCCTGGGTAGCTTACCAGACAGCCTACCTGAAAGCACACTACCGCGCCGAATTCATGGCGGCCAACCTCACCAACAATATCGACGACATCAAAAAAATCACCACCTTTATTGAGGACTGCCAAAAATACGGCATCACCGTCAAGGGACCTGACGTGAACGAATCCGATCAGACCTTCACGGTGAACAAAGACGGCGACATCCGCTTTGGCCTCTCCGCCCTGAAAGGCGTAGGCATGAGCGCCGCCAACAGCATAGTGGAGGAACGCAACCAGAACGGACCCTTCAAGAGCATACTCGACTTCTTCGAGAGAATCAATCTTGGAAGCTGCAACAAACGATGTCTTGAATCTCTCGCTTACGCAGGGGCCTTCGACTGCTTCCCGAACATCCACAGAGCTCAATATTTCATCACCAACGAAAAAGGCCGTAATACGATCGACCAACTTATCGCCCGCACCTCGTCAAAAGGCAAAAACTCTTCACAAATAGACATTTTCTCACAATTTGACCAAGCCGTAGCCGAAGACAATGAACAGTTTGTGTTCCCGAACTGCGAACCATGGAACTACTACGACCAACTAAAATTCGAGAAAGAAGTGGCCGGGTTTTTCATATCCGGACACCCGCTGAAAGAATTTGAAGTTGTGATTGACAGCTTTACAAACGCTAAAATCGGAGACCTTGACAATGAAGATTTCCTGAAACGCAACATATTGGGATCCAAGGGACTGAGATTCGCAGGCATAGTCAGCAACGTCATTAACGGTGTCTCCAAAAAGGGAAGACCATACGGCAAGATAACCTTCGAGGACAGCGATTCAACATGGACGTGGTTCCTCGACGGCTCAGACTTCCTCAAATATGAATGGGCCTTGAAACAGGGAAACCGCATTTTTGTGATTGCATCTGTGAAACTCACCAAATGGGTTGACAAGGACACTCATGAGGAGGTGAACAGATTTTCAATTGACCCTTTAGACATCTACCCTCTGAGCGATGTTTACGAAAAACTGTGCGGTGGAGTGCAACTGCAACTGCAACTGACCGACATAAACTCCGAGATTGCCAACGATATCAAAAGACAGCTTGACAAACATTCCGGCAAAATCCCGTTCAACATAAGGATCTTTGAACGCAACAACGTGTACTATACCGACTTCTTCAATTTCAGTACAAAAGTGAATCCCGAGGACCTCGTAAACAACTTCAGCCTGCCTATTGACCATAAGTTCGTTTTGGAAGAGAAACAACAGGCAATCAATTAGTTAGGAACTTAATTCTCGATTGTTGATAACTTTTGTATAAAAGATTTTCCGCAACGGAAAAACTACTTTTTAAAATGCTAAATTTGCGGTGGCTCAGGTTCTGAAAAGACGAACAGGGAACGCTGTGAAAATCAGAGACTATACCCGTAGCTGTGAGTTCTGTGATGCGCTTTTTTCACAAAGCCACTGACTTTTTCAAGAAGTTGGGAAGGCAAAAAAGCGAAAGGAACAAGTCAGAAGACCTGCCTGTGCCAAATGTTCGTGGCTTTCGGGATTAAGAGCAGACGAGAACCGAGCAGTTCGTTGTACCTTCCGAAGTCGTTGTTATAAACGCTTAATTATCAAAACATTAATGGATCAATTGTACATCATCAAGAGAAACGGAAAAAGAGAGCCTTTTTCAGCAGACAAGATTAAAAGTGCCATTTCAAAGGCATTTCTTTCGGTGAACAGCTTCGCCACACAAGACGTGCTCATAAACGTCATGAGCCGCCTAAAAATCCATGACGGAATCTCCGTTGAGGAGATCCAGAATCAAGTGGAGACATCTCTCATGGCTGAGCGCTACTATGAGGTTGCCAAATCCTACATCCTCTACCGTCAACGCCACTATGAAGACCGTGAAGTTAAGGAAAAACTCGATTTCCTGATTAACTACTGCAACGCTTCAAATGCGGCAACAGGCAGCAAATACGACGCCAACGCCAATGTTGAAAAGAAAAATATAGCCACCCTCATCGGTGAACTGCCAAAGTCAAACTTCATCCGGCTTAACCGCAGAATGCTCTGCGACAAGATAAAAGACATGTACGGCAAAGAGCTGTCCGACAAATACCTCTATCTCCTCAACAACCACTTCATCTACAAAAACGACGAGACAAGCATCGCCAACTACTGTGCAAGCATCACCATGTATCCATGGCTTTTAGACGGCACAAAGAGCATCGGAGGCAACGCATCCGCCCCAACCAACCTCAAATCATACTGCGGCGGCTTCATCAACATGGTTTTCATGGTATCAAGTATGCTCAGCGGCGCCTGCGCAACACCCGAATTCCTGATGTACATGGACTACTTCATACGCAAGGAATATGGCGACGACTACTACCTCAACAGCGACAAAATCGTTGACCTTTCCAATAAAAACCGCTCCATCGACAAAGTGATAACCGATTGCTTTGAACAAGTTGTATATTCTATAAACCAGCCCACCGGCGCCCGCAACTTCCAGTCTGTTTTTTGGAACGTGGCCTACTACGACCGCTATTACTTCGAGAGTCTTTTCGGCGAGTTCCGTTTTCCCGACAGTTCAAAACCCTGCTGGGACTCTCTCAGTTGGCTTCAGAAGCGCTTCATGCGCTGGTTCAATGCAGAACGCACCCGCTCCGTGCTGACATTCCCCGTTGAAACAATGGCCCTGCTCTCTAAAGACGGCGATATCATCGACACCGAATACGCCGACTTCACTGCTGAAATGTACGCCGCAGGGCACTCTTTCTTCACTTACGTGAGCGACAACGCAGACTCACTGAGCAGCTGCTGCCGTCTCCGCAACGAAATTCAAGACAACGGCTTCAGCTACACCTTGGGCGCCGGCGGAGTATCAACCGGCTCGAAAAGCGTCCTCACCATCAACATCAACCGCTGCATCCAATACGAATGCAAAAACAACATCCCCAAACTCCAGTTCATCGAGGAAGTTGTTGACCTCATGCACAAAGTTCAAACCGCATATAACGAAAACCTCAAATATCTGCAATCAAAAGGAATGCTACCTCTCTTCGACGCCGGATACATCAACATCTCACGCCAATACCTCACAATCGGTGTCAACGGCCTCGTTGAAGCAGCCGAATTTCTAAACATACCTATCAACGACAACCCTCAATACCAACACTTCGTTGAAGACGTGCTCGGTCTCATTGAAAAATACAACCACAAATATAAGACCAAAGAACTCCTCTTCAACTGTGAAATGATACCTGCCGAAAATGTCGGTGTAAAACACGCAAAATGGGACCGCGAAGACGGCTACCGCGTTCCCCGCGACTGCTACAACAGCTATTTCTACATAGTGGAGGACGACTCGTTGAACCTCATCGACAAGTTCAGGCTCCACGGCAGCCGCTACATAGCGCACCTCACAGGAGGTTCCGCCCTGCATGCCAACCTTGAAGAACATCTCTCACAGGCCCAATACCGCCAACTGCTGCGCGTGGCCGCTCAAGAAGGATGCAACTATTTCACATTCAACATTCCTAATACTGTCTGCAACGACTGCGGACACATAGACAAACGCTACCTACACGAATGCCCTGTCTGCCATAGCACCAACCTCGACTACCTGACCCGCGTGATCGGATATATGAAACGGATCAGCAGCTTCTCCAAGGCCCGCCAAGAGGAAGCCTCCAGAAGATACTACGGAAAAAATTGATTTTCAATTATTAACCATATTCATCGTGCTGAAGTTCTACAATTACGATATCGTTTTCCAGGAAATTCCTGATGAGGTCACCTTGGCGATCAACATCACCAATTGCCCGTTCCGTTGCGACGGCTGCCACAGTCCTCACCTGCATGACGACATCGGTGAAAACCTTGACGAAAAAACCTTGGACAGTCTCCTTGACAAATACGGCAAACAGATAACATGCCTCTGCTTTATGGGCGGTGACAGATCCCCTGAGGAAGTCGCCAAACTGTCGAAGTATATCCATAACAAAACCAAGCTGAAAACAGCATGGTACTCAGGCAACTCAAAACTCCCTCACGACTTCAATCTTTTCGATTATGTGAAAACCGGCCAATATGTAGAGAAAAACGGCGGCCTGCGGTCTCGCACAACCAACCAAAGAATGTACCATATCGTCAACAACCAACCCCAAGATATAACCGAAAGATTTTTCAAAAAATAGCGATATGAACGGTGATCCAAAATTATATGCACTTTTAGACCAGCTTGGTATAAAATTCGAGTACCTTGAGCACCCCGAAGCACCCACTATTGAGATCGCCAAACAATATTGGGCCGGCCACGATGCAAAACATTGCAAGAACCTGTTTTTCAGAAACCACAAAGGCAACCGACACTATCTTGTGGTTCTCGACTGCGACCAAAACATGGACATTCACGACATCGAAAAACAACTTCACCAAGGCAAACTCAGTTTTGCATCCGAGGCTCGACTTATGAAATATCTCGGAGTGAAACCCGGCTCTGTGACTCCATTCGGCCTCATCAACGACACAGAACACCATGTCACACTCTTCATAGACAAAAAATTAAGCACGGCTGAAAAACTAAGCTTTCACCCGTGCATTAATACCGCCTCCCTGATAATTTCCCGCGAAGATTTTATAAAATTCGTGGAATATACCACAAACCCATACGAATGGATTGACGTATATTAGAGAGTATTCTGTTTTAATTTCTCAACATACTCATCCACCATTCCCATCATTTCAGGAATGTTGATTCTCTGTGGACAGTGAGTGACGCATTCTCCGCAATTGGTACAATGGTCAGCTTGGCGCAATTTTGGCACACTTCTGTCGTAGCCTACGAGAAACGCTTTCCGCATCTTCTTATACTCGCTGTCTGTTGAAGATTGTGCCAAATTTCCCTCCTTGATACACTTGTTATAGTGAGAAAAAATTGCCGGAATATTCAAACCATAAGGACACGGCATACAATACTGACAAGCAGTACATGGAATATTCTTCAAATTATAAATCTCTTCGGCAATTTTCTCCAAAAAGTCAAGTTCTTCCTTTTCAAGGGGGACCATCGGACAGTGAGTTTTGAGGTTATCATCCAAATGATCCATGTAGGTCATGCCGCTCAGGGATGTGAGCACGTTTGGATAAGTGCCGCAGAACCGGAAAGCCCACGAAGCGATGCTGCGCTGTGGTTCGCGCGCCTTCATCTGATCAGCTATGGCATCCGGCACATTGGCAAGACGGCCACCAAGCAGCGGCTCCATGATTACAGCCGGAATATTGCGCTTTTCCAATTCACTGTAAAGATACTCGGCATCCGTGTTTCTATCGTTTATCTCGTTTGCAAAATGCCAGTCAAGATAGTTCATCTCAATCTGTACAAAATCCCACTTGTATTCGTCATGGCGTGACAAAAGATAGTCAAAAGCTTTGATATCGCCATGATAGGAGAAGCCGAGGTTACGAATCACGCCTTTTTCACGCTGTTCCAACAAATAATCAAGAATTCCATTGTCGTAGTAGCGTTTTCTTAGCATCTCCATTGCATCTTGACCACCTCCGATTGAGTGCAGGAGCAGGTAATCAATATAATCAACCTGAAGCTCCTTAAGCGAGTTTTGGAACATCTCGATGGATGCTTTCCGTGACCATGTCTCAGGGGAAAAATTAGACATTTTGGTAGCCACAAAATACTCGCTGCGCTTGTGGCGTGAAAGGGCTATGCCAGTGGCTTTTTCACTGCGTCCCTGACAATAAGCCGGGGATGTGTCGAAATAATTAACGCCGTATTCTATTGCCTTATCCACCAATCTGTTGACCATTTCCTGATCGATCGGGGCTTCCGACTCCCGTCCCGATGCGTTTCGTGGTACTTTATCCTCAATCACTGGAAGACGCATCATTCCGTAACCGAGCAATGAGATCTTGTCACCAGTTTTAGGGTTTGTGCGGTATGTCATGGCACCTTTTTTCAATTCGATGTCACCAGCGTCCACGACTGTGTTTGGTTTACATCCAACCATAGACACAGAGGCGGCTGCGGCTCCGGCACCAAGAATCTTGAGAAAACTTCTTCTGGATATGTTTTTTTCTGACATAATTCTGATTTTTAAATAATTAAATAGTTCGGTGTTGTTCTATACCTTCTACAAAGATAGCCGACATTGGGCGAGCCGGGCACACATATTCACAGGCACCGCAACCAATGCACGAGTTTTCATTCACCGCGGGGATAAGCAAATCTGGTTTGTCGCCACCAGCCGGCACCATCCTGATTGCCTCGGTAGGACAATGGCGCGAGCAGTTGCCACAATTCACACCGTCACTCATAACTATACAGTTCCATGCAATCCAGACAGCCTGTCCTTTTTTGATAGAGCTCTTTTCTTCCTTCAGAATCTTGGTTATGGCTCCAGTCGGACAGACATCGCTACAAACAGTACATTCAGGACGGCAGTAACCGCGCTCGAACGACATTTCCGGCTGCATCAGATGAAGTAAATCCGTGGAAGGGCGAAGCACGTCATTCGGGCACTGCGAAACACACAGTTGGCATCCGGTACAACGGGTACGAAAACTCTTGAGTGAGCGCGCTCCGGCTGGCACTATTGGTGTCTTCCTTTTAGGCGCAACCTTGTCTTCAATGAAAGCCAAGCCTCCATCAACCTTCTTCTTCTCCTGGGCAAAAGCGGCCGTTCCAACAGCTATGGCTGAACCGATCAAAAAGGCACGCTTACTTGTGTCAACCTCGTCTTTTGAACTTTTCTCTGCAACAGCGTTCACTTTCTTCAATGCCAAATGTTTGTATGAAATTGCTTCTTTGGGACATACAGCCATGCAGTTGCCGCAAGTGACACATCGTGAATAGTCAACAAAACCATTTTTCCCGTCGATGCATGATGATTTGCAATTCTTGGTGCAAAGGCCACATTTGATACATTTATCTTCGTCAATATGTATCTTAAACCACGAAAAACGAGAGAAAAAACTGAGGAAAGTGCCAACTGGACACACATTATTGCAATAAGTACGGCCGTTGCGCCACGAGAGCACTACCACTACAACAAGCGTCACCGCTGCAATTATGAAAGTAGGCAAACTCCTCATCCAAACCTCTTTTGAATAGAAAGCATAACTGTTGAAATGTTCACTGATGGCGGCCAATCCGTTGTTGCACCACTGATAGACCGGTGCGAAAAGGTTCTGCACTATGCGCCCGTATGCCGAGTACGGAGCAAGAAGTGCTGTCAGAGAACCGACACCAAAAATCAATGCTAAAACAAAGACAGCTAAAAACACATACCTGAGTATGTTATGTGCTTTCGAATAGGTGTATCTGTTCTTCTTTATCCAGTTATGGATATGAGCAACCCCATCCTGAAAAACGCCCATAGGACATATCACAGAGCAATAGATGCGACCGAAAAGCAAGGTCACAATCAAAATTAAAGCTATAACCGCGAAATTAAGTGCCATTACAGCCGGCAAAAACTGAACTTTTGCCATCCAGGAAAGGAATTTTTGGAGAGTACCTGTAAAATCCAAGAACATGAGCGTGATACACAAGAAAAAGATTGCCCCAATCACGCTTCTAATCCTTTTTAATGTTTTTTTATGCATATAATTTGTCGTTTGTTGATTTCATCAGGAAAACAGCAAATATACCCCACCCTACCAGTTGGGTACATATTTCAGACTGCAAAGATACAAAAATCCTTTGAAAAACAGGAGTTTCTTAACAGGATTGCAAACATCACCAGCGTAGCGAGCGTTTCATGACCTGTGTCAGACTGTTGGCGGCGCCGAAACCTGCCACAAGGTTATCCATCGGAACGCTCTCCACCTTCACACCCGCACCCGAAAAGAGGTTGAGAAGTTCTTTTGAAAGTCCGTCAACGGCCATAATGTGGCGCGGAGCGATTGTAAGATAGTTGTTGGCATAATGTTCCTCATCTTCACTTCCTATAGGAATGATTTCAAAATTGCGTTCATCCAGAAAACTGACGAACGGCATACGGTTCCTTTGGATGGTGTATTCCTTTGTGCCGGGCTGCCGCGTCCAAATGTCGCAAGTAAGAAACTCAGGATCATCAGGACGTGCGTTCAAGCGGCTCTCCGACAAAGTGCACAGGTCTTTGTCGATAATGTTGAAATAAGTGTTGAGATGCATCTCCTGCTGCCAAAATTTATGATCTCTCACCACAACCACAGTGTCGTGGCCGAAGGCATCGGCTGCCATCATCTGTCTTATTCCCTCATCGTTAGTCCTCATTCCGCAACCAATCAACGAGAATGTACCTGCAGGGATGTAATCGCCGCCTTCCAACCTGCCTTCATCTGAGATTCTAAGTATGGGATTTTGGCCTAAATGTCTGTAACAAAGTTCGATAATATCCGACTCTATGTCTCTTTGAGAAGAATTGAGATTACAAATGACATAACCGCGTGGTGTAGAGACGCTTTGATCTCGAGTAAAATGGAGATTAGTCATCGGGACATGGGAATATTGAGCTTCATAGCCTGTATTTTGACCTGTTTTGTAAAGGATGACTGTTGGCTGGAAAATAATACAGCGGATCAGATCTGCACGACTCATCTTTGACAATACTTCCTGACGGTATCTTTCAGCCTCTTCTGCATCTTCCTTATCTAACTTTTTCGTATTGTAAATCATTGATTTAGAGGCCAATTCACGAACACTATCAATACCTGTTTCTTCTAAAATATCAAGAATAGTATAAACTTTTATACCATTTTTACGAAGCATCTTGATATAGTTTTCGTGTTCGGCAGCTGCCTTGTCAACGTCAAAATAATCAGCGAAAAGGCCAGCGGCAGGGTGAAGCAATCCGTCGAAAAGTTCTTGTCCGGGGGTATGCATCAAAATCACGCCGGCGCGCGCCCACTCAGCCTGCGGATTTCCGAAACGGGATTTTTGAGCATTTACATAATTAATTGACACACAAACAGAAAGAACAAATACTAATTTCCAAAAGCGCAAATTCTTCATCTCAAATAAAGCATTTTTTTTACGATTGCAAAGGTACTAATTTTAACGATTGATATTCAGTAAAACAAAAATTCCGATAAATCAACTTTCCAAGTGTTGTAGAGGAAGATAAAAGTGGCAATTAAGCAGATTTCCATGCCAATAACGTTGCAAAGCAAAAACTGTTCGTTTGAATAATTTTGCCCGATAAAACGTACGTTTTTTACGAATAACAATATATATAATTGACTTAATTTTATCAATTCTTTTCCCTTTCGCAACGAAGATCGCTGGAATCTAACGTAAAAAACAGGTAAGTCAGAATCAGAATTGGAAATAGATGAACGGCTGAAGGTCGGCGGTGACAAACTGATAAAGTACAAATACGATGATTACAACTATCGGAAGCATAATCCAGAGCGGAAGCATCGCAAAGTTAATTCTGTACCAGCGTTTCCAACGGTCTGGCAACCAATGTATTATCATGCCCAGCACAAACATCACGAAAACGCCCCTATAGTTGGCGAGGATCTCAGGAATGGCAGCCAAATTCCATTGACCGCCTATGCTGTTTACCATGCTTTTTGCTGTCTCCCAGGCCGTTTCGTTGGCTGTGGCCGGGTCGAGATTTGAACCTGATCTAAAGAAAAGACGCGTAAAAGATATGAATACGAACGTCTGGAAAATTCCCCATACTTTGTCTAACCACACCACCATTTTGTCTGGTTTTATCAGCGAATAGATGGTCTTGATCAACGTGCCGGCGAACCAAACACCGCTCCACACAATGCCTATCATAAAAGCAGGATGTAGGAAAAAGTGGTTTATGGTGAGGAATGCCACAAAGACAACTGTTGCTATAGTACTACGTACCAACATATTACAGTGACGCCATATCTTGTAAGAGAGAATTCCGATACCATTCAATCCGCCCCAAATCATGAAATTCCACGAAGCACCGTGCCATAAACCGCCCAACAACATGGTATTCATCATGTTGATATTTGTACTGATCTTCAGACGTGCCTTCTTGCTTATCAGCGATACCACAAGCAGCACTAAGGCAACAGCGCCTATGATTGATGCAATAACAACACTCTTCGTGAGGAGGATGATAACACCTGCAATCAAAGAAATGCAAAAATAGGTACCGAAAGTGGCATTACGGTTACCGCCCAACGGTATATACAGATAGTCTTTCAGCCAGTTTGAAAGTGAAATATGCCACCTTTTCCAGAAATTACCAGGGTTAGTGGCCTTATATGGCGAGTTAAAGTTCTTCGGCAGATAAAATCCCATCAGCATGGCTACCCCAATAGCAATGTCAGTGTACCCTGAGAAATCGGCATAAACCTGCAAGGAATATATGAAAAGCGCTGATAGATTCTCAAAAGCTGTAAACAGCGATGGATTGTTAAAAACCCTGTCAACGAAATTAACAGCCAAATAGTCGCTCATAATCAGCTTCTTGGCCAATCCGTTGAGAATCCAAAATACTGCAATGCCAAACTGCTTTCTCGTAAGGAAGAATTTCTTGTATAACTGAGGCACAAACTGGTCGGCGCGCACAATAGGTCCTGCAACTAACTGCGGGAAAAAGGAAACGTAAAATCCGAAGTCCAGTATATTTCCAACATGAGGTATTTTCCTTTTGTACACATCTACCAGATAACTGATATTCTGGAATGTGTAGAACGAAATGCCCACTGGCAGCAGAATCTTTGACGCATCAAAATAGTTGCTGCCGCTCCACTCATTAGCCCACTGGGCGAGCCAGTTTATAACCTTATGTTCGCTGCCCACAATGGTGTTGTAGGCGTCAGTGCAGAAGTATGCATATTTGAAGTAGAACAAAATCAAAAGGTTTACCACTACCCCAAAAACCATGAACGCTTTTCTGATCCCATTGTTCTTCGACTTGTCCATAAAAACACCTAAAAAATAGTCGAAAAAGGTGTCAAACAGAAGTATCAAGACAAACAATCCTGAGGTTTTGTAGTAAAACAGGATGCTGACGAAAAAAAGGAAGCTGTTTCTTAGGAGGCGCTTACGGTTTGTGAGGGCAAAACCTGCGAAAACGATAGCAAAAAAAGCCCAGAAGTTGAATTGTGTAAACAGCAATGGATAACGTTCATCGAATGAGAACAAGTTTACAAAAAAGTGTGATATATTTTCCCAGGTCATTATTTGTCAATTTTAACAGGTTGAATAAAAGCGTGGTAGAACAGGTCTCCAATAAGATTATAGCCATTTACGGTGAAATGAACACGGTCTTTTTGTGCCAATCCCTTATTTTGCCATTTGGCCATTGAGCCCAAGCCACCCATCACAGAAAATTGGTCCCAAACGGCACCATCGGTGGCATCTGCAAGCCTGTACATGGTGGCACTTACCATCGGACCAGTCTGATTGACGTGGTAGCGGCCACGCGAACCCCTTTTCCAAGTGTCGTTGTTCGACAGAAAAACGAAGGCACAATCGGGATTGACGGACCTGATGCGTTCGATTAGCTTAAGGTAGTTGTTTTTGAAAACTATTGTGTCGAAATTGGGATCAAAGGCGTCATTCACACCGATGCCAAAGATTACGAGATCAGGCGGGAACAACGAAAGATCGCGGCTGAAATTCTCACAGCGAAGGTACGATGGCACCGCAGCGCCGTTAACTCCTATTGATGAGAAGGTGACGCCTGGATTCCCGTTTTTCAACAGAATGCCATTCATGAAAAATGTGTCTGCCACACCACATGGAAAATACATCGTAAACTCCCTGACCGGATGGTCAAAGTAAAAATAATACCTTCCATTCGCTGTGTCAGTTTCATCTGCAAAACGATATATGGTGTCCTCTTTGATGACGGGATCGATGAAATATCCGTTAGACCTCCCGAGCAGGATTATTGTGTCTGTTGAGAAATCGTAGTCGAGGTCATTCATTTTGATAGTCAGAGAGTTCTGAGATTGAGTGCAATAAACTGAGATTCCGCAAAGTCCCAATGGTGAGGGGTATGTGGAATACACGTTGCGGATCAAGGAGAAAGGGGCCGACCGCAACACCGAATAATCACGCGGGTTGTTGCAGGCATTGGCAGCGGAATAAGGGAATATAAAGCCGCGCGAGGCCTGCACACGCCCTCCAAAATCTCTCAGCAGATGCCTTCTGATCCTGTTCGACATCGTTCCTGCCTGCACATGTGAGCCTCCAATGTGCATGATATGCACGTTGCCCTCCTTTGTATTCAGAACCTCGGCAAGCTTGGCATAGAAGAAGTCCATCTTTTCATGATTTTGAGCCAAGTAAAGAGTGTCTTCGTTGAATCGGATGAAAGAGAATGTGGAGTCGTAAGCCGAGAACATTTCAGGCAGAACCCACACTGCCGATGTGTCATCCTGCATCACCAAAGCCACCGAGTCGGCAGGCTCTGTCACCTGCGCCGACATCTTCATGGCAAGCATAACCAAAACTGCAAACACTATCTTTCCGCGGCGTCCCATAGATTGTCGAATTGTTCCTTTCCCATGCTCCGACGTGTCTTGTAAAGATCATACATCGTGGCGAAATTATTGGCCAATTGCTTACCGGCATATTGAGCACCCGCAGTGGTGAAGTGTATATAATCGGGGCCTGCCCATCCCTTGCGCACCCAAGCAACCATTGAATTACGTCCGCCCATCATCTCATAGAGATCCCAATATGCAACGTTGTTTTTCAAACACATGTCTTTCAGACTTTCAATCATCTGCGGAAGCATTTTGTATGTCTGCATAGAACCTTTGTATGATGTGCTCATATCAGAAGGTCCGATGAATAGGATTGTGGCGCCGGGGCAAACCGAGCGGATCCGCCTTATCTGGTTCTGCATGAGATTGCAGTAGTCGTTAATGGACTTTGTGCTATAAATAGCCGGTACAGAATTGCCTCCGAACTGGAGTATTATCATACCGACATTCGAATATTTGTAGCATTTCCGGAGCACACTGTCGGTCACCAGTGTAAACTGGTTCCCGGAAGAGCTTCTGAGCGGTATGTTGTCAACACTCACACCCGGTCCGTTGTCTATCATGATTCCGTATATGTCGGCGATGCCCTGCATGTTTATCCTGATGGATGATGTTGCCGAGTCGGTTTGCCAGTGCATTGACTGTATTCCGACGCCATGGCTCCTGGATGTCGAGTCATAACCATGGCGGCGGTCGGTGAGGGTGGCATGGAATTTGCCGTCACGGTCGTTGTAGAGTATAGTCACGCGAGAGAACCTCTTTACACGGGCATCTGTGCGTTTGTTGGAAGAAGCATTTGCAGTGAAAGTGCCGTTACCGGTGAGGCGGTAGCACTTCACCATAAGACCGTAGTTGCCTCTTGCCCGGGCCCCGTCCCCGTATGACGAGTACAAGGTGAACGGCCCTGATGCCGACTGAGAGACCGCATATGATGCAACAGTCTGAACCACTGGCACCAAACCCGGACCTCCACCACCGAAATGCGATTGAAAAAAGGTACGTAAGTTGCCCGACATCCTGTCCATCTCAATCTGACTGTCACCATAGTGGAGAACACGCAAAACCTCACCGCGGGAACGTGCAGATGCGGCCTTTGCAAAGAAATTGTCAAAATAGGTGATGTCTCCATTCGGCAGATAAAAATGCCCGGCCTCGGCAAGCGTTTCCTTAAACGATTCTATCGTATCTATCTGTTCTTCAACTATTTTCTGTTTTATAGAATCTTCTTTGGCTATTTCAGCTATTATCGCTTCGCGCTTTTTCTTGTTAAAAGGCGTGGGCAGAGGTATTTTCCGCTCGGCACCTTCCTCTTCAAGGTCAAGTTCCGGAATATCTTCACTGTCATCAGCGAGAACCTCCTCCAAAGTCGGAAAATTCACGGTATGACCAAGCACTTTTACACCATCTTTGGGATAAAAGCAGCTAATCACACCTAACGTTGTGATTGTCAAGAATATAAACAGAGTAATCTGCCACGGTTTCATACCAATTTCACCTTTCGAATTTGAAAGCGCGAAAGTACAAAATTATATCACACAATCACAACTGCCAATCAATTGGTTTTTCGCCTTGTGAAACAAGTATTTCGTTGGTCTTGGAGAAATGCCTGCAGCCGAAGAAGCCGCGTGATGCAGAAAGCGGTGAAGGGTGGGGAGCGGTCAGTATGTGATGCTTCGAAGAATCTATCAGTCTTTTCTTTTCAATAGCAAAGTTTCCCCACAGAAGAAAGACAATGCCAGTGCGTTTTTCAGAGAGTCGCTGTATTGCACTGTCGGTGAAGGTTTCCCAGCCGTGGCGTTGGTGCGAACCGGCGGCATGAGCCCGCACCGTAAGTGTTGCATTCAACAATAGGACGCCCTGGTCGGCCCACTTCTGCAGATTGCCGCTCTGCGGTATCCGAAATCCTACGTCATCCTGCAACTCCTTAAAGATGTTTCTCAATGATTTGGGAATCGCAACACCATCCTGCACGGAAAAGCACAATCCGCACGCCTGACCCACATCATGATAGGGATCCTGCCCCAAAATCACCACTTTGACCTTCTCGAAAGGTGTGGAATTGAAAGCGTTGAATATCAAGTGACCGGGCGGAAAAACCTGATAATGCCGTTTTTCTTCTATCAAAAAATTCTTCAATTCTGAGAAATATGGCGACTGGAACTGATCCCACAACTCCCTCTTCCAGGATTCTTCTATCAACGGATTTATCATCTCTGTTTTTTCTGCAAAAATAATCTTTTTATTGTTGTTTTAAAAGTAACATCCTACTTTCAAAATATTTTATACCTTTGCAGGTTGTAATTATCAAGCTACAATTATTTGATTTATAACTTGTTATGTTATTCAAAACGCTTGCTAATAGCATATAGGTATGACAACTTGAAATAATTGTCGATAAAACAACAATAAATACACATAAAAAAATTAATATGAAAAGAGACGAACAAATTTTCAATCTCATCCAGCAGGAACGCGAGCGCCAGACAAACGGCATCGAGTTGATTGCATCTGAAAACTTTGTCAGCGACCAGGTTATGGAAGCCATGGGTTCAGTTATGACCAACAAATACGCAGAAGGTCTTCCAGGAAAACGCTATTATGGTGGTTGTCAAATAGTTGACCAATCAGAAGAGTTGGCAATAGCACGTGTCAAGGAGTTGTTTGGTTGCGAATGGGCAAACGTACAACCTCACTCAGGCGCACAGGCAAACATGGCCGTTTTGATGGCTTGCCTCAATCCTGGCGACACATTCATGGGCCTCGACCTCAACCACGGCGGTCACCTCTCACACGGTTCCCCAGTCAACTCATCCGGTATTCTCTACCATCCTGTAGCATATCAGGTTGACGAAGAGACCGGCTGCATCAACTACGACACCATGGAAGAGGTTGCTCTCCGCGAAAAACCGAAACTCATCATCGGCGGCGCCTCAGCCTACAGCCGCGACTGGGACTGGGCACGCATGCGTCAGATTGCCGACAAGATTGGCGCCATCCTCATGGCCGACATCTCCCACCCTGCCGGTCTTATAGCTAAAGGCCTCCTCAACAACGCAGTTGAACACTGCCATATCGTGACCACAACAACCCACAAGACTCTCCGCGGACCTCGCGGCGGCTTGATCATGCTCGGCAAAGATTTCGAGAACCCTTGGGGCAAAACAACTCCTAAAGGCGTTGTGAAAATGATGTCCCAAATCCTCGATTCTGCAGTCTTCCCTGGCTGTCAGGGCGGCCCTCTTGAACACGTGATCGCCGCTAAGGCCGTTGCTTTCGGCGAAGCACTCACTGACGACTATGCTAAATATGTTAAACAAGTGAAACTCAATGCAAACGCCATGGCTAATGCATTCGTTGAAAGAGGCTACAAAGTTATCTCAAACGGCACCGACAACCACTTGATGCTCATTGACTTGAGAACCAAATTCCCAGAACTCACTGGTAAAGTTGCCGAAAACACTTTGGTTAAAGCCGACATCACCATCAACAAAAACATGGTTCCTTTCGACACACGTTCCGCTTTCCAAACCTCTGGCATCCGCGTCGGAACTCCTGCCATCACAACCCGCGGCTTGAAAGAGACCGACATGCCTGGTATCGTTGACATGATCGACAAAGTCCTTTGCGACGTTGAAAACGAAGAACTCATCGCTAAGACTCGCAAGACAGTCAATGAAATGATGCACGATCGTCCACTCTTCGCTTGGTAATCTTTTACTTAACTTATATTCACCGCCTTGCCTTTTAAGACAAGGCGGTTCTTTAAAATATATATCATGACCAAGAAAATCCTCTACATTCACGGCTTTAACTCTGCCGGCGGCGGTCATAAATCTCAAGAATTATCTAAAATGTTCCCCGACTGCCAAATCCTCTCCCCCACTTTTGATTACAAAAACCCGGCAGATGTGCAGCGTAAACTTGATTCTACGATCAGAATACAAAAGGTCAACGTAGTGGTAGGGACCTCTCTCGGCGGTTTCTTCGCTATCTATTCCTCTGCCAAACATAAAATCCCGGCAGTTATCATCAACCCTACAACCAAACCGTCTGAAACGCTAAAAGCCATGATTGGCAAACAAAAAAACTACGTAACCAAGGAAACTTACCAATTCACAGATTCTGATCTTAGAAAATATTCCGACTTTGAAAGCAAAACATTCTCAAAACTCACTATTGACGGATCTTTGCTACACTTTGCCCTTTCTACCGATGATGAATTGTTAGGTGACCACCACTATCTTGAAACCCTTTTCACCGATTGTCAGGATTTCAACTATTTCGACCAACAAGGGCACCGATTTGCCGGAGTGAAAATTCTTAAGCCTCTCCTTGAACGATCGCTTTCACAAAAATAGTCCGATGAAATCCAAGACCCTTTTCTGTCTGTTGGCAATTTTCCTCCACTTTTCCGCCAAAGGGAACCATGCAATCTCACACCGCCTTTCGGAACACATTGACATTTTCGGCAATGTCTTAGCTCATTATGATGACAACGACAACAGCGTTTACCTCCACCAAAGCGGCATAGTCGATAACCACGGCATCAAGATAGGCGAGTTAGGCAGCAAGATTGACCTTTCAATGATATTGGACAGAAAACTGCAAAAGAGCACCTCTACAGCCAAACGGATTTCTAAACAAAACATTATTTTCAAATATCTGTCTTTCAGTATTTTGTCAAAAACAAACGGGGTCTGGGACCTTAAAAACAACACATCTACAATTTGGGGTGTAGCCTGGAATCACGACCAGATTTTCGGCACAAAAACCGTTTTTACAAGTGATTTGTTCAACAACGCATCAGCAGCAGACATCGGCAATTTCCATTATGGATTTGTCGGCACAAAGGCAGATTTCGGAAGATCAATGCTTCTGTTTGCTGCCGGAGCCGCTGAAGTGTGGAAATCATTGAAAGAGAGAAACCCTAATTTTCGGGAAAGGTTGTTTCAGCTCCTCAACCCTGCTTGCGAAATCTCTGGCGACAACCCCTCCGATTATCTCTTCGACACCATGGGCATTCGCTATGCGACACCCTGTTCGTTATAAACGCCCTTTATCTACCGTCTCTTCACAACTATGGCATTCGACACCGGACGTTCTCCTTCGTGGTCAAACCTGCCATTGTCTGAAGGATAGTTGACCACACCTTCCGCTTCATCCGTGTTCATGAACAACGTCGTGGAGCCGCCTCCGTCAAGGTTTATGGCATCTCTACATCCTAACAGATCCATGAACTCCTGAAGCTCAAACAGGGTAAGACCAGCAGCCTGCTTGAAACGTCCGTCAGCGACGACAAGAAGCAATGTGCCGTCGTCAAGAATGCCCAATGCCGTGCGATTATGCCGCATCGTCACAAATGTGCGATCATCGCGAAGATACTGCAACTCATGATCCTTTATCAACAAAGGACCGGCGGTCATGATGTCTCTGTACGGCAACCTTTCCTCCCACCTGCGTGAAGAATCAGTTTTCAGTATAAATACACTGTCATGGTCTATACAAATAGTACCGTATTGGTAGTATTTTCTATTTACCGTGTCTTTTCCAGGAGTGTTCTCGCCCACTTCTACACTGTCAATCCTCAAGTAACACACCGGAAAATGTTTGTCCATATCAAAGAAAGAACCGTTCACAGCGGCAACCGCAGCGCTTTTCAAAGCCATCGTCGATGTCGGTGTTCTCTTTTCTTCATATACAAACTCCAATGAATATTTCCCATTGTCAGGTATTTCCAAAATAAAAATCTGCTGATTCGACTTAAAAGCTTGACTCTCGTCATAAATATAAGAATGCAGGGTCAGTCCGCTTTTCAAGTCGGCAGTATCATACTTTTTGGCCACATAAACCACTGAATCACTTTGTGCAAAAACAGAAAGTGAAAGCAGCTGCAAACATAAAATAATAAAACCTCGTCTCACCATGCCGCAAAAGTACATTTTTTTCGCATTTGTTTAAGGCCGATATAATTATCAGTTTCCGCATCGAGCTCTTTGGCAGTGTTATTCCAGTAAGGAACCAAGCACACAAATTCTGCGTGAATCTGTGGGATATTTGACCTTTATAACCTTATAGGGTTGTAATCTATTTCTCAATACAAAAAAAATTCCTGATTGGAAGCAGTTACTTGAGACCGGGAAAAAACATAAAATCGGCAACAAATATCACCAAAAATGGGGATACTGAAATCCGTGTAAAATTGCACCTTTGCGCGAAATTAATTGCAAAATATGGAAGAGAGTTCATCACGTGTACAGACGTTAGCTGATATAAAAACAGGAGAGTATTGTGTAATTGTAAGGATTACTGGTCACGGGAGCTTCAGACACCGGCTCATGGAGATGGGTTTTGTACGCGGAGAGAAAGTGAAAGTCATCCGCAACGCCCCGCTACGCGACCCCATTGAATACGAGATCATGCAAGGCCACGTCTCACTGCGCCGGGTAGAAGCCCAACGCGTTGAAGTGGTGCCCGTAGGCGAAGAAACCGCCAACAAATACATGTTCCACGGCACCATCACCGAAGAAACTGAAAACATTCTTGGCAAAGAGGGCAAAAAAATAAATGTGGCACTGGTCGGAAACCCGAACTGCGGCAAAACTTCTTTCTTCAACCACGCAACCGGACTTCGCGAAAAAGTAGGTAACTACAGCGGTGTAACAGTTGACTCCAAACTCGGCTATTTCAAATACAAAGACTATACTATAGAACTTGCAGATCTGCCAGGCACTTACTCTCTCACCGAATACACCCCTGAAGAACTTTACGTGCGTCAGTATATCATGGAACAGCACCCTGACGTGGTACTCAACATCGCCGATGCATCAAACCTCGAACGCAACCTCTTCCTCACCACTCAGCTCATCGACATGAACGTGCCCATGCTCATGGCCCTGAACATGTATGACGAACTTGAAAAAAACGGCGACAAACTCGACCTCGACACCCTTAGTGAACTCTTCGGATTCCCTATCATACCAACAGTCTCCTCCAAGGGCACCGGTATTGATAAAGTGATGGAAAATATCGTAAAAATCTATGAGAATCTCGAACAAAACACAAAACACATCCACATCAACTATGGCAAAGACCTTGAGAATGCTATTGACACACTCAAACAGGAACTCAAAAAAGACTCAAACCTTTCCAGCAACTACTCAACACGTTACCTTGCTATTGAGATGCTTGCGGGCGACAAGATGATATCCGAACTCGTAAGAAAAAGCGAAAACGGCAACGAAATCAACAAGATAGCCGATGAACAGCGCAAACAGATAGAGAAACAATACAATGAAGATGCGGGCACCATCGTCGCTGACGCAAAGTACGGCTTCGTGCGCGGCGCCCTGCTCGAAACCTACACCGTTGGAAAAGATAAAAGCAAACAGCCTGCCTACTCAGTTGACAAAATCCTGACCAACAGATGGCTCGGCTTCCCTATTCTTATCTTCTTCCTCTGGTTCATGTTCCAAATGACCTTCACCCTCGGTGCCTATCCGCAAGAATGGCTCGAGATGTTCTTCGGATGGCTCGGCAACGTCACCGACAAACTCCTGCCCGACGGAATTCTCAAAGACCTCATAGTAGATGGTATCATCGCCGGTGTAGGTGGTGTATGCTCCTTCCTGCCTAACATACTCATACTCTTCTTCTTCATCTCAATTCTTGAAGATACTGGCTATATGGCCCGAGCTGCATTCATAATGGACAAGCTGATGCATAAAATGGGACTTCACGGCAAATCCTTTATACCCTATATCATCGGCTTCGGATGCAGTGTGCCTGCTATCATGGCAACCAGAACCCTTGAGAACCGCAAAGACAGAATTCTCACGATCATCACAGTGCCTTTTATGTCTTGCTCCGCCAGACTTCCAGTCTATCTCCTGCTCATCTCGGCATTTTTTTCCAAACATCAAGGATTAATACTGACCTCCATCTATCTTATAGGCGTCATCACGGCCATCATAACCTCTCTGTTGGTGAAAAAAATCTCCTTTAAGAGAGAACGCGACCAATTTGTGATGGAACTGCCGCCCTACCGGATTCCCACATTCCGCAATGCTGTCATCCACATGTGGGACAAGAGCGTGCAATACCTCAAAAAGATGGGAACCGTGATCCTCGTCGCGACAATCATCATCTGGGCTTTGGAATACTTCCCGCAACACAGCACCGAAATCGACCGCTATACCGCACAAATAGAACAGGTGCAGGCCGACAACTCGATTGACGACAACATCAAAGAAGAAACCATACAACAACTTGAATTAGACAGATCCGCATGCCAAATCGAAAACTCGTATATCGGCAGATTCGGCAAGTTTGTGGCTCCTGTGTTCCGTCCCCTCGGCTTCGACTGGCAGATGGGCGTATCCATTATCACAGGTTTTGCTGCTAAAGAGATTGTGGTATCCTCAATGGGCGTTCTCTATCACAGCGATGCTGAGGCTGACGAAAACTCTTCTGCTCTTCAAAACAGTCTGAAACAACAAAAATGGACAGCAGGTCCGGATATCGGCAAACCAGTGTTTACACCAATTGTCGCTTATGGCTTCATGATCTTCATCCTGCTCTATTTCCCGTGCGTTGCCGCACTTGCAGCAATAAAGAAAGAGGCTGGAACAAAATGGATGTTGTTCAGCATTTTCTACTCAACCACCATCGCGTGGGTGGCTGCGTTCGTGATACACCTTTTCGCTTAAAACAAACGCTTATTTGACGTTTCTGGAACGGATTATTCCGCCTACTTTGGCCTTGCCTACTCTTATCATATCCAGAATAGGTCGATTTGAAGGACAAATGAATGAGCATGAACCGCACTCAATGCAATTCATGATACCGTAGTTCTCAGCATCATCCCAGCGTTTCAGATCTGTGAAAGTATGCAACATATACGGCTCCAAGCCCATAGGACAAACACTCACGCATTTGCCACAACGTAAACACGGCTGAGCTTCGCCACGGGTGCTCTCCTGCTCATTCATGAACAATAGACTTGACATGCCCTTCGCCGTGTATGCGTTAAGATTCGCTATTGCCTTACCCATCATCGGTCCGCCTGAGATTATCTTGCCTGTGTCATCAGGCACTCCGACTGAATTCAGCACATCCATTATTGGCGTACCAATGCGCAAGCGGTAGTTCTTGCACTGCTCTTCCGGCAAAGAACGCCCAGAAACTGTCGTGTAAGTCTGTACTATGGGCTTGTTCTTCTGAACCGCCAAATAGATGGCATACATTGTGGTGATGTTGTTTACAATACAACCTACAGCTATCGGCAGACCACCATTGGGAACGCTTCGTCCCGTTATCGCCTTGATAAGCTGCTTTTCAGCACCTTGAGGGTATTTTATATTCAGAGGTTGCACTTCAATGTTCGGATAGCGTTTTGTCACTTCCACAAGCATCTTGATAGCACGTGGCTTGTTATCTTCAATACCAATGATAGCCTTCGGTGCCCCTGAAGCTATCAGCGCAATCTCAATGCCGATCATACATTGCTCACAACGTTCCAGAATAACTCTGTTGTCAGTAGATATATATGGCTCGCACTCCGCTGCATTGACTATTAAATAGTCACACTTCTGATCCGGTTTTAACATGTATTTTATGTGTGTCGGGAAACAAGCGCCGCCCAAGCCTACAACACCGCGATCTTTGATACGCTCTATTATCTCCTCTTTGGTCTTTAACTTTATATCATGGATGATATCCAACGAAGTGTCTATGCTCTCATCCCACTCATCTCCCTCGCGCTTGATAAATATAGCGGGTTTCCTGTAGCCGGTTATGTCGGCTGCCATATCAACTTTTGTGACGGTGCCGGAAATGGGAGCGTGAATGTTAGCGCATACAAACGACTCGGCCTTACCTATCAACTGTCCAACCTTCACTTTGTCGCCTTTTTGAACCACAGGAGTTGCCGGTGCGCCCAAGTGCTGCGTCATATACACTACCGCCTCGTCAGGCAAAGGGAAAGTCTCCACTGGAGCTGAATGCGCGAATTTATTGGCTTCAGGATGCACACCTCCCATACTGAAGGTCTTCCTGCGCATACCCTTCACAAACTTGATGCTCTCTTCTAATTTTAACTCTGTAGCAGTTATAATGTTATTTTCATTTTCCATATTCATGACTTTTAATGATCCTATGCTTCCGCAGCAACAGCTTCGGTTTCAACTGTTTTCACCTCTTTTTTCTCAGGGAAATTTGCAGTTAGAATTGCTCCTGAAGGGCATTCACTTACACATTTACGACATGCCTTGCATTTATGGTAATCAATGTATGCCAGATTATTGTCAACAGTGATGGCATCAAACGGACAAACGCGGGCACACTTGCCACAACCGATACAAGCTGCTGCACAGTTCTTTTTGGCCACACCGCCTTTCTCTTTATTGTTGCAAGCCACATATACCCTCCTGCCGTTCCTGCCCTTGTCTCGTATCTCTATCACCTTGCGCGGACATGCATTCGCACAAGCTTTACAACCAACACAAAGATCTTCGTCAACAACAGGCAAGTGCGTTTCCGGATTGATCTTTATAGCATCAAATTGACATACACTCACGCAGTCGCCACATCCGAGGCATCCGTATGCACAAGCCTTCTCACCAGCGAACAAAGTATTGGCAAATGCACATGTCAAAGCCGAATCATAAAACGATTTGGCTGGCGCGTTCTCACACGTGCCATTACAACGAACCACCGACACCTGAGGCTCATGCGCAACTGCATTCAAATGCATTATCTCGGCAATCTTCTCCAGGTCGCTGCCAGGACAATACGCCACATTGAGGTCGTTGTTGGTGACAATAGCCTCTGCCATGGCCCTGCATCCGGCAAAACCGCAACCACCACAGTTGGCGTTCGGCAGACAAGCCTGAACCAAATCAATGCGAGGATCTTCCTCTACATGGAAAAACTTTGATACAAAATACAAGATTACAGCCGCTATTAGCCCTGTAATTCCGACAGTTAACGCTGCGTAAATGATTGTTGTTGTTGACATAATTCACCTTTTATAAAGCACCGCAAAGGTACTATTTTTTTTATTACTCAAAAAAATAAAAATTCCATAGAAATTATGATTATCATTGGCGTCCGACAAAACCAAATTCCCAGAAAGCAGTAGAGACGTGCCATGGCGAGCCCGCTGAAAACCCCGTACCTTTTCTGTCGGTCTCCCAACACAGCAAGGCTCCAGATGCGAAACTGTCAAGGTTGACACCGGATGGTGTTGGTGTCACAGGCAGAACAAACCAGCGGCGACAAAGTCTCTCAGACGCAAAAAAAAGGCGAAAAGTCTGTTTTCGACAGGTTTTCCGCCTTTTTTTTCGTTTTATTTCCAGTTTTTCATCAAATATGCCATGGCGCGTCTCTACATTTCCCATTGTCAAATTGCCCCGCCTCCAATCACCCAACCTGAATAGAAGGGAATTGCAATTGACTGCAATTAAACCTACGTTTTTTCTATCAGATAACATCATAAAAAAATTTTGTGTACCTTTGCAATCCGAATAAAACAAAAACGAAATGATTAGTGCTCAAGAAGTTATAGTATATGCAATTATCGCGGCGGCGGCCATCTCTGCAATCATCTACTTTGTAAAACGCCTCAAAAAAGGCGGTGGTGGATGCAATTGCGGCTGCGGAAGCCCCAATTGCAAGGGTTGCAAAGGCTGTTAAATGCGCCTATACGCGCACTCTGACGTAATGTATCGTCTTCCCCTCTTCAAGCCACTTACGCTCGTAGAAAGTCTGCACTTCGGTCAATAACGAGTCAGCCTGCCCCCCATAAACATTCTCAATGTTTTCAAGAATATCCCATTTCTCAGCTACTGCAGTCTCCAAAAGATATTCGTAAAGCAGATCGCTGTCTGTCTTCAAATGCACCACCCCGCTCCCACTTTTCAAAATCTTTCTATAAGTGTCAATAAATTTTGGTGAAACCAAACGTTTTCTCTCTTTCTTAGGCTGCGGGTCAGGGAATGTCACCCAAATCTCGTCCACCTCATTCGTCCCGAAATAGTATGGAATATTATCTATTGCAATACGTAAAAACGCAACATTCTCAAGGTTTTGTTCAATGGCGTCCTTGCATCCTCGCCACAATCTCGCTCCTTTCCTGTCTATCCCTATATAGTTTCGGCCTGGAAATCGCTTTGCCATGGCTATTGTATATTCGCCCTTACCACATCCTAACTCCAAAATGACCGGGTTTTCATTGTGAAAATAATCTTTACGCCAACTGCCCTTCAATGGAAATTCCTCCCCTACTCGATCATAATCTGAATGCTGGAACAGATTGCCAAATGTTTCGTTTTCAGCAAAGCGCTGTAATTTGTGTTTCGCCATACTATTGATTCTGAATTGTTAATAATCTATGGTAATATGATTTATTTGCCACTAACTCGTTGTGAGATCCTGATTCCACAATCTCACCATTATGAATCACATAAATACAATCTGCATTTGCAATAGTGGACAAACGGTGCGCAATGACCACTTTTGTACGATCCTTGAAAAGACTGTCTATCGAAGTCTGGAAAAAACGCTCCGACTCTGTGTCCATTGCAGATGTGGCCTCGTCTAAGATAATGATTGGCACTCTCCTTAAAATAGCCCGGGCAATACTGATCTTCTGCCTCTGTCCTCCTGAAATAGTACTACCCATATCTCCAATCTGATGTTCAAAACCTTCAGGAAACGACTGAATGAAATCGTAAATGCCAGCCGACTTGGCTGCTGATACTACTTCATCCATTGAGGCTGATTTCCCTAAAGTGATATTATTGTAAAAAGTGTCGTGAAACAACATCACATCCTGAGAAACCAATGCAAAATGTGATCTGTATTCCCTAACAGGTAATTTGTTGATAGGAAGACCATCATAAGTTATTTCACCGTCTGTAGGCTCGTAAAAACGCATCAGGAGGTCGGAAATCGTAGTCTTTCCGGCACCGGATTCACCTACGAAGGCAATGGTGCTGCCTTTCTTTATTTCAATGTTGATATTGCTGAGAACTTTTACTTCCGGTGCGTCTTTATAAGCAAAACATACATCGTTAAAAATTATAGATTGTGAAAAATCTGGAATTGATTCCGTGAAATCATTTTCCTTAATGTCATCTTCAACAGAAATAAAAGACTTCATCCTATCCAAAGCAGCCTGCCCTCTTTTGTATTCTGCAAATGCAGTTGAAAGATTCTTGATCGGATTAATCAACTGCGAGAAAATCGCAATGAATGTAATAAAAAGCTCCGCTGACAAAGGTGACCTCTCAGACAACACAAGAGTTCCACCTATGACCAAAACTGCCATAACCACAGAAACTCCCAAAAATTCACTCAAGGGAGATGCTAAATATGACTTCCGGTAAATAGTTCGCTGTTTATCATGGAAAGCATGGTTTAGCTTGTCGTATTTGTCATAAAAATAACCCTGTTGATTGAATATAGTCATCACTCGATAACCGATCAGGGTCTCTTCCACAAATGATGTCAACGACCCAAGCCTCTGCTTTGCATTTTTAGAATCTTTGCGCAAAGAGTGAGAGAGAAAACCTATCAACAAAAACGCTATTGGAAATAGCAACAGCGACCATAATGTCAATTGATAATCGATGTAGAAAAGAAACAGAAGGTAACATACGATTGTGACAGGCTCGGTCAAAAAAATATATATGGAGGAGAGCAATGTGTAATCAGATTCCTGAACGTCAGAGGCAACCCTGGAAACATAATCTCCACGTTTTTCTTTATTAAAAAATCCTAATGGCAAAGTAACTATCTTGTCATATAAATTCTGACGCAGAGAGTAGGTATAATGACTTCGGATGTGAGCCATAGTACACTGCGACAAATATTGAAAAAAATTTTTGAGAAAAAAGAGTAAAATAGCAGTAATAATAAGTACTATGAATGAACCTTCGAGTGAATATAAATCGAAATAATTGGAAAGAATAGAAACAACAAAACCAGAAATTGTGCTTAAATCATTAAGATTTCCACGAAACAAAAGCTTTATAAAAGGTTCAATCATTATCATTGTAAACAATGACAAAATCGAAGCGGCAGCACTTAAAATAAAAATAAGCGCAAAACGTCCTTTGTAACGATTCAAAATCCAAATAATAAATTTTCTATTCTTCATAAAAGATTATAAAAAAGGGAGTTGACACAATATGTGCAACTCCCTTGAATCTATATCGTTAATGATTATCGTCTTACAACAATCTTCTTAGTAGCGAGACCGTCCTTTGTACGAATTGTCATTACGTAAACACCTTGTGAAAGGTTGTTGATTGAACATTCGTAGATGAAGTCATCACTGTCGATAGTGGTTCTGTCACCGAAGATCTGACGACCTGTCATTTCAGTGATTACAACTTGAGCATCACCGCTCATGTTGTGAACGCGAGCTGTCAACTTAGTTGTTGAAGTTGTTGCAGGGTTAGGCCATACTTCCATTGCAGGTGCATTGTCTTCTGTATTTACGTTGTAGATAGCAGGAGATGTTTGAGGTGCAGCCTGAGGAGCTTGTTGTTTGGTCAAAGTTTCACCCTCAACGTTGATAATCAATGAATCAGTAGCAAGAAGTGCTAAGATTGTAGGATAGCCATCGGTTGTAGGTGATTTAGCACCTTGTGCACCAATGTGCTTGTTAGTATTAGTTTCCTCATTTGTGTAGAGATCTTGGAATACTTCGTGGTGGTTGGTTGACCACAACTCGTAAACGATCTTATATTCACCAGGAATTGAGAATGGAGCAAGAACCTTAGATACTTCACGATTGTTGAAGAAGTGCAAGTAGAATGAAGTATAGTAGTTACCATTATCAGTACCAAGTGTTGAAGCTGGGAAGTGGTTGCCACCGTATGTGTTAGGTGTATTGAGGATTGTAGAAGCGTTGTAATAAGTTGTGAAGCCTTGGTTTGGAGTACCATCAGCATTAATCCAACTGATTTGATCGCTGCCCATCCAATCCATTGTACCACCACCTTGTGATTGAGGAACTTGTTGTGTTTGGATTGCGAAGTATTGTGACAACTTAGAATTGTCAATCAATGTGTCGTTATGGTAGAAGTGGAAGTTTACATATACCAATGTATCTGGGTTCAAACACATCTGGTTGATCTTCCAAGTGTAGTTCAAGAACTGATCTTCACTTGTTTGGATACCATTGATTACGTGAGTCTCAGCACCTTCGTATGTGAAGATGAATTGAGGATTGTCACTTGACTCAATAGTAACTTCATTTTCACTTGTACCTACACATCCGTTAACGTCTGTCTCTTCAACATAATACTTGTTAACACCCTCAGCTGAAGTGATAACTGCAGTATCAGTACCTGTTACAGTAGCAACCTCTGTGTCATCAGCTGCATTGTACCATGTGTAAGTTGAAGTAGCAACTGCATTGTTAACGATGAGCTTAACTTCCTTGTTAGCACATACGATTGTGTCGCCAAGTACTTCAGGTGTAGGAAGCGGATTAACAACAACCTTGATAGTGTCGCTTGTTGAACCACATTCGTTAGATACTGTGATTACAAGCATTGTATCTGTAGTTGCATACGCATAAGTGTTAATATCTTCGATTGCATTGCCATTGATTGCCCATGTGGTATCGATAGCAGCTGGCTCTGATTCAACAGTGTATTCAGGAACCATAGAAGATTCAGCACAAACTGTCAAAATATCTTCAGTGAAGTTAACTGCAGGAGCAACGTTGATTTCTAATGCCATAGGAGTAGTAGATACACTGTCCTTGCATGTAGTCTTCCAAACGTATGCTACGTAGTCACCAATGTTCTCTTTAGTAATAACTTCAGTTTCTTCAATAGCAACAGCGTCTGTCATATCAGGTGTAGTAGCAATGTACCAACCTTCTTCAGTAACGGTAGCCTTACCTGTGAACTCAGGAGCAACATCAATGAATTCGCTCAATGCTGAGCCTGCGCAAGCAGCTTTCAACTCAGGTTCGTTGAATGTGATAGTAGCGATGTTGAGTTTTACGAATGCAGTGTCTTTATAATCACAAGCATCAGTCATAGTGATGATCATAAGTGAATCACCATCTTGTGCACCGATTTCTGTAAGAACTGCACCAGCAGCTTCAACATAAGAAACTATTTCACCATTGCGAACGATTGTGTATTGAACACGATCATTGAACAATGAATCATTTTCATTAGCAATAACATTGTTCCAAGCGTACTCAGTGTTAGCAGCTTTAACAGCATCAATTACAGTAGCCTCATTGCAGATAACAGCCTCGTTAGCAGAAGTAATGTCAACTGTCTTAACAACGCGTGTCTTACCAAATGATTCTGATACTTGACCACATTCGTTTTCAGCATAAAGAATTACTTCAGCTACGAAATAATTAGCCATTGCGTCAACAACTTGATCAAGAAGGTCAGTAGAAACGTTGAATACAGGGATTACAGTGCTGTCTGTTGCAACAACATCAGCATATTCACCAAATGTGTTAGCAATATTCTCACGTTTAACACCCTTAACAACTAACTTAGCAGATGTGTAGTTAGAGAAGGTGAACGAAGGAATAATATTTTCATCCTCGTAGCAAACTGATACTGGGAATTGAGCTGTTACATTGATAGAAGGAAGAAGTTTAACTGTAACATTAACTGTATCTGATTTAACAGTCTTACAAGGACCATCATAAGAGATGTTTGTTACGGTCATCTTCCAACCAGTGAAGTCTTGACCAATTTCATCACCATTAGCTCTGATTGCTGTAGTTGTACCTTGCTCGGTTTCGTTGATGAATACGAGATTTGCATTGCTGAAATCGAAGCCTTCAGGATTACCACAGATTGCGGCGATATTAACTACCTCATTGATACAGAACTCATTTTGTTCGATAGTTACAACTGATGAGTCAACACGGATGTAGTAAGGATCGCTGTACTTAACGTCACAACCATTATCAACCTTAAGGATGAAGTAACCATTGTGTTGATCATACTTTGTATAAGCAGTATTTACAAAGTAGTTTGTAGTACTAGCCTCATACTCTGGGAGATTTACATTTTCATCAACAACTGTCTCAACAACAGTACCATTTGTAGTGTCACGGAAGATAAGTGATACAACAACATCACCAGAAGCTCTGTGTGGATAGTTGAATGTTATATCGTTGTGGAACAACATGTTATCTCCTGCACAATATTCAGTAGGTTCGAAACCAACTTTTACAAATTCAGGTTCACCGATCAAGTAGAATGCCAATGTCTTTGTTGATTCACAAGCATAGTTGTTACCCTTAGGACCAGCGGTACCTACAATTGTAATGTTGTTCAACAGGTTATTGTTGTTAACGAACTCAATAGGATCAGTCAATTCTACTGATTCACCATTCAAAAGGTAAGTTGTATCGCCAGCATTTGAAACATTCAAATTAGCTTTTGCAAGTACTTCAGCAACAGTAGTACCAGGACATACAACAACTGTATCAGTAGTATTGAACTCAATCTTAGGCAAACCGAGGAAGGTGATGTGGTGATTAACAATACTGTCACAACCATTTACAGTTTGATATTTCAACAATAATGGATATGCAATTGAATCCAATTGTGATTGATCATAATAAAGGTAACCATTAGCATCAACTATATGAGGAGTATAAACATTTTCTCCATCGAAATTAGCTTCTGCGTCAACCAATGCAGGTTCAATGTTAACCAACTCACCAGCTTCGTTATAACGAACTTGTGTTGCACCTGTGAGATTGAATGTATATGAAGTACATACAGTGTCGTAAATTGTAACGTATGGAGAAGCATTAACCTTCAAAGTGAAGATAGCGCGGTTTGTACAACCATATTCACTTACAACGTCAACACAGAATGAATATGATGAATCAGGTTGCAAGCTGTTAGCAGCGAATGTGGTATCAAATGAAGTAGAGTGGAATGCATTGGTCCAAATGCATGACTCAATGTTAGTTGTGTAACCATTTTCTGTGTAAGATTTAAGGATACCAATCTTAACTTCTTCATTTTGACAAATTTCAGCGGTATTACCTTCGATAGGTTGATCGTTAACTGTGAAGATAACTTCAGGATTCTTTTCAATACATACGGTGATCTCTTGAGTTTGTGAGCATCCTGTAGCGTGGCTCTTAGCTGTTACAACATAGTGACAGCAGAATGGAGCTTCGTCGGTGAGAACATCGATTGTATTTGTATTAGAAGTACGGCTGTGGCAATCTACGAACCAGTTATAGTCATATTCACCCTCAGCGCAACCTTCTGCAGCAGATGCGGTAGCTACGAGATCTACAACTTCACCAACGCAATAGTGGAACTCTGTGCCAGTGTTACCCTTAGTATCGGTTACTGTGATAACAGGAGCACATTCATCACCATTATTGATTGTAGCTGTACCATTGTAGATACATCCAGTATTAACATCTTGAACGTAAACGATGTAAGCACCGTCTTTCAAACCTGTGAATACATTGTTAGTAGTGAAGTTAACACCATCCATACTGTATTTCCAAATAGCGTCGATATTGTCAGAAACAACTTCTGTAACAGTGATTGTACCATTATAAGCACCTTCACAGTTGGTATTGTCAGTTGTAGCGAATACAGGAGTTACATTGAATGTCTCATGACCAACAGCGATGTCACCTTCAGCCTTACAACCTGTTACGGTATCCAAAGCTATTACATGATACAAATCAGTTGCCAACCAATATTTGGTCATTGTCAATGGATCGTGATAAGGAACATCCATGTCAGGATTCAATGCGTAGTAGTAGTTATAGTGATAGAAGTGTTTACCATCAGCTGTTGAAACTGGAGCAGTAATAGTGATAGTACCGTTACCAGGTTTCTCAAATGTGCTTACACACATTGTGTTAGGTGAAGATGTCATAACAAGAGCAGGAGCTTGATATTGAGCAACATTAATATCCTTAACTGATGAACATCCATATTGAGAAATAACTTGTACTGTGTAGTTGCCACCGTTCAAGCCAGTGAATACATTAGTAGTTTGTTCGGCAACAACCCCTTCTTCGTCTACTCCATTGTAAATAAGAACATAAGTGTTGTTAGTACCAACTTTGTTAGTATTAGAAACATTAACCGTAATCTTACCATCGAACTTAGCAGGATCACAATTGTTGTTCATTGAAGAAGTCAAAGTAAATACAGGATCTGTTGTTTCATCTTGGATAGTAACAGTCTTAGGAACAGCCTGACAGTATGTATCAGTATTTACAGCATTGATAGTGTAAGTACCAGCATACAAGCTTGAGTATTGGCTTGAAGGAATTACTTCATCACCATTTGTGATGGTGTATTCATAATTTGTAGCCTTAGTAATAGTAACAACAATCTTACCGTTAGCAATAGTGTCATAGCAATATTGATTATTAGCTGTGGTTACATTTATAACAGGTAATGTAAGTTTGTTGATGATTTCGAATGTACGAGGTTGAACAGAAGCACAACCAGTTTCAGGATCAACTACGGTTACATAGTAGTTACCTGCAGCCAAGTCGCTGATTGTGTATGCGCCATAACCTTTATACAAAGTATCATAGTCATTTTCAGCATTTGTGTAAACAATGTGATAGAGGGTTGTATTGGTGATTGTGATAGCACCATTAACAAGACCTTCCTCATTTTCACAAAGTGTATTAGGTGTAAGATTTGCATCTGGAACTAATGGACGTGGAGCCTTGTCTTCGAGAGTAACGAGCTGCATATCAGATACACAACCAGTTACATTGTTAACGCGGTAG
This sequence comes from uncultured Bacteroidales bacterium, assembly GCA_934699095.1. Classification (GTDB taxonomy): domain Bacteria; phylum Bacteroidota; class Bacteroidia; order Bacteroidales; family WCHB1-69; genus F23-D06. The sequence goes on along the minus strand of CAKUVI010000001.1, from coordinate 185,567 downwards.
AATCCATAAGTACCAACTCCCAAATTAATAATGTTAGGATTTGTCAACAAAGTGGTGTCATATACAACAGCACCTGTTTCATCGTTTGAAGGAGTTACGAAATAATAGGTGTAACCTGCTTCCATTGTAACTGTGATTGAACCATTGTCATTGCTGCAATTGGTTACGTCAACCTTAGCTACAACCGGTTTTGCTGGTTTATCTTCGTTATCATTAGCGATGTCAATGAACATTGTCTGCTCACAACCGTCAGGAGTGATGATTACGAGAGGCATATCCTCACCGGCATAGCAATTGTCGAATACCATTGTGTTGCTTGGAGTAACTTGGTGCTCTGGAACATCGTGAACCTTAACCTGATCTTGGAAGATATAAGTGTAGTTTCTGATTACGCCAAAGAGAACCAATGAACCGTTGTGACCAACACAAAGTGTGTTAGGATAAGTTGTGGTATCTGGAAGTGTACCTTTGTAGAGAACTGTGATAGTAGCATCAGCAGTAGCTTTACAACCAAGAGCGTCAGTTACCAATACTTGGTAGTTGATTTGAGTGTTTTGGTTGTTTTCTGTCATGTCGTGAGCAACGTAAGTAGCCTCTGCAGCAGCAACGCCGGAGATCTCTTCGTTTTCTCTTGACCATTGATAAGCATAAGGAGTAGCACCATTGATAGCGTCAGCGTTGAGAACGATACCATTGTAACCAGGATCGTTTTCACAAACTGAATCACCTTCAACTGTAATATTAACCTGCAAGAAATCTTCAGGTACCAATGCGTTTACAGTGTAAGTTGTAGTCTTATCGTTACATGGAGCTGTAAGAGTAATAGTAACAACTGTATTTTGAGTCATGATCTCACCAGCCTTAGGACTTTGTGAATACCAAATTGGATTGCCTTGAGCGTCCTTAACAGCGATGATGTCAGACCAGTTCCAACAAGTAGAAGTTACAGTATTTGATGTGAAGAATCCTTGGAAATCAGGAACATACATCTTACAACCTTCGTTAATGATAACAGTTGAGTCATTCAATTCACCAGTGAATACTAGACCTTCTGTATCTTCAACCTTGATGATGATGTCAGCTTCAGCAAAACATCCGATTTCATCTGTAGCAACTACATGGATTGGGTAGTCGTGCTTACAAAGTTCAGGAACGATAGTAACCCAAGTGGTGTCTATTGTAGAAGCTTCGTTTACACTCTCACCTGACCATACGTAGGTAAGACCATTCAATTTAGCACCTGTTGTAGCGTCAGCTGCATAAACTGTGAGGTTACCGTATGTAGGACAATAAGGTTCTGTTGCGCCATTGCGAACATCCTTATAGATAGCTACGTTAGGAGTTGGATTAACATGTAATGAATATGGAGCAGATGTAGCAACACAGCCGTTACCGTTTGTTACTGTCATTACGAATACGAAATCACCATAACCTACAGGAGCGATTGTTGTTTCTTTTGCATTTGCATCACCGAATACAACTTCACGACCGTTAACTTCTGACCATTGATATGAATATGGCAAGAATGGTCCAACGATTGTATCGTCATTGATCAAAGTTGTGTCAAATGAAATAGTAGTTGTAGCGTCTTGACAGATAGGATCCAAAGCTACATGTACAGGAGTGATAGAAAGTGTATCAGGACGGTCTAAGTAGATAACCATTTGTGTTGTGTCGTTACCGCAACGGTCGAAGATTTGAGCAGAAACGGTAAGGTGGTTATGAACTCTGAAGATATTCTTCTCACCGATAGGTGAAATGTTAGTATTTTCCCAGAAGAATCTGATTGTAGAGATCAGATAATCAGGATCTGTGCAGTTATCTTTAACAAAAGCCTTAACAGCATTAACAAATTCGAGGCTGTCTGGAGCATCGTATGTACAGTTGCCAGCAGGAACAGGATACAAACGAACATATGGCATGCCGTTCAAAGTTGTTGAGAAATCGAAGTAAGGTTTAACGCTATCATGAGCGATGATAGTCTGTGTCAAAGTAGCGGTGTTATCGCAATAGTCATAGAATGTGTAAGTTCTGATTGTAACAGCTTCACAAGTTGTGTCTGAAACAGCGATTACAGTGTCTTTGTATGTAGTCTTTGTCCAGTTAATGAAGCAGTTGTCAGTAACCTTTGACAATTTGAAGTCAGCACCAGTCATACCTTTATAGAATACAACTGCAGGAGCTGTTTGTTCATTGATTTCGCAAGCATTGATATAAGTAGTTACAGCAGCAGGATTTACAACAGGAGCCTGAGTATCTTCAGCTGTTACAGTAACACTTGAATCAACATAACAACCATTGTCGTCCATTACACGGAATGTGGTCTTGTATTCCTCGCCACATACGAAGTAAGGATCAATTGTTGAGTTCATTGCGAAAGTCTTGGCAGTATTGTTCAATGTGATGTCATCTTGTGTACCATTCCAGTCCTTAATATTTGTCATCACATATGGTCTGTCAGTCTGTTTAGAAGTAACTTCTACAGTCCAGTCGAAATCTGTTGCACCAGCGCAAACTGTTTCAGGAGCAGTGATCTTGATTTCAGGGGTTTGATGGAATGTGATAACGATATCGTTAGAAGCTGTTGAATCACATCTGTCATAACCTACTGCATAAGCTCTGAATGTAACGGATTTGTCAACATTTGTTGTAGGTTTGTAATCAGCGAGGTTAACTGTAAGTGAGTTGCCTGCAGCGCCTGCGCTCTTCCAGATTGTACCATCCTTATAGTACCAAGTGATCATTGTTGAGCACTCGTTAGGATCATCGATGGTTGCAGTGAGAACAGGGTTAGCATAAGTTTGCTCATTACAGAATTCTGTAGCTGATGCCTTTACAGCTGGAGCAGGGATAGGATTTACAGTGAAAGTGATTGTAGCCTCATCACCTGTACAGTCGATTGTTTGATAGTGAGTTGTTTGTCTTACTATATAAGTATATGTACCAACTTCTGTTGCAGGAGTAGGCACTGTTGTTGTCCAGGTATTACCAACTTTCCACCAGAAAGTAGCGGAAACCATACCTTCAGACTTGATAGTATCTAACAAAGCTACGAGATCCTCAGAGGTGAAAGGTTCACATCTGCATACCTCGTGTTGAACGCTCTTGAGATCAGGATTTACACGGATGAAGAAATGAAGTCTTGCAAGAGAGTCAACTTCTTCGTAAGCGCATTCACCCTCACCTTCGTTATGCATCCAAACAACATTTGTGTCAGGCATTGAACCTTTGTCGTTTGAGAATACATATTCAGGATTACCATATACGAAAGGATTTACAGCGTTTTCATCTTCACAAACTTCCACCAAAGTATCGTATTTAACTAAACCATGGATAGAGTCTTCTGCGATAATAGGACCGCAGCATGCTTGATGACCACCTACGAAATCGGTGGCTTGGTTTTCGTTCCAATAAAGGTTATTAAACTCTGTACCGCCAACCATTTGACGTACACGCATAACCAATGAGTAGTTACCCATTTGTTTCCAAGTGATACGAACTATTGTTCTTGCTTGATCGAAGAAATCAAGGTTGAAATAGTTCAAATTTTCAGAATAAACGTTAACAAATCCACCTGCAGGATGAATGTTACCGTTTTCAAAAACAGAATAAGGGAAGCCTTGTTCAGCCTGCATTGCTCCAGGATAGTTCATCTTGTCTGAACATGGAATTCCTGAGAACATGTCAGGTGCGACCATTTGGTTACAGTAACCAGATGCATCGTTCACTTTACCGCCCAACCAATGAATTGACTGGCATTCGCCCTGGTTGTTAAGACGTTTGTACTCGGTGTAAATCTCGAAATCTGCATAGTCAGACAGATTCTCGTTTACCAACTGTCCATCGCGGTATAGCAACCAATCGATTGACAAGCGAGTCTTCGGGTCCAAACCACACGTGTTGCAGAAATGCAACTCGTACAATTCAGACACACCTGGATGCGCATTGCCGAGAACCATCCCCGTAGCTTCGTTGTAAACAGACGAACCTAACGTATGAGACAAGTCCAAGGTGCCTTCAGGTGGCAGATTAACAATACCTGTAACGGTCTCCGGTTGAAGATTCTCAATCCAAAAACCAGACTTACAACTATTGTTGTCTCCCTGCGCCTTCACACTGAAACTCATGAGTCCCAGTAAAATGCTTAGAAAGCAAATTGATAATAGTTTTTTCATACTGTTTTTGTTTAATTTGTTATTTATATTTATTATAATTTTCTTACTCTCAGTTGCTTATTGTCTATTATTCAACACTATACATTACAATACACTATACATAATAATTAACCTGCAAAAATACATTTTTTTTTATTTGTTTTTATGCAATAATTATTTTTTCGTTTTTTTTTTGAAATTATAGTAACTACCTACATATCAATTTATTAATATGGTTTTTAACAATATTAACCTATTTTTGTTTACGTTTTTTTCCCTTGTAAAGTTACACCATGCATTTATAAACCACCTTGAATACTACTTTTTCCTGTATATGGGTATTCTTCTCTTTCACCTCTTGACGAGAATGCACATATAACAATATCGCGCCGAGAATTAAAATTTCCGGCGCGATCCAATAATTTAATCGAAATATAGAAATCTGGACTGGATATTTATTATTGTATCCGTTAAATATCTAATAATCAGTATTATAGACTATCTTATTATCTTGAATTCAGTTCTTCGGTTAGCTGCTCTGCCCTCTTCGGTACTGTTCTCGGCAACTGGCTTGTGTTTCCCATATCCCTTATATTCAAGGCGTTTTCCGTCTATACCTTTGCTTACTATGTAGTCACGCACCGACTTGGCTCTCAATTCCGAAAGTCTGTCATTGTACTCATCCGTGCCCTGGTCGTCGGTGTGACCGCCTATCTCTATCCTGATTGTGTTACTCCTTAAAAACTCAACCAGTTTGTCAAGCTCAACGTATGATTCTTCTTTGAGATCTGACTTGTCAAAATCAAAAAAGACATTGTTGAGGGTAACAACAGTACCTACATCGGTAGGTTGGAGAAAAATATCCTTGAGATAGGGTGACAATTCCGTGTAACTTTTTTCAATCTGGAAGTTTTCAGAGTAGAATGGGTATCCGGGATTGGAAACATTGAGCATAATATTACTGCCAGTATGGACACACGCAAGATAACTGCCGGTTACCGGATCGGATGTTGTAGAAGACACAACCTGCTTCGTGTTAAGATCTATCATTTCAATCTTTGCATGAACAGGCATTTTTGAAAAAGCATCTCTTACGGAGCCCTTGATGTATGTTACAGGAGAAGGACGCAGTTGATCGTCGAGTTCAAAACAATATAGGTCAAGTCCACCGAAGCCGCCATCCTTATCTGAAGCCATATAGGCCATCGTACCAGAGGAATTAATGAAAATATTGATTTCATCTGCTGGTGAATTGATCGGATATCCCAAATTTTCAGGTTCCGACCAGGAGCCATCAGCAAGAAGAGTAGAATAATAGAGATCGTATCCACCCATTCCGACACGCCCATTAGATGCAAAGTAAAGAGTCCTGCCATCACTATGGATAAAGGGAGCGGCATCATCACCGGGTGTATTGATCGTGGGACCCAGATTCTCCGGTATTGAGAAATCCCCCTCTGAGTTCATCGTCGTTTTCCAGATATCCATACCACCATATCCGCCAGGACGGGATGACGCAAAGTATATTGTTTGTCCATCTGAACCCATTGTAGGCTGACTTTCCCATGCAGTGCTGTTGACAGGCGCTCCGAAATTGCGCGGCCGCGACCATTTGTCGCCTATCTTCTTTGCCCAATACAAATCGCAACTGCCAATACCAAAGTCTGCATCACACATTGTATAGAGCAGATATTTTCCGTCTGGTGAAAGAGCCTGAGCCCCTTCATTGTAACCGGTTTTAATGGGAGCTGACAACGCTTCTCTCTGTAACCAACTACCATTCAGCCTTTTAGAAAAATACAAATCCTCTTCATTTAGGCAAAAAGCACAAATTGTACCTTTGTCACGTGGACGTTTTACCGTAAAAACAATCTGTTCATCATCAGCTGTAATAGCTGCCAGCAACTCGTCCCACTCAGAGTTGATTGCAGAACCAAGATTAACCAGATCATAACGTCGTGGATTTTTAATCGCCTCTATTGCAAACTTGCAATTTGCAATTGTCTTTTGAGCGTCAGCATGAACTTCGGAATATTGCAAGCCCTTTTGTAAGAAAAGTTGCAGCGTTTTTAAAGCATATTCGTAATTTCCAGACTTTGCGCCTTCATTTCCGGCAATAAAATAGAGCATCGGATCCGGGTCGCCTATGATTTCAATCGCTTTCTGGTAGCAAATCATCGCTGAATCAGATTTCAAATCAAAATTATAGATATCACCCTTCATGATATAGATATCAGAATAGTTCGGATCTTTTTGTTGAGCTTGGTTTAAAAGAGACATCGCCTTGGCAAAGTCGTGAGACTGCATATAGTGTTTTGCCTTTTCACACAATGCGGCGGCTTTTGACTGTTTCTGGGCTTGCATACTATTCGGAAGAATAGTTGCTAAGGATACAAATATTATATATACTATATATAAATGACGTCTCATAATATAAGATATTAGTGGTTATCCTTCTGTGATTTTTGCTTTTTCCCAATACTGATCCATTTCTTGAAGACTCATGTCCAAAATCTGTTTGTTATCATCATAAATAAGTTGTTCAAGTTTTTGAAATCTACGGATAAACTTACGGTTTGTTTTTTCGAGAGCATCTTCTGGGTGTATTTTTAGAAATCTGGAATAGTTGACAAGTGAAAAAAGGACATCACCAAATTCATCTTCGATTCTATCAGAATTTTTTGATTCTTCAGCTTTCAACTCACCAATCTCTTCTTGGACTTTATCCCATACATCATCCTTACTATCCCAATCGAAACCAACACCACTGACTTTATCCTGAATTCTGTATGCTTTGATCAGAGCGGGCAAGGCGGAAGGAATTCCACCCAGAACTGAACGGTTTCCTTCTTTCTTCAGTTTGATTTTTTCCCAATTGTCAAGGACTTCGTCAGCAGTATCGGCTTTCACATCGCCATAAATATGAGGGTGGCGTCGTATCAGTTTGTCGCACAACTGGTTAATAACGGATTCAATATCAAATTTATTGTCTTCTGAAGCAATTTTTGAATAGAAAACAATATGAAGAAGGAGATCTCCCAACTCTTTGCAGATATTGGGAGAGTCGTTGTTCACAATAGCGTCAGAAAGCTCGAAAGTCTCCTCAACAGTAAGGTTTCTGAGGGTTTCGAAGGTCTGTTTTCTGTCCCACGGGCATTTTTCGCGAAGGTCATCCATTATTTGGAGGAGTCGGCGAAAAGCCTCAACGGATTTTTCGTATTTATCTGGATTGGCCATTAGTAAGCGCGTGCGAAAAGGACTCTCTGTTTAGAAGGTTTACCAGTAAGGATACATTTGCCTTCTTCAAGAGGATTATTGAAAGGAATGCAACGGATTGTGGCCTTACAGAGATCTTTGATTTTTTCTTCAGTTTCTGGAGTACCGTCCCAGTGAGCATAAACAAAGCCTGGTTTATTGTCGAGTAAATCCACAAATTCATCCCAAGTATCAGCCTTGAAAGTATGTTCTTCTCGGAATTTAAGAGCTTTGTTATAAAGGTTTTGTTGAATTTCATCAAGGAGGTTCTTAATATGTTCAACAACAGAATCAAAAGAGACGTTATATTTTTCAAGAGTATCGCGGCGTGCGATTTCAGCCTCATTGTTTTCAATATCCTTGGGACCGATGGCAACACGCACTGGTACGCCCTTCAGTTCATATTCGTTGAATTTCCATCCAGAGCGTTTGGAGTCATCGTTATCGAATTTCACGGAGATACCAAGAGCTTTCAACTTGTCAACCAAGTCATTAGCTTTTTCGGCAACCATCTGGCGTTGTTCTTCAGTCTTGTAAATGGGCACGATAACCACCTGGATAGGTGCCAAAACAGGAGGAAGGACAAGTCCGTTGTCGTCGGAGTGAGTCATAATAAGGGCACCGATAAGACGAGTTGAGACGCCCCATGATGTAGCCCAAACATATTCTTGTTGGTTATTCTGGTTAAGGAATTTAACGTCGAAGGCTTTTGCGAAGTTTTGCCCGAGGAAGTGTGATGTTCCGGCCTGAAGGGCTTTACCATCCTGCATAAGTGCCTCGATACAATATGTATCCAAGGCGCCTCCAAAGCGTTCGTTTGGTGATTTAACACCCATAACAACTGGAATTGCCATGTGTTTTTCAGCAAAATCTGCATAAACATGGATCATTTTATCAGTTTCTTCAAGAGCTTCCTCACGAGTTGCATGAGCGGTATGACCTTCCTGCCAGAGAAATTCGGCAGTACGGAGGAAAAGACGAGTGCGCATTTCCCAACGCACCACGTTTGCCCACTGGTTACACAGTATCGGAAGGTCGCGATATGACTGGATCCAATTCTTATATGTATCCCAGATAATGGTCTCAGATGTAGGGCGAACTATGAGCTCTTCCTCAAGTTTGGCGTCAGGGTCAACCACAACGCCGCCGCCGTTAGGATCGTTTTTCAATCTATAATGGGTAACCACAGCGCATTCTTTTGCAAAACCTTCCACATGGCTTGCCTCTCTGCTGAAGAATGATTTTGGAATAAAAATCGGGAAATATGCATTTGAGTGACCGGTATCCTTAAACATTTGATCCAGTTGACGCTGCATTTTTTCCCAAATTGCATATCCGTAAGGTTTGATTACCATGCATCCGCGCACTGAAGAATTCTCAGCCAAATCTGCTTTTTTCACTATGTCATTATACCACTGAGAATAATTTTCTGATCTTGTACAAAAATTTTTAGCCATAAAAATTCTATATAAATTAACTTTTTAGTACTTTTGCCGTCTAATTGGAAATTTCGCGCAAAAATAATAAAATAAGGAATAAGGAGGACACTATGAAAAAACAAATTTTAATAACCTTAAGTGTAGTAACCTGCCTGTTATCAGCATGTTCAACTGCCAATTTCGCCTATTATGACGACATCTACGTCGATTCAAGGGCAAAATCACAAGCTGTTGGCAAAACAATCAACAGCTCAAGCAAGCATGACGCCTCCGTTTCAGAGGTTCAGGCTGACTCCATTGTTTATGAAACAGACGAAAACGGGAACCTTCTCAGGACTCTGACCTACTATCCTGGTCAGGCAGAACCTGTTGTCACCACCTACATGGAGGTAGTTGAAGAAGAGACACCAGCAACAGCTTCAGTTTCATATTCATACGATCCTGACGACCAATACGATTATTACTATTCATCCAGGATTCGCAGGTTCCACAACAACTATTACACTGGCTGGGGTTACTATGATCCCTATTTCACAAACATGTATTGGTATGATTACTATCCATCCAACTGGGGATTAAGCATTTATATGGGTTACAACTGGTGGTGGCCAAGCTACTACTACCGTCCTTACTACTATTCACCTTACTGGTATGACTATGGATTCCACTATGGTTGGGGCTGGTATGATCCTTACTATCATTGGGGCGGTTATCATCATCACCACCACTATGATCACATGGCCATTGACTACTATCACAACAATCATGACCAGAACCACAGCTATTACTACGGACACCGCAATAACATAGGTCTTTCTGTAGGTAACTCAACCGATGGAAACCGCGCTAAACGCCCTGACGATTACGATGTAAAGAACTCGAACCTTGCCTTTGGCAACACAGAGACCAACAACCACTATTCTGTAGCCTCATCTCCTGTATCATTCAACCAACGCTACGAGGCACTCTCAGGCAGCACTTCAGCATCAACTGCCGGAGGCACATCAACGATACACACAAACTCACGCAACTCACTTAACAACACGACAACCACAAACAATGCGCAGCCTTCAAATATCCAATCACAAACTTCATCAACTGCAATAGGCCGCACAGATGCAACAACAACTCCAAGCACTTCTCGTCCTGCCACAACCCGTCCTGCCAACACAACGGTTACACGCCCAACTACAACTACAACCACTACACGTCCTGCAACGACAACAACGACTACCACCTCACGTCCTGCCACAACCACCAAGGTTATTGAACGTAAAGTGACAACACCTTCTGGAAGCGGATCATCCTATAATTCATCACCGAGAAGAACAACTACAAACAGCTCTTCAAGTTCCAGATCCTACTCAACACCTTCAAGCAGTTCAACGAGATCATCATATAGCTCACCCAGCAGCTCAACACGTTCATCTTACAGTTCTCCTTCAAGCAGCCGCTCTTCTTACAGCTCACCATCAAGCAGTTCATCTCGCTCATCTTACAGTTCACCGTCAAGCAGCCGCTCTTCCTACAGCTCAGGCAGTTCATCCCGTTCCTCATATAGTTCATCATCAAGCAGTTCACACTCTTCATACAGCAGTTCATCAAGCTCACACAGCAGTTCTGGCTCATCACACGGTGGTGGAAGAAGATAAATAAAAGTAAAGTAAAAAAACCGAAAAACATCAGAAAAATGAAAAAGATTGCGACATTAATATTGTTAGTCATCGGATTAACAGGCATCGTAAAAGCGCAAGGAGATTATGAAGCGTATCTCTTTTCACAGTCGGATTATTTGGGAACTGCGCGGTTCATGGGCGCTGGTGGAGCATTCGGAACCACTGGCGGCGATTTCTCGGCAGTGAGCACGAACCCTGCTTCCATCGGATTGTACAAGCGCAGCGAGGTAAGCATAACCCCCTTCAGCCTGTCATTCGGACAATCTTCATTCCTGTACAACGGAAGCTTGAACAATGCAAAGAGAACCCAATACACATTCCCCCAATGCGGCATTGTGCTGAAATCGACTATCTCAAAAGACAACAACTGGCGCTCATGGCAGTTCGGGTTCGGATACAACAGAATTGCTGATTACAACAACACATTCAGATATTCACAATCAGCAAATTCCACTATCATGAACCAAGTTGTGGACAATGTAAATGGCATGAACTACAACAATTTGTCTGGAGATGGTTATTTAGCCTGGAACAACTGGCTGATTGACACATTGCCAGGAACAGAGGATATGTATTATAGTCCATTCGACGGCAACAGAATCGACCAAAGCGGTTTAGTTGTAAGAAAAGGTTCTATAGATGAAATGACATTCACATTTGGCGGAAACTACGACGACAAGTTGTACATTGGAGCTACAATCGGATTCCCGTTCATAGATTTCAAGGAGGTCACAACGCACGCCGAAAGGCCTGCCGAAGAGCCTCATCTCCAAGGAATCAGGAACTACACCATGACATCTGAACAGAGGAACACCGGAACAGGTATCAACCTCAAGGTCGGCGTAATCTACCAGCCTGTGGATTTCGTAAGAATCGGATTGGGCATCCACACACCAACCTATTATTGGCGAATCAGGGATGATTTCACAAGGACACTCGAAGCCAACTATTCAAATGGAAACACCAATTCCGACTCCTACACCAATTACAGCAGATTCGCTTTCACAGCACCGTTCAAATTCAACGTTGGAGCATCATTCATAATCCTTAAACGGGCATTTATATCTGGAGAATACGAATATCAAAACTATGGTATGGCAAATCTCTATGCTGATGATTACGACTACATCGTTGAAAATCAAAATATTAAAGACAAATATGGTGCATCACACAATTTCCGTGTGGGAGGTGAGTTCAACATCACGCAAGTATTGTCGGTGCGTGCCGGCTACAGATTCAAATCATCACCTTTCAAATTGACAGGAACAGACAACAACACCCACTATATTTCAGCAGGTTTGGGTCTGAAAGGCAAACACTTCTTTGGAGATTTGGCTTATGTAATGAAAATGGAAAAGAACACATACTGGATTTACGACCCTGTTGGAGCACCTGGAATGCTCAACACAAAGGCACACGGTATTGTGGCAACCATAGGATACAAATTCTAAATGAAAAAGACACTCCTATTTCTTATTATAGTCGCTCTGAACGTCGCGCACGCTCAAGAGCGACTTTTTTTAGACTGTGACAGTCACAGTTCACTAACTTGCGATATTAATGGCTACATATATATCACAAAAGGCTCGGCAATCACCAAATACAGCTCGACAGGAGAAAAAATGCTGACCTATGACAATCCAACATTAGGAATAATAGAGAACACAGATGCAAGCATTGGTACAAAAATACTGCTTCTGAATACCGAAAGCGGATATATCACTTTATTAAACAGCAGTTTGTCAGTTATCGGCAGCCCCCTGAGCCTTTTCGAGAAAAACTGGATGGACATAAGTTTAGCTGCAATGGGCAGTTCAGACCGGATTGTGATATTTGACAACATAAAGAAGGAGCTCACAATCACCGATCTAAACCTGGAGGTCATAACAAGTGCCAGAATCAATTTCCCTGTTGAATTCAATCCCTCGGATATGCAAATCGTGCCAAATCAACGCATAATGTTAACCGATACGCTGAATGGTGTCTGTTTTTTTGACATTTATGGTACTTTTGAGAGATATATTCCGTTGCAAGACATACGGGCGGTGCAATTGCACAAAGACGCCTTCTACTATGTTCAAGGTTCAAAAATATACAGATACAGCATCCCAAGCGTGAACAATCCCTTGAAAATCGAGGAGTTAAACGCAGGGATAGATGCAACTGAAATAACAGATTTTCTAATATCAGGCAGCAAAATATACTACATAACCACAAGTGGGGCGTTGTTTCAAAAAAAACTGCTTTACTGATTTTTTGAGTACATCCGCCATTTATCAAGAACAGTTGCAAAATCCTCTGGCAGTTCAGATTCAAAATAGATTTGTTTACCTGTAATAGGGTGTTTAAAGCCGAGTGATTTAGCATGAAGTGCTTGTCTTGGCATTATAGTGAAACAATTCCTCACAAACTGTTGATATTTGGTAAAAGTGGTCCCTTTCAGAATTTTGTTACCACCGTAAGATTCATCATTAAAAAGCGGATGTCCGATTGATTGGAGGTGGGCGCGGATTTGGTGGGTACGACCGGTTTCAAGTTGACATTCGATGAGGGTCACATACCCAAATCTTTCAACGACACGCCAATGTGTTACCGCGTGTTTTCCTTGGTCACTTCCTTCTGGAAAAACAGTCATCACCATACGATCTTTGGGATTACGACCGATATTACCCACGATAGTACCAGAATCCTCGTCGAAATTGCCCCACACTAAGGCAAGATATTTTCGTTCAAGATCATGATCAAAGAATGTTTTTGCGAGACGCATTTGAGCAAGCTCATTCTTTGTGACTGCCAAAAGGCCCGAAGTGTTTTTGTCGATTCGATGAACGAGGAGAGGTTTCATCGGGGAGCCATCCTCCAATTTTTCATCTTTAAGGTAGTAGTACAGAGCGTTCACAAGTGTTCCAGTATAGTTTCCGTACGCTGGGTGCACCACCATTCCAGCAGGTTTGTTGATGATAAGCAGATCTTTATCCTCAAAAACAATATTGAGAGGAATATTTTCAGGAATTATTTCCGTATCATTAGGCGGATTTGGCATCAACACAGATATGGAATCACCCGGCCGTACCTTGTAATTCTGCTTAACTGGCATACCGTTCACAAGAATACAATCGGCTTTTGCTGCCTGTTGCACTTTGTTGCGGGAGGTATTGGCAATCAAGTTGAACAAATACTTGTCAATCCGCAGCATTGAAGTTCCAGGAGGAACATCAAAATGAAAATGTTCGTATAGTTCGTCCCTCTCTTCTTGATTTTTTATCTGTTGCATGCCTTACAAATGATTTTTTTAGCTTCCTCGTTTTCAAAAATGCTCGTCGGGAGCTTGTCAATCAATCCGCACAGACGGGCTGGATTTTTCTCGGCGCCTAACTTGACTGCCTTGGTGAAAAGTGAAGAAAGGTAAGTGTCATCGCGGTGAGCAGCAAGGGAGATATACGAGAAAATGAAATCCTCGGAAATTGCCGGGTCATCAAGGAATGGTGTCATGATGGAGATAGAATACATATAATCGTGACGTTTGTTGAAATAGGACGCAAGTTTGAAAGCGTTTTTCCAACTGTCCATCTTTGGATTTCTGATCTCCTTGATTTTTTGGTATGTTGAATTCAGCAAAGCTGTCGTTTCTGTGGTGACAGGCATTGTATCCAAGTAATTTATAACCTTGAACTGATATTCGAGATTCAAGCTGTTAACCCTGTCCTTGGGAATTGAAGGTATAGTGTAGAGTTTATCGATGGCAGCCTGGGTTTTGGTAATGTCGGCCGTGGTGTTGATCTTTGCAGCCATAACATCACTTACCGTTGTGTTATACAGCAGAATCTGATTTGCAGGATTGAGATTGAAAATTTTCGACATCGTCTCAGACATTGCAGGAGTGACTTTTGAGCTCTTGAAACACTGTGCATAAAGTTTGTTGTTGAGTAGTGTCTGATACTCTTTCTTGAAAGGAATCTCCAGTTTCTCCAGTGAAGAAGCGGTGAATTTACCGGCTTCAACTTGCTTTAGAATATAGTTTTCAACAGACATAGCAAAACCGAGATTTTTCACATTCTTAACGGCATTATTGAATTTCCACACTGCAAAGTCTTCTTCGGAAGCAGGGGAATCTGCGTAATAAGTCACAGATTCGCGAAGCTCCATAAAGCGGAGAGGTGCCAAATATGCGGAATCCAAGTATTTAGCGGCATAACGGTTGTAAAGGCGAAGTTCCTTAGCCGCTTCCTCCAAAGTCTTGAAACTGAGATCATAGTATTCGCCATCTTGAGTGACAGTCTCCTTAAAAGTATCCCAACCATAATCATACACCAATTTAATATCAACACCGGGGAAGAATCTTTGGAGGTCTTTCTTTATATTGTTAGCTCTCTTTTCCATTATAGGCTTATAGGCAGGGTCTTGATAGTAATCGGGAGAGACATGAGAGACAAGTTCAACGCTGTTAACCTTATACTTGGGCAGATTCTTGTCTTGTTTGTCCAAATTAAAGCCTGCAGCGGTATAATCGGTCTTTTTAGCTTCGTAGGGGAAAGTTTTGCTCACGAAACCGTCTTCAGGGGCAATCACCCAATCGCCGGTGCTTTTTATTCCTTTTTCATCTTTGATAAAATTGATCTTTTCAGTATAGTCAGCGCCTTTTGATTCAATGCGTTTCGGAAACACCGTTCTGCAGACACGAGTGCCTTCTTTAAGCACAAGCACATAGATTTCGAGATTTTTGTCATCGGAGATACCTTCAGGAAGGGTACCTATTTTAGCTATAAGCTTGCCAGATTTAAGGTTTGTGTTTTCATTTGCGGCGAACATTTTCTCGAAAGTTATAGGTTTAGTGACAACACCACGGTGATATAAGTCATAATCGGCTTCAATTTTACCACAATCATATTGGCCTTCCTGCACAAAGTCAAGAGCGATGGCATCACCTTCTTTTCCGATCAAGCGTTTTAATTCCTTATAATTGTCACAATTGATATAGATCTCACCGTTTTTGTTCACAGAAAAATACTCAGAAAGGACTTCCAAACCAGGTTCTGAAGCGCATTTTTTGCATATTTTATCATCATAACCTTTGAGACCGGCTTGTGTTCTCGTATATGGGAGATCCTTAACGTTGAATCCAGCCTTGTAATTGTTAAAAGTCCTGTCGTTGCCAAGGACTATTGAAGCATACATGCTTTTCATCAGATTATCAGTGTTGAATCCGAATCCCATATAAGTGTATTTCTCGTTAAGAAGTACATCTGCTGTTTTGACATTCTTCAGGATTGACTGGAGAAGGTTTAGAGACAAGTCATAGTATGAATATTCGGTCTCACCCAAATAAGCCTTGGCTTTAGTCACCAGCTCTTCACCATTGCCAGAGAGACCGTATTTGCGCAGACGGAAATACGTGGTCTTGTATGGTGCATTGTTTTCCAATGTTTTCTCATCTTTAACAGCTTGATAATCAGCTTGGAATTGAGCTGTTGAATCAAGTTGGATGTCGTGTTTCAATTTCGGCAGGAAACGGTATTGTTGGCGTGCCAAATCAACCATTTCAGTGAAGCACTGATACAACACCTTCTCGTCATAATTATTAGGTGCAAAATTTTTAGTGTATTTTGCATTTTCCTTTAGTTTTTCTGGATTGAAACCTGAATACTGATTTTCGGTCTGCGCATTCAATAAAACACTGAAACACAGCACAATACAAACAAGAAATGATGTAGATTTTATATTCATAACAGCATAATTTTATTCAAGACTAATCATTTAGCAAATATAATAAAAACGAAAAGATTGAAGAACAACTTTTTTCATAACAAAAAAAATTAATACTTGACAAAGGAGTATTTTTGTTGTATATTTGCATTTGAAAAGAAAACAAAAAAATATTTAGTATGAAAACGAAAATCTTATTGTTATTTTATTGTTTCTCAATAAATTGTGTTTATTCGCAATCAAGTGAAGGGGTTAAGAAGGTGATGTTCTACAATGTTGAGAATCTGTTTCATCCGTCAAAAGACAGTGTAAAATCCGATGGTGATTTCACACCAACAGGACTGTACCACTGGACATACAAAAAATATTACAGAAAAGTGAGTATGACAAGCAAGGTTATAATAGCTGCCGGGGAGGGGGAGCCGCCGTGGATAGTGGGTCTGGCCGAGATAGAGAACGAACAAGTTGTAAAAGACTTGTGTTATCGGACACCGTTAAAACGATACAATTACGGGTATGTCCATTATGAATCGCCTGACCGAAGGGGTGTTGATGTTGCTTTATTATACAGGAAAGACAGTGTCAACATTTTGAATCATAGAAAAATACCTGTCGTTTTTCCATTTGAGCCAAGCACAAAAAACCGCGACATATTGCAGGTTACAGTGGAATTAGTGGAAGGAGACACTTTAGACATATTTGTAAACCATTGGACGTCGAGGTACGGAGGTTACGCAGCCACTGTTCCAAAGCGCAACCACTACGCAAGCACTTTGAGGAATGTAATAGACAGCATCATAGGAAAAAATGAGAAGGCAAAAATATTGGTAATGGGTGATTTCAACGACTATGCTGACAACGAGAGTTTGAGGAAGATATTGGGAGCTGAGGAATACAATGGTGAAGAAAATGGGATGCTATATAATTTGGTCTTGGGGATAAGGGGGAAAAAGGTATCAGGGACACACAAGCACGAAGATTTTTGGGGGTGTTTGGATCAGATAATTGTAACAAAAGGATTGATTTTCTCCGAAAAGGGGGTGGTCATTTCAGGTGGGGCAGTCATCTTTGAGGAAGATTTTTTATTGGAGGCAGATGAAAAATACGGTGGGTGGAAAAACCACAGAACATATTCAGGACCTCGCTATATTGGAGGTTTTTCTGATCATCTTCCGATTTACATAAGGCTGGAAGAAAGAAAAAAGGTAGAAAATTAAAAAGTCAAGAGAATAGAAAGAATATTTTTTGTATTTTTGCCGCCGATTTTTATAAACTTAAATTTAAAGTATTATGGCAACAAGAATCAGATTACAAAGACGCGGTAAAAAGAACCAACCTTTTTATCACCTTGTAATTGCGGATGGTCGTGCACCACGTGACGGACGTTTTATCGAGGATCTTGGCACATACAACCCACTGACCAATCCTGCAACTATCAACATCAATTTTGAGAGAGCATTGTATTGGGTAGAAGTAGGTGCAACTCCTTCAGACACAGCCCGTTCGATTCTCAAACGCGAAGGCGTTTACATGATGAAACACCTCAAAGGCGGTGTAGCAAAGGGCGCATTCAGCGAAAACGAAGCTCAACGCAAATTCGAAGCTTGGAAACAGGAAAAGAACTCCAAGTTGAAAGAGGTTGAGATCAAGGAAAGAGATGCCAAGAAGAAAGTTGTAAGCGAGCGTTTGGCTGCAGAAACAAAGGTAAAAGAGGCCATCTCCGCAAAAGTGGCTGCCAAGGCTGCTGAAATCGCTGCTGCACAGGCAAAGGCTGCCCAAGAGGCCGCTGAAGCCGCAGCTGCAGAGGCTGCTGCCGAAGAGGCTCCAGCTGCTCCTGAGGCTGAACAAGCTGCAGAATAGTACGCTTGTCTGTTATGGCAGAAGAGAAATTCTACTATTTAGGCACACTAACAAAACCTTTTGGAATAAAAGGCGAGTTGTGTGCCTTTTTTGATGTTGACGACTGCGAAAAATACCAGTCGCTGCAATCCGTGTTTGTGGATTTTGACGGAGAAAAGCTCCCTTACATAATTGAAAAAATCCAATATCGTGGCAAAAACCAGTTCATAATCAAATTCGAGGACGTAGATGTTGAAAATGTGCAGGAATTTGTGCAGGCCGACTTGTACCTGCCTATGTCGTCTCTTCCGAAGCTCACCGGCAACAGATTCTACTTCCATGAAGTGATCGGTTTTCAGGTTATCGACAAGAACTTGGGCCACATCGGAACATGTGTTGACTTCATGGAATTGACGAACAATCCGATAATGCGCGTAGAAAAAGATGGCAAGGAGATACTGATACCGGCGAACCAGCAGTTCATAGAACATGTTGACAGGGAAAACAAGGTGTTGGAAGTGACAACACCTGAAGGGCTTGTGGATTTGTATTTGTAATCAGAATCTACCGCCAGCGCCGCCGCCGCCGAAGCCACCGCCACCACCGAAGCCTCCAAAGCCTCCAAAGCCTCCAAAGCCGCCACCGCCGCCAAAACCGCCACCGAAGCCGCCGCTGCGACTGCCGTCGAAATCGCCCCAGATATTGCCGCGGAATATTGTCGGATCATAGAAAATGCCTCCCCCACCCTTGTGACCGTGGTTTCCGTGCTTGTCTATATAAGCAAGCAGTGCGACAGTGCCGATTATAAACAATATCAATAGCACCAATGCCACTGTGTCACCGTCATCTTCATCGTCTCTGATTTCACTGATTTCACCTGCTGCCAGGGGCAGGATATAAGCAAGGGCAGAATCAATTGCCGCATTGTAATCGCCCTCAATCAGTGCAGGCATCATTTTAGTGTGAATGATTCTATGAGCCAAAGCGTCAGTTATTGCAGGTTCAAGATCATAACCTACTGATATATAGACCTCTCCCGAAGTCTCGTTACGGGGCTTTATAAGAAGGACAACCCCGTTTCTTTTATCGTCTGTAGAACGCACACCCCACTGTTCTCCTATCTGATAGGCAAAATCGGCGGCAGTATATCCTTCCAGACTGTTGACAGTAACCACGCAAATGACATTGGTGGTTGTATCGTTGAATGCAACCAACCTCATCTCCTTCTCCCGAACCTGATCGGCCGTCAGAACATTTGCAAAATCGTTCACAAGCCGCGGCGGATCAGGCTTGGGAGGGATACCCTCCGAAGCCGTTCCTGCAAAGAACAGGAACAACAAGAAGACAAAAAGGCTTGTCTTTTTCAATTTCTACTGTTATTTACCGAAATCAAATTCAACTTCAGGAGCATTCTCAGCACCTGCTGCAGCTTTGAAATATCCTTTCTTATCAAAATTAAAGATTCCGGCAACGATATTGTTCGGGAAACGGCGGATATAAGTATTATACTCATTAACCGTTTCATTGAACTTGTTACGTTCCACAGCAATGCGGTTTTCAGTGCCTTCGAGTTCTGATTGGAGTTCGAGGAAGTTCTGGTTAGCTTTCAAATCAGGATAGCGTTCAATCACGACCATGAGGCGCGATAGAGCGCTGCTGAGTTGATCCTGGGCAGCCTGGAACTTGGCCAACGACTCTTCAGTGAGATTGTTAGGGTCAACTTGTATTGAAGTTGCCTTCGAACGTGCCTCAATCACAGCCTCAAGGGTTCCCTTTTCATAATCGGCTGCGCCCTGCACAGTCTTAACCAAATTGGGAATCAGGTCCATACGGCGCTGATAGGCATTTTCCACATTGGCCCAAGCTTTTGAGCAGGTTTCGTCTTTCTGAACCATTGAATTGTACGGCTTCATCAAAAATGCGCCTAAAACTATCACAATTCCGGCAACAACTAAAAGGGTTTTTACTAAATTACTCATTGTATTTGATTTTTGACATGTTCATAAATAAGATCTGCAGAACCGGAATTGTCGGCAACGTATTGTTCACAAATCCGGCATGTTTCGGTATATAGTTGTGGTGTTTCGTCAAAATCGCGCAAGACTCTCATCATCTCTTGTGAAAAATCAATAGAAAAAGCACCACCTTTAGCGACCAATTCCACAGCTTCGTTAAAATGATCATAATTAGGACCAAAGAAGAGGGGTTTCCCATAGACGGCAGCTTCTAATATATTGTGCAACCCGGTCTTAAACGCGCCGCCAATATATGAAACATAAGAATACCTGTAGAGTCGGCTCAGAAGACCCACCGTGTCAATGATGAGGACATCGTAATCCTCAAGATATTCGACATTCATTTTAGAATATCTTGCGGTTTTGAACTTTGAGAAGGTCTTAATAAGCTCTTCGGTGCGGGAAATTTCGTGGGGAGTGACAACAAGTTTGTAGTTATTCAAGCCTTGAAGCAATTCAGACAGGAGTTGTTCGTCTGGCTGCCAGGAACTTCCAGCGACAATCAAGCGCTTATTACCGGCAAACTTCTCCATAAACGTCAGAGGTTGGGCATTTTCCGCAATCTTCACCACTCTGTCGAAACGGGTGTCGCCGCAGATGGTTGACTGATCAATGCCTATTGACTTAAGCAAACTCTTTGACTTCTTGTTCTGCACGAAGAAGTGAGAAGCTGAATTTAGCTGTTTGGCAAACCATTTTCCATATTTTTTGAAAAAATGCTGATTTTCACGGAAAATGGCACAAATATAATAGAATGGAACATTCTTTTTATGCAAAAAATACATATAATTAAACCAGAATTCGTATTTTACAAAGAAAACGGCCTCTGGATTTACAATATTTATGAATTTCTTTGCATTATGAACTGTATCTAACGGCAGATAAAAGCAATAGTCGGCCAGACTGTTTTTTATAGCCTGAGAATAGCCTGACGGAGAGAAGAAAGTGGCTATTATTTTTGTTTGAGGATTTTCTGTTTTGATTTTTTCGATGAGAGGTTTTGCCTGTTCATACTCTCCGAGTGAGGCACAATGCACCCAGACAGGTCTTTTGTCGGAATTAGCGAAGGTAGATGACAAGGAGATAAAAATATTCTTTCTGCCTCTGACCCATTGTTTCGCTTTTTCGTCAAACAGAGAAGCTATCCGGATTCCGAATCCGTAAAAGAAGATGGCTATAGAATATAGAATCCTCATTATCGATAATAAAATGTGGTTACGGCTTTTTTCTCATAAAGAGGGATATTCCAACCGGCCTTTATGCCAATCAAACCGCTGAACTTGCGTGGCATATCTTTGGTAGGTCCAACGAAGAATATGTAATTTCGGTTGGGTTTAGTCCACATCTGATGAAATTCGAGGCCTACATAGAAATTGAGAACGCGGTTTTTGTGTACGAACTGGTAACCGATAAACTCATTAAGGGCAAAACCAGAGGAGCGTCTGTCATAGCCTTTCACGTAGTCACCGTCGAGTTGTGGGAATTGTTTGCCATAGTCGTCCAATCTGAGTTTATGGCCGAAGTATCCTGCGCCCACCCTAATCCATATTCCGGAGTTCTTCCATCTGTCAACGGGGATTATTTTGCCGAAGTCAGCGCCGAAGGTCCAATAGCGACCTTCCGATGTTATACCATTTTCTATCAAGCCATTACCATCTATGATAACACCCTCTTCATTGGCAAGATTACCGTTGAATATAGACAAATCGCGCACATTGGCGCCGAACATATAGCTGAAATGGGCACCGAAAGTCCAATTTTTTTTGGTTTTATAAGTCAGGCCAGGTCCGATACTGAAATTGTTTTTAAACAGGGAACGCAGGTCTCCAACCGGTATATGATAAGAGAAATGAGCGTCAATCCAGAGCATTTGGGCCATGGTATCAACATAATTCTTATCAGAAAAATCGGTTTTGTAAACCGGCCTGTTACTCTGTGCCAAACTCTGATTGTTCAGAAGCAGAGTAGAAAAAAGAAAAAACAAAGAGATTCGCAGCATTTTCGAAGCTGCAAATCTCGTGTATTTTATGTTTATCTTGTTCATTTAAGGGATTATAACGTTCTTCCAGGGTAAACTTTAAGTGCTTCGCGGAGACATTCAACGGATTTTTCAAGGTCGCTGACATTCAAGCAATAGCTGATACGAACCTCATCGGAGCCCTGTTGTTTATCTTTGGATGAATAGAAGCCTGTGGCGGGAGCGAACATCACTGTGGCACCGTTATAGCTGAATTTTTCGAGGAGCCAACGGCAGAACTTATCCGAGTCGTCGATTGGCAGACGTGCAACACAATAGAAAGCGCCCTTAGGCATTGGAACGAAGCAGCCTGGAATTGAGTTCACACCATCAACGATGGTATTTCTGCGTTTCTCGTATTCGGAGATAACATTGTCAAAATATTCTTGTGGGGTGTCAACGGCGACTTCACCGAGGATTTGTCCGTACAATGGAGGGCTCAGGCGAGCCTGGGCGAATTTCATAGCCGTGGCATAAACCTCCTTATTGTGTGTAATGAAGGCTCCCACACGGATACCGCAGGCACTGTAACGTTTTGACACTGAATCCAAAAGTACAACATTTTGAGCGACATCGGAGAGCTGCATAACAGAAAAATGCTGTGCGCCGTCGTAGCAGAATTCGCGGTAAACCTCATCGGCAAACAGGAAGAGATCGTGTTTCTTGATGATTTCGCCCAATTTGAGGATTTCCTCTTTAGAATAGAGGTAACCGGTAGGGTTGTTCGGATTACATATCATTATGGCCTTTGTCTTTGGAGTTATCATCTTCTCAAACTCATCGATTGAAGGCAAAGCGAATCCGTCTTCGATGGTGGAGATGATAGGTTTGACAACAACGCCAGCCATGTTGGCGAAGCCGTTATAGTTTGCATAATAAGGTTCAGGTATGATAACCTCGTCGCCCGGATCGAGACAAGCGTTGAATGCGAAGAGAATACCCTCGCTGCCGCCCACGGTCACGAGGATTTCATCGGGAGTGAGCTCTATGCCCACCCTGTTGTAGTATTCAACCAATTTTCTTCTGTAGCTCAGATTGCCGGCCGAGTGGCTGTAGGCAATCACAGGGATATCTATATGCTTGGCAGCGTCACGCATTTCAATAGGGCTTTCAATATCAGGCTGACCGATATTGAGGTGATAAACGTGAATGCCGCGTTCTTTAGCTGCATCTGAATAGGGCACCAACTTACGTATTGGTGAGGAAGGCATATTTTGGCCTTTTTGAGAAATCTTTGGCATATTAACAGAATTTATTGATGTTCTATAAAAGCATTGCGCCAGCAAATCACACTGACAATCAAACGGCAAAGATAAAAAATATTTTTTTGATTATACACACAAAATCATCTCACGCCATGAAAATGTTTTTGATGACACAAACTGTCAGTGTATCTTTGAAACAGTTTTTCCCCATTGGATATTATTTGACCACAAAAAGACACAATAATTACTCGAAATCGAATCCTGCTATCAACTTTAAATTCTTCTCCTTCCTAAGCCTTACCCTAATCACACTCCGAAAGGATGACTGTTGCATGGCAGCTTGGCAAGCGGATGATAGTCGCCCTTGAGCCCTACTGGTGCGGCGTTCCGGATCTCATAGATGATCTGTATGCATGGGCGCACCTCTTCTAATCCGAAGCCATGCCCCGACAAGATCTGACGGTAGCTCTCAGTGTGAAGGTCTGTAAAACCGTCACTGAATTCAAATACTTCTCCATCTATCACCAACTGCCGGAATACTGATTTCCCACTGTTAACGACACTCACGGGCAATGTATTCCTGTCTATGCTGAGAAAATAGCGCACCCTCGCTTTTCTAAATCTGATAAAACCCGCAACCCGGTCGTGAGATGCCACATGGACAACATTTTCCTGTACTTCTCCAAAAACATAACACAGCATATCGTAAAAATGCACTCCGATGTTTGTGGCTATGCCGCCACTCTTGCTCTCAACGCCCTTCCAGCTTGTGTAATACCAGTTTCCACGCGCTGTGATATAGGTCAAATCCACATCGTAAACCTTGCCTGAATCCCCTTTGTCAATCTTCTCCTTCAGGGCTACTATTGACGGATGGAGACGTAATTGCAGAATATTGTAAACACGTTTGCCTGTCTCCTTTTCCACATTTTGCAGATAATCCACATTCCACGGATTGAGAACGAGCGGCTTTTCGCAAATGACATCGGTCCCCAGGCGCAACGCATAACGCGTATGGGCGTCATGCAGATAGTTCGGAGTGCAGACCGAAATGAAATCAAGCTGATTTGGAGTGTTCTTCAGTTTCGACACATGTCTGTCGAAAAGTTCCATCTCAGTGAAGAAGGAGGCATCCGGGAAATAACTGTCGATAATACCCACGCTGTCAGACTTATCATAGGCAGCAACCATCACATTGCCGGTTTCCTTGATAGCCTTAAGGTGGCGCGGTGCCACATAGCCCGCCACTCCGAATACAGCAAAGTTCTTAATTGTGCTCATCTTTGTCGTTTTTATCAAGGGCTTCGAACGCAGAGTTGTTGCTTACGTATTCCGGCACTATATGCTTCATCTGCTCGACTATCACAAACTTGTTTTCGTCCTGAAGCGAGATAAGTTTGTCGATTTCCGGAAGCAGCTGCTCGTATGGTTGGGCGTTAACCTTTGCTATCATAATCTTGGAATGAGGCGTCTTAATGGTGTTCTCCTCATTGGCGAGAAGCTCTTCATACAGTTTCTCACCGGGACGAAGTCCTGTGTATTTGATGGAGATGTCTCTGTCGAGTTTCAATCCGGACAGTTCAATCATTTTTTTAGCAATATCATTGATTTTCAACGACTCGCCCATATCGAAGATAAAAATTTCTCCGCCGTTGCCCATGGCTCCTGCCGTAATGACAAGCTGGCAGGCCTCCTTTATAGTCATGAAATAGCGGGTAATGTCGGGATGTGTGACTGTCAATGGCAGGCCCTCCTCTATCTGTTTCCTGAAAATAGGGATGACAGAACCGTTCGAGTCAAGCACATTGCCGAACCTTGTAGTGACGAACTTGGTAGTATTCTGGTGGAAGTTGAGCGACTGCACGTACATCTCTGCGATGCGCTTCGAAGCTCCCATCACGTTTGTCGGGTTCACCGCCTTGTCGGTTGACACCATGACGAACTTCTTGACGCCGAACTCCACTGCCATGTCGGCGAGCGATTTTGTTCCGCTGACGTTCACCAACACGGCCGACCGCACGTTTTGCTCCATCATCGGCACGTGCTTGTATGCGGCGGCGTGGTATATTATGTCAGGCTTGTACTTGGCCATGATACGCCGCATCTGACGGGTGTCGCAAATATCCATGATATGCATCTTGACATCACGCATGCCGTTGATTTGCGTTATCTCGTTGGTCAGGAAGAAACACGGTGTTTCAGCTTCATCAATAAGCACGAGCTTCCCGTAGTTGAACTGTAGGAGCTGACGCACAATCTGACTGCCAATTGAACCGGCCGCACCGGTAATCATAACAGTTTTGCCTTGAATTTCAGGCGTAAGCAATGACAGGTCAAGCTCTATTGGTTCACGCTGAAGAAGATCTTCAATCTTCACCTTGCGTATCTGCTTGAAACTCAGGTTACCATTCAGCCAACGGTTCACTGGTGGCACTTTCAGCACCTTGACATTAAAAGGCAGCGCGATGTTGGTTATTTCGCTGACCTTCACGTTCGAAATCTTCTGAACCGCTATGATCAAAAATGAGATGTCGTTTTTCTTGAGATACGACGAGAGTTTGCTGTAGCTGATAACGGGCAGACTCTCAAGCTGCATGCCAATTTTGGTAGGGTCTTCATCGAAGAAGGCAAGTACCTTGTATTTAGTGGCGTTGTCGCGGTCGATTGTCCTCTTTGTAATCACGCCTGACTCCCCTGCCCCGAATATGATAATGCTCTTCCTTGATTTGGCCGGATGCACCGTCTCCATGTAGTACATCTTGAAACCGAATCTGTAAAGTATCAACAGCGTTGAAGTGATGAAAAACTCGATAAACCATATAGAATTAGGAATCGGGAATTTATGATTTACAAGGAAGAAAATCACATTGATGAGACAAATGGCAATCGAGCCAAACAGGCACGAGGCATATATTTTCACGACGTCGCGGGTGTTTGTATAGCGTACGACGAGGTGGTGCGTCTGAAAAATAAGGAAAAACACAAATCTCACCGGAATTATCATCAAGGATGCATAAAGCCAGTCGGAATAGTTGATGGATGTCGGGAACTTGAAGTTTTCGCGGATGAAAAGCGTCAATGCGACAGAGAAAAACACCACGAACATATCCACGAGCATGATTGCCCATGCGGGTGTGATACTCAGCTTCCTGACAGCCAAGTACAATCTCTTTACGGGTGAAAAATTCGATTTCATTACTCTTTTTTCCTAATCTTAAAAAAGTCGGCAAAATTACAAAATTGTTTGAAGTGATTTCCAAAACTTTCGAGCATAATTCCTAAAAAATCTTAAAATTTATATTTTTGCCGATTCTTAAAAAAAACACATCCACATGAACTTTGCCGAATTGCTGTTGTTGTCGTTGAGTTTAGCCATTGATTGCTTTGCCGTAAGCTGTGTCGTCGGGGTCACCCAGCCGAACCTTGACAGGCGGTATGTAGTAAGATTTTCGTTGTCGTTCGGACTTTTTCAGGGCGGCATGCCATTGATAGGATGGCTTTTAGGAGAAGGCATCGTGTCGAAAATCGGAAAGGTAGCCCCATTTATAGCTTTGGCAATACTCTGTTTTTTGGGAGGGAAAATGATTGTCAGCAGTCTCAAAAAAGAAAATGGAGAGCATAGAAACATAGATGTCAGGGAATTCAAGAATGTATTGTTGCTTTCAATAGCCACGAGCATAGACGCTCTGGCGGTAGGTTTCAGTTTTGCCATGATAGACGAAAACATAACGGTTCCGGTTATAGTGATCGGGGTGACATCGTTTTTGGTCTCTTTGTTCGCATACAAAGTGTCAAGAATAGTTTCGAATGAAAAGATCAGCAACTGGGCAGAGCTTATAGGAGGATTAGTCTTGATATCAATAGGAGTGAAGATATTTTTCTTTTGAATAACAATTTCATCAGAATGTAAAATCAGATCTGTTTGTTCAAAATACGGATAAAAAAAGAGCAACTTATTAAAAGCTGCTCATCATTTCAAGAGGTCTCTTCCAGATTCGAACTGGAGTGAACGGTTTTGCAGACCGGTACCTAACCACTCGGCCAAGAGACCATCGTTTTGACGCGGCAAAAATACATTTTTTTTTGATATCTCAAAGAACAAAGATAAAATTTTTTCATGAACGATAATTGAGATAATCTGTTTGGCATTAAAAAATGTACCTTTGCACCATGATTGATATCTGTGGCTGACAATCAAAGTTGTGATTGTATATGATTGATATAACACTCATTACAAATATATTTAGTACGGAATTGTTCGGATGGGACTGGTCGCTGTTACGTGCTGTCAACAGTCACAATTCACCATTTTTGGATGCATTGATGTGGATTGTTTCGAGCCATTACTTCGGTGTGGCCTTCTTTTTGATGTTGTCTTGTATGGTATTCTACTTATACAGAAGAGGTTCTTGGAAGATAGTTGCTGTAGTAGCAATGACAGTTTTTGTCACTGATATAGTGTCTGCGCGGGTCATCAAGCCGGCGGTGCAGCGACCGCGCCCGACGCACGTGGTCGAGAGTCCGGACGGCTATGAATTGCACCTGCACCAGAAACGCGACGGCAGCTTATATTACGGCGGCCAATACGGATTCCCGTCCAACCATGCGGCAAATTTCATGGCCATGGCTGTCATGTTTTCATATTTTCTCAAACCCCGCATGAAACATTACGTTCCGGTATCGGTGCTGATTTTTGCCACGGTCTTCCTTGTCGGCTACAGCAGAAGCTATCTTGGTGTGCACTATCCCACAGACGTGATGGCCGGATGGTTGCTTGCCTTGGCTATCTCTTTTCTGTCTCTGCTTATGGTCAGGAGAGCCCAAACATTCCGATGGAGTTAACTTCCCGAGTATCCATCAGAGGGCCTAAAAACGCCTTCGTTTTTTAAAGTTGTCACCTCGGTTTGGTTAAAAAATCTCGCGGATGGTGTCATTAATTTTTAACTTCTTAATAATCAACACAAAAAAAATATTAACGGCTTTTTGTTAATAAATATAGAACAAGCACTGTATAAAAATCCAACTCAAAAATATATTTTAGCAGTCTGAAACAATTTGCGTATATTTTTTTGTAACAAATTGATTACTATAAAGATGCGCAACAGATTGGATTAACATTTTGATGTTGGTTGAGGGGGTTGGTTTAAAAATAGACAGCTGAAAAAAATTAACCTAAGATAAGACACTATGAGTGAAGATTTATCTCTTTTTGGAATGTTAGAAAATGAAGAAGTCGAACAGAAGGTAGAGGAGCAGTCGAGCATGAGCGAGATGATTGCCAATCGTAATTCTGCCATGCAAAAATTTGCAGGAGAGACAAGTTCAATGATCGATAATTCCCAACTTGACGAGGAGGTGGCGAATGTTGTCCCTCGTGTGTATGCCAAGGAGGAGATTTTCCCTCAGGTAGTCGAGTATTTCGGTGGCGACGAGTTGGCCGCGAGCGTATGGATAGACAAGTACGCCTTGAAGAACGGGGACGGGCAGCTCATAGAGCAGACGCCGGAGGACATGCACAGGAGAATGGCCCGCGAGTTTGCGCGCATAGAGAAGCGTTATCCAAATGCGATGACCGAGAAACAGATATTCCAGCTGTTTGACCATTTCAAGTATGTCATTCCCCAGGGCAGCCCAATGGCCGGCATCGGCAACACGTACCAGGTGGTCTCATTGTCGAACTGCTTTGTCATCGGCAACAGCGGCAGTTCCGACTCATACGGCGGCATCATGAAGATGGATGAGGAGCAGGTGCAGCTGATGAAGCGCCGCGGCGGTGTGGGCCACGACCTTTCACACATCCGCCCTTCAGGCAGCCATGTGCAGAACTGCGCACAGACATCCACCGGCATTGTGCCCTTCATGGAGCGATACTCAAACTCAACCCGCGAAGTCGCCCAGGACGGCAGACGCGGTGCCCTCATGCTCTCAATCTCAATAAAACACCCTGATGCTGAACAATTTATAGATGCAAAAATGACACAAGGCAAAGTTACCGGAGCCAACGTGTCAGTTAAAGTGGACGATGAATTTATGAAATGCGTCCAAAACCAAAACCTATACACACAGCAATATCCTATTGACAGCTCAAATCCTAAAGTCAAAAGGGATATTGAAGCAAAAAAACTGTGGGACAAGATAATACACAATGCATGGAAATCTGCTGAACCTGGTGTGCTTTTCTGGGACAACATAAAGAAAGAGTCTATACCAGACTGCTATGCAGACGAGGGTTTTGCAACGGTTTCCACGAATCCGTGCGGTGAAATTCCTCTTTGTCCTTACGACAGCTGCAGGCTCATTTCCATGAACCTGTACAGCTTTGTTGACAACCCGTTCACGGCGAACGCCAACTTCAACATGCCGAAATTCCGCCAATATGTGCAGTATGCCCAACGTCTGATGGATGACATCATAGACCTCGAGCTGGAAAAAATAGATGCTATTTTGGCGAAAATCGACAGCGACCCTGAAAGCGAATCCGTAAAACGTGTGGAGAAAGAGTTGTGGCTCAAGATACGCAAGCAGTCGCTCAAGGGCCGCCGCACAGGTTTGGGAATCACAGCCGAAGGTGACATGCTCGCCGCGTTAGGTCTGACTTACGGCACCGACGAAGCCAACGCATTCTCAACCGAAATCCACAAGCAGTTGGCCCTTGCCGCATACCGTTCATCAGTGAATATGGCCAAGGAGCGCGGTGCTTTCCCCATCTATTCCTGCATCAAAGAGAGTCACAACCCGTTCATAAACCGCATCCGAGAAGCTGACCCGAAATTGTATGATGACATGATCCGCTACGGCCGTCGCAACATCGCACTCCTGACCATCGCCCCGACCGGCAGCGTAAGCATCTGCACTCAGACGACCTCCGGCATTGAGCCAGCCTTTAACGTGGTTTACAAACGCCGCCGCAAAATCAACCCCAACGACATGGCCACCAAGAAAACCGTTGTGAAAGACACGGTCGGCGACCTCTTCGAGGAATATTTAGTGTTCCATCAGAAATTCGTGGTTTGGGCCGAAACCCAAGGCTATACACTCGAACAGATGAAACAGATGGACGAGAAAGAGATAATGGAGCTCGTGCACCGCTCACCTTACAACAAGGCAACAGCTGCCGACACTGATTACATAAAGAAAGTGGAACTCCAAGGTTCAGTTCAAAAATGGGTGGACCACTCGATCTCTGTGACCGTAAACCTGCCTTCCGACATTACAGAAGATGTTGTAGGTCAACTCTATATGAAGGCTTGGGAAGTTGGATGCAAAGGACTTACCGTTTACCGTGAAGGCTCTCGCGACGGTGTCCTGAACTCTATTGAAAAACCGAAAAAAGAGGAAAAAGAGAAACCCAAGAACTTCAAACGTCCGAAAGAGCTGCACGCTGACGTCATCCATTTCAAGAACAACAATGAGGATTGGGTTGCTTACATCGGCATCTACAACGACAAGCCATACGAGATTTTCACCGGCAAGACTGGCGACGAGAGCTTCCTGCTGCCAAAATGGGTTGAACACGGAATCATCGTCAAGAACCGTCATGAAGACGGCACCAAATCCTACGATTTCAAATATCACGACAAAGCCGGCTATGAGGTTATCCTCCGCGGTCTCGACCGTTGCTTCGACCAGGAATTCTGGAACTATGCAAAGATGACCTCGGCACTTCTGAGAAACGGAATCCCCGTTGACAATGTTGTCAACATCATTTCCGGACTTAACTTCCGTCAGGAGAGCATCAATTCTTGGCGAAACGGTGTCTGTCGCGCCCTGAAAAAATTCATAGCCGACGGCACACGCCAGAAAGGAGTTGAATGCCCTAACTGCCACCAAAAAGACACTATGGAATTCAAGGAAGGCTGCCTCACCTGCTCCAACTGCGGTTACGCAAAATGTGGTTCCTAATATTTGAGTCGCTGAAATGTCAGAAAACCAACAGACAGTATTCCTTTACGTTCCATGTCAGATGGACCTTTTCCAAGGCGAAACAGTCTTGAGCACCATAAGCGTGCTTGAGCGCCTCGGACAATTTTGCCATTATGACAAGGAGACAACATGCTGCGGCCGAAGATTCTATATGGAGGGTGAACTTCGCTACGCTCAAAACCTAAGCTACCAAGTCATCAAATCCTACACAGAATATTGTGAACTCCATAAGAAAGTGTTCCCGATCGTGGTGCCCGACGCAGCTTGTGCCGGCTTTATGAAGAAGGATTTTGACAGGGTGGTGAAGAATGCAACAATACCGGCTAACTTGGCCACTTTTGTCGAGAACGTTTACGAACTTTGCGATTATATCGTCAACGTCCTCGGCGTCACGGATCTCAACAACGAATTCAGACACCGCGTGTTCTATTTCAAGACGTGCTCGGCCATGAACAAATATCCGGCCAACGATGCTCCAGAGACTTTGCTCCAGAACACCATCGGATTGGATCTTATATTGGACGACAAGAAATGCTGCTGCGGCGCAAACGGCAGGTTTCCAATGCTGAATCCGGCCGCGGCGGAGAAAATGGCAGGGGAAATTGTGCAACGCGCCTACAATCAAGGAGCAGAGTACATAACATCTACCGACATACACTGCCTGCAAATGCTCGATGCTTACAAACAACAGCATGGTATGGACGTTGAAATCATACACATAGCTGACATCCTGCGCGGCGCTTAATCATTGAGAATTGAAAATTGATAATTTTAGTTTTATCATTGCAGAGTGGTAAAGCTTTCATATAGCTGCTGAAACAATCTGTCAAAGTTCAACTGCAGGATGCGGCTGACGTTGACACTCCCTCAATGTGAATCCTTGTAGAATACGGCAGATCTGATTTCCTTGTCCAATTAATAATTCCCTTCAAGAAATTGACATTGAGTGACTAAAGGCGACCAGGCCATTACTACTGCTACCACAGATGGCCCCAATTCTAAATTCTAAATTCTAAATTCTAAATTCTAAATTCTAAATTCTAAATTCTAAATAAACTATCCCGACCTTCAGCAACCCCTTTATTAAAAAAGGTACGTTTTTTATAGGACAGTGATATTATCATTGCACAGCAATGGCGTTTAACAAAAAAAATGGTCCGACAGCCTGCAGTTTTGGCTGTCGGACCCAAATATAAAGAGTACACTCTGAATTACTTCACTGGATAAGGCACAACGATATCGTCGCAGTATTCGCAACGATATGAGCGTTTTTCCTTGTTTACGAGATGGAACACGTGCGGGAAGTAATGTTCCACAGAAGTCACGCAACGCGGATTCTTGCATTTGATGATATTCTCCACGGTGTCGGGCACTTCAAGTTTCACTTTCTTGATAGTCTTGCCGTCCTCAATGATATTGACAGTGGCGTTAGGATCGATAAGGCCAAGAAAATCATAGTTGATATCTATGACATTATTAATCTTGATAATGTCCTTTTTGCCCATTTTCTCACTGTAAGCGTTGCAGATGAGTGCAACGTTATAGTCGGCCTTGTCAAGGTTCAGGTAGTTGAACACTTGTATTCCGTAACCGGCGGTAATGTGGTCGATGACAATACCTTTTTCTATACTGGTGATTTCTAACATGGTCGCTGGGTTTTTAATAAATTCCTAAAAGTTTGAGAATCAAAGCCATACGTACATACATACCGTTTTTAGCTTGTTGGAAATATTGGGCGCGCGGGTCGTCATCGACCTCAGTGCTGATTTCGTTGACGCGCGGCAGCGGATGGAGGATATAAGTGTCGGGGCGGGCGTAAGACATCTTTTCCTTGTCAAGGATGAAGCGGTCTTTCAGTCTTATATAATCCTCTTCATTGAAGAAGCGTTCTCTTTGTACGCGTGTCATATAGAGGAAATCGAGTTCACCCATATAGGGTTCCATCTGATCTACTTCTTGGAACGGAATGCCTTTTTTCTTGATGATTTCTTCACGGATATACTCAGGCACTC
Source organism: uncultured Bacteroidales bacterium (assembly GCA_934699095.1). GTDB lineage: Bacteria > Bacteroidota > Bacteroidia > Bacteroidales > WCHB1-69 > F23-D06. The sequence continues at coordinate 152,329 of CAKUVI010000001.1, read as the reverse complement.
GGAGTTCTTCCGGAGAAATCAGGATGAATTTCACACCTTCGTAGTTACTCAGGAATTTAATAAGTGAGTGTACTGTTCGTCCGAATTTAAGGTCACCGCAGAAGCCATAGGTTTTATTTTCGACATTGCCGCGCAGCCTTTCAATGGTAAGGATGTCGGTGAGTGTCTGGGTAGGATGTTGGTGTCCACCGTCGCCGGCGTTGATGAGCGGCATGTGGATGTAGTGGCTGGCCAAGCGCGGTGCGCCCTCTTTCGGGTGGCGCATTGCGGCGATGTCGGCGTAGCACTCAACGGTGCGCAGCGTGTCGGCGATGCTTTCACCTTTGGCTGTTGAGCTGGAAGCGGCCTCTGAGAAACCGATTACCTGCCCTCCCAAGCGCAGCATAGCTGTCTCGAAGCTCAGGCGTGTGCGCGTGCTCGGCTCATAAAAAAGAGTTGCCAGGATCTTGCCTTCACAACTCTTGCTGTACTTCGCCGGGTCGGCGACAATCTGGTGACCCAAATCGAAAATTTCACGGAACTCCTCGCGAGTGAAATCCGACGGGTCTATCAAACTTCTGTTTTTTAACATAATAAAACCTCCTATATATTTGATTAATATTGTTCTGCAATAACCCCAATCTCACAAAACCTTACCAAATGCAAAAATATAAAAAATATTATCTCCCGACAAAGAAAATGACGCCATCATTTCATTTTGTTAATATTTTTTTGAAAACAAAATTTGACCTGCCATCAACTAATATCCCATCGTTAAAAATACTATTTTTGCGCAAATTTCTCTGTGATGAAAAAAAGGAACGCAATTATCATTATTCTGTGTCTGCTCGTAATACTGCCATTCACCTCATGCAAAAGGAAGAATCAGACTGTGAAAGTGGCAAAACCAGCTATCACAAAAGAGCAGACCGAACAAGCCAAAAATGTAGAAATCAACTTGTTACGCTATGAACAAGACCTTTTCAAGATAGACCAAAAGAATATAGCGGCAAATATAGCAGCCCTATATGGGAAATATCCCGAGAACCTGATTCAGAAAGGGGCCTGGAACAACGAGGATATGTTGCGATTTCTCAAGGAGTATCTCAACGACCCTGTCATCAAGCAGCTATACAAGGACACACAAATACAGTATGCCGACATGAGCGACTTCAGAAAAGAGATCACACAGGCGCTTTCCTTGTACATGACACATTTCCCTGGAGTCAAGGTCCCGGATTTCTGCACGTTGATTTCAGGTTTGGACTTCCAGATGCCGTCGGTGTTCGGATACGAAAACACCATTTTCATCTGCATCGACATGTATCTCGGCCAAAACTACAAGCAGTACTCACAGGCAGGGATGCCGAAATTCATAGCTGCCCGCTGCGATAAAAAGTACATGGCAACAGACTGTTTCACAAAAGCACTTGTCTATAGGCATCTCCCCGACGCCACATTGGTGACGTTGCTCGACAACATGATTGACGCCGGGAAGAAGGTGATGTTCACACAGACAATGTTCCCGAACACTTCAACCGAGGATATACTTGGATACAGCAAGGAGCAGTACAAATGGGCGCAGGCGCACGAATCAGCGGTTTGGCACTACTTCATTGAAAAGAACATGTTGTATGACAAGGGCGACGATGTGGTGCGCAGGATGTTGGATGAGACCCCGTTCACACGCGATTTCGGCAATTCCTCACCCGGAAGGCTCGGGTGGTACATCGGATACCGTATTGTGCAGAGCTACATGGAAGCCCACCCGGGCACCACTCTCAAGGACCTGATGAAAATGACCGACAGCCAGCGGTTCTTGAAGGAGTCGGGGTACAAGCCGAAATAGCATTCGGGTTATCAACAAAACCTATTTGATAATTTTTTCGTAATTTTTTGTAAACAATTAATAAATTTATTATTTTTGCACTGAACTAAAAAAACTAACAATATGTCAGAAATCAACAAAGTAATCTTGGTGGGGCATTTAGGGCGCGACCCCGAAGTAAGGACATTCGAAAGCGGAAGCAAGCGCGCAAGTTTCTCATTAGCCACATCCGAATACCGCAAGGACAAGGATGGGAACCGCATAGAGCAGACCGAGTGGCACAACATCATCTGTTGGCGCACATTGGCAGAGAATGCGGAGAAGTATTTGCAGAAAGGCAAAATGATTTACCTTGAGGGCAGGTTGCGCACACGCAACTGGGATGACGCGAATGGCGTGAAGCACTACATCACGGAAGTGGAGGCCAACACATTCACCATTCTCTCACCCAAAGGCAACGACACGCCCACTGTTACACAGAACGTGAACAACGGTTCAGTTCAGCCGCTTCCACCCGAAAACATTCAGCCGGAAGAGAATTTCTCCGACGACCTACCATTCTAAAACCGAGGCGGTGCAAAACCGCCTTTTTTTATGAACAAAAGTGTATATTTGCAGCCGAATAGAAAAATATGAAAAAAAGAGCTTTACTATATCCCATCGCACTGACACGCCGGTTGATACTTAAACACTTGTCGGGCAAGGCCATGGTCTTGGTTCTGAGTGTCATAATAGGCATCTTGGGCGCAACGGCTGCCATCATAATCAAAAACCTGTTGCACTTCACTACAAAAATACTGAGCGACGCCTTTCCAGTGGCTGACATAAACTACCTTTATCTAATATTTCCCCCGATAGGTATCTTACTAACAATCTGGTTTGTCAAGAGAGTTGTGAAAGACGACATAAGTCATGGTGTAAGCATAGTGTTGAAATCAATATGCAAAAACGACGGGATGTTGAGGTTTCACAACGTCTATTCCTCTATGGTGGCGAGTGCCATCACGGTAGGTTTCGGCGGATCGGTCGGGTTGGAGGCGCCGATAGTACTGACCGGCTCGGCAATAGGCTCAAACACGGCCCGTTTTTTCCATCTCAACACAAAACAGACAACGCTGCTGTTAGCCTGCGGCTCCACGGCCGCCATGGCCGCCATCTTCAAGGCCCCTATCGCCGCCCTTGTATTCACTTTCGAGGTCTTGATGCTCGACCTTACCGGCAGTGCCATACTGCCGTTGCTATTGTCGGCCGCCACAGGAACAGTCATGAGCATACTTTTCCTCGGGAGGGATGTGATGTTCGCAATTGACTCGACACAGGCATTTTCCGTAGCCAACATCCCTTTCTACATCATCTTGGGCGCGCTAACAGGATTCATATCAGTCTATTTTCTACGCACCTCCCGCTGGATAGAAAAACAGATGCGCAAAGTGAAAAACATCTACGTCAAGGCCGCGATAGGCAGTGTGCTCCTATGTGCTTTGATATATGTGTTCCCGGCGTTCTATGGCGAAGGCTATTCTTACATCAACCTCATCATAAACGGAAGATGGACTGAAGTGTTCAACAACTCACCGCTCCTGTCTTTTGTGAACAAAGACTCGCTTATGATACTGGCACTGATAGGTCTTGTGATATTGAAAGTGTTTGCGACAACATTCACCACTGCCTCAGGAGGCATCGGAGGTGTGTTCGCCCCCACCCTGTTCATAGGGGCATTTGCAGGTTTCATTGTCGCGCACATCTCAAATGTCATATTCAACGTTCAGCTACCGTATGTCAACTTCATCCTTGCCGGAATGGCAGGAGTCATGACCGGTGTGATGCAGGCTCCACTGACTGCCATATTTCTGATCGCTGAATCGTCCACTGGCTATACGCTGCTAATCCCACTGATGATAACCGCAGCTTGCTCATTCATATGCGTCAATCCCTTTGAAAAATATTCTGTTTACACCCAACCGCTGGCCGAAAAAGACAACCTCAAGACCCACAACAAAGACAAATACGCCCTCAGGAAACTGCCGTGGCACCGTGCCATCGACACCAACATCCTCACCATACCCGTACACAGCACCCTGAGAACCTATACCGACATCATCGCACACTGCAAACGCAATCTGTTCGTTGTGATCGACGAAAACAACCTCTTCTCCGGCCTGCTTGTAATGGACGACCACCGCGACAAGATATTCAAACAAGAACTCTATGACACACTCCATGTGGAAGACCTCATGATCGAACCGGATGAATTCATCTACGATGATGACACCGCCGCTGTGGTACTTGAAAAACTTAAAAGGACTGGCAACTTCAATATGCCGGTCATCACCCGTGACAGAAAATACATCGGATTTGTATCAAAGGCAAAATTCCTCTCGGAATACCAGATTTTCATTGCCGACAATTCAGAAGACTAAGACAATTCAGAAATTATGAATATAATCAAGACAAATATTGAAGGACTGTTAATAGTAGAACCACGCATATTTCGCGACGACAGAGGCTATTTTTTTGAAAGTTATAATGAAAAAACCTTCAAAGAGAACGGCATAGCGTCGGATTTTGTGCAAGACAATCAGTCTTGTTCGCAAAAAAACGTGGTACGTGGCCTACATTTCCAAAAACCGCCGTTCGCGCAAGCCAAACTTGTGCGAGTAATACAAGGCACTGTGATTGATTTCGCCGTTGACATCAGAAAAGGAAGCCCTACCTATGGCAAATATGAATCCGTACTGCTCACGGGCGACAACTTCAAACAATTTTACATACCCGAAGGATTTGCGCATGGGTTCGTTGCTTTGGAAGACAACACAATCTTCGCATACAAGTGTTCGAATTTCTACAACAAAGAGTCGGAAGGATGCATAATTTACAACGACAAAGACATAAATGTTGATTGGACGATTGAAAACCCAATAGTTTCAGAAAAAGACCTTCTGGGTGTAAAATTTTCAGAATTTGTAACTCCGTTCTAAAATCACGAATATGGGAAGGATTGTTAACTTGGCCACGTTCTACAGACCCATGGATGCGCACATCTTGCAAGGTCAGCTCGCCGCAGCAGGAATTGAGTCATTCCTTGCAGACGAAAATGTTGCTGTACTTTACATTTCAGTTAACGGAGGTGTAAGGGTGATGATAGATGAAGACGACATGGAAGAGGCCGAAAAGATACTTCAAAAGTTCAACGAAAGCCAGTGGTTGAAAAGACTTGTGGTGTTCGACTTAGACGGTACTCTGCTGAATTCGTTGGAAGATTTGGCAGATTCAGCCAATCATGTGCTCGCCATGCACGGATACCCAACACATCCGGTTTTAGACTACCGTTATTTTGTGGGCGACGGCGTGCGGAAGCTGATAGAGCGTATCCTTCCGGCAGATGAACGCCATGACACTAAAATAGAGGAGTGCAAACGAGATTTCATAAAATATTATGACATCCACAAGGAGGACAAGACCACCGCATACGAGGGCATGACAGAATTGCTGACTGAATTGAAAGACAGAGGCTTGATGATTGCCGTGGCAACAAACAAAGTACACGAAGCTGTGGCTCCTTTGATGAAAAAATACTTTCCGGACATCCATTTTGACGCCATGTTCGGGCAGCGCAAAGGCTATCCCGTGAAACCTGACCCCACCATCATGAACGACATCCTTCAGGCTGTCGACTGTTTGCCAGTAGACGCACTTCACGTTGGGGACACAGCCACCGATATGGAACTTGCACACAATGCAATGATTGAATCAGTTGGTGTGACTTGGGGTTATCGTCCTGAAAAAGAGCTTGTGGAGTCCGGGGCCGACCATATCATACATCAGCCAGAGCAACTGTTAAAACTATTATAAAACACTGAAATGCGGTATTTCATACATTTGGCGTATAATGGGTCAGCGTTTTTCGGGTGGCAGATACAGCCCGAGCATCCCTCCGTGCAGGAGACTTTAGAAAAATGTCTGTCACTACTCCTCCACACAGAACGTACGTCCATCACAGGTTGCGGCCGCACCGACACTGGAGTCCATGCCACATCCTTTTATGCTCATTTCGACAGCGAACACTGCTTTTCAGAACAAGACCTCAAACAACTGACGAACAAACTCAACAACTTTCTCCCAAAGGAGGTTGTGGTTTTCAACATATTCCAAGTACCTGAAGATGCCCATGCCCGTTTTGATGCTGAATCCAGAACCTACAAATATCGTATCTCCACGAAGAAAAACCCCTTTGATTTTCAGTTGTCATATCATTTTTTCAGAAAATTAGACATAGATTTGATGAACCAATCAGCTGCTATACTGCTTGGAGAGCATGATTTCACCAGTTTCTCGAAAGTTCACACACAAGTCAACAACTTTATATGCACTGTCACAGAAGCAACGTGGGTTGAGGAACACGACAAGGTGACATTCACAATCACAGCAAACCGGTTCCTCCGGAATATGGTCAGGGCAATTGTGGGCACACTGCTGGAAGTTGGGGTGGGAAAACTCTCAGTTGACGACTTTCAGGAGATAATTTTACAAAAAAACCGTTGTGCGGCAAAAACTTCAGCTCCCGCCCACGCACTATTTTTAACAAATGTACGTTATCCTTCTTATATAATGACCAACAATATCAATACTGAAAGAAATGAGCAATTCAGTCTCTAACACATATAAATATTTGAGAAACAATCTGTTAGAAATATTCCTGACAATTTCTCCGATCTTTTTGTTTATTTTTTCTGTCTCTATGTTTTCGGGTTGCAAGCCCAACAACTTGAGTGGAGATAAGAAATTGGAGTTTTCAAGCGACACAATATTTTTCGATACAGTCTTCTCCACAATATCATCCAGCACTCGCACATTCACTGTAAGAAACACGACCTCTGAAAACCTGATGGTTGACATTTCTCTTGCAGGGGGCAAGCAATCATACTACAGCATCAACGTGGATGGTGTTGCAGGAACTGATTTCCGAAACATAGAAATCCCAGCGAAAGACAGTATTTTCATATTTGTAAAGGTAAACATCAACCCCTCGAACCAAAACAACCCGTTTTTAGTGACGGATTCTATCGTTTTCCACACAGAAGACAACAGTTTGCAGTCGGTGCAGCTTGTGGCATTCGGGCAGGACGCCCACTTCATAGTGCCGAATCAGACGATAGTGGGAATGAACATCAACATCATAGCGCATGAGCACGAGCATGTGCACTGGACCAACGACAAGCCTTGGGTCATATATGGGTGGGCTGTTGTTGACTCTTTAGGCACACTCACCATTGATCCAGGCACAAAGGTATATGTTCACAGCGGGGGTGGCATCTGGATTTACAGGTTCGGAAACATCCAGATTGATGGCACCACTGAACAGCCTGTGATAATCAGGGGAGACCGTTTGGAAAGCTTCTTTGACAACGACTTCGCACAATGGGACAGAATCTGGATCTGTGAAGGGAATAAGGACAATGTCATCAACAACGCCATCATCTCAAATGCAGCCATAGGAATACAATTCGCCGCTTTTGACGAATACACAGGAAACCGTAACATCATCAACAACAGTATCATCCAAAACAACCAGATGTACGGCATTCTCGCACAGGCGGCCAATGTTGAGATGAACAACTGTCAAGTCAGCAACAATGGCTTGAACAGCATGTTGTTGCAAATCGGAGATTTTGAATTCAACCACGTCACCGTCGCCAACTACTACACGCAGGGCGCACGTAAGAATGCGGCCGTATCTTTGGATAATTACTACAAGCAAATGACAACCGAGGGTGAAACATACTATATCGGCAACACCAACGCTGTGTTCAACAATTCTGTGATTTATGGCTCGCTGAACAACGAATTCACGACTGTGACCACCAATCAAGCCGATCTCAAATACACATTCAACAACTGTGTTGTCAAGAAAGACTCCATCAACAACAGTCATTTCATCAATTGTTTCAACAAAGACCCGAAATTCGTCGACAAATACAAGCAGGACTACAATTTGGAGGAAGATTCACCTCTGATTGATGCCGGAATGACCAATTTAGGAATATTCAACGACTTGCTCGGGCGACAGCGCAACGGCGTGCCCGACATAGGAGCCTACGAGTATTATCCCGTTACTGACCGTCGCTGGTCCAAGCTTTTCTGATAACCTCAGCTATAGAATCCTCGTCAAAGCCAACCTCTTTATAAAGACTTGGAATATCGCCATGTGAGATAAACCGATCTGGTATAGCAATATGTAAAAGTCTTTGTTTCAGATTATTTTCCTCCATAATTTCAGCCACTTCAGAAAAGAGGCCACCCTTTTCGGTACCGTCTTCAACAGTAACAACGGCAGAGCAATCAGAGAGAAGTCCGAGAAGAGAATCGGCATCAAAAGGTTTCAGGAATTTGGCATCAAACAGATAAGGTGTGATTCCCTCATTATTAAGATTATCAAGAACATTGCATACGGTGTTGCAGAGGGGGCCGATGGTTACCACAACTACTTTGTGTCCCTTGCGCACGACCTCTCCCTTCCCAATGGGAAGGATTTGTGGGTCATTATGCCAATCCACGAGCACACCTCGCCCGCGTGGATATCTGATCACGAACGGAAGTCCGCCGTTTTTGGCATTTTTGTAAGCGGTGTGCATCAAATTGCGAAGTTCATGTTCGTTACGTGGGGAAGATACGATAAGATCTGGAACGCATCTGAGGAATGCCAGGTCGAATGCACCCTGATGCGTAGCGCCGTCCTCGCCTACAAGCCCAGCCCTGTCGATGCAGAAAATCACAGGTAGTTTCTGCAGAGCAACATCGTGGATGACTTGATCATAGCCACGTTGAAGAAAAGACGAATAAATGTTGCAGAACGGGACGTATCCCTCAACAGAGAGTCCTGCCGAGAATGTCACGGCATGTTGTTCGGCTATTCCGACATCGAACACGCGATCCGGGAACTCCCTGTCCATGATTGTGAGGGAGCAGCCAGTAGCCATGGCGGGCGTTATGCCCACGACCTTTTCATCTTCACGGGCGAGTTCTAATATAGTATTACCGAAAACATCCTGATATTTAGGAGGTTGCTCGGATTTTTCAGCTTTGATAATCTCACCGGTGTCTGGGTCGAATTTCCCTGGTGCATGATACTGAGTTTGGTTCTTTTCGGCGGCATCCAAACCTTTGCCTTTAACCGTAAGAACGTGAAAAAGCTTTAAGCCGGGAAGAGACTTCAGGGCTTGAAGAGTTTTCACCAAATAGATCACATCGTGTCCATTGGCGGGTCCAAAATATCTGTATCCGAGACTTTGGAACCAATTGCTGCCACCGAGAATCCAACCTTTCAGGGAATTTCCCATCTTACTGAAAAAATTGGTAGCCCTGTTAGGGTGATTAGTGCGGAATGTGAAAAAATTCCAGATTCTGTTTTTCAGTCTGTTATAAGCAGGCGAGGCGGTTATCGAGAGCAGGTATTTGCTCATAGCACCTGTGCTCTGATCAATGGATATCTTGTTGTCGTTCAGGATAACAAGCATATTGACATTGCGGTATGGAGCTTGGTTCATTGCTTCGAAAGCCATGCCACCGCCTATGGCGCCATCGCCGATCACCGCTATATGGTTCCTTTTCATGTCGCCATTCATTTTTGCGGCAAGGGCCATACCCAATGCGGCCGAGATGGATGTGGAGGAGTGCCCCGTACCAAAGGCGTCGAATTCGCTCTCCTCACGGCGGGGAAATCCGCTGATTCCGCCATAACATCTGTTGGTACTGAAGTCATCTTTTCTGCCAGTCAGAATCTTGTGGCAGTAAGCCTGATGCCCAACATCCCAAATCAGTTTGTCATTGGGTGTATCGAAGACGTAATGAATGGCAACAGTCAGCTCCACCACTCCCAAACTTGACCCCAAATGACCAGGATGCTCTGCGGTCTGCCCTATGATGAACTGCCGCAATTCATCGCATAACTGCGGCAACTTTTCAACTGACAGTTTTCTCAGGTCTTCAACAGAATTTATTTGTGAAAGCAGCTTATCCATGAATATTACAAGACAGATTTATAGAAATCCACTATTTTTTTTGAGATGACAGTATTATTATGGTTCACAGAGATATAATGCCGTGCGTTCTCGCTTATGATGGAGCAGAGATCAGGCATCGAAACGCACTTGTCAATTACAGCCACAAACTCCTCAGGTGTATTGGCAATGAACAAGTGCTTGCCGTCCTGCACATCAAGGCCTTCAGCGCCAATTGAGGTTGTTATGACCACCCTGCCTAACGCCATTGCCTCCACAATCTTGATCCTAATGCCGCTGCCGGAAAGCAGTGGCACTATCATAATGTCATGGTCTATCATAAATTCGTTAGCATCCGGCACCGCGCCTATCACTTTTACATTTTGATCTCTGCGTTTTCTGATGGTTTCAGGAATATCATGACCAGCGAGGTTGAATGTAAGGTTAGGGTGGACTGCCAAGATTTCAGGCCAAACCTCGTCTAAAAACCACAGGATGCCCTCAACATTCGGCGACCAGTTCATGCTTCCAAGATGAAAAAGCTTTGGATTGTCGGTGGCTATATAGTCATCGTCTTCCATATCGTAGTCGTCAACGTTAATCCCGAAAGGAATAACTTCGCCCGGAACATTCGGTGCTGTTTCATGGAAGTAGTTGTAATCCGGTTCAGAAATGGCCATATATCCGTCAACAGTGTGCAGAATCTTGCTTTCGATGCGCCTCAATTGGTCGGCATTGACACGATATGCAAGTTTTTTGACAGGGTTACCTTCGTTTTCCGACAATCTGCACCATATTTGATGCTCGATATTATGAAGTCTGAGGAGAATCTTGGCCTTGGAGTATTTCCTAAGGAGAGGAATATAAGATGAAAGGTATATCGACTCCAAATGAATGATGTCAAACTCCTCGTTCTTAAGGATTTCCACTAATTTGTTTGACATATTTTTACTGAAGAATCTGTTTATCTGATATGATTTTCCGGTAAACAGGGTCTTCGCAGCCTCGATCTTATGCGGAGTGGTATCTACAAAAACATATTCAAAATCGCTTTTCTGAAGATATTTTTTTGAATAAGCAGAAACCACGAAAGGATGTTTTGGGGTTGCAATGGCAACCACTTTGACATCCAATTCGCTATCAAAAAGGCATTGGGTGATATTGTTTATAGCAATACATCCGCCATCGATAGCAGGCAAGGGGCATTTATGACAAATTTGGAGGATTTTCATCTCTTTTTTCGGAAAAGTTTGATATTTTTAATTTTATCGAAGAATTTTGAATAAGTGTCAGGAGAGAGGACAGCAGTGTCCATTGTGGCATGATATGTCAGGAAGACACAAAGAGGAAGAAGGATGAACGACGACAGCCAGGTTCCGAACCACACAGGCATGGTGCTTCCTTTGGCAATTTTCTCGCCAATCACAGACAGTGCGAAATAGATGACAAAGAACAGCACTGTGAAGACGAGGGGCACCGCGATGCCGCCTTTGCGAATAATGGAGCCTAACGGCGCACCGATAAAGAAGAAAAGCAGACAAGCTACTGCCAGTCTGAATTTTCTCTGCAGTTCAATCTGAAAAGACCACATATAGGAAGTCTTATAAGCAGCATCGCTGTAGTTGAACTGCGTGGCATAAAGGAATGAGCGTGAAGAGTTCTCGGCGTTTCCCATGATGCGCGAACGCACATCAGCCGAATACTTGCTAATATCAAGTTGTTGAGATTCCGTCTGATTCTTGAATCTTTCATCTTTTCTTATGAAAGTGTTGTAGTAGTACAGGTTTCCAAAAAACGAGTTTGCGGTGTTGTTCTCTATGTCGTTTATTTGCATTTTTATGGTATCTATCATCTTTCCGAGCTGCTTGGTGGTCATTGAAGAAGAGTGAGACTGGAAGAGTTCGGCATCGGCCTGACTGAGGGAGAAGTCGGACATGTCAAAGCGTTTGTACTGTTTATCGAAGGTGGCGCGCATCAGCGGCAGAGATGCGCGTTTGCCGTTTCTGTTGCTCATAGAAGCGTTTTCATCCCAAAAGGAACCGTTGTTGAGAGTGAAAAGCAGGTATTTTTTGTCGTCTGTTATCTGCATTTTTCCAGATTCGGCGTAGGTTACAGAAGTGTTGCCCTGTCGTCTTGAGTGGTCATAGATGAGGATATCCTTCACAGTTTCTCCGTCGGGCATCTTTTTGCCGACGAGAATTGAGTAGTTGTCGAAGCCGTTGTAAAACACCCCTTCTTCTATGTTGAGTGCAGGTTTTTGTTCTTGAATGTCATAGAGCAGCATCCTGAGTTTCATTGTGGCACGCGGCACGACTTGGTCTGACACCACGAATGACAGTACAGAAATCAGCACTGTGAGAACAGCCAACGGGGTCATCATCCTGCGGGTGGAGACGCCGGCCGACTTCAGGGCAACGATCTCATAGCGTTCGCCCATGTTGCCGAATGTCATCAGCGAGGCCAACATCACAGCCAAAGGAAAGGCCATGGAACACAAAGAAACTGACGCGTAGAACATCAGTTTCAACATCACGGAAAGTTCCAAACCTTTGCCCACAAGCTCATCGACCCATTTCCAGACAAACTGCATAAGAAGCACGAACAGTGCCACGAAGAATGTCAGTATAAACGGGCCGAGGAAGTTCTTGCAGAGATATTTGTTGACTATTTTCACACGGATGACTATTAGTAATCGCCCAAGGTTTCAGGCAGCTGGGCCAAAGCCGCGGCAGCCTGCTCGTCGTTAGGAGGAGTTCCGTGCCATTTGTGGGTGCCCATCATGAAATCAACGCCCTGCCCCATCTCAGTCTTCATAAGGATGGCGATCGGTTTCTGGTTGCCGGTAAGGGTTCTTGCAAGCTTCAGTGTTTGGATACAGCTCTTCATGTCGTTGCCGTCCATCTCAAGCACGAGCCATTGGAAAGCCTCAAATTTAGCTCTCAGATTGCCGAGACTCATCACTGAATCAGTGCTGCCGTCAATCTGTTTCTTGTTGTAGTCAACTGTAACGATGAGGTTGTCAACGTGTTTGGAACCGGCAAACATCAGAGCTTCCCATATCTGACCTTCTTGAAGCTCGCCGTCACCAGTAAGAGTGTAAACAATGTGCTTGTCACCATTGGCTTTCTTTGCCAACGCGGCGCCTATGGACACAGACACACCCTGACCGAGAGAGCCAGATGCCACGCGGATTCCCGGAAGTCCCTCAACCGGCGTTGGATGGCCTTGAAGACGGGTGCCGAGTTTGCGGAATGTAGCCAACTCTGATATCGGGAAATAACCGCGACGGGCCATAACACTGTACAGCACCGGACTGATGTGGCCGTTTGAAAGGAAGAACATATCTTCATCCTTGCCTTCTGCAGTGAAATTCTGAGGATTCACCTCCATGGCGTCGAAAAAAAGCGCTGTAAGAAAATCGGCACATCCCAAAGAGCCGCCCGGATGACCGGATTTTGCTCCATGCACCATTCTGATTATGTCTCTGCGCACTTGTGACGCAATGTCTTGTAACTTATTAATTTCCATATTATTACGATAATTTTTATTTCTAAAAAACAAATCAATGACTGACGATTTCTCCGTCTAATCAAAATCCGCTGCAAAGATAGTTTTTTTGTCCGTATCTTATATTATTTTTAAACAATTAAGTTCAATAGATGCAGTCAGGTTGAATTGTATTTTTTTATTTTTGCAACGCAAAACTTAACAGCAGAATAAAGACTTTATATCTTGATACGAAATTGTTTCAAAAATGCCAAGAACATTATAAACGACATCTAAAGTTTTCATTATTATGAAAAAAATATTATTATCCGTTGTCTTTATGACGGTTTGTCTCTGTTCTTTTGCGCAGGGGCAGGAGAAAAAAGCAAACAAAATACAGTATTATCATGAGGCCGGAATTTCAGCTTTGTACGCACCGAACGACGTAGATCTGATAGATCCGTTAAACGACTACACATCGGTCCCCTTTAACAACCTGTTCGGTGTTTGTCTCCATGAGCTGCATGGAATAAAGTTCAATCCACATCTCATCCTGTCCGCTGAATTTGATGTCTATTTTCGATATTCAATAGCAGATAAAGTACATTCTCTTTATCCATGTGATATGTTCGGCTTTGGATTCCTCATGGGACTTGATTTCAAATACATAATGCTTAAGAAATACAATTGGAGTCCATATTTGGAAATCTCGTTGACGCCGTTAGGATTTGCCACCGCAACCACGAGGGGTTATCCTGTCCAGCATCCGAACCCGATAGGCACCCGTACAGAACTGTATGGTGTCAATCACACTGGAGAATACAGTGTTTTCGCCGGGGCAAACTACAAGGTGAAAGAGAGACAAAGTCTGAATATATCAGTTGGCTATAGGATCCTCTCAGAAACATTCATGTTGAGGGTAGGTTATCAGTTCAGGTAATAATGTTGTAAAAAAAATTCTTAATAGTTGTAATATTTTTTGTAACTTTGCAGGCCGAAATTAGGCAAAATGTAAATTGTTAATACTCAACCAATTAAGAATTAATACAACATTAAATTATGGCAGAAAAAAAATTTATGACATGTGATGGTAACCAGGCTGCGGCCCATGTTGCCTACATGTTCAGCGAAGTGGCCGCCATCTATCCTATCACCCCGTCTTCTCCGATGGCAGAGTACATCGACGAGTGGAGTGCAGGCGGCAGAAAGAACATTTTTGGTGAAACGGTGAAAGTTGTCGAGATGCAGTCTGAGGCCGGTGCTGCAGGCGCTGTGCACGGCTCATTGCAGGCCGGTGCCCTCACAACCACATACACAGCATCACAAGGTCTCTTGCTGATGATCCCGAATATGTACAAGATTGCCGGCGAGCTTCTTCCCGGCGTGTTCCACGTTTCAGCACGTGCGTTGGCCGCACAGGCATTGTCAATCTTCGGCGACCACGCCGACGTGATGAGTGCCCGCCAGACCGGTTTCGCATTGCTGGCTACCGGTTCAGTGCAAGAAATCATGGATTTGGCTCCTGTTGCCCACTTGGCAGCAATCGAAGGCCGTGTTCCTTTCCTCCACTTCTTCGACGGATTCCGCACATCTCATGAAATCCAGAAAGTGGAAGCCACAAACCAAGACGAGGTTGCCAAGCTCATCAACTGGGACGCACTCAAAGCATACCGCGACCGCGCCCTCAACCCAGAGCATCCTGTAACCCGCGGCACAGCCCAAAACCCGGACATCTACTTCCAGACCCGCGAGGCTCAGAACAAATACTATGACGCCCTTCCGGACATCGTTGCTAAGTATATGAAGGAGATGAGCAAGATCACCGGCCGTGAGTATGCTCCGTTCACCTATTACGGCGCGAAAGACGCCACCGACGTCATCATCGCAATGGGCTCAATCACAGACGTTATCAAGACCGTCATCGACCGCGAAAACGCAGCCGGCAAGAAACTCGGTCTCGTGAGCGTACACCTCTACCGCCCGTTCAGCGTGAAATACCTCATGGAAGCCATGCCGAAGAGCCTCATGGAGCACGTTAAGCACATCTGCGTTCTCGACAGAACAAAAGAACCAGGTGCTAACGGCGATCCTTTGTACCTCGATGTTGTTGAGGCTTTCAAAGACTGTCCTTACAAACCAATGATCATCGGCGGCCGCTACGGTCTCTCCTCAAAAGACACCACTCCTGCGCACATCCTCTCTGTTTTCAACAACATGATGAGCGAAAAGCCAATGAACCAGTTCACAGTGGGCATCGTTGACGACGTTACACATCGTTCACTTCCTATCCTTCCGGAAATCTCCATCCTTCCTAAGGGTACATTCGAAGCCAAGTTCTACGGTCTCGGAGCTGACGGCACAGTGGGTGCAAACAAGAATTCCATCAAGATCATCGGCGACAACACCAACAAATACAGCCAGGCTTACTTCGACTATGACTCAAAGAAATCAGGCGGTTACACCTGCTCGCACTTGCGTTTCGGCGACCAGCCCATCTTGGCTCCTTACTTGGTAGGCACTCCCGATTTCGTGGCCGTACACGTTCCTTCCTACTTGCGCAAATACGACTGTCTGCGCGGTTTGAAAGACAACGGCACATTCCTCTACAACTCTCCATGGGATGTTGAAGAGACCAAGAAACACCTTCCTGACTTCGTGAAGAAATACTTGGCACTCCACCATATCAACATGTACATCATCGACGCAACGAAGATTGCCGCTGAGATCGGACTTGGCAACCGCACCAACACCATCCTCCAATCAGCATTCTTCAAGATTTCAGGCGTTATCCCTTACGACTTGGCTGTTGAGCAGATGAAGAAATTCATCGTTAAGTCTTACGGCAAGAAGGGTGAGGACGTTGTTAACATGAACTATGCAGCTGTTGACCGCGGCGGTGAGATCCACAAAGTGGAGATTCCTGCTGAATGGGCCAACCTCGACTGCACCACAGATTTCGCCTTCGAGCACAACGACAACGACCCTGAGTTCATCAACAAGGTTATGCGTCCGATGGTTGCACAATGCGGCAATGACCTTCCAGTCAGCGCATTCAACGACATCATCGACGGCACATTCCCTGCAGGAACCACCGCTTACGAGAAACGCGGCGTTGCAACCGTTGTTCCTGAGTGGGATCCTACAAAATGTATCCAATGTAACCAATGTTCAGTAGTATGTCCTCACGCTGCCATCCGTCCTGTAGTGATGACCGACGAGGAGAAGGCTGCTGCTCCGGCTTCAATGGCAACAGCAACTGTCAAGGTTCCTAAGGAACTCGCAGGCATGCACTTCCGTATGCAGGTTTCCGTTATGGACTGCACAGGCTGCGGCAACTGCGCCGACGTTTGTCCTGCCAAGGAGAAAGCTTTGGTTATGAAACCTTTCGAGAGCCAGCTCGGTGAAAAAGAAAACTGGGAGTACGGCCAGAAGAAAGTCACATATAAAGACAACCTCATCGACAAATACGCCACCATCAAGAACAGCCAGTTCGCACAGCCTCTGTTCGAGTTCAGCGGCGCTTGTGCCGGCTGCGGTGAGACTCCTTACATCAAGACCATCACACAATTGTTCGGTGAAAGAATGATTGTTGCCAATGCTACCGGTTGTTCATCAATCTACGGCGGCTCAGCTCCTGCAACACCTTACTGCAAGAACTGCCGTACAGGCAGAGGCGTGGCTTGGGCAAACAGCTTGTTCGAAGACAACGCCGAGTTCGGTCTTGGTATGGCCACTGGCTATCGCAAACTTCGCGACGGTCTCCGCGCTAAAGCAGAAGAACTGGTTGGAGTGACCGCTTTCGACTGGATGCGCGAGGCTACCCAAAAGTGGCTCGACACCTACAACGACACCGTTGCCAACAGCGTTGCCACCGACGAGTTCGTGGCAGCATTGGAGAAAGCCATCATGCCTATCGACGGTTGCATCGACTTCTGGAACGGACAAGGCAAGGAACTCTACGGTGCCGAAGTTGCCGCACAGAAACTGCAGGAAGCCAAGGACGCCAAAGCTGCCGGCAGCCCGATCTGTCCATGTCACGGTTGTGAGCTTGAGAGCGAACTGTTAGCCAACAAGGATTTCTTGGCAAAACGCAGCCAGTGGATCTTCGGTGGTGACGGTTGGGCTTACGACATCGGTTTCGGTGGTCTGGACCACGTTTTGGCATCTGGCGAGGATGTTAACGTGCTCGTACTCGACACAGAAGTTTACTCCAACACGGGTGGTCAGTCTTCCAAGGCTACTCCTGCCGGTGCTGTGGCCAAGTTTGCCGCTTCCGGCAAGAAGGTGCGCAAGAAAGACCTCGGCATGATCGCCAAGAGCTACGGCTATGTATATGTGGCACAAGTGGCTATGGGCGCAAGTCAGGCACAGTACTTCAAGGCCATCAAGGAGGCTGAGGCTTATCCAGGACCGTCATTGGTCATCTGCTACGCTCCTTGTATCAACCACGGCATCAAGGTCGGCATGGGCCGCACACAGCACGAAGAGGCCAAGGCCGTTGAATGCGGTTACTGGCACCTGTGGCGCTTCAACCCTGCCGAGGAAGAGGCTGGACAGAACGGCTTCCACTTGGACAGCAAGGAACCCGACTGGAGCAAGTTCCAAGACTTCATCATGGGCGAGGTCCGTTACAACAGCTTGTTGAAGACCTTCCCGGCCGAAGCCAAGGAGTTGTTCGCCAAGACCGAGCAGTTCGCAAAACTGCGTTATGAGGGTTACAAGAAATTAAATGACGGAAAATAAAATCATCCGTTGACCCGCAGGGGCGAATAATTATTCGCCCCTGCGGTTAACAAACAATTGATTCGCAAACCAATAGGTGGGCGAATAATTGGTGGGCGAATAATTATTCGCCCCTACCCATCCACAAACCGGGTGTTGACCAATTGCGGTCGGCGCCCGGTTTTTCATATCGGATTATTTTGTAATTTTGCGGGATTGAAAACAATTGTTATAAACAATATGAAAACGAAGACATATCATCGTCGATCCATCCGTCTGAACGGATATGATTACGTCCAAAATGGGAATTACTTCTTGACCCTTTGCACGCGAAACAGAGAATGTCTCTTTGGGAATGTTCGCTATGGCAAAATGTATCTTTCAAATTATGGAGGGATGGTGAACGAATGCTGGCAGGAAATTCCGGTACATTTTCCGCAAATTATTTTGCATGAATACGTTATCATGCCAAACCACGTGCATGGCATTATCGAAATCAACAACCCGCAATCCACGGGTGCAAATATGGGTATGTGTACGGATACCGTGGATGTAGGGGCGAATAATTATTCGCCCCTACGGACCCCGCAATCCCGTCCCTGCGGCACATCCCGAACGGTGGGTTCCGTGGTCCGCGGATTCAAAATCGGGGTGACCAAACAAATGGGATTTTCCCCCTGGCAACGCAATTATTACGAACACATCATACGGAATGATGAATCGTATCAAAACATTGTCCAATACATGGCGCAAAACCCGCTGAAATGGGAGGAGGATTGTTTCTATTTTGGAATTAACGGTGCGACCATATAAGGATTTTGTTATTTTTGCGGTCGAAAATATTGAATAGGTATTAACGAAAAAGCAACGAACAAAAGAAACAGATTAAAGACCAACCATAATAATATATAGATAGCGTTTGTGGCTATCCTTGAACATCAAATTTCCACAAAGTCCTCATAATGAGGGCAAAACTCATCAAGGATCAGTTACCAATGCCGTAGCGATACGGCGTGGAATAACTTGTTAGATGAGTAGGGCGTGGAAACCCTGATGTTCAAGCAAGGAATAAGTTCCACGCTTTTTTTATGACAGAAATCAACGACATACACATTGGCAAGCGCATCAAGGCGAAACTGAAAGAGCAGGGGCGGACCACCGTCTGGTTGGCCGCGCAGATCCCCTGTTCCCCGAACCATCTCTACAAGGTGTATGCCAAACCCTCCATCAACACCGACTTGCTGAAACGCATCTCCAGGATTTTGGATTACAACTTCTTTGAAGATTTTATCCAAAAAGGATAGGTTTTACTATTTGTAATAAATAGATTGATAATCGGTTACCTGCAGATAATTTTTGAACCTTTGCAAGTTGTTTTTGCGAACAACATTGGAATGAATTGTTTCACAAAATAAGATGTTAAAATGTACGACGAGAAATTAGAACAACTGATTGATGCCGCTTTAGCAGACGGAGAATTGACTGAAAAAGAAAAACAGATCCTTTTCAAGAAAGCCCAGGCAATGGGTATGGATTTGGACGAGTTTGAAATGGTATTGGATGCGCGCTTAGTAAAACTGCAAAAGGCCGAAGCCGAAAAAACTGCCTCTTCTGCCCCGAAAAGCAACAAGTTCGGGGATGTTAAAAAATGTCCGGCTTGCGGTGCGATTGTACAAAGCTACCAAGGTGTTTGTTCTGAATGCGGATATGCGTTTGAAAATATCCAAGCCAACTTGTCTTCTCAAAAACTTGCTGAATCTATTGATATGATAATTAAGGAAAACAACGAAAAGAAAAATAAACATCGAGAGAAATTACGGGAAAAGTCTAATTATTATAACAGTCAGTCGGCACAGTTGGCCGAAGATATAAAAAATATGGACAAAGATGCTGAAAACAGAATTATGTCTCTAATCAAAAATTATCCTATACCTAATAGCAAAGCTGACCTAATAGAGTTTATCACTTCTTTGGATGGCAAAACATCAGACCCCAAGTTTCGTAAAGCGTACATAATTAAATTGAATGAATGTAAAGAAAAGGCAAAACTCTTATTCTCAAATGATAAGGATATACAATCTCTCTTCTCTTCTTTTGAAGAAAGAGGAAATAAAAAAAGGAAACGGATAAGAACAATATTGACATACACCAGTGTGAGTATAATAATACTATTATTAGGTTGTTATTTCTTCATAATAAAACCCAGCATATATAAGAGAAATGACGACAGGTGTAGTGCTGCTATTGAGAAAGCACTTCAAGAGGGGAACACACAAAAAGCTGTGGATTTATTTTTTGATTTTAAAAAACATAAACCTTGGTTAAATGATGGTGCTGTTGAGAGTTTGATTAAAACACTACTAAAAGAGGATGATATTGAAACTGCATTAAGAATTTCAGATTCTCATAGAGGAGACCAAGACTACGTTTGTATTTATAATTATCATATTAATCGCGGAGATTATGAAAACGCCAAAGCCATCTATCAAAGTCATCTTAAAGATTGGGATGGAACTTATATTAAGGATGTGATAACCCATCTATGCGAGCAGGGAAAGACAAAAGAAGCTCAAGATTTTCTCAAAAAAAATAAAGAAAATATTACGAATTATGACAAGTTGGGACCTGGTCGCAACAACGTAATCAAAAAAATTCAGAATATTATTGACAGTTACAAATGACATGGAAATTGATAAATATATAAAAGAGTACATCGCTCATGGTTTTGGTTCCATGAACAAGAACGACTTTGAGGTTTGGATATTTGGTCAGATATTAAAGATGGGGGAATATAGAAACAAGAATAATTATGAATTAAGTCTTGCCCTTAGAATCCCGGAGTCAAAGATCAAACGACTCAGGTATGAGTCTGCTCTTCGTAATGCACAAGAAGGGACTGATTATAAGAAAGAATTTATGACTCTTCTGGAGAATGCCAAACTACGTAATGATGGAAAAAAAATTATTTTTCAAGTAGAAGATATCCTTTTGAAATCCTATATTTCTTCCATTCTAAAAAAGGCAGGACGCGTATTAGACTCTTCCTTTAATCAAGAATTGGTGGTTGTCAATGTGGAGGATTTTCAATATTTAGCAGAAGAAATCTATCAGTCGAAGGATATGGAAGAAATCATGGAAACAGCCCAGAAGCTTACCAAAGACCCCTCAAAGAAAATTCAGTTTAAGGATGTGATAGGTCGGATGGTGACTGGTGTCATTGAAGGAGTAACAAGTGGTATAACATCATCAGTCATCATCAATCTCACACCGGCGGGTATTATTGATACGATAAGAAAAGTATTAAAATAAGACAATTATGGGACTATTCAATAGAAAAGAGGGCGGATTAATGGATGTGATCCGCTGTGACGAAGAAAACTACCTCGTGTGGAAATGGCGTCCGAAAGGACAGGCAGCCGACACTACTAAAAAGGAAAATGCCATCCGTTATGGTAGTACCTTACACGTGAAGGACGGCGAAATGGCTGTGTTTGTCTATAAACAAAACGACGATACCCAACAGGATTTCATTATGGGGCCGTACAACGACACCATCAAGACCGCCAATTTTCCCGTGCTCACCAGCATTGTGGGACTGGCTTTTGGTGGCGATTCACCATTCCCTGCTGAGGTATATTTTTTCAATTTGCAAGGCAATAACCAAATCAATTTCGGCGTGCCCTATTTCCCGGTGGCAGATCCTCGTTTTTTGGATTTCACCATACCTGTTGCCGTCAGGGGGAAAATCACCTTCAATCTCACCGATGTGAAACAATTCATCAAGCTGAACCGCTTGGTGGATTTCTCTTTAGACAAACTGAACGAGCAAATCAAAGGTTTGGTCACCAAGTTCGCCAAGAATTTCGTCACCAATTGCCCAACTGACAATGGAATATCGGTTATGCAAATTGAACGCAAAATTCTTGAGATCAGCGATATGATGCAAGCCCGTTTGGCTCCTCAACTGGAAGAAGACTTTGGTGTCAACCTCAAAAGATTGGATCTTACCGCTATTGAGATCGACAAGGAGAGTGAGGATTACAAAGAGTTCGTCCACGTCACCAAAGAGCAACAGAAGATTATCGCCGAACAAACGGGTGAACGTGCCAAAATTGATACCGAATTATACAAAAAAGCTGGCAGCCTGAATATCGAAAGTCAGAATCTACAGGCACACGCCATCAACAAACAAGCCGAGGTGCTGTCCGCTGCCGCCAACAACTTAGGACAAATGAGCCAGATGAATCTTGGTGGCGATGGGGGTGGATTCGGCATGAACCCCGCTGGTATGATGATGGGGATGGCTATGGGTGGCGCTATGGGTGGTCAGATGGCCGGTATGATGAACCAGATGGGTCAGGTGAGCCAACAACAGATGCAGCAACCAACCATGCCGCAACAACCCCAGCAGCAGATGGCTCCGCCGCCTATGCCTGGTACCGTAAATGTAGCTTATATGGTTTCAGTCAATGGGCAACAGTTCGGGCCATACAATATGCAGCAACTTCAGCAATTGGTACAGAACGGACAACTTACCGCACAAACATACGTATGGAAGCAGGGTATGGCCAATTGGAAGTTGGCTGGCAATATACAAGAACTCTCCAGTCTGTTCGGAGCTGTTCCTCCACCAATGCCGCCAACACCGCCTATGCCATAAGATTTGATAAAACTGAAATTTTAACGACAATAGTTTCGCTATGAAGGTCAATATCATTCCCACGATCATAGCCGCTGCCATCAGCGCACTCATTGGCTATGCCTTATATACCCTCTGCAAGACCGAAGGACAGGAACTGCTTCTGGCTATTGGCGGAGGTTTTGTTACCTTCATCCCATTGGCTACTGCTTTGGGTGTCCGGTTTGAACAACCTCGTACTTCCGGCAATATCGCTGCATTGGGCGGCGTTTTCACTGTCATTATGCTCATTTGTTGCTTTGTGTATGCTTTCGTGCAATTCACCCCGCCCGCATTCATCATTGTGGCAGGCATCTTGCTGCTGGTATTCATTATGATTGTGTACGCCATAGCAAGGGCGAAACAATAAGGACGTACATATCATCCCGTAGGGGCGTATCGCATACGTCCAACCCGCAGGGGCGAATAATTATTCGCCCCTACCCATCCACAAACCGGGTGTTAACCAATTGCGGTCGGCGCCCGTTTTTCATATCGGATTATTTTGTAATTTTGCGGGGTTGAATTTATATGGATATGAAAAACGTTTTGTCTGACATAAAACATCTTGCCCTGTCGGTGGTTCCCACAGGGGGCGCGGCGTGGCTGTACGGGTCGCGCGCCCGTGGGACGGCGCATCGCCATTCCGACTGGGATATTCTGCTCATATTACGGAAAGACATGCTCACTCAGGCCGATTACGACACCGTGAGCTATCCTTTTGTGCTGCTTGGATGCGAATTGGGCGAGGAAATCAATCCTATCCTTTATACGGAAAAAGAATGGGAATCATATCAGGCAACGCCATTTTATGAAAATGTCCAGCACGATGCTATTAATCTATTGTCATGACGCCAGAGGAGAAGAATTGGCAGAAAGCGGACTACAATTGCGCGTACGATGTTACGGAAGATGAAGCAAAAAGTCTGGAGGAACCAGCGCATCGTTTTGTGGAGAAGATTGTTGAACTTATTGAGAAATAGATATTATCGTATATTAGATAATAGGTATTAACGAAAAAGCAACGAACAAAAGAAACAGACCAAAAACCAACCATATAATAATATAAGATAGCGTTTGTGGCTATCCTTGAACGTCAAATTTCCACAACGTCCTCATTGTGAGGACAAAAACCAATCAAGGAGAGTTACCAATGCCGTAGCGGTACGGCGTGGAATAACTTGTTAGATTGGTGGGGCGTGGAAACCCTGACGTTCAAGCAAGGAATAAGTTCCACGCTTTTTTTATGCAATTCACAAAAAAGGACAATATGAGGCAGAAAACATCACTACGACACTTTTTGGCAGTGTGGCGTCCTATTTTTGCCGCATTGAAATATCAGAGATAAATTGGAACTGCCGCATAAAGGCCGCCAGGGATGACGACAGACATTCCTACAAACAAGTGAAATAACAGTTGTTATATAAAATCGTTAATAAAAAAATAATCACCAATTAAAACAAGTCTAATAAAAGATTCAAAAAATGGAGCACAAATTAACAAAAACTGAAGTAAAATATGGTATCCTTGTCATCAAGGAGAGAGACATCGTCGAAAAATTGCCGATCTGCTATCGGCCGATTACCATACACGATGTTGAAACAGGCAAAGACTATAGCAAAAGAATGCATTTGTCTGTCAGAAACCGTATTGATGCCTTAACACGTTTGTACAGGGAAAAGAATGTTTCTGAAGGGGATGTGGTGAATCTGGAATTGGAAGGGAATGTGTTAAATATTTCATTCAAAAAAATGAAAGAGACTCAACTCCAGAGTAAGCAAGATGAAATCGCCGAACAACGCGAGGTTTCGTATAACCTTAAAGAAACTATTGAATCCGTCAGGGACAAAATAGTCAAATTGGAGTATCTTTTCTATCATAACGAAACGAATGTTCGGACAGAAATTGTAGAGAAGATTCTTGAAGTTTTAAGATGGCACTTCCCAGAGCTTTCGCGGGAACAAAAAGGCAGGACAGGGAAACGTGTTGACATCGCCCTCTATAAAAAAGAAGATGACTATCTGAAATGCAAAGCACTGATTGAGGTGAAATCCATAGATAAAGAATTGGACGATGAAGACATTTTCCAACAGCTTCTTGGTTATTTGGATGACCAAAGATTCAATACCGTGCCATTAGGAATACTGACAAACGGGCGCACTTGGATGGTTTATGGAAGAAGCGGAGATCTAATAAATTGTGTGGATTTTCTATCTGACACAACTGAGGAAATCGCAGACTTTTTTGAACATTTGGAGTATGAGCGCATTGATGAGTTTGTCCATGCTAATTTCTCGGAACGAAAAAGAGACTGTGTCAGGAAAGACCAGCACAATATCGTGGTGGAATTTGAAAAAAAACAAAGTCAGGAAAAGATTTGCAAGGATAATGCCACTGAAACTTTCAAAGCCTTCATAGAAAAGTATCATGAAAAGGTACAAGAACTTCAAGATAACAATTATTTCTCCATTGCCATTTTGTCTGAAAAGGAAAAAGAACTCCGTAATGCAAGCAAAATAAAGGGGAAAAAATTATACATCACAGGGGATTACAGTACTTATTATAAACTGATGTTAATCAAACAGATTATCAATGATTGCAGTATAGAAGCCAAAGCATATCTTGAATAAAAAGACAGATTGTAGCCTTTTCATAAAAAATCGTCAGTTTTTCCACACCCCACTCGCCACCCCGCCACTTTTTGGCCGGGTGGCGTTCTATTTTTGCCGCATCATCTTAAAAACCTTTTCATCAACATTTAAAATTCGGAACAATGAAAAAGAACAATTCCTCAGAAGACATTTTCTCTCTTGTAGAAGCAGCAAACAAAGAGAACATCAAAAAAGACTTTAGCCTCGTCAACATTGGGGCAGGCATGTTCAGCGAAACGGACATTGACCATATAGAGTGGCCCGAAGGCGTTCAGTCGATTGGTCATGATGCTTTCGCCCACTGCGGCAATCTGGAAACCGTGGAGATTCCCGACACCGTTGTGGAAGTGGGCGAGCGGGCCTTCATCGAGTGCCTGCTGCTGCGCTCCATCGCATTCTCCGGAAATATGGTGGAGATTCCGTCAGGTTGTTGCGCCGAATGTCTCGCTTTGGAGTCGTTTACCATTCCGGCCAATATCCGCACCATCGGCTATAGCGCCTTTGTAAAATGCCTGAGCCTGAAAAACGTGACTCTCCCGGAGGGTGTTACCACAATAGGGGATGATGCCTTCTCGTTCTGCCGCCGCTTGGAAACCGTCCGCCTGCCTGCCAGTCTTGCCAAAATCGGGGAAAATGTTTTCTATATGTGCGAAAACCTGAAGGATATTTTAGTGCCCAAGGGCTGCAAAGAAAAGTTTTCGGAAATGCTGCCGGAGTGGCGGGATCAGATTAAAGAAGCGAAATAAAGGAACTGTAGGTATAAGTTCAATAAGGAAAGTTTTGGACTTGGGTCAGTGCTGTTGGAAATAGTTGTATTTTTGCTGCGTCAAAAAAGCGAAAATATGGATAAGCTCAAGAAGTGCATCTGGATTGTCAACACGGTGGCAGCGTCAGGCGAAAAAGGCATCACCTTTGCCGAACTCAACCGCAAGTGGACCGACAACCCCGAGAACGACCCCATCCCAGACCGCACTTTCCATCGTCTGCGCGGATACATAGCCAATATTTTCGGCATTGACATCGAGTGCGACAAGAGGTACAACGCCTACTCTATCCCTTATCGCGACGAGTTGTACGATGACAGGCTGAAAATGTGGCTGCTCAACAGTTTCGCCATGCACAGTCGGCTGTCGGGCGATCTGGAGCTTCGCCGGCGGGTGCGATTCGAGGAAATTCCGGGCGGCAGCCGCTGGTTGGATCCCGTTATGGAGGCGATGCAACAGTTCCGCAGAATCTCATTCATCTACCAGAAGGAATATGAGACTGAGAAAACTTCATACCCGAACTGTGCGCCTTTGGCATTGAAACTCTTTAAGCAGCGGTGGTATCTGATAGCGGACAAGGGCGTGGGCGAAATACGCTTTTTCGCTCTGGATCGCATGGCGGAGGTGAAATCTCTTGACGAAAAGTTCCAGATGCCATCGGATTTCGATGTGGACGACCTTTTTCAGGATGCTTTTGGCATGTATGTGAATCCCGAAATCGCCACCGAGCGTGTTGTGGTGAAGGCCGACAAGGACCAAAGCCGCTACCTGATGAGTCTGCCGTTGCACCACAGCCAGCAAATTATCGAGAAAACGGACGATTACTCGGTTTTCTCCTGGCGGCTGAAACCCACCTACGACTTTGTACAGCAGTTGCTCACCATGAACCTTCACATTGAAGTGCTGGAGCCGTTGTCGTTGCGAACAAGGATGGCCGAACTTTTAAAAAGTATGGCCAAAAAATATAGCTCTTCACCAAGGCCGAGCAGTTCGCGAAACGGAGATACAAAGGGGACAAGAAATTAAATGACGGAAAATAAAATCATCCGTATGTAGGGGCGAATAATTATTCGCCCCTACACACCCCAAAAATCGGGCGTTGACCATTGCGATCGGTGCCAGGTTCCTGTGTCGGAATATTTCCTATCTTTGCCATCCAAAATTTTACGTGTATGAAAATGCTCTTGATTCTTCTCGCCGTCTCTTTGGCGGTTTCGGCCGTGGGCTGGAAATATTTCATTTACTTCTTCAGCATCGGCTACGGCTACGGTGTGGCAGCCTTGGCCATCGCCTTGCTGGTAATGTTCAGCGGAACACTCACCTGGTCCACCGTCGCGCTCTGCGCAATGCTGATCCTTTTCGGCTGCCGCCTCGGCACCTACCTGCTGCTGCGCGAGAAGAAAACCGCCGCCTATCGCAAGATTCTCTACGATCCCTCGCTGCAAAAAAAGAAGCCCGTCGGCGTCATCATCACCGTATGGCTTTTCTGCGCCGTATTGTACGTGATGCAGGTGAGCCCCGTGGCCTTTCGCCTGGACAATGCTGCAAAAGGTGTAGAAGTGAGCGAGCTGTGGGCATGGATCGGAGCCGCCGTCATGCTTTGCGGCATCCTGCTGGAAGCCGTCAGTGATGCGCAGAAGTCGGCTGCCAAGAAGCGCAACCCCAAACGTTTTGTCGATACAGGGCTTTACCGTATCGTGCGCTGCCCCAACTATTTGGGCGAGGTGGTCATCTGGACGGGCGCGTTGCTCAGCGGCATCGGCGCGGGTCTGGCCGCATGGCAATGGATCATAGCCATAATCGGCTACATCGGCATCGTGTATGTCATGTTCAGCGGTGCGCGCCGTCTCGAAATCCGCCAGAACGAGGTCTATGGCAACGACCCCGAATATCAGAAGTACGCCAAAAGCACCCCTATTCTGATACCGTTGCTGCCCCTTTACAGCGTTGAGAAGTACAAGTGGCTGCAGGCGTAATATACTCTACAGAACCTCCAACAAAAGTCTGGCAGCCAAGTCACCTTGGTGCTGTAAATTCTCCAGTGATCTTAACGCACATTGTTTTACCGTATCATCCTCATTTTCAGAATGGTTAAGGATAAGGTGCCGTTCGTAGTCCACGGTGAATTCGGGATGTCCTTGGAAGGTGAGGATGTGTCGGCCGATGCGGAAGCCCTCGTAACGGCAGAAGTCGCTGGTGGCAAGGGGCGACGCGCCTTCCGGCAGCTCCATCACCTGGTCGTGGTGGTTGACGATAAGACGCATTTTCTTGTCGGGGAAACAGGGGAGCAGTTCTGCGTCCAAAACCTCCATCTCGCGGATGCCCACGCCCCAGCCGCCGGGGAAGCGCTCCACCCGTCCTCCCAACGCCTGCGCGATAACCTGGTGCCCGAAACAGATGCCAACGAGGGGTATCTTCCGTGCCGCAGCCTTCCGAACCCACTCCTGTAAAGATAAGATCCACGGCAGGTCGTCGTAAGCGGCGTTGTTGGAACCAGGGATGATGTAGAGCGTGTCGGGGTCGAACTGTTCGGGCAACTCGCCGTCCATTACGCGGTAAATGTTAAAGGTGAGCCCGGGGTTGACCGGACGGAACAGATTGTAAAACATTGATTCGTGGCTCGGGATGCTCTCCGGCAGCAGTCCAGGGTACGTGTCGCAAAGCAGGATGTTGATGACGGGTTGGTGCATGGGTTTGTTGATTTCAGGCGGCAAAAATACTTTTTTTATCAAACTGCAACCATTTGGATTTTTTTGCATCATACATATATAATGTTGTAACTTTGCCGCGCCGTTGTCCTCGGAGGGCGTTTCCGGACTTTACATCCTTCGCGGGAGCGGCGAGAAGGAGAATAAAACAAGAAGTAATAGACGATTATGATACACAGACTGTTATGCAAATTCATATATGTGGCCGTGCTTGTGGTCTTCGCCTTGCCGCTCTCCGCACAGCAGCACCGTGAACGCTGGAAATTCGAGGACTATTTCCCTGAAAATTACTTTTTTGACGACAAAGAAGACGGGGATATGAATGATGCTGTGGGAGAGGTGGTCTTCTATATGCGGTTGGCCGGGGTTGCGCCCTTGCGCGACATCAGCCTTGGCAAAAACGAGTGTCTGCTCCGCTTGAACTACATCCCGAAATTCGCACACCCGCTGTTTATACAGGTGAGGCAAAAGGATAACCAGATGCTATTGACCTGGCAAAAAGGGAACGCGTTAAGGGGACACGTGGAACATACCGGATATATGTTGGTAAGTGACACAGGACTTGTGGATGTGACCGAAAACGAATACTATGGCAACGAATGGGGAAAAGGGGTCGTTGACTCTGGTAGCCGACAATTGTTTCCCTTCGAATGGCAGCAAATTCAGGAAACCTTGAAAGAGATCGATTTCATACATTATCCGAGCTGTACGCACTGTTCTGGATTTGAAACCCCTTACATATTGGAATTTAAGGACAACAAGAACAGTATTTCCTATTATACGGAGTGCCCTAACTCTAAAAAAGAGAATCGCGTGACGGAACTTTTGGTGGCACTTGTGGACACGGACTATGTGGATATGGTGATAAATTATACTGGAGGGGTGTACAAGACTGTCCCTCCCGCTTTTCCTGGCGGGGAGGATGCTTGTGCGGCATTCATCCATAATGCCATTCACTATCCGCCGGAAGCGCTGCGGGATTTGGAGGAATATAGGGCCCGCGTGGAATTTGTGGTGGAAAAAGACGGTTCCATCGGGTTTGTGAAAGACGATTCCTGGCCTCCAAGCGACTACGGCTTTGCCGATGAACTTATTCGTGTAGTGAAAACGATGCCCAAATGGGTGCCGGGCACTGAAAAGGGGAAAACAGTCCGTTGTTATGCACACGTGAACTACCAGTTCGTCTTGCCGACGGACATCCGCCCCCAGTATGGAAAGCCCATTCTGGAAACAAAGCGCGATAAACGAAGTTGGGAGAACATCGAAGCGTGCCACCGGAAATTGCTGCAAAATCCGCTTGATGAAAACAGCATTTTGTGGATGGGCAAATACTACTACTGGGAATATCTATTGGCGAATAAACCATTGGACACGCCTACTTCCTACGACTCAATTCATTATAAAGATGATTGGGCGTCTTATTACGACAGCACACCTGTGGTTTCCCAACCCGGTGACAGTGCCCTGAAATATTTTTACAAAGTACTGGATATGCACCCTAATGCAGAAACTTTGATAGACCTCTATCTTCCCGTGTTGCAATTGGAACAACAACTGCGTCGGGCGCATAACCCTTTGGCGGAACTGCCCTTTGACACTGTAGAAGGCGTACATTTCCCATTTACGTATTTCATCGACTGGCCTAAAGACGGTGTGTTGGATACAGCTGTGGATTACTATGTGGATGCATCGGCTTCACATTCTTATTTCTGGGTGAACTTCCTTTCACACGATTTAACGAAGATGCAAGAGCCTGTTCTCTTTGACGATACGTTGCAAGAAGGCGAGGCCATTTTCCGCTTTTCCTTCTTTCCCTCCTTTGACCCGCCTGTGTCGTTCCGTGTTGTAAAGAACAATCGAAAGATGACGCTGTATTGGAAAATTCTTCTTACAAAATACGATCCGAAAACTTGGAAAGAAATTTCCACAACCGTGAAGACAGGGCATCGGAAAATGACCGCCGCACAATATGAGAAACTGTTGCAATATATTGAAGCGGTGCGTCTCGACGAACTCCCACGCAGTGTGTATGTAATGATGACTGACGGTGCGCAATGGGTGATTGAGCGGGTGACCGACCAAGGATTCAAAGCCCACTTCACCAATGTTGCAGGGAAAAGTATCCAGCAGGTTTACAGTTTCTTAGCTAAACTCAGCGGTGAGAAGTTGAAATATATTGAAGAGTATTATTGATTCTAAAACATTTCAAAAACGTCACAATGTGAATACCACCATCGAAAAAAGACTTGATTACCGTTGCTTTCTGCTCGGAATCATCCTTTTACTGGATGTTTGATGCCGTTTGGGTATCGTTTTCTTCGTTTTTCTTTTTCTTGGAAAACTTACCCATGAATCCGATTGCGGTGGTTGTCGGGAAATCGGTATTGTATTTACTAATCTTCTACCTCCTGTTTAGAAAACCGAAAATGCTCAACATCAAGTGGGTACATATTGCGATAATGGTCGGTTTCCTTGTTTTGATAATTATGCTGGATTATTTTCTGATAGACCGCTTGTTTGATAAGCTCAATGACAATAGGGTGCTCAGTGACGTCCCCGACTATGTCTTGCGAAATGTGCGGAAGTGGACGAATCTGGTCGTTTCGCTCCTCCTCATCAGTTTCTTGTGGTGGCGTTACGATTCGGAGAATACGGAAGCCGATGCGGAAGTTTCGGCAGGAAAATCGCGAAGTTTTTACGCAGGGATATTATTTGTCATAACCATCGGATATATGCTCTATGCCATTTCCATTTCAGGAGGCATATTGTGGTTTTATGTGCATCAGCCGGTGTTGATGGAGGTCATTCTTTGCCTGCTGATGACCTTGGTAACAGGTGTAGCCATCTATTTGCTGGCCAAAAGGCGGACGATAGTTTTTCCGCTTGCGGTGGTTTTAGCGGTTGTTGCCGTTCATTTTTTCATTTCCAACTATTTGGGAGTCATCCTGTTTGAACATGGCACGGCAAACACGGTCACCACCCAATATGGGATGCTTTTCGACAATGTCGCCAATTGTTGTGACTGGGTGTTGTTTTTGGTCGCCTTTATCCTTTACCGCAGGGAGATGAAATCTTGACCATTAAAACAATAAAACGAGCTTTTTTGCGATAATTCGGTTATGAGAAATGCAATGAAGAAAACACTGTTTCTGCTCCTGTTGAGCTTTTGCATCCCGGTTGTGGCTTTGGCGCAGCAGGATTTCTTCAGCCGTCTGGCCGACTCCGCCTTGACGCTGACGCATCAGCAAGTGCAGTATGATCCCGCTTATTTTAAGATAGGCTATCCCAATGGCGATGTGCCTGCCGACAAAGGCGTGTGCACGGACGTGGTCATTCGCGCCTACCGGAAACTCGGCATCGACCTGCAGAAAGAGGTACATCTTGATATGAAAGCAAATTTCAGCCTCTATCCGCAAAAGTGGGGACTGAAGAGCCCGGATCCGAATATCGACCATCGCCGGGTGCCCAATTTGATGACCTTCTTCGGGCGGAAAGGCACGTCTTTGCCCATTTCCGACAAAGCCGCCGATTATCGTCCCGGCGACATCGTATGCTGGAACTTGGGCGGTGGAGTCACCCATATCGGGATTGTTTCCCAAAAGAGCACTTTCGATGGCAAAAGGCATCTGATCATACACAATATCGGGAACGGTCAGGAACTGGAAGATTGCCTTTTCAGCTTCAAAATCATTGGCCATTACCGATACCAACCATAGATTTTCCCCGCACAGCCACGGCGTTCGGATAATCCCACCCTGCCGTTATTTCAACAATTGCTCCGTGTGCGCCTTGGTGTTCACCTTGCCGATGGCGTCAATGATAACGCCCTGCTCATCAATGACGTAGGTGGTGCGCAGCGTGCCTTCGGTCACCTTGCCGTACATCTTCTTCTCACCCCACGCTTCGTAAGCCTTCAGGATGGTGAGGTCGGTGTCGGCGATGAGGTGGAAGGGCAGTTCATACTTGGCGATGAACCGCTGGTGCGAGGCGGCGGAGTCGCGGCTCACACCCAGCACCTCGTAACCCAAGGCGAGGAATCGCTGGTAGTTGTCGCGCAGGTCGCAGGCCTCGGCGGTGCAGCCCGGCGTGCTGTCTTTGGGGTAGAAGTAGAGCACGAGCTTCTTGCCGGCGAAGTCGCTCAGTTTCACAGTGTTCCCGTTTTCGTCAACGCCCTCAAAAAAAGGGGCTTTGGTTCCTGTCTGCAACATATCTTTGTCATTTTTATTGAATAAGCAAAAATAGTCAATTATTAAAATAAAAGAACGGCTTGAATGTATGAAAATCGAAGCGTTTTTTACATTACGAAAACTTCAACTATCCATCAATATTCAATTTATTAAAGAAACGAATGTAAAATAATTTATCTTTGCAAAAATTTTTTCTTATTATGAAATGTAACACTCTAATCGCTTTTTTCGCCGCATCTCTCATGTTTTTTGCAGCTTGCACGCACGAACCAATCACACCTACTAATCCCGAAGAGCCGCAAGGCGACACCACCTCTGTTGTTGAAGAGCCTAAAGATGTGATCTATCAGTTTTCAGTTCTTGACGGTAACGGTGACAGTGTCTCCCTTGCACAATACAAAGGAAAAGTTCTTCTTGTAATCAATTCGGCAACCCAGTGCGGATACACGCCTCAATACACCAAGCTACAACAATTGTATGAGACATACAAGGATCAAGGCTTTGTAATCCTCGACTTCCCATGCAACCAGTTCGGCAACCAGGCTCCGGGAGACTATGAAGATATCCACGGCTACTGCACCGACCACTATAACATCACCTTCCCTCAATTCGCCAAAATCATCGTCAACGGTCCAAATGCTTCGCCGCTGTATGTTTGGCTTAAAAGCAAGAAACCTGGCAATATCCAATGGAATTTCACCAAGTTTCTTATCAACAGAGACGGTGAAGTCGTTGAACGCTTCGAACCCGCCTCTATAAACAATATTGAAAGTTATATAATTACGGAACTCGAGAAATAATCACCTACTTCACATAATAGGTGAGTCTCATGTTTATGCTGGCACGCTTCTCCTTTGAAGAAGTGTTGAATGCGCCACCCCAAGTGTAGTCTTCATCTGAAGAATTAGGCTTGGTGATCTGGAACACACCCATGTTCGCGCTCTTTAAATCGCCCAATTTGGCACCTGCATTCTGGGTGATTGTCTCGGCACGGGCTTTTGCATTTTTTGATGCCTCAGCCAGCATTTCCAACTTCAAATCGGAAAGTTTAGTGTAGTAATACTCTGGATTTCTGTTGTTTATCATTATGTTTTGATCGTACAAATCTGCAATATTACGCGTCAATGCCTCGATCTTCTCTATATCCTTGGATTGAATTCTTACCGTTTGTTTGGCCATATATCCATCAAATTCCTCTACCCAGTGGCCACTATTGTAATAACTCTTTGTCTGAGGTACCGTCGTTATTTTCAAAAAATCAATCTCCGATGATGGTATGCTGGCACTTTTCAGGTACTCCTTCACAATCTCATTCTGAGCCTTCAACCTGGAGTATGCCTGTTTCATGTCGTTGTCCTTGACAGAATAGTCAAACTCCCAGACAATCAGGTCTGAAGTGAAATCTTTTTCCACTAATCCAACAACAGACACCGTTTTCTGCGGTTTTTTTGTGTTGTAATAGGAAATTCCAACTGCAATCGCACCTAACACGAATGCAACACCTGCAATAATTGCGATAAGGACTGATTTATTTTTCATATCTAAAAGTATTAAAAACACACTAATAACGGATGTTTCCGCAACATATTGCACAATGTGTGAAAATATATAAACTTCAGAATTATCATTTCGTACAACCGTAAAACCATTTCATACAAAAGACTTCGGACAAGCAAAAATCACTGCCTTTTAATTGGTATTTTTGCCACCGTTTTCAAGAAATAACAAAGTATGAAAAAGTCAGACATCATCTTCTTAGTTGCGTCAATTCTTGTAGTGTTCGGAACTATTTTCTTAGTCGAGAAAACATCTGCAAACAAATGTTCAGTTGAAAAAGCTCCATTAGGTTCCTCTTTCCAACAGGATAATGCCATCTACTATTGGCGCACCACCTTCAAACTTGATGATTATGAAAAAGAATTCCTGAATAAAAACGGCATACGGAAGATGTATGTGCGCTTTTTCGACGTGGATGTGAACCCAGACACACTTTCAAGCGACAGGTGTGTCCCCGTGGCGACAATCTCCTTCAACGACTCGCTGCCCGACGGAGTTGAAATCGTGCCCACGGTCTTCATAACTCCTGAAGCCATAAAAGAATGGCCATCGTTCAGCAATTTCCTTGCCCGGAGAATCTATGCCATGTGCGAATACAACGGCATCTCTCCCAACGAGGTGCAGTTCGACTGCGACTGGACAACCTCGACCCGTATGGCATTCTTCGAATTTCTGAAGAATATTAAAATACAGTTCAAGGAATACTATCCTAATATAAAATTATCATCTACAATTCGGCTCCATCAGCTCTCGCAAACGCCGCCGGATGTGGATTACGGCGTGCTGATGTGCTACAACACAGGCAATTTCAAGGATTTTGACACAAAAAATTCAATATTGGACATTGAAGACGTGAAACCTTATCTGAAGTATATCAAAAACTATACTCTTCCGCTGTGCCTTGCACTGCCAGCCTACGAATGGAATGTGGTATTTGAACGAAATCACGAGTTCAAATACTTGGACAACAACAATTTAGATGTATCAGACACATCTTATTTTGAATCTTTGGGCGACAATCTGTACGCCTCAAAGGGCGATGCTCTCAATTACTATCCTTACGTACGGCACGAGAGTGTTTCGGCACAAAAACTGTTTTCCGTCAAAAAAATGATGTTCGAGAAAAACAGTGCAAAAATGCCAATAGTATTGTATCATCTTGATTCTAAACAACTTACAAAATATTCCGACAATGAAATCAATGAGATTTATCGTTAGCGCTTTTTTATCAATTAGCATTCTTCAGACACTTGCCTGCGGTGGCTGGTACAGGGTGGATCCGCGCATCCACTATATTTTCTATCTCGGCGGTGAAGGCCAGTTTGAACAATTTTCAGGCGAAAAACTGTTGCCTGAAGAGCATTTCAAACAAGAGAACCTTAGATTTTGGTACAACCACACAAAAGGCAAGGTGCCGAAACCAGAAATTGAGAATGCGATTTACAAAAATAACAAGGAGAGCCGTTTTTGGAAATACCTTCACGAATGCAACGACACCACTGCTCTGCAATACTGGAATGCTGTTCTGTTCGTCGGTGGCGACAAAGAAGCAGAATGGAGAAGTTCCCGCTGGTATCATCCCACAAAAAAGTACGAAAAATCTTTCGAAAACGGCTTCGAATACAAAGATTTAAGTGAAAAAACATTAAAAGAATGCAAAAACAAGCAGATAAGAGACAGATATGTATATCAGCTGATAAAAAAGCATTTCTACGACTTGAACTATGAAGAGTGTATCAGAATATGGAGGAAGTATGGTGATTCCATTCCGGCCAGCGAACTCAGGAAAAGATGCAAGAGTTATTACGCAGGAGCACTGTACGGATTAGACAGACCTGGTGAAGCTGCAGTGGCCTTTGCAGAGCTTGGCATCTATAACCGCAGCCTTCACTATAACACAAAAGTAATCAAGCAGATAGTAGAACACAATGCCAACAATCAAAGTTTGGAATCCATAGTGCAACATTTTGTAACGGAATATTTTGACTCACAATATGAGCATTTTCAGCCTAACAGGAGGCAGGCGGCTGATTTCAACGACTTGGCGGAGTGGGTGTTGAGTGCAGGAAAGAGCAACAATCCGGCACTGTGGAGGTCAGCGCAGGCAGCCATCGCCTACATCGATAACGACAAGGACCGCGCTCGCAGGCTGATTGCCGAAGCCTCGAACTTGCATGGTACCAAGGCTGTGAACGACAATGTGAGAATGATGAGACTTATCTTCAACGCATCCGACAACAATGCAAACGACAGTGTTTATGAGGCAAAGCTACTTCCAGATTTACAATGGATTACTCAAAAAATCAAAAGCAGGAAGTCGAAAAATTATCCATACGCATACGAAGATTGGATTGAATATGAAAATAAATATTGCTCCTACGACCTGCATTTGATAAAGGTGCTGCGGCGCACCGTGCTTCTGGAAATTGTGCCACGTTTTGAGAAACTTGGCCGCCCCGACCGCGCCCTCGCCTACCTCAACGCCTACGACAATATCCTGTCTCACGTATCTTACAATGGGCGTTCCATCTACGACACCCGCTTTTTCGTATATATGGACACCGCAAACTTGGAGACTGTCAAACAACATTTCTCATTCCTAAAGTCAAATGGAACCTCGACAATGGACAAGTTCCTTATAAAGAACAGTTTTAAGGACAGAAATCTGTTCAACGAACTTATCGGCACAAAGTATTTGCGTAAAGAGCAATGGAACACAGCCGTCAATTATCTTAAAAATGTAAGTCCAGGCTATATTAAGAAGATGAGACTTCAGCCATACCTGAAAAACTGCAATCCGTTCTCCGAGAGCTGGATAACCAATTACCATCGCGGTGAATATGATTTTATTGAATCTCCTTCTGAAAAATACTCCAAGAAGCCGTCAAAATTGCAATTTGCACTGACAATGAATCAGTTAAAAAAGACTATGAACAGCGGAGAGAACACTGAAGTGTGCGCAGAGGCCAAATATGCGTACGCATTGGGGCTTTTGGAAAGCAACTATTACAAAAGTTGGGCTCTTACGCAGTATGCCCGTGGCAACGCCGGAGTGATGTACGACCTTTGGTATGTTCCGGGCTCATATATCGTAAAACATGCCGAAAAGCTTGCCAAAGAGACAGTTTCTTCAACAAAAAATTCAGATTTGCTGGACAAGTGCTATGTGATGATGTATTATCCAATAAAGACTGAAGCCGAAAAAGAAGCCGAGAAACGAATTTCGTATCCGGATTATTCGGATGATGATGAAATTTACAAGAAAAATATAGCAAAAATGGATAGAAAAATTGCAGAATATGTCAACGATAAAGTTAGTGGAGTCTTGAAATCATGGGGCAAGAGTGTCGGCAAGACGATGACGGAATCAGAAGTAAGGAAAACATTCTGCGACCGCTCACAGGACTACAGAATGTCCATGGATACGAGATGGCACAAGAGCGCTTGGTATTACTGATTTTTGTACTTTTGCGCTTCAAAAGTGTATAATGTCTGATTTTCTGACCATAATAAACTCCAACGAGCTGATCCGCATTGCAGCCGGCAGTTTAGTCTATGTCAGTTCATCGGGCAACTATTCCGACATATACACGCGCGATGGCGAGAGGCGCACTGTAACAATGCAGCTGGGCATGATAGAAGAGTTGATTAACAAGCAGTTGCAGGAAAGCGACCGGGAATTCATCAGAATAGGCAAGAGTCTGATAGTAAATATTAGGTTCTTGCACTACCTCAATCCCTCGAAAAAACAGATAATACTCTCCGACAACAGCACATTCAAAATCAGTTTGGAAGCCTCAAAAGAGGCTTTGAGGCAGTTGAAGGACTATATAGAACTAAAAATCAAGTGACGATGATGCATTTTGACGATATATCAGACAATGAGATCCGGATCATCAACAGGCAGGAGACGCTGAAGCGGCCTTTCTACAAGCAGGGGTGGTTCTGGGCAGCGGCCGTCATCATTGCAGCTATAGTGGCAGTTATCATCTTTGGTTTGTTTGGCAACACCAAACAACAACCTGAAGTTCAAGCTGTTGAAATCCCAGAAGTGGAATCTACGCCTACCGCGCCCACCGAAATTGTGCACGAGCCCGCATACGTAATCTCCAGCGACACAGCCATCAACGATGTGCCACTCACATTGTACACGCCTGTAAACGCAGTGCCAGAACTCATGATCGGAAACCCTTCGGAGAAGGACGAGTCAATAGTGCTGGCGGTTCAGGCCGCCGACATCCGGGCCGACAACCGCGAGATCCTTGGCAGCTATGTGCTCAAAGGCGAATTGGTTTCGCGGGGCGGCGGCAAAAAGGACGGATTCTGCGCAATTTTAGGCGGTGACATCCAACTCGGCGTGGCAGAAAACACCGACCTTTTCGAGAAGGCAATAGAGACTGGCGGATATTTCTTCCGCCAATATCCTTTAGTGAGTGAAGGCATCATGATCGACAACAAACCCAAAGGGAAAACCCTCAGGGCTGCACTTTGCGAACTGAACGGCAGGATTGTTGTTGTGCGCAGCCGCGATGACGAGTCGTTCCACGATTTTGCCCAAGCACTCGCCGACCTCGGAGTGAACTTCGCCATCAACCTTGTGGGCAGCAGCCACGCCTACGGCTTCTTCCGCATCAAAAACGACGACGGAACTACATCTTCTTTAAGCTGGGGCAAACAGCAATCTGGTGAAAAATACAAAAATGTGAATTATATGGTGTGGCGCACAAAGTAACCGTCTTATTAGACTCTACTCACTGCAAACCTCGCGGATATAATCCACGGCCTGCATGTTACGAAGCGAAACCACATCTATCCACCCGCTTTCAATAGGATAAACCCTGTTGTTCTTCACAGCATCCAACAATGTGTATGGATACCTTGACACAAAGGCGTCCTTGTCTTCCTTGCGTACCACTATAATATCAGGGTTCGTCTTGAAAAGATACTCTCGGCTGATATTCCACCCAGAAAGGGAATCGCCTGCATTTCTCGCACCTGCTAATTCTATAATCTCATGAATATGTGTGTTTTTTGGCGCTGTAAAATCTCCACCATCTCCAAACCCTACAACATAATAAACACATTTTCTATCCTTCGGTTTTGGGGCCCGCTTCTTCAAGTCCGCTATCTTTTCCGACCACTTTTTTGCCTCTACTGACGCTTTTTCATCACACTGTGTTATTTTTCCTATCACCTCAATCATCTCCGACATCCCCTCCAATGAGGACTCCTCTACGATGCAAATCACCGGTATGCCCGTTTTCTCTATCGCATCTACATCCTTCTGTGAAACCATAGAGCCTATTAAAACCACATCAGGATGTAACGACAAAAGTGTCTCCATATTGATATTGTGCATTCCACCAATTTTAGTGATTTTCTCCGTCTCAGACGGATACTTGCAGAAATCAGACACTCCGACCAATTTTTCCTGAGCCCCCACAAGATACATCACCTCAGTGATTGCCGGTGAAATGGAAACTATACGCTTAGGAGCTTCAACAAGCTCAACATGACGCTTATATGAGTCTTCCCAAGTAAAAAAAACATCTTTTGATGTTTTTTCAGCCTGATTTTTACAAGATATTAAAGAAACTGTCAGTAAGGCAAAAAACAGATATAAGATTGTATTTCTTTTCATAAAAAAAATTTTGCAAAAGTAACATTTTTGGCAACACCTTTTTCATTTTACATCATGCCGAGCCACTGTCAACCGCGCTATTTTGTTTTTGCAGACAACAATGATAGTATATGTAAAAATTGTACTTTTGCAGTCTAAACTTATTTGGTATGAAAAACATTTTGATAACCGGAGGCGCAGGATTCATCGGATCGCACGTTGTTCGTCTATTTGTAAACAAATATCCTGAATATCACATTTTCAATCTCGACAAGCTCACATACGCTGGAAATTTGGAAAACCTGTCTGATGTTCAAGGCAAACAGAACTACACTTTTGTAAGAGGAGACATTGAAGATCGTGAATTCATTTCAAGACTGTTTCACGAGTATCGTTTTGACGGTGTGATTCACTTGGCCGCAGAAT
Organism: uncultured Bacteroidales bacterium; assembly: GCA_934699095.1. Lineage (GTDB taxonomy): Bacteria > Bacteroidota > Bacteroidia > Bacteroidales > WCHB1-69 > F23-D06. The sequence goes on along the minus strand of CAKUVI010000001.1, from coordinate 111,726 downwards.
CTCATGTTGACAGGTCGATTGAAGATCCTATGGCCTTCATTCATACCAATGTTTTGGGCACAGTAAATCTGTTGAATGCGGCCCGTGAGATCTGGAAAGGTTGCGAGGATGGCAAAAAATTCTATCAGATATCAACTGACGAGGTTTATGGGGCACTCGGCGACACCGGCTCTTTCAGCGAAACAACAGCCTATAATCCGCATAGTCCATACTCAGCGGCAAAAGCCAGTGCTGACCATTTCGTCAGGGCATATCACGACACATACGGACTTCCGACAGTGATTTCCAACTGTTCCAACAATTACGGCCCCAACCAATTTCCCGAGAAATTGATTCCATTGTTCATCAACAACATAAAGCACAACAAACCGCTGCCTGTTTACGGCAAGGGGTTGAATGTTCGTGACTGGCTGTACGTTGAGGACCATGCCGATGCAATAGACCTGATATTCCACAAAGCACTGCCAGGCAGCACCTATAACATCGGGGGAAACAACGAATGGAAAAACATCGACCTCATCAAGAAATTGATCGAAATTGCCGACAGGAAACTCGGGCGCCCGGAAGGCGAATCGCTGAAACTGATAACCTACGTCACCGACCGCGCCGGCCACGACTTCCGCTACGCCATCAATGCTTCTAAAATCAAGGAAGAGCTTGGATGGACACCTAAAGTCAAATTCGACGAAGGATTTGAAAAGACCGTTGACTGGTATTTGTCAAACGAAGAGTGGTTCGACCATGTCACGTCAGGTGAATATGCCGAATACTATCACAAAATGTACGACAACAGATAAAAAGTAGATTTTTTGTTACTTTTTTGACACGTGGAATGTTATTTCCCTGTCCAGTTTTTTGCTGAAGGATTTGAGGATAAGATAATACACGATGACACAAAACACGCTGACTCCCACGCTGAGCAGTTCATTGTGGGTGAAGGCGAACAAGCCGAAGAGTATTAGAAGCAGAATCAGGAGCGGCAGAACGTAGGCCAACACCACGGCTTTGTTCCCCGCCGACGACTCAAGGTTGATATTTACCGTTTCGCCAATTTCAAAAGTCTGATGTTCAGGGTTCTGGGCCCAGATTTTCTCCTGACGTCTGTCTGAAGGGATGCAGATGCTCTTGGCGTGGCAGCCACTGCAGGCAGAGCTGACAATTATCTCCACGAGTACTTGGTCATCGCTGATATCCCTTACTATGCCCTCTCGGCAAATAGTGTCATTTTTTTCCATAGCTATTGAAATAAAAGTTGAAACATCTCCTCAATTTTGGAAATTGGGATTATTTTAATGGCATAATCATCAGTTCTTAAACCTTTCATATTATATTTTGAAAGGAAAATTCTGTTGAAGCCTAATTTATCGGCCTCGGCTATTCGCTGTGCGATTCTTGCCACAGGTCGAACCTCGCCGCTCAGTCCGAGTTCACCCGCGAAGCACGTTTTGTTGTCTATTGCGATGTCAGTGGCAGAAGAGAGGATTGCAGCCACAATTGCAACGTTGATGGCCGGGTCTTCCACGCGCATTCCACCGGCGATATTAATAAACACATCCTTGGCGCCGAGTTTGAACCTGCACCTTTTTTCCAGCACAGCCAAAAGCATGTTCATGCGTCGTATGTCGTATCCGGCGGCGTTTCGCTGGGGAGTTCCATAAACTGCGCTGCTCACCAGCGCCTGTGTCTCCACCATCATCGGCCGGTTACCTTCCAGAACACAAGCGATGGCATTGCCGCTATAATCTTCCTCATGCTGTGAAATCAGTATTTCTGAAGGATTCAGAATCTCGCGAAGACCATCCTGTTGCATCTCGAACATACCCAACTCGGACGTGGAACCGAACCTGTTCTTGATACACCGCACCATCCTGTATCCATAATGCCGGTCACCCTCGAATTGAAGTACCGTATCCACTATATGTTCCAGAATTTTAGGGCCGGCAAGGGTTCCGTCCTTCGTGATATGGCCAATCAAGAACACAGGGCAGGCAGTGCGTTTAGCAAAGTGCTGGAACTCAGCTGCGCACTCCTTCAACTGCGAAATAGAGCCGGCCGCCGATTCTATCAAGTTGCTCTGCATTGTCTGGATCGAATCTACAATCACGATATCCGGTTGCAGAGCCTCTATATTCTTGAAAATCTGTTGGGTGTTTGTCTCTGTCAGCACGTAACAATTGGGCGATGAAACAGAAGAAATGCGAGACGCCCTCATTTTGAGCTGGGTTTCACTCTCTTCACCGGAGATGTAAAGTATCTTGCGTTCGGTAAGATTAAGGGCCATTTGCAAGAGAAGTGTGGATTTTCCTATTCCCGGTTCGCCGCCGAGCAGCACTATGGAGCCTCTGACAATGCCGCCGCCCAACACCCTGTCGAACTCTGTCAGACCTGTTTTCAGACGGGGAAACTGCGCCGCTTCTATGTCGTCAATCAGCTTAGGAGTGCTCGGGACCGCAACTGGCGAGTACTGTCCCTTGGGTGCTTGTGCGTCATCCCTCACGAGGACCTCCTCAACAAATGTGTTCCATTCGTTGCATTCGGGACACCTCCCCAGCCATTTCACGGATTGGGCACCGCAATTCTTGCAATAATATAGTGTCTTGTTCTTCGCCATATCTTATTTGAAAACGCAAAGATACAACAATTGATTGGATATCATTACATATTTCAAGAAAAATATTTGATATGGTTTAGTATATTTAAAGCTGACCTTTTTCGATTCACATTGGACATAAAAAAACGGATTCCAAAATGAAACCCGTTTATAGTTTTCTTCAGACAAATGAATCAAAAGACTACTCTTGAGTAGGAACTACAGAAACGAAAGATCTGTCTTTATAAGTTCTTTTGAATTCAACGATACCATCAACTAAAGCGTAGAGGGTATGGTCTTTGCCCATGCCAACGTTTTTGCCAGGGTTGTGAACAGTACCTCTTTGGCGAACGATGATATTGCCTGCTTTGGCGAATTGACCGCCAAAAATCTTCAAACCTAATCTTTTACTTGCGGATTCGCGGCCGTTCTGTGAACTACCGACACCTTTTTTATGAGCCATAAATGTAAATTTTAATCGTTAATACTAATCTTAAAGTGTTATGTTATCTATCTTTATTGAAGTGAGACACTGCCGGTGTCCATTCAACTTTTGATAACCTTTTCTTCTTTTCTTCTTGAAAACGAGAACTTTGTCACCTTTCAAGTGTTGGAGAACGGTAGCGGTAACGCTTGCACCAGAAACGGTGGGAGTACCAACTTTTACAGAACCGTCATTATCAACTAACATCACGCGGTCAAATGTGACTTGCGCACCTTCTTCAGCCTTGAGGCGTTGAACATAGACTCTGCGATCTTTTTCAACCTTGAATTGTTGCCCGGCTATTTCTACAATTGCGTACATATTTTTATTATTTTTAGTTTGTAATTTTTAAGCCGGCAAAAATACATTTTTTTCTTAAACAAATTTTTTTATTGCAATTTTTTTTAAACTTTGTCGTTATGAAGTAGTTTTGGAATTTCGAATAATAATAAATACACTTTGAAAATGAAGTCAATTAGAATCACTAAATCATTGCTAATCATTGTTTTAGCATCAATTACAACCTTGAATTGCGGTTGCGCGCAACCTGAATCGAAACCGGCATCCAAGCCGACTTCAACTGCAAAATATGTAGATTTGACGGAGGCAGCGGAGTCGTCTGTGAATGCAGTTGTGTATATAAAAACGGAATTTACGCAGAAAAATTCCGTATGGGACGACTTTTTTGGCGGCACTATTTGGGAACACTTTTTCGGTTCGGCGCCGAGCGCATATCCTCTACAGGCAGCCGGTTCGGGTGTCATCATCTCGTCTGACGGATATATTGTCACAAACAATCACGTAGTGGAGGACGCCGCAAAAGTCACAATCACCCTCAACGACAAACGCGAGTACGATGGTGAGATAATCGGCACTGACCCCGCATCAGACCTTGCACTGTTGAAAATCAACGAGCGGAAACTTCCGTATCTCACATTTGCAAACTCCGATTCAGTGCGTATTGGTGAATGGGTGCTTGCGATCGGGAACCCTATGGGGCTCAACTCAACTGTGACGGCAGGCATCATCAGTGCGAAGGCGCGCCAGCTCAGCACAGGCCGTAATACTGTGTCGGATGAAGTTTATCTGCAGACAGACGCGGCCGTCAATTCCGGTAACAGCGGTGGCGCATTGGTGAACGCAAGCGGTCAATTAGTGGGCATCAACACTGCAATTGCCTCTGGCAACGGCTATTACACTGGCTATTCCTTTGCCATCCCCTCTAATATTGTCAGCAAAATATGCTACGACCTGCAGCATTTCGGCACCACCCAACAAGCTTTCTTAGGCGTTTCCATCATGGAACTCAATGCTACAAACGCGAAAGAGCTCAACCTCTCCGACGCAACCGGCATCTATGTTGCTGAAGTCGCTGAAGACGGCGCCGCAGCCCAAAACGGTTTCAAGGAAGGCGACGTCATCATAAACATCGACAACACCCCGGTCAACAGCCTCGCCGACGTGCGCAGCGTGCTTAAAACCAAATCTCCAGGCGACAGAGTCAAGGTTGATATCTTGAGAAATAAAGAAAAAATTTCAAAAAATGTAACTTTATTGAATAGTAAAGGTACAACCGAAAGAGTTGAAAAGTAATTTTCAACCAACAGGCATGATTTTTGCAACGAACAATTACTTTTTGACAATAACATATAAGGGGAATTTCTATAAATGAGACAATTAAAGATATCCAAATCAATCACCAACCGCGACTCGGCCTCGCTTGAGAGGTTTTTGTCTGACATCAGCAAGGTGCAGATGATAAGCGCAGAAGAGGAAGTAGAGTTGGCGAGAAGAATTAAAGCTGGCGATGAAGAAGCACTTAACAAATTAGTAACCACTAATTTGCGCTTTGTTGTGTCGGTCGCCAAACAATACCAGAATCAGGGAATTGGTTTGCAAGACCTGATAAACGAAGGCAACTTAGGTCTGATAAAAGCTGCCCAACGCTTTGACGAGACACGCGGATTCAAATTCATTTCATACGCGGTATGGTGGATCCGCCAAGCCATATTGCAGGCCATCGCAGACCAATCACGCATCGTGCGTCTGCCCCTCAACCAAGTCGGCGTAATCAACAAAATCAAAAAGGAGACCGCCCGCTTGGAGCAGACCCTGAACCGACTCCCCACCACCGAAGAAATCGCCGAAGCTATTGATATGCCAGTCTATAAAGTGGCTGAGATAATGAAAATGAACAACCACCCTCAGTCTATCGACTCGCCAATAGCACCTAATGAAGAGACCCGCTTCGTGGATGTGTTCGTTCATGACACCGACGACAAGACCGACACCAACCTCATGCAGGAATCTCTCTCCTCTGAAATAGCTGATTTGTTGGAGACCCTGCCAGAAAACGAACGTGACGTGCTGAAACTCTTCTACGGCATCGGCACCTCCCACGAATACACTTTGGATGAGATTGGCGACGAACTCGACCTCTCGCGTGAACGCGTCCGCCAAATCAAGGAACGCGCCCTCAAAAGACTGCGCCACAACAGCAAAAACAAAAACCTGAAAAGTTACCTCTAACAGTCACTCCTGATGAGCCAAATTCGATACTCACTTGCTAAAAAGACCGCTCTGTGCTTATCTGTCGTGATGACATTTGCACTCTGCCTGACCTCTTGCGGAACAAAATCTGTGCCAGAACCCAAGCCGATGGGCTACTTCAGAATTGAGCTCCCAGAACACCAATACGCACTGTTAGACACCACCCTGCCCTTCTCCTTCGAAAAATCCACAAAAGCACAAGTGGAAATTATCCCACAAAAAGACAAATCCACATGGCTTAACGTGAAATACCCCGACTTAGACGCTTCTTTTCGCTTTACATGCCTCAACGTCGCAAATGCCGACAGTCTGAGAAGACTTATGATCTCTGAAGACAAGATGGTGAAATTCCACTACAAGAAAGCCGAGGATGTCCAATATTCAATTATCAGAGACACAAATGCCAATTTATGGGGACAAATTTATGAAATTTACGGCAAGGATGTGGCAACGCCATTCCAATTTTGGGTTACAGACAGCTCACATAGGTTTGTGCGTGCCACGCTATACTTCGATTGCACCCCGAACAACGACTCTTTGCAGCCGGTAATTGATTATCTGAAAGAAGACGGAATGCATCTCATCAAGACGTTCATGTGGAAATAGCACACAGAACATATTTTGAATTCCATTTTGACAGCTATAAAAAAAGTCTCCTTTATGTATGAAGGAGACTTTCTTTTTAAAGTATTAACAAACAATATCTAAGTCACTATTTCAGTAACATTTGATTGTATTTTCTTAAAGATTCCAAAATATTGACTCTTACGTGGATAAAATCTTCAGCGCCAGCATTCTTGAGAGCCTCTGTAGATTCTATGGGGTTGCCAGCCACTAAGAATGGAATGTTTGGCATTGCCTTCTTGCATTGTTCTGCGGCTTCCACGCCCAGTGTTGCATATTCTTCATCAGAACTACATACAACTATGAGATCGGGATTGGCTTCCTGTGCGGCCTTCACACCTTCCTCAACGGTTGCAAATCCGGCAGGTTCTACAATTTTATAACCAGCACAGCCAAAGAAATTAGTAATGAAACCTGCACGAGCCTGACGCATTGCCAAGTTGCCAAGTTTGAGCAGATAAACTGCAGGTCTGTGGTTTGATTTTGCATATTTCTCGGTTTGGAGACGAATCTCCTCGAAAGCAGTGGCGCCGCGGTAAGCTTTAAGACCCTCGCTGTCATCCTTGAGAGTGCGTTCGATCTTATCCGACATAGTCTCGTTGATGTTCGGATATTGGTTAGTGCCAAGGAGGATATAGCGTCGTGTGGCGATATTCATATCCCTTTTCTGACAGCTTTCCTCTATTGCTGAGAGCAAAGAACCATTCTCGATAGCCGCAAGAGCACCGCCCTGTTTCTCAACATCCTGGAACAGCTTCCATGCATTTTCAGCTATGGAGTTCGTCAAATTCTCAACGTAATATGAACCAGCTGCGGGGTCAACAACACGATCCATGAAAGCTTCTTCCTTCAGAATGACTTGAACATTGCGTGAGATACGGCGTGAGAACTCGTCAGATTCTTTATAGGCGACATCAAACGGCTGCAACGAAATGGAGTCAGAGCCGCCAATAACCGCCGACATGCCTTCTGTGGTGCTACGCAGCATGTTGACGTACGGATCGAACATTGTCTTGTTCCAAGTGGAAGCCACAGTATTGATATGAAGCTTGTAAGCACAATCACATTCAGGCTTGTATTGGGCAATCATGGTTGACCAAAGAAGTCGTGTTGCGCGCAACTTTGCTATCTCCATGAAATAGTTAGAGCCGACAGAGAGGGTGAGTTGGATTCTCGATGCCACCTTCTCTGCTTTCAATCCCTTGCCTGTGCAAAATGCCATATACTCGTTTGCCATATTAAGGGAGTATGCGAGTTCCTGAACGATGGTAGAGCCGGCGTTGTGAAGTGCGATACCATTGACGTTGATGACCTTGAAATTACGCATTCCTTCCGTCTTCTCTATCAGAGCAACCGCCTGTTGCATATCCTCTTCAGCTGATTTCCAGAACTTATTGTGTTTTAAGCGATAAACCAAAGGGTCGAAGTTGATGCTGCCCTGTATTTTCTGTTTGTCGAAATTATTTTTCTCAATATAACCAACGAACAATTTTGTGAGTTCAATATAGTTTTTCACATGGTTGAACTGAACTCCAACTGTATTGAGATCCATGTCTTTAAGGAGCTTTTCCAGCGAAGCGGCATCAGAAACATTGGCAGCATTGAAAGCGATGCAGGTAGCGCCGCGCTGAAGGGCGTTGGTAGCAATCTCGTTTGCCTTTTCAGGATCCGCCTCCTCCACCTCTTGAACAATAGCCCAGCTGTTGTCGTGTTTTTTTGTGCCTCGTGTGTAAGGAAACTCATCCGGCATTGTCTTAAGATAATCCAAATCCTTCAAATTCTCGGCGCGATAATACGGGCGTACCTGGAAGCCTTCATCGGTTCTCCACACCAATTTTTTCTCATAATCGGCACCCTTGAGATCTTTATTGATTGTCTCTTCCCATTTTTCGGTAGAAACTTCTGGAAATTCAGTAAATAATTTTTCGTTACTCATACCTTTTATATTTGAGGTTGCAAAAATACAATTTATAAATGAATTATTTAACATCCACCTCAGATAAAAATAACAACTAACGCAAAAATGGGAAAGCAAACCAACTTTTTGTGTATCTTTGCAGATATAAACTCTTGCTGATGATAAGGTTAAAACTGACAAATGTGAAGATTCCCGTCGGGAATGAGAAAAACATAAAGAATTTTGTGTGCAAACAGTTCAAAATCAGGACAGAAGATTTGTCTGGATTAAGAATTGTGAAGCAGTCGATAGATGCGAGGAAGAAGAGCAGTATATCGTATTTGTTTCAGGTAGAGGTTGAAGTGCCTGAGAAATATGGCAATTTGAGAGGTTCAGCAGGGGTTTCTGAATGCAAGGAAGCCTACAGGATGGAATATCACAAATGGGGCAATGGGATGCGTCCTGTTGTAGTGGGGTTCGGGCCCGCGGGTATGTTTGCGGCCTTGTATTTGGCGCGGTGCGGCGCATCACCGATAGTGATTGAACGCGGCGAGCAGATTGACGAGCGCCAGAAATCCGTACAGAGATTCTTGAACGAGAAGATTCTGAATCCAAACTCAAATGTGCAGTTTGGCGAGGGCGGTGCCGGCACATTCTCCGATGGCAAACTCAATACCAATGTCAACAGCGAATACAACAGCTTCATACTTGAGGAATTAAAAAAACACGGCGCTCCAGAGGAGGTCACATACCAACAGAACCCGCACATCGGCACAGACTATCTTTCCAAGGTCGTGAAGAATATCCGTCTGGAAATAATGTCGTTAGGCGGCGAATTCCACTTCAACACCATTTTCGAATCGTTTGAGAGAAATGGTGGAACATTGATTGTGCGTTGTGACAATGGTGAAACGTTCAAGACGGGGCATCTGTTATTGGGGCTCGGGCATTCGGCGCGCGACACCATACGGATGCTGCATTCCCAAGGTGTCCTCATGGAGCCCAAGGCATTCTCCATCGGGGTCAGGATGGAGCATCTTCAGCGTGACATCAACTGGATGCAATATGGCAATTCTGCGAATCTTCTGCCGCCCGCATCCTACAAAGGCGTGGTGCACATCAAGCAACGCGGTGTATATACATTCTGCATGTGTCCCGGCGGCACGGTCATGGCGTCGGCGAGTGAAGAGGGCACTATAGTGACGAACGGCATGAGTGAGTTCAAGCGCGACAAGCAAAACGCCAACAGTGCCCTGTTGGTGAGTGTGGTGCCAGATGATTTCATGCGGGGAAGCGTCCTTGACGGCATAGATTATCAGGAGAAATACGAGCGTTTGGCATTCGAGATTGCCGGCGACGGGCGTGCCCCCGGCAACCTCGTGGGAGAATTTCTGAATGGACAAGTGGCTTCACGCCATCGCAAGGTGGTCCCTTCCTACCCACACGGTCTCAAATACTGCGACCTCGGCAAATGCCTGCCTGATTACGCTGTTGGCGCCCTGCGCACCGCGCTGCCACTGTTTAATGCAAAAATGCACGGAATTGCCAATGTGGACACCGTCCTGACAGGCGTGGAGACCCGCTCCTCCTCTCCCGTGAGAATAATCCGCGACGACAACAGATCTGCCTCCGTGCCTGGAATGTACCCTATCGGCGAGGGTGCAGGCTACGCCGGAGGAATCATGAGCGCCGCAATCGATGGCCTGAAAACCGCCATCCTCATTTGCTCTTAGTCGTTTTTCATAATTTTATGGAACAGACCCAATAAGAAAAATTGTATCTTTGCAACTTCTTAAATATCGCACTAAGATGTAGTAATTGTTTCATAATCCATTAAAAGAAAGGAGGTTGTTTCTATGGTAGATACCATTAACTTTGGCGCATATAAATGGCATCATATTACAAATCCCACAGTAGAGGATTTGGATTTTTTGAGGGATAACTTCCACTTCCACCCCTTGGATATTGAAGACTGCTCAAGCTTCGTGCAACGTCCTAAGATAGACATTTACGACGACTATTTCTTCCTTGTGCTTCATTTTCCACTGCTTGACCAACGCACCCGATTGGTGAAAACTGAGGAAACAAAGATATTCTGGGGCCAAGATTTCCTGATCACAGTCGGAAATTCACATTACGTGGTACAAGACTTGTTCAATCTTAAAAAGATAGATCCTGAACCCGAAGATGAGGATGAGATCAGCGGCACTTCCGATGCAATGCTATACCATATCCTCTACCGCATGATGAAAGAGACCTTCCTGATTGTGGAAAGGCTCGGCACCGAAATCGACTTCATCAGCCGGGAACTCTTTAGCAGCAGGGCCGAAAAAATCATTCAACAAATCTCTATCATCCGGAAAAATATTATCCAGATGAATACCATGTTCAAACCCCAACTACGCCTCTTCAAAATGTTCGAATCAGGTGAAGTAAAAGGCTTCGCTGACGATATGGAAGAATATTGGGGCAATATCTTGGACTTCTACCAAAAGATGTGGGATATGGTTGACGACTATGGCGAATTGGTTGCTGGCCTCTCCAACACGTTCGACTCTTTGCAGACTAACAAAACCAACGAGATCATGCGTATGCTCACCATCATCTCAACCATAGTTCTGCCTCTGACATTCATATCCGGACTCTATGGCATGAATGTGGAACTGCCCCTCGCCACTTCCCCCCACGCATTTCTGATAGTCATCGGCATCTGCCTCTTCATTTCCATTGTTCTCATTCTCTTCTTCATCAAAAAACACTGGCTTTAGCAATGCCCTACAAGGTGAATTTTGAAATAATAGAGATGGAACACGGCGATTTCCACACCATCGTCAAACCCGTTGTGGAAGGTCGGAAAATACGCGCCGTACTCGATACTGGCGCATCACACAGCTGCATCGACAAAAACTTCATAAAATCTGTTCTGCCAGATAAAGACATGGAACAGAATGAAGGCGTGAATGCAGGTATCGGAGGCTCCGACTTTGAAGTGCTCGCCACTGACATTGAAGATTTCAGAATCGGTCACTACCGACAAAAAGGCACCCTCACAATTGCCGTCATCGATTTCATCCATATTAACTCAGCTTATGAAATGCTGAATCTGGAACCCATACAGATGATTCTTGGTAATGATTTTTTAGTAAAACACAAAGCCATTATTGATTATTCAAACAAAAAACTGTTTTTCAACAAATAAAATATGGAAAACAATAGCGTCAGAAGAAAAATCTTAGGCATCGACCCAGGGACAAATGTCCTGGGTTACGCTCTTCTCAACACTGAACTCAACAAGTCTGAGGTTGAAGTATTGAGCGTGCTGCAGATGAAAAAGATGACGGATATGTATGCAAGACTGAAGTTCATTTACGAAAAAATAAACTCCATAATAGAGCAATACAAACCTGACACACTGGCAATTGAAGCCCCTTTTTACGGCAAAAACGTCCAATCAATGCTAAAATTGGGCCGTGCCCAAGGAATAGTGATCGCCGCATGTCTGCACGCCGGCATGGATGTTTTTGAATATTCTCCAAGAAAGATAAAGCAATCCATCACTGGCAACGGTAACGCCTCCAAAGAACAGGTCTGCGCTATGTTGTGCAGAATGTATCCAATATCAGAGCAAATCCAATTTTTAGACGCCACCGATGCTCTTGCAGCAGCCGTCTGTCACCATCTGCAACAAAAAATCGTCTTTGGAAAATCAAAAGTCACAAATTGGAAAAGCTTTATAGCTCAAAACGAGGACAGAATCGTAAAATAGCAAATAACGATTATTTCTTCACATATTTACTTGCAAGATATTCATAATCCTGAATAGTCAGCTGCTCGGCACGTTTCGAAAACAACGGCTCGGACGCCACAAAAGAGTCATCAAAGTGTAGAGTCTGCAGTGCGTTGCGAAGTGTTTTGCGACGGTAATTGAAGGCCGTTTTCACAATCAGCTTAAAAATCTGCTCATCGCAATTCAGTTTTTTGTCAAGGTTGCGTGTGATGCGTATCACCCCCGACTTGACTTGCGGTGGCGGTGTAAACTCGTTCTCCCCAACGGTGAACAGATATTCAGTATCATAAAATGCCTGCAGCAGGACACTCAGAATGCCGTACTGTTTCTTTCCGGCCGTTGCACAAACCCGCTCCGCAACCTCCTTTTGAAACATCCCGACCAGCTCCACAACTTTATCTTTGTTCTCCAAGACCTTGAATAGGATCTGTGACGAGATGTTATAGGGAAAATTCCCTGCTATGACCATCTTTTCTACCGAAATCGCATTCAGGTCAAGTTTCAGAAAGTCACCGCCTATTATTTTCAGATCCGGGAAACTGGTCTCCAAGTAGGCAACAGATTCCTCGTCCAATTCCACAACAGCAAACTCTGAAAAATCGCGCTGCATCAGAAACTGTGTAAGCATTCCCATACCTGGCCCGATTTCCAACACATTGGCATCTTTCGTGAGAACTGCATCTGCTATGTCCTTTGCTATTTTCTCATTATTCAAAAAATGCTGTCCTAATCTTTTTTTTGCTCTTACCAACATTTGTATCCCTTGATTTTTTGATTGATTCTGCAAAGATACAACAATTTTAACAAGAAAGGCGGACTTGTCATGAAACAAGTCCGCCAAAATAAAATAGTCGGAAATGGTAATTATTCTACGATTTTCAATTCATTCATCAGATTTTGTGCGTTTGCCATCTTGTCGATTATGAAAAGAAGATAGCGGGTATCCATGCAAATGGTGCGTTGTACTTCATTTTCAAAAGAGAGGTCGCCGCTCATTGCTTCCCAGTTTCCATCAAATGCAAGGCCTATGAGATTTCCGTTTGCGTCGATCACAGGGCTTCCGGAGTTGCCTCCAGTGATGTCGTTGGTAGTGATGAAATTGACAACCAAATCGCCATTTTCGTTAGCATAACGGCCGTAATCGTGGTTTTCCCACAATTTGATAAGGTCTTTAGGCACATCGAATTCCCAGTTTCCTGGTTTGTATTTGGCCATCACTCCATCCAATGTGGTTATATAATCATAGGTGATTGCATCGGAAGGCTTGCAATTTTGAACGCTTCCGTATGTAAGGCGCATGGTGAAATTTGCATCCGGATAGAAATTCCTGTCTTTTTGCATCTCCATAAGTCCCTTCATATAGAGTCGTTCGGAACGGCTGTTTGAAACAGTTTCAGATTGTTCTTCAAGTGTCACAGCCGATTTGACGATATCGTACATAAGTGCGTAAATAGGATCTTTTGTGAGTGATTTCGGATTGTTTAGCCATTCATTGAGCTTGTTTTCATCCACAAATACAGACTTTGCGAAGGCATCATTCACAAAAGCAGTGAAGTCACCATGTGATTTATCGCCCACTTTTTTAATGAGAGTCGGAAGTTGTTCAGGATTCACGTCTTTATAGAAGAGATTCAGCAGGGCAATAGTCACATCGCGGTCTGTCTCTTTGTCATAGTCTTTGAAGAAGTCTTTCACCGAGCCCTTCATTGTCTGTGCGAACTTCACAATCTGTTCCTTAGGTGCAGCCTTTGCGTTTATAGTGTTGTTAAGGCGCATGAAGCGGTTTGCAAAAGCCACTGCCTCGCCGCCGCGCCATCCAGCCTCACGGTGATAAATTATGGCCTTTGTGTACTTGGATTGATGATTCCAATATTTGTCAATATCTTGGAACAGGTTGGCATACTCTTTCTTTCTGTCGTTGCTTTGGTTAACCCAATCGCGGAAAGCCTGTTCCTGTTGAGAGCGTTTTTCAAAAACCTTATTACGTTCCAGTTGTTTCACCTGTCCGATATAATATTTCCAATAGTTGCTCACGCCAGCCTGTTTTGAAGCATATTTGATAAATACGGCCTGGTCGGCATCCATGTGTTTGCGGTACTGTTCAAGTTTTGTGGTGCGGCACGCAATGATGGCAGGTCCTTCGTAATCCACAACATTCTTGACGGCTCCAGAGGTGGAGTAACGGTCGGTTGAACCGGGATAACCCAATATCATCGTATAGTCGCCAGGTTTAACGCCCTTGAGAGAAATCGGCAGAAAATGCTTGGATTTCATAGGCACATTGTTCTTGCTGTATGCAGCCGGAGAGCCGTCGGGTGCAGTATATACTCTGAAGATGCAAAAATCGCCCTTGTGACGTGGCCATGTCCAGTTGTCTGTGTCGGCACCGAACTTGCCAATTCCCCAAGGCGGACAAGCAACAAGGCGCACATCCTTGTAAACATCATAAACGAAGAGAATATATTGATTTCCATGATAGAAAGGAACGATTTCAACACGTACATCCCTGTCTTTTTTGCGGTCATTGGCGATCGCCGTTCCATTCTCCCTGATTTTAGCATCACGTTCCTGCTCTGTCATCTCGTCCGTAACACCCTTAAGGATGGCTTCGGTAACATCTTCAATATAAGACAGGAAAGAGACTGTCAAGCCTTCATTTGGAAGTTCTTCCGACTTGCTTTTAGCCCAGAATCCGTCTTGAAGGTAATCATGTTCCACAGAAGAGTGAGCCTGAACCTGACCAAGTCCGCAGTGGTGGTTGGTGAGAAGCAATCCTTCAGGTGAAATCAATTCTCCGGTACAACCGCCGCCAAACTGGACGATGGCGTCTTTAAGGCTGGGTTTGTTAAAGCTGAAAATCTGCTCAGGAGTCAATTTGCAACCGAGCCGCTGCATTTCAGCCAAATTCTGACCATTGATAGAATAGGGAAGCCACATTCCTTCATCGGCACGAGCTCCAACAACGAGCATCATGATCATGATGCACAAAAAACTTATTTTATTTCTCATAATGCTTATGATTTTCTGAAAGTGCAAAGATATGAATTATTTGGATAAAAAATCTGAATATGCAAACAATTCAATAAATACGGGCAATCTCAGTAAGGTCTCACACTTACTTCACTGACTGCCAACCGATATCGTTGCGGTGGAAGAGACGGTCGTCTTCGAGGTGTGAGACTCCGGCGTAGGCATCATTTTTGGCTTCTGCAACATCTCTGCCCTTCCCGACAACAATGAGAACTCTGCCACCATTGGAGTAGAGTTTGCCGTTTTCATCTTTCACGCCCATATAGAACACTTGTTGAGAGAGGCCGGATGCATCTTTCAGTTCAATATTTTTCTCGTATCTTCCTGGATAACCTTTTGCAGCCATCACAACACCTAAAAAGGCGTCATCATAAAACTCAGGTTTCACCTCTTTACCGTCAAGGATGTCAAGAATCAACTGTAAGAGGTCGCTTTTCAATTTCGGGAGCACGACCTCGGTTTCAGGGTCACCGAAACGTGCGTTGAACTCTATCACCTTAGGTCCGTCTTTAGTCAGCATAAGTCCACCATAGAGGACACCGCAAAACTCGCAATTTTCATTTTTCAGAGCCTCTGCCGTTGGTTTCATTATATGTTCAACCGCATAATTTACAGCATCTTGCGGAATTATTGGCACTGGGGAATAGGCGCCCATGCCGCCGGTGTTGCCCCCTTTGTCATTGTCGTACGCGCGCTTGTGGTCTTGGGCTATAACTAACGGCACAACCAAGTTTCCGTTCACTAATGCGAGCAACGAGAATTCAGGTCCTTCCAGAAACTCTTCGACAACCACTTTGCCTTTACCGAAATGGTTGTCTAGAAGCATATCTTTGAGCGCGTCATCGGCTTCCTTTAGTGTCATGGCGACAACCACACCTTTGCCGGCTGCCAATCCATCGTATTTTATGACGATGGGTGCACCCTTTGTGTCAACATATTTCTTGGCAGACTCGTAATCTTCAAAGGTGGCATAGCCTGCTGTTGGGATTTCGTATTTCAGCATCAGGTCTTTGGCGAACTGTTTGCTGCTTTCAATCTGGGCGGCGGCGGCGGTAGGTGCGAAGATCCGCAGCCCTGCAGCGCGGAACACCGTTGCAATGTCGTTGATGAGTGCCGCCTCTGGACCAACAACAGTCAGATCTATCCTGTTCTCGATGGCAAAATCCCTGAGTTCGTCTGATGACTTCTCATCGATATTCACAAGATGCACCTCGGCGCCTGTCTGATTCGTTATTGTCAGCATTCCAGCATTGCCAGGTGCTACGAAAAGTTCAGGTTTCAATGATGATTGCGCTATCTTCCAAGCTATTGCGTGTTCACGTCCGCCACGTCCGATAATCAAAACTTTCATTTTTCTTCTTTTAATAGATAACCGTTATATCTTGTCATTACTTCGTTCACATAATTGGCGGTATGCTTTCCGGGATAGTATCCGCACTTCACGACCTCGTCGCTATAATACTCCTTGTGAGACTTCAATATAAGATACTCCACAACATCAGTCCATTTTGTTTTGTCCTTACCATATTTCTCGCATAGAGCCATTGCGTCAATTATGTGTCCTGGACCAGAATTATATGATCCAGAGACAAAGTAATACAGATCTGCTGTGTCAACCTTGCCCCTGAAGATGTTGCACAAAAAGGAGATATACTTGGCTCCTGCCCAGATCTGGTCTTCAACCGAAGAGGTGTCAGTAATACCATATCTTTCACATGTCACGGGCATCATCTGCATAATACCATAACTGCCTCCAAAACCGACCAAATCAGGTATAAAATGCGATTCCTGATATATGATTGACGAGATAAGACGCCAATCAAACCCATAATGACTTGAAGCTCTTTTTAACAGAGGATCATATTGTGACGTGCTGTATTTGTGTTTGCCAAAAGATCTTGAAAGCACATAAGAGTTTGGTGAAAGATATTTGTTGCACAAAGATTGGTATTTGTTCGTTTCCTTGAAGGAATATATCCAATTGTTGATGGAATCATTGAGGGATTTGTTGTTCTGGTTCAGAATCCATGTTCTTGCAAAGTTGTCGCCGATACGCGGGCCTATAGTCAGCTGGGTGTAGAACGGCATCAGCGTGACGGCCACATTATAATTGCACACCGCATAGTCGATTTCTTTGTCAACCAACTGATCCATAAGGTCTTCTATCGTGTATTCAGGATTATGCCGCACAGACCAGCTTTGCGGTTCCTCTAATTCATCGAATGAGAGTTTGTTGTAATATTTTGCCGATGTATTGATAATATTACTGCGTAAAGTGTCATCTTTTGAATGCTTGCGCATTATTATCACGGGGAAAGTATAAACAATAGGCTCTGAGCTTGTTATGTAAGTACCCTCGTAATTCTCCTTGTCAAAATCAAAACATACAATATCATATTTGTTTGAAAATGCGGTCAAGTACATGGAGTCAGGGTCGGTTTCAATGGTTATCTTGACAGGCCTTTTGAGGTCTTTTTCCATCTGTTTGAGAATATCATACTGAAACCCGATAACAGAACCCTGATACACAAAATAGTCGGCGGCGTGGTAAAATATGCACACCGATATTGTGTCGCTTTGGCGTTTAGGCTTGTAAGTGTGTTTGGCTTTGTTGACGATAGGTTTGGACAAGTCCAAATGTCCACGGGCTATCACCACAATGGAGAGAATAATTGTTGAAATTATCAGGAATAATAGACTATATCGTTTATTCTTCAAAAGCTTGTTATTGGTTAAACATCATTTTGCTTCAATTAGTTGGTTTCAACCAAAAGGATATCCTTTTCGGTGAGTTCACCTTCACTAACCTGAACTTGGGTTGTTCCCGTGTATTTCTTCACGTTAACCACCGCACCGGTTTCATCCTTGATGGAGTCAATCTTTGTTGCATTAACAATAAGTAGTGCCGGGTGGTCGAGTGTGTATTCGAAAACGCCTGCGGCATCTGTGAGTGTGTCAACAACGGTTGATATTTCAGGGATTACAACAGCGCCTGCTGTGTATTTTGAAATGTCGAATGTGATAGAAGTGAAAGGACATATTGAATCGGCATCCATTCCGTTCTTGGAATAATGGCAGTTCACCTTCATTCTGCAAGAATGGTCTTTTTCACATTGTGTAAAAGCAAACACGCCAGCTACAGCTATCAATACAATGGCAATTATTCTTAACTTTTTCATAATTTCAGTTTGTTATTAAAATATCCGCAAAGATACAAAAATTATTTACGATATAACTGTTGATTTGTTACATAAAAATATCTAACCTATTGAGAGAGCATCAATTGCAATTGAACACCCGTTTCGAAACTCATATTCTTGTATTGGTTGGATTTTTTCGGGTTGGTGATCTGTTGGTCATAGTAGAACTTGATACCAACCAAGCGGCTGAACTGATAGTCAGCGGCCACGTTGATCGTGATATTTGTAGAGCCGGCGGTGACTTCAGAACGTTCTTCTGATATTTTTCTGAGTATTGTAGTGTTGTCTTTGAGTCCGAAACCTGCCGTGACATTCAAGTCGCTGACGAACTGGCGTTTATTACCTGAGAACACCAATCCAATCTTGATATCCTTGAATCTGTAACCTGCAGAAACGGCTATTTCTCTGCTGTTGTTTTCCGTCAACTGGGAGTTAGTGAAGCTCAACGACACACTGCGAGTCTGCTTGTACTCAACCTTCAACAGCATACTGTTTTTCAAAGTCATGTCGAAACCGATGAGAGGGGCCAACTGTTCTGTGAGAGCCATCTGCGAGATTTCGTGAGTGGGGATGAAGTCGCCCAAAGCATTATATGCACTCGGGTGGCCGTCATTCTCTTCGTATGAGATATTGGTCGCATAGCTACCAATATTGTAATTACATGTGTAGTTGTGGATAAGGGAGAATGTCTGGAAGAACTTGTTCATACCCTTGATCTTGGTAAGGCCGTTATAATTGATACGCCAGTTTGGAAGAGGTATTTTCAAGAAAGGAGACGAAAAATCGGATTTATCAGGATTCTTGCCGAGATATGTTTTAAAGAAAGCACCCATAAGCACATCCTGAGATATTTCGCTATAACCGACAGGATATCCGGTTTCAGGATCAATTTCGCCTTGATAGTTCGGGTTGTTTTGAGCGTATCTTTGGGCGAGTTCAGCTCTTGCGGAGCGGAAGTCCTCGAACAAATCATCGTGATTGCTGAAGAAGGTGCCAAGTCCGCAGTACGACATACTGAAAGTACCTGAGCGTTGCGGTGTGTAATGAGCCACATTGCCGAATTCATCAACATGGAAGTACTCGGAGAAGTTCTGCGTGAAGTTCCTGTTTGCCGACACTTCGATACGGAAATCCCTGAAAGGCTCCACTGTCGCCCTGAAGTTAATAATCTGGTTTTTAGTGCGTTGGTATGCAGTGTTCATCAATGAATCTGTGGTGAGCCAACCGTTTCGGGCACCAATAGCCTGAATATCTGGCTGGCCGCCGAACATGAACAGGAAGCCTGGTCCGCTGCTCTCACGGGTGTGCCCTACCAGAGTTGCAGAGTGCATATATCCCGGCAAAGTCGTTCCCCTGCCTTGAGAGAAGTTGGCTGACACGTTACGTACCGACATGAGGAAACGCAGAGTTCCGTCCAATATCATCTTTCCTACCTGCGGCTTGTCCTTCAGAGAATCATTCTTGGACTTGTTCTTGTCCCCATTCAAATCAGGACGGTTCTTGGAGTTTTTGTCGTCCCCACGACCGCCACGCTGGGTCATGTTGCTTCCTGAATTTATCTTTTTCAGATAAGGTATTGTATTGTAGAGAGTCACAAAATTCAAAGATGCATTACCCTGCAACTGTTGTGAATTCTGGATCGTATTGCCAAGGTAAGCCAAAGACAAGGCGGAGGCCGTGAACATGTACATTGAATTGTAACGAACGTTGGCGTTCACAAACTTGAACAACGGGATCTTGTTGATGGGTATTTGATAGGTGGCATTGAAATTCTGACGGTAATCGGTTGTGCGGCCGCCCTTTCCAAGGCACCTCCAGACTGAATCCTTCTCTGAGCGAAGGTCTATTCGTCCATCTGGCTCGTCAATTCTGGCTGAAGCATCAGCCTTGAATTCCAACTTAAGGCTCTGGAATATATCCCAGTTGATGGCATAATTGCGTGTCCAGTCGAAAGATTTCACATAATTAGTGTCGATGATGATGTTTCCCTGGCTCTTCGGACGGTATTTGAATTCCTGCATATCCCTGTGCAGGGTCGTGCGGAAGGTTATATTCTTTGGCATTGGGGTTATGTTGAAGTCACGAATCAACTGCAACCACTTGTTGCGGGTCCATTTTGCACGAGAGAACGGCTTGTAGTTCTTAGGATTAGTGCTGAATGTATATCCTATTTCTCCATTATGTATGTATTCATTGTTGAGCTCCAAATCCTCATTTCTCTGGATAAGTTCAGAGTAAGAATAAGAAAAGTCAAGGTTTTCAATATCCCAAGGATGCATTTTGACGTTGCCTTTTGAGAAGTCGCGTTCCTTACGTACATTCATAACATTGACGTTCTGTCGTTTTGTGACTGTATTTGTAAGATAACGGAGGGAGTCGCGTTGTTCCGCCGGCAACTGAGACAACTCGTCACGCATCTTGACGTCAGGGTTCAATGGGTTGTACTCGGGTTGGGTTACACCCAAAGAGTAGTCATAGTGCACAGGAATCTTGATATGCCATTTTTCAGGGAACAACAACTTTCCACCATCAATATTTGTGGCAATGTCTAAATTGAAGTTGGTCTCGTGGGTGCGCTCGGTGATGGATTGTTCGATGGAGCCGAACCCCGGAGATGAATATGATGTTGAAACCGTCAAGTCACCGACATCGGCTATGGTAGTACGCGCCCTCAACAAGGCGGCAAATCCCTGTCTGTCATCAAAGCCATTGAGGCGGAGTTCGTTAACCCACAGTTCAACAGACTTGGGATTCATGTCATCGTTGTCGTTGAGATTACGCTTCTTCGGGTTTCTCACACCTATCATTATAGTGGTGACATCGCCGAGGTTAGGATTACCTACGACTGTCAGCCGGTTCTCGCCGTCTTCTTTGGAATAGGGCACAAAGTTGCTTTGATGGTATCCGTTTCTGACGGCACGGTTCCTCTCTTGCTTCAATGATACAAGAGAATCCAATGTGATGTACATACGGTTTGCTTCCGGCCATATAGCATTGGTGTCGCGGCCCACAGACCAAGGCGTAATCTCGATAGGAATTTCATACTCATAATAGTTCTCCTTGAAGTCGGAACCAAGACGCACGAATGCCGTGACATCACCCTTCTTCAAGTCACCCGATGAGAAAACATCCTCAGCATGGATAAACATCTGCAAATTGTTGAACTGGCGGAAGTCATAAGAGGTACTCTTATAGATAGCACGTGCATCGCCATCCGGCAAATCAACCACCTTCATTGACACAGACTGCTCGTTCTCCTGATAAGTCTGGGCTGTCATGCCGTAAGCGGTCTCACGGATAATTCCTGGAGGAAGCAAGTAAGGGATTGGCACTCTGTTGCCATTCTCCTCAATGCTGACAGTTCCCACATAGAATGAGCAATCACCGTCATCTTGAGTTGGAATGTAGTCACCGTCTTCGCGAAGATTCTGATTATATGTCCTCCAGTCGCTGCGCACAAGCTCGAATGTTGCCAAACGGCAGATGATAGGTTCTTCAAATTCGCGCATGAACACACGCATGAAGCGGATGGAATTGTATCCCGACATATTGTTCACTACTTTGTCGGGATTATGTATTGGGATTCTGAACTGATACCACTTTGTGACAGGACGATCACCATTAGGCAGAGGATTCGGGTGACCCTCATAGATGTCGTTGATATAGTTTTCACCAACATTCATCTTGTCAGGTGAAAGATCTATCACGTATTGATAGTAACGCTCATCCTCGCTAAGAGTATTGTCGTTGTTCATGTCTTCCATATTAGGAAGATTGGATTCACCGGTTGGATAAGACTCTGATGTCTGTGTTCCATCCGGAGAGTTGCCTTCAGAATTGTTATAATATTTGTAACGGTCATTTATTTTCAAGTCGGCCTGATCATAGTCTGAGCCCCTGAAATAATGGTAATTGTCGGCAGACGGGTCGTTTACGGCATTTTGATAAGCCTGAGAGCCTGGACCAAAAGCAGCTGCCACACGGTCAAGATAGATCTCTTTGAAAAATTCAGTTTCCCTGTTAGTCGGCAGACCGTCAAAGCCGACATCCTGGTTAAGACGGGCGTTGGCGTCTTGGTCGAAGGCATTGACAATAAGCTGGATATTTGGCACACGTCCCCAAACTGTGAAATCACAATCCTGGTCGGAGCCATCCGCAGGAAGACCGTTTTCAAAGAATTTGCGTCCATCACGAAGGATATCTTCAGAGATGTCTCCCAAGTTGAAATAGAGTTTTCCTCCCTTGTGGTTAGGGTTGTCAATGAAAGGATCCATCATCCAGAACTCTATATATTCATAGTTTGATGACTCAAAGTCGGTGTTATCGAATTTCCTCATGATACCGCCCCAGCGAGTCTCAGGGTCTCGAAGGGTGCCGTCTTCGTTCAAACCGCGTGAAAAGCCCTCGGAACCATCAACGTCATAGTTATAAGAACCGCGTTCTGAAGGATAGAAAGCCATGTTGAAAACGCTCATCAAGGTTGAGAGTGCAGTTGTAGGTATGTCTTTGTACGGGAACAATTCAGGCTCATAGACGGCGCGTGCATACGGACTGGAGAGGTCGTCTTTTGTAAGATTTTGAGGCACGGCTGAACCGTTGTTATAGAACATCGGGTCGATGATATACCACGCCATGCGCGCACGGTTGAAACCGTAAGCAAGCTGCCTTCTCTGTGAGGAGGATGCACTTACAGGTAGCGCCTCAGGGAACAGGTCCGGCTGTCCTTGAGGGGTTGAGGCCATGACCCAACTGCTCCTCGATGTCAGGTCTATGGTGGATTTTGCAGATTCGAAATTGTCAATATAAGTTGAACCGCTCTTGCCTATGGCCTTGTTGTGCCCAGGTATGAAATGAGCGAACTCGCCATCAAGAGTGAGAATGGATTTCGCGGTTGTGTTGTGGAAACTCAAAAGGTCAACAGCCTTGGTGAGGAACGGCAGTTCGGTCTTGTAGGCAAAATTCATACCCCAAATCAAATTGTTGATGGGCTCGTCGCCATAGTTGACCTTGTTGGTGTACGGTTGCTCACGAAGGTTCAGCAATGTGGCACCAACAGTGAAATTTGGAGAGAATACGTAGTCCATGTTGACACCGAACATCCTCTTTGTTGTTTCATACTGGTTTTCACCTTCAGAAGAAATCTGAATAGGAGTTCCGGACGCAAGAATGCTCTGGTTTATAATTGTAACAACACCCATGTCAAGATTCACGGTGTAGTCAACATTTTCCACCAATGGTGTACCGCCTGCAGTAACTTTGATAGCCTTGGTGGCGCCGCCGCCAGTGAAATGAAACTCGGCACCATAGGATGAACGATATGAGCCCTCAATGTAAAACTTGTTTTTGTTGGTGATCTGTTGGGCCATGGTCTTCGTCATCGTGTACAATGAGTCGAAGGCATACTTGTCGGCAAGCTCCGGCTCGTCAATAACTGCCCTCAAGTCCTTGCCGAAAGGCTCAACTGTGGGGAAATAGATCCTACCATTGGTGGAGTTGATGGTACCGCCATTGATGGCCGCACCGTCTATGAAGTCGAAAATACCATCTGGTGAAGGATCCATCTGTTGATTCAACCTGTCCATCCCCATCAAGCGGATCAACGGAATACCCTTTTGAGCACCTTGTGTGAAAAAACCGTTCGGCGTACCCTCTGCATCTCCAGTGTAAAGCACATTCAGTCTAAACTTCTCTTTTGACACTTGGTATGCCGAAAGATTGTAAACGTTCTTCATCATAAGGCGCCACAATGGTGACTTGGTGTTCAAATTCGAGCTCTTCAACAACTTTACACGAATACAATTCGGGGTTGCCACCTCATTTGAAAACTCACCGACTTGATAGACTTTGTCGTCGCCTATGACTGTGTATTGGAAAGCAACAGCCAAAACTTGGTCTGATGCCAATGCCGAATTCAATGAAATGAAGCCCAACTTGGTGTTCAATGTGTACTCGTTGGGAGAAAGCAGACGTGCGCTCTCGACCTTTTCGTAGTTAGTTCCCGACTTGAAGCCCAAAGACTGCATATTTCCAGAAATGTTGGCTATATTGCGGATAAGAGAACTGTCAGCGTACGTGGTGAGGTTGTTGATATTATTGTCAGGATATTGGCCTCCATTATAAGCAGGATTATATGAAAGGTTTTCAAACTCCGGATCATACTCACCCAAGTCAGTGAATGCAACTATGTTACGGTTGTTTGTCGTGGCAGCACCCACCGTTGTGCGCCAAACCTCAATCTTGGTTATCACAATAGGTGAACTTACCAAAGGGAGCGTGCTCAGATATTGGTTGTAATGCTCTTGGAAAAACTGTCCGAGAAAGAAGTGCTTGTTCTCCTCATATTCATCTGCCCTGAAGTAGAATTCATTTTCCTCGGCTCCGCCCGTAACTGTCATGGTCTGCATGGTACTCTTCTTGCTTGATGCCACTGCAGATATAAAAAGGTTTCCGAATTTAAGCTGCGTCTTGACGCCAAAAAGGCTCTGGCTGCCTTGTATGAGCGTACTGTTCAGAGGAAAAGTGATATTACCAAACTCGATGAGTTGCAGAATATCATCCTCCTTACCATTATATTTCAACTTCAACTGGTCGGAATTTGTTGATACCGAGAGCTGGTCATCGGTGGAATAGTTGAAATTGAATTCAATTTTCTCACCAATCTTGGCCAACAAATTCAGTTGAATGTCCTCGTCGAAGTCGAGTTGGAGGTGACGTCTCTGCTTTTCTGGCAGGAATTTGTTATCTGTCTTAGTGTACTTGGCTCCGATTTTCAGGCCAATGTTACCGGAAGGGCGTATGTCAATTGTATTGCTTCCGAAAATACCCTCAAAAATATCGCCACCGATATGGAGTTGAGGTATCAAACCGCTTCCAGTGCGCGAGTTGCCATTGCCTATGCTCTTGCTTTGGTTCTGCCAATAGTCGTGAATACTCTGCTGCAAATCATAATCGATGAACTCGTTGATGTCCATGCTTGCTCCAGGACCGAAAGGCGAATTACCAGTCATATACTGGAAATTGTAGGTGTTAGTGACCGGATCATAGATAATAGACTGACCGATTCCGGGAGGATTTTTGAGGTAAAACGGATTTGTAGGATCTGGATTCAGAGGGTTGATGTCCGTCTTCGGCACGCCCGGCACAGTGGTGTCAGGCGGGAATATCGGATACGAAAGCTCCACTCTCTTAGGCAAAGCCTTGCGGTTTCCAGAATGGTTCACAGCACTTGCAAACACACCACCGCATCCTAAGAGAATGATTACAAACGCTAAGATGTATCTATAATTTTTAATTTCCAAGTTTTCTCTTTTTTGTGTTACAACAATTTCAATGCCTTCTTAATTAGTTCTTCCACAGAGAGTTGTATTCCTTCAGACTTTATTATCTTGTCTAATACAGTCTCTGCGCCCGCCTTAGGAAAACCTAAAGCGACCAAAGCGGATAACGCTTCATATTTATTATTATTGTATGAGATGTTAATTTTTGTCGAATCGGCCCAGGCAGCCTTCTTGGCTTTGTCCTTCAACTCCATAACCACCCGTTGTGCAGTTTTCGCTCCAATGCCCTTCACAGACTGTATGGCCTTCACATCTTCTGTTGCTATTGCATTCAAGACCTCCCCGACACTCATTGACGAGAGGATCAGTCGCGAAGTGTTGGGACCGATTCCATTCACAGTCAGCAGAAGTTTGAATAGTTCGCGTTCTTCTTCAGTGGCAAAGCCGTACAGCGTCTGTCCGTCCTCCTTGACAATGAAGTGTGTGAGCAGACGGATACTCTCCTTGTCCTTGATTTCAGAAAAAGTGGCTAACGATATGTTTATATAGTAGCCTACCCCGCCGCTCGTCTCTATGATGACGTATGCAGGATTGACCTCGAATACTTTTCCAACAATATGATTTATCATAATTTTTCAAAAAACAAACCGCAAAGATACAAAATTTGCACCATATCACCCTATTCTATTTTACGTTCGCCTGTTGACAGGAACGGAATGTTCGCAGAACTACAATAAGCCCGCCATTTTTCTATAAAAAATGTACTATTTGATCCGTCGGCAACCACACTTTTAAACCGCACAGCCCTCCACAAATCATCCATATCGACCCGGGAATTTTCGCGCAAAACCAAACAATCCACATCAAACCCTGCATCTTCACAATCATAAATCTGAAAATCCCGCCCAACTATCATGAAAGTCTTGTCCCGGAAGCGCACATATTGATCCACTTTGCACATATACCCCGTCTTGTAAACCGCAGTGTCAATGTCAACGAATGTTGTTTTCATCAGCATTCTTCTGTCATGAGCCTCAATGTTGTAGCGATATGCTGGATCCTCTCCACTCACGACCACATCGCTAAACAACACTGATGAACCACCATAGTTGAAAGCCACCGCACTACCCTTTCTGATATCATACACCAACTCTTCTGCAGCACAATGCCTTAAAATTTTTTTTATTGGAAATGTTATCGAAAACAAGGCCACCAAGGACAAATTCATCACCAATGTTCTGGCATTAAAATATTTTGAGAGCAAAAGCAGCGATACTATGACTGAATAGAGCAGAATAACCTGAGCCACAGTGTAATCTATGTTTTCCGTCACTGAAAAAGGGATGTTTTCAACAAACTTGATGACTGCGTTCATGACCTTAATCTCTAATGTTAGAAGTTTAGCCAAGAAGTCTGATAGCAACGGTATGAAGGATATCGGCAAGAGAATCACGCCTGTGACAACAACAATGAATGAGAGGGTGATAACGCTCATGTTCGACAACAAAAAATAGTTAGGGAACTGCGAGAAATAAAATATCGAGATGGGCGCCGTGGCCAACTGTGCAGCCAACGAGACAGTCATTAGTTCCCAGAAATACTTGGTAATCTTACACTTACATTCAACAAGCTGCGCTATCTTCGGCTGGAACAGAACTATTCCGAACACAGCCAAATAGCTGAGTTGGAATCCAACCTCAAACAAAAGCATAGGATTAAGAAAAAGCAGAATAAACAAAGATGCAAAAAGACTGTGGAAGACATCGGTGTTTCTGCGCAGCATCTGTCCAACGGAGACAAATGAAAACATAGTTGCTGAGCGCGTCACTGACGGCGCCAGCCCCGTAATGTGTGCATACGACCAAATCACCGCCATGACAATCACCACCTTCAGCCATTTTGTTTTCCTGAAGAAATCGAGAGGAATGAGCAAGGTATTGAAAATCATGAATATGATGCCGACATGCATCCCTGACACACATAGGATATGGCTGACCCCGGCCGAAGAATACGCTTTCTTGATGTCTGGATCCAGCAAATCTCCCTGTCCGAGAAGTATGGCCCTAATCACACCGAGCTCATCTCCGTTCATTCCAGAAAACTCATATACATTGGCGAATTTTTCCCTCGTTTTCATGGCGTACATAACCATAGGGTTGGGCGGCCGGCGGCCGACCTTCAGCCATGATGTGCTGTCAACAAATCCGCTGCGACACACACCGCGCCGCCGCATGTACTCCCTGTAGTTGAAAGCGTCAGGGTTGTGCGGAAACTCAATATCCGACAAAGATGCCCTGACCATAATAACATCACCGTAAGCGAGTTCTGCCGCCTCGTCAGTTTTCCTGATATGCAACAAGACCCTCTCCCGGCGCCACTCCCCGACACTTGATTTCAAGATCTCAGCTTTCAAACTCACAACTCTCTCCTTCATTGCCGGCTCCGACATTACGCGCATGATGTAATCACCGCTGTTTTCATCAACCACAATATCCTGTGGATAATGAAATTTGACAGCTGCGACACCGGCAATGAAATATGCAACCTCAACAACAATGAATTGAAATGGCTGCATACGGTATGACTTGGGGAAATACATGACAAATGCGATTATAAAAAGAACAGCACATATTATAAACACGGTAGCGAAAGAGATGTGTAGCAAACCCGTTTTATAGGTGACAATAATTCCTAAAGCAAAAGGAATCAATACTTTAACGACAGGATATTTTTCCAAGTTCATCTGTTTTGTTTTCTATTATTATCATTCTGTTTTCAAATGCAAAAATAAAAATTTATTTAATATTTAACATTGGTTAAATTATTTTTTATCAATAAAAAAAACGCATTCCGTCTTTGCTGATAAAAAATACGTTAACTGAAATTAAGAGCGACCTTTGTCATGTCCAAAATGACATTGGCGAATCACACAGGAAGGCAATAGAAAAAAATTATACTTTTGCGCAAAAAGAATACGATATGAAAATAATAGGAATCACGGGCACCTTAGGTGCGGGAAAGGGCACGATTGTTGACTATCTGACCAAAAACTGCGGTTATCGGCACTACTCAGTGCGAGGGTATCTGATAGAGGAAGCGCAACGACGCGGAATGGAGCTAAACCGCGACACATTCGTGGTTGTGGCCAACGACCTGCGTGCCAAACACTCCCCTTCGTACATCGTTGACCAACTCTACAATATAGCATTGGAAAACGGCACTGATGCAATCATTGAAAGCATCCGCACACCAGGCGAGGTGGAGTCGCTGCGACGCCAAGAACACTTTATACTGATTGGTGTTGACGCCGATCCGGAGATACGTTATGAAAGAATCGTGAACAGGGCGTCAGAGACCGACCACATATCATTCGAGACTTTCATCCAGAACGAACAGAGGGAGATGGAATCATCTGACCCCAACCACCAGAATATCGGAAAATGCATGCAAATGGCTGACCACGTGTTCATGAACAACGGAGACTTCAACGATCTGTATTCCCAAATTGAGGATTATTTCTCTCTTGACAAGCAAGATCAGTAGTCGGCAGACTCTTTTTTATCCTCTTTGAAGGCGAAGATAAAGGTGACAGCCACCACAAGTGCATAGGCTGCGAAAATGTACCAAGCCGTTGACCAGCCACTCATCACGGCTGCCGGTTCGGTGTTCTCTGGAAGCGAGAATACAAGTTTGTTGAGCACCGCCTGAGCTCCTAAAGTACCGATAGTAGCACCTATACCATTGGTCATGAGCATGAAAAGGCCTTGAGCCGAGGCACGGATAGAAGTGTCTGTCTGCTGGTCAACAAAAAGAGAACCGCTGATATTGAAGAAATCGAAAGCCACACCATAAACAATGCACGAGAGGATGAAGAGCCAAACGCCGCTTCCGGGGTTGCCCAATCCGAAGAACCCGAAACGGAACACCCAGGCAAACATGGCAATCAGCATAACCTTTTTGATTCCAAATCTCTTGAGGAAAAACGGGATCAACAGTATGCAGAGCGTTTCTGAAATCTGCGACAATGATATGAGCATATTGGCATGTTTCACGCCGAAAGTGTTGGCATACTCCTCGATTCCGCCAAAACTGTGAAGAAAAGGGTTGGCAAAGCCGTTGGTTATTTGCAAAGAGACGCCGAGAAGCATCGAAAAGATAAAGAAAACAGCCATTTTCTTCTCTTTGAAAAGAGTAAAAGCCCTCAAGCCGAACATGTCAACCACGGAGGTAACCTTGCCGTCGTTGTTGCTTTCGCACTTAGGAAGTGTGAACGAATACAATCCCAGAAGGATTCCGAGCCCACCGCTCATCACAAACTGGGCTGCCGTCTGCTGGAAACCCAAGATGTCAACGCACCACATGGCCACAATGAAACCGATTGTGCCAAACACGCGTATTGGCGGGAAATGCCGTACCGTATCCAATTTAGCTTTCTCCAACGCATTGTAAGCCACGGAGTTGGAGAGAGCCAATGTTGGCATATAGAAAGCCACTCCTATAGTGTATAAGGTGAACAACGGCGCAAACTGTACAGCATCGCCGGCCTGCAAACCATAAATTCCGGCGCAAATCATTGACGCACCGGCTATCAGGTGACTGATCCCTAACATCTTTTGAGCCTGTATCCACCTGTCGGCAATGATCCCTATTATGGCCGGCATGAATATCGACACGATTCCTTGGATAGAATAAAATATACCTATATTATGCCCCAATCCATGCGTGTGGAGATATGTTCCCATGCATGTCAAATACGCCCCCCAGATCGCGAACTGGAGGAAATTCATAAGTATCAGTCTTATTTTAAGTTGCATATTGTTGGATTATTATTTTACGTAAAAATCGAAAAGACAATTGTTTTCAAGATATCCCTGCAAATGGTCGTTGATTTTCACCGGCCCGACCCCCACAGGAGTTCCCGTGAAGAGGATGTCACCCATCTTCAATGTCATAAAACGTGAGACGTATGAAATCAACTTGTCGATTGAGAAAAGCATGTCCTTGGTGTTGCCCGACTGCACCTTCTCTCCGTTCAAGAGCAGGTGGAAATTGAGGTTCTGTATGTCTTGAAACTGATGTTTATCAATGAACTTGCCCACCACGGCTGACCCGTCGAAAGCCTTAGCAATCTCCCACGGTTCTCCGTTGGCCACGCAGCGACGCTGGATATCGCGCGCTGTAAAATCCACACCCAAACCGATCTCGTCGTAGTATTTATGGGCAAACCGCTCCGAAATACACTTCCCGAGGCGGTTAATTTTAACAATAAGTTCTGTCTCATAATGCACCTCCTTGGAAAAATCAGGAATGAAGAAGGGACGGTTAAGTCGCGTCAACGCAGACTCGGGCTTTAAGAAAAAGACAGGCTCTTCGGGAATACTATGCTGCAGCTCAGCCGCATGCGCTGCATAGTTCCTGCCTATGCAAATGAACTTCATGATCAGAAGAAATTGATGTTCAATGCTATCTCAACATAGCCCAAGTTGGCACGTTGGTCAACCTTGCTGAGTCCGTTCTGCGCTTTTCCCGCACCTTTGAAATAATTGGTGAAGGTTTGTGCATAGTTTATCATGACGCCGGCGCGCATACTCTGTGTAACCGCATACTCAAAACCGACACCCAAATAAAAAGCCTCCTTCAAGAATGACGCCTCCTGAGAACCGACCTTCTGACGAGTCCAGAGTTCTTTTTCTCCAGATGCCTTGTTCTCAATAGTGTATGAATCCATATTTGTGGCCTTCAGATTGAAACTGTGGAACAATCCGGCATTTCCACAAACATAGAAATTATTGATGGAGTTCGACTTGAGAGTGATACCGGTAGGGATTGTGAGGTATAACGAACGATAGGTGCGCTGTGTTTCAGTGCTGTCGGCAATTCCGAGCGTTCCGAATGGAATGTTGTCGAGAAATTTCATCTTGCCGCCGCAATGCTCAAGGAAAAGACCTGTGGAGAAATAAAAATTCTTTCTTTCCGTAAGGTTGATATTAAGATTTACACCATATCGAAGCCCTAATACAACCCCGTTTTTCGAGTATCCTTCGGTGTGGTCGTACATCCAATTGAAAGTTGGGGCAAACGTGATGCCATAGTTAAGACGACCTCCCATTCCGGGGTCTTTGATATACGTTGCCGACATCCGTTTGCTCTTTTGAGCCTCGTCTTGAGAATATGCGTTGCTGAAACACATCATCAGTGCTAAAACAGCAATAAATAACATTCCTTTTTTCATATTGATAAGCGTTTATTATTATTCATTTTTTCAGGATGCAAAATTAAAAAAGATATCGTTTCAACCAACCCGAAGTAGCATATCTTTTCAACATAAATTATCTTAAATCAATTCATCTTTCCTTTGTAAATCGCCTAACCGCAACACATGAAAATATTTTTTTTGAAAAAATAAAAAAATGTATTAAATCATTATAGAAAAATGTGTATTTTTGCCGCCCAAAAAATAAGTAAATAAAAAATTATAAAGTTATTATAGATTATGTATTTAACCAACGAAGTAAAGAAAGAAATTTTCGCTAAATTCGGCAAAAATGAAAAAGATACTGGCTCTCCAGAAGCTCAGGTTGCCCTTTTTACGCATCGTATCAAACATTTGACAGAACACGTTAAACAAAACCAAGGCGACCGCGTTACAAAACGCGCCCTCATCACTTTGGTAGGTAAAAGAAAAAAAATGCTCGAATATCTCAAACAACAAGATATCGAACGTTACAGAGCTTTGATCAAAGAGTTAGGCTTGAGAAAATAAACCTTAATCTCTATAAAGTATCAAAAGGGCAATTTTCAACAAAATTGCCCTTTTCATTATGTAAATAGACGATATTATGTCTCGAAAATTATTGCTGGCACTCTGTTTCCTTGAAGTATCCTTGCTATGCAACCCTGTGTTTTCACAAGTATTGGACCCTTCGAACCTCGATCCTGGCGCCCGTCAGTTCATCACTATTTTCTTTCCCGAGACCAACATAATGACCGCAACACTCACCGATTACGGTTACAATGTCACTCTGAATGATTTCACCTCCATAGACTTTGATCTTTCATTCTCTCCGTTAAAAATAGACTGCAACGAATCCACCACATACTACAGAGTACCCGACAACCTTGTACCTCAACAGATACATGACCATATATCTGATATTTGTAAAAAATGCTATATAGTGGTTTTGGAATACAAGAACCAAGTACGCGTCGCAACTCTATCAAACGGTCAAAAGATAAGATTCGTCAAGAACAGAATCATCAAGTAAAGTCGCCACACATCACTAATGCTGGCAATTATGAGAAATTCGGTGGTATTTGTTTTCTTTTGTGTATGCTT
This sequence comes from uncultured Bacteroidales bacterium, assembly GCA_934699095.1. Lineage (GTDB taxonomy): Bacteria > Bacteroidota > Bacteroidia > Bacteroidales > WCHB1-69 > F23-D06. The sequence continues at coordinate 78,951 of CAKUVI010000001.1, read as the reverse complement.
TCTCTTTTCCGCCTATTCACAGAGCGAAAAAGACACCGTGAAGAAACATCACCTTCAGGAGGTGAACATCAATGCGTCGGCCGACCAGAAAGTATTTGAGGGACCGGCAGCGGTGCAAGTACTGAACACCCAAAAAATCAAGCAACTGCCGGTAATGCAACTTTCCGACGCGCTGAAATATATGTCGGGCGTGGTTATACGCGATTATGGCGGCACCGGCGGAATGAAGACCATCTCGGTGCGCGGTCTCGGCACACAGCACACAGGCGTAGCCTACGATGACATCGCCATCACAGACTGCCAGACTGGACAGATCGACCTCGGTAAGCTATCCCTGGAGAATGTTTCCTCACTCTCGCTGATTATCGGCGCCGACGACAAGATTTTCGTGCCCGCAAGACTCTTCTCATACAGCAGTTTATTGAAAATCAACACATTAAATGCGATTCCCGAAAGCAATTTCGGATTTCGACTGGGCGCAACTGCAGGCATGTATGGCTACTACTCCGGGCAAGCCGCGATTTTCAACAAAATTGTATCAAAAAAACGCCCCGAACGACTGTTCTTCTGGAATCTGTCGGCTGACTACACACGCTCGAAAGGCAATTACCCTTATATCCTGCACTACGGGGGCACCAACGACAGCATTTCCCACGAAACAAGAAACAATTCCGCTATCCAGACCTACAACGTGGAAATGAACGCCGTGTGGCAGCTCGACAGAACACAACGCCTGAGCGCCAAAATCTATTATTACGACTCCGACCGCGAACTCCCCCCGGCAACAATATTCTACAGCAATATCTCTCGCCAAAAACTATGGAATAAAAACGCCTTCGCCCAAATCCACTACCACAAATACTTCAACAACAAATGGGCATATCAGGCCAATGCCAAGTACAACTATGACTACACGCGCTACTTGGACCCCGACTATCTCAACGAAAACGGATTCTTAGAAAACGTCTATCACCAACAAGAGAGCTATTTCTCAAACACAGCACTTTACACACCTATTTCCAACCAAGAGGCCGAACAAGGCTTAAAACTGCTGCAATTCGCTGTTGCACAAGACCTTTTCTACCAACAACTGAATGCAAATTCTCTTGATTTTGCCAAACCCGGAAGGCTCACATCCCTGACTTCAGTCGCAACTGTCATTGCTGGCAAAAAATGGAAATTGAACGGAAATATTCTGTTTACATTTGTAAACAACATAGTTGACGGCAGTCAGGAAATAGCCGACTATTACCATTTTTCTCCCACTATCGGTGGCTCTTACAATTTCAACAAGACATTCAGCATTCGTGTCTTCTACAAAAACATATTCAGAATGCCTACATTCAATGATCTCTACTACAGAGAGGTGGGTAACATCAACCTCAACCCCGAGAAAACTCACCAGTGGAATGCAGGCGTTGTGATGAACGATGCCTTTGTTGCCGCCGGAAAAGTCTCTACGTCGGCCACTTTTGACGCATATTTCAATATAGTGAAAGACAAAATTGTAGCTTTCCCGTCACACAACCTTTTTTCTTGGACCATGCTGAACTACGGCAGAGTGCTAATAGCCGGTTTTGAACTCAACAACATGTGGAATTACCGCGTCTCAAAGCGTCACAACATACAGATGAACGGCAACATAACATACCAAAAAGCCGTTGACCGCACAGACCGCGAGAGCAAGACATTCAACCACCAAATACCATACACTCCCCTCCTGTCAGGATCTTTCAGCATCTGCTGGAAGAACCCATGGCTTGACATCACCTACGCTTTCATTGCTTGCGGCAAACGTTACGCACTCTCCCAGAACATCCCGTCAAACGAGGTGCGCCGCTACTTCGACCACAGCATCTCCCTGGGCCGCGAGTTCGATTTCAAAAAATCTTCAATTAGTGTCAAGGTTGAATTCCTGAATATCTCAAACAATTATTACGAGATTATCCGGAACTATCCTATGCAGGGATTCGGCTTCAGGGCCAAGGTCGCCTATAATTTCAAGGGATAAAACTATAATCCGACAATGTCTGCCGGGGTAATCATGCCTAAAAGCCTGCCTGTTGTTGAACCATTCTCCGTTATCAGCAGCAGATCAAGCCGCTTTCTGTTGCTGCCGAACTTTTGAAACTTCAAAGCGGCATCCTCAACCGTGATGTCAGGAGATATGAAATCTACTTTCCTGTTTTCAGTAGTATCAATTTTCACGAATTCAGAAATATCACTGAATTTCAAACTGTCAGACAACTGTAGAGACCTGCTTGAGGAGATGTAGTTGAGAAGGATTTTTGAGCTAAACACACCCGTAACAATCTGATTATCAACTATTGGCACGTATGAATAATCGTTTCTGCTCATTACATTAATCGTTTCGAGGACGGAATCTGAAGGTTTTGACGCAAAAATATTCACCCTATTGATAGCCAACCTCATCAGGGTGACCGGATTGAGAGCATAGTATAACGAATTCACCTGCTTTACCGCCCTCTCCGTAACGATAATCAAGTCCTCGCCAGCTTTATTCCAATCGTGATGAGAGAGAAGGTTTCTCAGATATCTGCAGAAGGAGAGATTGCTTCGGATGTTTTTGTACTTTGGCATAGTCTCCAAATCCTTCATTTCGACGACTTTAAGATTATTAAGCACCCATTCTTCAATTTCTCTATAACGATCTAAAAATTGTTGAGCTTTATTTTCCACATCTGTAAAATTTGACAGCGAAAATACAAAAATTTTCCGGCTGTCCAATAAAACCTTCAGTGGTGATGAAAAAAGAGTGTTTCACCAGAATGCAATGTTTTTATTTCAACACAACAAAAAAATAATAATTTTGCACTGTAATTCACAACTATGGAAGAGAAAGCCACAGCAGGTAGAAACAGGACAATCAGACTTGAGGAGAATGAGATAAAAGAACTCTCGTCAAAAATCATCACCATACGGGACATCAAAAAAGGAGTGAGTCACATCAACAAGACAATAAATGGTGATTTGGCCGAGGTGTTGCCTGAGCTACCTGACGAATTCGCTGACCTTATAATCATCGACCCGCCATACAACCTGTCGAAAGACTTTAACGGAAAGAAGTTCCAAAGCATGTCAGAAGAGAGCTATGAGGCATATCTAAAAACTTGGTTTACAGATGCCTGCAGAAAGCTCAAACCACATGGCAGTATGTACGTATGCTGCGATTGGAAATGCTCATCTTCAATGCAAAGAATCATATCACAGGAACTTAACATCATAAATCGCATAACATGGCAGCGGGAGAAGGGCAGAGGCGCGTCCAAAAATTGGAAGAATTCCATGGAAGACATCTGGTTTGCGGTCAAAAATCCGAAAAACTACTGTTTTAACATTGAGGATGTCAAGATCAAGCGCCGTGTGATAGCACCTTACAGAGAAAATGGGGTGCCTAAAGACTGGCAAAGCACCGAAGATGGTGATTTCCGCATCTCCCATCCCTCCAACTTTTGGGATGATATCAGCATACCATTTTGGTCGATGCCCGAAAACACTGAGCACCCCACGCAAAAACCGGAAAAACTATATGCAAAACTGATATTGGCATCCTCCCGCAAAGGCGACGTCGTTTTCGATCCTTTTCTTGGAAGCGGCACCTCAAGCGTTGTAGCAAAAAAGCTCGGACGCAACTACTGCGGCATTGAAATTGACAAAAAATATTGTCTGATTGCTGAAAAAAGATTAAAAAATTCCGAAAACGACCAAACAATTCAAGGATACGCCGATGGCGTATTTTGGGAACGCAACACATTGGCCGTCCAGAAAAAGAAGAGTAAACGCACAAAATAAAACAGTTTTTTGTTTGTCATCATATAGAAAAAAGTTGTATTTTCGCGGCCGAAAACACGTGGATAGATTTGTAATGATTGCAACCACAGGAAAAAATGCTAAACCATCTTCTTCCACGCTTTTCAGTTTTTATTTTTAACAATTTAAACACTGAATTATGAGTTATTTATTCACATCAGAATCCGTTTCTGAAGGACATCCAGACAAAATTTGCGATCAGATTTCTGATGCACTGCTGGACAATTTCTTATCACAAGACCCCGAATCGAAAGTGGCTTGTGAAACATTAGTGACAACAGGTTTGGTAGTATGCGCCGGAGAGGTCAAAACCGAGGGCTATGTCTCAGTTGACGATGTCGCAAGGCAAGTGATCAAAAACATCGGCTACAACAAGAGCGACTATCAGTTTGACTACAAATCGTGCGGTGTCATATCAACCATTCACAGTCAGTCGCCTGACATAAACCAGGGTGTGGAGCGTTCCGACCGCGAGAACCAGGGAGCCGGTGACCAAGGCATGATGTTCGGCTATGCCTGCAACGAAACCGACAACCTCATGCCCCTGCCGGTAGAGTTGGCGCATCGCTTTGTGCAGGAATTGGCGGCCATCCGCAAGGAGCATGAGCAGATGCTCTATCTCCGTCCAGACTCAAAATCGCAGGTGACAGTACAATACAGCGAAGACAACAAGCCAGAGCGCATCGACAGCATTGTAATCTCAACACAACATGACGATTTTTCAGACGAGGACACAATGTTGAAGACCATACGCAAAGACATTCAGGAAATTCTGATTCCGCGCGTGATAGGCAGCTGCACTGAAGAGATGCGCAAGCTTTTCGACACCGACTACAACCTTTTCGTGAATCCGACAGGCAAGTTCGTCATAGGCGGCCCTCATGGAGACACAGGTCTCACCGGCCGCAAAATCATCGTTGACACCTACGGCGGGCGCGGTGCCCACGGCGGCGGCGCATTCTCAGGCAAGGACCCTTCAAAAGTTGACCGCTCAGCAGCCTACGCCACACGCCATATAGCAAAAAACATGGTGGCAGCCGGCCTTTGCGACCAAGTGCTCATTCAAGTGGCCTACGCAATTGGCAAGGCTGAACCAGTAGGACTTTACGTGAACACTTACGGCACTTCCAAAGTGAAGATGCACGACAGCCAGATAGCTCAGCGTATCGCCAAGATCTTCCCGATGAGGCCTCACGATATCATCGAACGACTTCAACTCAAGAACCCTATTTACGAACCTACAGCCGCCTATGGTCACTTTGGCAGAGATTGCTACGAAAAAGAGGTTGAAACATCACAAGGCATCAAAAAAATAACTTTCTTCCCATGGGAAAAATTAGACTTTGTGGATATTATCAAGTCTGAATTCGGCTTATAAAAAAAACACAAATGAAGGCTTACGTTTTTCCCGGACAGGGGTCACAGCATTCGGGCATGGGTAAAGGTCTTTACGACAACTTCCCTGAAGCCAGGAAGATTTTCAACACCGCTGATGAGATTCTCGGCTATTCCATTTCTGCTATAATGTTTTCCGGAACAGAAGAAGAGCTGAAGCAGACCAAGCACACCCAATTGGCCATGTTCCTGCATGGATATGCCGCATACAAGTGTCTCAATGCAGGACTTCCAGACATGGTTGCAGGCCATTCATTAGGGGAATACACCGCCCTGACCTCTTCTGGATGCCTGAGTTTTGAAGACGCAGTGTCGTTAGTCGAGAAACGCGCCGCCGCCATGCAAAAGGCCTGCGAGAAACAAGAATCAGGAATGGCAGCCGTCATCAAATTCGACCGACAAATCATCGAGGACATCTGCGCCTCCATAACCGACGATATTGTGGTGGCAGCCAACTACAACTCACCTCAACAGACTGTGATTTCCGGCAGCCTTACCGGTTTGGACAAAGCCATCGACAAGCTTCGCGCCGAGGGTGCAACCAAAATCCTGAAACTCAACGTCAGCGGGGCTTTCCACTCGCCTCTCATGCAAAGCGCACAAGACGAACTGGCTGAAGCCATCAAAAACTGTAGTTTCAACAGTCCTTGCTGCCCCGTATATCAAAACGTCACCGCACAGCCGACAGATGACCCTGAAACCATCAGAAAGAACCTGATTGCACAACTCACAAGCCCTGTTAGATGGACCGACATTGTGAACAACATGATAAGGGATGGTGCCGACACTTTTGTCGAATTCGGTCCGTCTGTGCTCAAGGCTCTGATCTCAAGAACAAACCCGAATGTAACGATTGAAAATATTGGTTCTGAAATGTAAATAAAACCGGGTGTAACAATGTCACACCCAGTTTTTTATAGTTCAAAAACTCATCAATATTATCCAAGGAAAGGATAGCCGTAATCAGTTGCGGGTACAAATGTCTCCTTGATAGCGCGCGGACTGATCCAACGGTAGAGGTTGAGGGCACTGCCGGCCTTGTCGTTCGTTCCGGAAGCGCGTGCACCGCCAAACGGCTGATTTCCAACAACTGCACCTGTCGGCTTGTCGTTGATATAGAAGTTGCCGGCTGAGAAGCGCAGAATGTTCTCGGCCATGTTGATTGCATAACGGTCACGGGCGAAGATTGAACCTGTGAGAGCATACGGCGACGTCTGATCGCAAACATGCAACATCTCCTCGTATTGGTCATCCTCATAAACATAAACGGTGATAACCGGTCCGAAAATCTCTTCACGTATAGACTCATAATCCTTGGTTTTTGCCAGGATGATGGTAGGTTCAACAAAATATCCTTCCGACTTGTCATGCAGACCACCAAGAACAATCTCAGCGTCTTTAGAGGCCTTTGCACGCTCAATATAACCAGCGATATTATCGAAAGAAGCCTCGTCGATCACAGCATTGATGAAGTTTGAGAAGTCGCGCACATCGCCCATCTTCACCGTCTTCATCATATCTTTGATATGTTGCAATGTTGGTTCCCAAAGCGATTTTGGAATATACGCACGGGAAGCGGCAGAACACTTTTGACCTTGGTATTCAAAAGCTCCGCGAAGAATGGCAACTGCAAGCTCTCGCGGATCTGCGGTGTGATGTGCAAAGATGAAGTCCTTGCCGCCAGTCTCTCCGACAATCTTGGGATATGTCTTGTAAATATCAATATTCTCGCCGATCTGACGCCAGAAATTTTTGAATGTTGCAGTGCTGCCGGTGAAATGAATACCAGCCAAATCTGGTGATTTGAATGCAACTTCGCTGATGACAGAGCCTTTGCCTGGCAAGAAGTTGATGACGCCGTCAGGCAAACCAGCCTCCTGGAAAATCTTCATCAAATAGTAGTTCGACAAGATGGCGGTTGTGGATGGTTTCCATATTGTGACGTTACCCATCAACACTGGTGAAATATTCAGATTCAGTGCTATTGATGTGAAATTGAAAGGAGTAATTGCATATACGAAGCCTTCTAACGGACGATATTCGTTACGGTTGAGAGTTGTATGGTCTGAAATCGGTTGTTCGTTGTATATCTTTGAAGCGAAATAAGTGTTGAAACGCAGGAAGTCAATTGCCTCGCACGGACAATCGATCTCCGCTTGGTAAGGACTTTTGCCCTGTCCGAGCATAGATGCCGCGTTTACAACATAACGGTATTTGGTTGACATGAGTTCGGCAATCTTCATCATTATAGAAGCGCGTTGAATCCAAGGAAGGTTTTCCCAGTCCTTCTTCGCTGCCATTGCTGCATCTATCGCCATTTGAACTTCCTTCTTGCCTGCCTTATGATATTTGGCCAAAACATGGTTGTGCTGGGTTGGCATTACAACCTGACCCATATCGCCTGTTTTAACCTCTTTGCCGCCAATTATCAGGGGAATTTCAATTTCTTGGTTATATTGTCTTTCTAACTCTTTCTGCAATAATTCTCTTTCCGGTGTTCCGGGTGCATAAGAGAAAACAGGTTCGTTTTTCGGTTCTCTGAATTCAAAATTAGCGTTGTTCATAATGTTTTTTAATCTTTTAAGTAATTATTTTGAAAAATACGGTGCAAAGATAAAAAAATCCCTGCAAAAATATTTTTTAATATGCCCACTTCTGCATATCTGTTTTCAATATCTGGATGGCGAGTTCCACAATTGGCTTCTCGGCAGCCACAGCAAGCAGCGTCTCCGCATATTGGCGGCTGTCATCATCCTTGTTCATATCTTCGGCCACTGTGTTTATGATTGCTTCAATGTCGGCTTTTGCGTCGCAAACCTTCTGCCAAACAGTGTCGGAAATGTAAATTTGTTGCGACAAGTTGTGCTCGAACTCGCTCCTGATGGCTGTCAGAAGCAAATTCTGTTCCTGGGAAACCGTCAATCCTGACGTATGTATGCGAAGCACCAACTGATTCAAATCAATACGCTCCAAAAAAAGAGCCATACGCTCGTATGCCTGCAGACGCAACGGCAAAACCACCGGCTGACTGTTCTTGCTCATCTGCAAAGCCGCAATTTTGGATTTTGTCTCCATTATGATCTTAGCTATAAAAAAAGCAGCAACTGAAAGGATAACTATCCCTAAAAAAATCCAAATTCCTAATTGATTCATATTATCTATTATCTAAAAAACCAAAAAGACGACCGGAAAAAATCGGCCATCAAAAATATGGCGCAAAGGTACATAAAATTCATTTGAGTGAAAATATTTTTTTCATCAAGCATTTTTTTCACAATTCTGATATTACAATCTTTCTGTCCTTGGCGGCCCGCAGACCAAATACCGTCTCGCGCACTTCATCTGACTCAAAGGAATGCTGCACTGCACCCTCAGGCCGAACCTCAATATTTATTCCTCTCTTCTGACCTGTGAGGTATGGCGCCAATTTTCCACCTTCACACTCTTTTAAGAAGTTGAGCAGACTTACTATCCTTCTGTTAGACAAGTGTTTATTGTATTGATCATTATGTAAAGGACTCGCAAATCCCTGTATTTTAAGAGCCACGGTGTCTCCATTTTCAACGGCCTCATTCAAGTATTTGGTCAGGAGTAACAACCTGTTGTAACTGCTCTGCACAGAATCGCGCATGAAAGCCGAAACAGCATACATGGCAGCACGCTGCTCATCACCTTCCAATCCTTCCCCAGATTTTTTTATATACTTCTGAATATCAGACACATAACTGTTATACAATTCTAAATAGCTGCTATTAGTGGTGTCAGACAAGGATCTTGGGTCCGGGCTGTCATTCTGAAAATAGAGTGCGATGGGAAGCACAGAGGCAATCTTTTCCCTTATTGATATTGATGGTTCCTCTTCCACCGTCCCTTTTTCAATCTTTTTCCACTTAACATAATACAAATCATTACAGCAGGTATCTTCTATCATATTGTCATATAGACGATTAGATGAAATAATAGCACTTTCCCTATCTGGATTTAATGTAAAGTATATGTCATTATATTCAGAATTGAAAGGTTTTTCCAATATTAAAGGTGTTTTCCAACTACTGAGAGCACCGTTAGCCGACCAGATATCATAATCGCCATACCCTTTTCGTTCATCACAGCTAAAAAAAAGGGTTCTTGAATCTTTGTCATAGAAAGGAGTGACCTCATTTCCTTCAGTGTTCACCACAGGCCCTGCATTAATGGCAGACTGAAATTTGTCATCCTTCACGATTGAATACCATATGTCGCATCCACCATAACCTCCAGGTCTGTTTGAAACAAAGTAAAGCACTTGATAATCAGGATATTCTACAATATTGGGCTGTAATGACGAATATTCAGGAACATTGATATTTTCGGGTAATTTTTCAGGTTTAGACCATTTGCCATTGTGTTTTGTAGATTGCCACAGTGAGCAATAGAGATCGCCTTCGCCCTGACGCACGCATCGCGAGAAAAACATTCTGTCTCCTTTTTTGTTAACTGAAAAATTGCTGTTGAAAAAATTATGGTTGTTGATTCCCTGCGGGAGGGCCACCGGCGTTGAAAATCTCAAATTATTTTCCTTGTCAACTATTTTTGAGCTGTAAATATAACAATACCAATTTGTTTCAAAAAAATGTTCTCTGTCGTTGTTGGCATCATTTCTCATTGAAGTGAACAAAAAAGTGCTGTCAGGGAGCAACACACCGCAATATTCTGAGAAATTGGTGTTGATATTGTGTGGAAGCGGTTCGATTTTCACCGAGACGGAATCCGGTGCATAGAGTCTGAACGGTGGAATGACAGTCTGTGCACAAGGAAAAAAGGAGGCAAAGCAAGCCAACCCAAACAACAACCATCTGTAAGAGAATCTACATGATGTCATACGGACACGGCTCCTTTCCAATTCTTGTGATTGTTTTACGCTTGAAAATATACGATAACGACATCTCAACTCCGCCGCGACCGTGCGTCGCTTGCACAAAAGAAGAGACATTGATGTCGTATCCTATTGAAAATCTGATATTTTGGAAACTGACAAACCCATTCAACACTATAGCATCCTTTATCCTGTAGAAGAGACCGCCACCCAAAGTATATAAAGTTGTATAACTGTTCTTTTTTTTGAAATATTCAGCATTGCAGCCGATCAGATATTCACTGAATTTCTTTTGTAATGAAAGATAGATCATAGGATAGATGGAAACTTCTCGTGAGACACCGATCTGAGAGTAAAAATGTACATTATATCTGACAGGAAGTCGTGCGTTCGATTCTGAGAATCCGTAAAAGGGGCGATTAATATGAGATACTCCAACGGAAACCCTGAAGAGGGTGGTTTTGGACGGCACAAAACCCCAGAAAGCTCCTGCTCCGAAGTCCGGATAGAGTCTGTGAGTTATTTCGAAAGTCTCGCCAGAAGGTGAACCTGGAACATAAATACCGCCGTAATATTGGTTGTCCCACGTTCCCGATGCGGGATCAAGGTTGTTATTCACAATTCCTCCGTACAGGCCAATCCCTATTTTATGTCTTCCATGGTGTCCTATGTTTTTGATGTATGACAACGAGGCAACGGCCTGAACGGAGCTATAGCCCATGTCGCCTGCCTTGTCGCCGTTGAAGTTGAGTCCCAGGGCAAGCAGTTCCTGACGGCGGCCGTTTTTATATACCGCCCCATCAACTCCTGCCGCAATGGTCATGAACGGCTTTGTCACAGAGAGCCACTGGGTACGGCCAGTGACCGAAGCCCTCACCACCCCGTCGAAAGCACCCGTCAAAGCCGGGTTCAATCCTGTCGGATTGTTGTAAAACTGCGAAAAATGATAATCTTGAGCTTTAGTAACACGAAGCACAAACAAAAAGGCTATAGTCACCAATAGTCTGAAACAACCTGATATGTGAGAAGCCTTTAACATTTATTATTAAAAATTGTGCATAATAATCGTGCAAAGATAACAAATTCGTAAAAAATCAGTATTTGTATTTGTCATTCCAGCAACTTTTCAGGTAGCGCCGTAGTTCATTTTCGCGGGCGTTATTTTGCGGGTCGTAGAGTTTAGTGCCAGAAATCTGTTCTGGGAGGAACTCCTGTTGCACGAAATTGTGTTCAAAGTCGTGGGCGTATTGGTATCCTTTATGGTAGCCGAGTTCTTTCATGAGTTTAGTGGGGGCGTTGCGGATATGCAGCGGCACGGGCAAGTCGCCAGTCTGTTTGACAAGCGAATAGGCATTGTCGATAGCCATATAAGAGGCATTGCTTTTCGGGGAGCTTGCGAGATATACAGCGGTTTGCGACAGCACAATTCTGGCCTCGGGCATACCTATCACATTCACAGCCTGGAAGCAGTTGTTGGCAAGGAGCAAAGCGTTTGGATTTGCATTACCTATATCCTCTGAGGCCAAGATGACCATGCGGCGGGCTATGAAAAGAGGGTCTTCGCCTGCCACAAGCATACGTGCAAGCCAATAGACAGCCGCATTTGGATCGCTGCCGCGCAACGACTTTATGAACGCTGATATTATGTCGTAATGTTGCTCGCCCTTTTTGTCATAAATGGCCAAATTTTGTTGGATAACCTTGATGATCTGTTCGCGAGTAAGAGTGATGACACCGTCTATCGGAGGCGTCATCCAAGTCACTAATTCAATGGCATTCAACAACTTTCGGGCATCTCCACCTGAGATACGGAGCAATGCCTCGGTGTTGTCTAATTTGATTTTGCAGTTCATCTGGGTTTGCAAGTACTCCACCGCAGTGTGCAGAAGAGTCTCGAGGTTCTCCTTGGAGAGACTTTTCAAGACAAACACCTGACAGCGCGAGAGCAATGGTGAAATAACCTCAAAGGAAGGATTTTCGGTGGTGGCGCCTATCAATGTCACTATGCCCTGCTCCACAGCTCCGAGAAGCGAGTCTTGTTGCGATTTGGAAAACCTGTGTATCTCATCGATGAAGAGTATGCAGCGCCGTTCCGACTTTTTCGCCTTTTCGATAACTTCCCTGATATCCTTCACTCCGCTGTTTATCGCACTGAGCGTGAAAAAATCGGCATCTATTGTCTGGGCGATAAGCAGGGCGAGTGTCGTCTTTCCGACTCCAGGAGGCCCCCAAAAAATCATAGACTGGATGTTGCCACTATCGATAGCAGTCCGCAAAACCGCACCTTCACCCATAAGGTGCTCCTGACCAATATATTCATTGATCGAATGCGGACGAAGGATTTCTGCCAATGGTTGCTTTTGCATAATAAAAATTTGCGCGAAGATACAAAATTTGTCTATCGTTTTTGTATTTTTGCAACCTTAACTTTTCGGTACTGATTATGAAAAAAGTTACAATTTTTCTCTCTGAAATGAAGTTCTATGCCTATCATGGTTGTTTTGAGGAGGAGCAAAGCATCGGCACACATTTCACTGTGGACGCCACTCTCACTTACGACGCTGAAAAAGCCATCGCCGACGACGATGTAGAAAAGGCAGTGAACTACCAATTAGTATATAAAACCATAGAGAAGGTGATGAACAATCCGCAACACCTTATAGAAACTGTTGCCGACAACACAATCAAATCTATCAAGGAAGAATTTTCCGAAGTTATTGATGTTAAAGTGGTTATACGAAAACTCAATCCTCCATTGGATGGAAAGACGGATTTTGTAGCAGTTGAACTCGAAGGATAATGGACAGAAACCTCATCATAGAAAAATTACTCAAATATTTCGAGGAACGCAACATCCTCCGCTGCTTGATCCTCACCGACAGCAACGTGGAAAAGCTATATCCCGACTTTTTCTGTGGTCTGCAGTCTGCAATAAAAACAGACAAGATAGTAATTTCAGCGGGGGAGCAGTCAAAATCAATCGAAAATACCATCAGGATATGGCAATTCATGGCCACTAACGGATACGACAAAAACTCGTTCATTCTCAACTTTGGCGGTGGTATGGTTTCCGACTTGGGCGGTTTTGTCGCATCTACCTACAAACGAGGCATTCCGTATGCCAACTGTCCGACCACCCTTCTTTCTATGATTGACGCCTCTATTGGCGGGAAAACAGCCATAGACTTTCTGAATATCAAGAACTGCGTCGGCACATTCCATTTTCCCTCTATACTGCTCCCATTCTATCCGGAATTCCTTAATACACTGCCCCGCGGCGAATTCATGAGCGGCATGGGCGAGCTTGTGAAATATTCGCTGATTATCAAAGGCAACCTGTTTGAAGAATTGTCACAGCTTCATGAATTCAGTCCTTCTACCTTGAAATCTGAATGGCTTTCAACTTGCACCGACTTCAAAAACGACATTGTACATAAGGATCCTTATGATAAAGGGATACGACACATCCTGAATTTCGGGCACACGGTAGGACATGCGATAGAGAGCAGTCTGGCAGAGTCGGGCTCTCCTGTTGCCCACGGATTGGCCGTGGCACATGGCCTGTTCTTCGAATGCTACCTCTCGCACATTTATTCAAGCTTAGACAAAGACCAATGGCATACGATATCCTCATTCCTTAAAAAACATTTTCAAATCATCAAACTCGATGAGAGAGTTCTTCAAAAGTTGTTGTTTTTCATGTCTAACGACAAAAAAAACGAGTCTGATTTCATTAATTTCACGTTTTTGAAGAGAATAGGGGAACCTGAACCCAACCGGAAATTGCCCGAGAAGGATGTTATTAATGCATTAAATCAATTAAAAAACGACAATTACCAATAATAATGTTGAAAAGCAAAGACGACATAGTGAAAAACTGGCTCCCAAGATACACAGGGATGCCACTTGAAGAGTTCGGACAATACATTTTGTTGACCAACTTCCAGAATTACGTCCAAAATTTTGCAACTCTAACAGGAGCGAAGATATATGGAATGGAGAAATCCATGCAGTGCGCGACAAGCGACAACATTACCATAATCAACTTCATGATGGGCAGTCCGAACGCTGCCACTATAATGGACCTGCTCACCGCCGTCAAGCCAAAGGCGGTGCTCTTCCTCGGAAAATGCGGCAGTCTGAAATCCTACATAGGTTTGGGAGCCCTGCTGTTGCCTATCGCAGGAATACGCGGCGAAGGTACCTCACTCGACTATTTTCCAGAAGAGGTTCCTGCTCTGCCAGCCTTCAACTTAGAAAAAGCCATCTCTGCAACAATCTGCGACTTCGGGTTAGAATATTGGACGGGCACTGTATATACCACTAACAGAAGGGTTTGGGAACACGACGAAGACTTCAAGGACTACCTGAGACAGATACGGGCAACGGCCGTGGATATGGAAACCGCCACTCTTTTCTCTGTGGGATTCTACAACAGAATCCCCACCGGCGCACTGCTCCTTGTATCCGACCAACCAATGCTACCAGATGGAATAAAAACTGAACAGTCTGACAAAAAAGTGACCGAGGACTTTGCCCTTACACATCTGAAAATTGGCATCCGATCACTGCACGAGCTTCAAAACAAAGGCATTGCAGTGAAACATCTGCGCTTCGACTACTACGATATGCTCTAATGGTTCTGATCAGAAATCGGTACCTAATGAGAACATGAACATTCCCTTCTTGTTTGCGATCTTAAAATCTTCAACTCCCCACGCATAATCAAAGCGCAGGAAATAGCCTAACAATGACACGCGTGCTCCTATGCCGAATCCGCCGACAAACGGATCCACTTGCCTTTTCACCTCAACATGAATCGGTCCATTGTCTATATATCTGGTATATAAGCAATTATCCTCAGAATATGGAGTAAAACCTGTCCAAGCTGTACCAATGTCGCCGAACAGATTAAGCTGTATGGAATTGAAGAAGTTGCTCGTGACTTTTCGACCGGCAATCAGTTGAACCACAGGAATCCTCAATTCTCCGTTAAAGAGAAAAAAAGATGTACCGTTTCGGATATTTTGCCTGAAACCGCGCATGTTGGTAGCCAGCGTCTGGTATGCATAGTTTTTAGTTTGGTCAACAGAAATCGAACTGTTGAACTTTGCTCCAAACCAATTGTCAACACCGCCCATATAATACACCAAGCGTGCAGAACCTGCGTTCGTGCTTCCAGCAAACCTGATTGCAAGAGTCATGTTACGATACAACTTGAACGACCGCCGCGCATCAAAACCCACCACTAACAAGTTCAAAGTTTCGCGCTCAAGACGCTGCTCGTATTCCGCAAAAAGCTTCAACTTGGTTCCACGCCACAAATTCGTGTATAGCTCCTTCGACGAGTCAAATATGTATTCCAACTTTACACCAGCCCACAAATGATGCTCGTTGGCAGCCTTCAAAGTCTGGTCACTCAAGGCCGCGATGATATTCGTCTCATAACGACCTTTCAAAGTCAGTCTCAAACTATTTGTCTTGTTAAACGGTAATTTTAAAGTATAAAACAGGCTGTTTGAATTCTGTTTTACCACGTAGCTGCCAACCTCCGAGCTGACTGCCTGACGATAAAGAGTGATTTGCCTGTCCAAACGCCTTGCAAGATTCTCATAGCTCAACATAAACTCGTAATTGTTGAGATTCCATCCTATCCTGAAACCACCAGTAACCCTGTAATCTTCGAAAAGATCGTTAATGCCAAGCATGAAGAGAGCATTGAACCCAGTGTTCAGATATATCGGCGCTATACCTCCTTCAAATTGCTGATATGAAGTGTTCAAAAAACTGAAGTCTGCCTGAGTTATCACCTGATCAATGGAATACTGAACCCTGTATGGCAATCCCACCGGAATATGGAAGTCTTCAACCTTCTCAACTTCTACATCGGCTGAATCGGATTTCTTTTCCTCTTTTGTGGCAAGCACGAAACCTCGAGGTTTTGTTTCAGTTTCTCTCTTCAGAGTGTCATTTTGAGCATTGTTAAAATCCATCTCCTGCTTCGTACGCAAGGCATTGTGGAATGGGGAAGCTGTCACCTCCGGATGAAACAAATTATGTAACTCACTGAAATTTATATGTTTATAGTTATCATACAGAGAAATGTCAGCTACTGTATTTGTATTTGGATCGTAAGCATGTTCAACAATGTTATACGCCCTGTCTGTCAATGTGTTTGACTTTGCAAAATGGACATAATGCACCGCAGTGTCTATTCTGCTGATGGAACTGTCAACCACAGCCTCATAACGATTCACTACCCCGCCTTCATCACTGAGATACAGAAATCTCTGATTGTCAACCTTTTGAATATCAAACTCATCAGACAAATGTGTACTGGTTATTCGTAGCAAAGAACTGTCTTTAGACTTAAGGTCATACTGGAATAGATCATACTTCCTGTTTTTTGATGCTTTCATGAAGTCGTCACCAAGAAGAATCGTGTCAACAGGACGATTTGAAGCAAAAACAATTCTGTCTGGGTTCAGATAAACAGGATTATAGTCATCGTAGAAATCATTTGTGATGTTTTGGAAAGAACGTGCAGCAATACTATAGACAAAGATATCTGAACGGTCATTCTTGAAACCGGAAAAAAGGATGTTCCGGCCATCTGGGGAGAAGCACCATGAGGTTATTTTCTCAACATCTATCAGAAATCTCTTTTCCCATTTTTTATCTTCAAGACTATACGGAATATAGAAACAATCGCCCTTGCTTTCAAGCGTAAGTCCCAAGATCTCGCCTGAAGGATGCCATGCGAGCAACGGAAATGACAAGTCAGGATTATCCTCCGTTTTTGCGTATTTCGTAAGTATGCATTTAGGTTTCTTTTTCCCCTGACTCTTCAGCCACACCTTCACCTGACCGGCTTCATTAGTCACATAAGCATATTTTTCGCCATCAGGTGAAAAGCAGAAGTTGAGATAATCCCGCTTAGGGTTAGGTTTATTTAACACTTCTTCGCCAGCCGGCATCGCTTTCGACAAATCTGAGTGGAACATCACAGTGTAATATCTGTACCATTGTTCCAAAAGGGCGCGTGCTGAAACGTTAGTGGCCCGGTACAAGCCTGTCTGCATGTTTTTGCCGGCACGAGTGTAATAAAGGACCTTCGAAATCACCGATTCCCCGTATATGTCAACTAAATATTTCCAGAAAGAATGGCCTGCATAGGTAGCGTCCACAGGGGATAGTTCTTCAATTCGATAATATTTTCCGGTCAGGATGCCATTTTTAACATGGTTTTCAACGTCATAACTCCATTCTTCTCCATAATAAGAAGAGAGACCGCTGAAAAACCATGAGGGAACGTTCATCAGATAGTCGTATGAAATATTTGAGCCGATGGTAGCGCCCTGCACCATCCAGTGGGCATAAACATTCATCACTCCGGCACGAATCATCTTGTCGAAGTGCGCCCTGTTACCGTCAAAATAAACATAAATCTTTGTGCCATAGATATTTGTCACACCACCCTGATTGTAAAAATCATCATAGTCATACGCAAAATTTGATTCTCTGTAATCAGATTGGGTGTTATAAACAATTATTTGGAGCTTTTTCTTCGATGTATAGTTGAGAAGATGTTCTATTTCCGTAATGATTTCAGGTGTTTTGTAGAAGACATACTGTGCCAATTCGCGTCCGGTAGGGTAATAGTACACATCGTATTGCTCGGCACGAAGATACTGCCAGTTGAAATTCTGATGCTGAACCCTGTTCTTTCCGAATGTAAGCTGAGAACCGTTGTAAAACTGTGCGTCAGACAGATTTACGATGGCAATAAACACACATACAAACGCAAATGCCTTACGCCGAAATGAAAGTTTTCCAAATATATGCTTACTAACTGACATCAAAGGTATTTGTCTTATTTTGAGATAAATGGAGCAAGGACATTCTCAATGAAGGAACGTTTTTCAGATAGCATCTCATCGTTTTTTGCTTCCAAGATAAGACGAAGATAGGGTTCTGTATTTGACGGGCGTATGTTGAACCACCAGTCGGGGAACTCAATCCGATAGCCGTCGAAATCCAAGATTCTTGTAGGTTTCTCCAATGAAAGGGCAGCATTTTTCACAGCCTCCATCGCCTCTTTTTTGTTGTTTATAGTAAAATTAATCTCACCTGTATTGGAGTAACGTTTTATTTTGGCAATGAGTTGCGATACGGATACACCTTTGTCCTTCATTTCCGAAAAGATATGAAGTACGATTTGTGAAGCAATCATGGCAGAATCGGAGTAGAAGAAGTCGCGGAAATAATAATGGCCAGCGTATTCACCGCCGAAAGCGCCATCAATTTCCCTGAGTTTAAGTGCAGCGTATGCGCGACCGACACGCCAGATATAAACCTGACGATTCATTTTGTTGAGATACTCTTCCACCGATTTAGATGTCCTGATATCTTGGATCACAAGTCCTTGCACATTTTTTTCCTCGGCAAAATAATGTCCCATCACTGCTATAATCAAGTCTGGTGAGATAAAGGCACCGTTTTCGTCAACAAACATCACACGGTCTGCGTCGCCGTCGAAAATAACACCGATGTCAGCTTTGTTTTCGCACACTTTCTTCTGAAGGTCTGCCACATTCTCAAGTTCAAGAGGATTTGCCTCATGGTTTGGGAAACTGCCATCAAGAGTGTCAAAAAGGTAAGCCGGTTTGTCGCCGAAGATGTCCTTAACCAAAATTGATGCCATTCCGTTTGAGCAATCCATCACCACATTCAGGTTATCGATGTTATAATGATAGCGTTTTTGATAGTCGAGATACTCTTGTCGCACAGGATAGTCAACGATTTTACCTTTTTCAACCACCGGTTTTGGGGTTTCATGGAGAACTTTCTGTTCGAGTTCGCCAAGTCCGGTGTCGTAGCCTACCGGCAGCGCGCCTGTCTTCGACACTTTCAACCCATTATATTCCTTTGGATTATGCGAAGCGGTAATCATCACAGAAGCATCGAACTGATGTTTTGCAGTGAAATAGTAAACCATCGGAGTGGTGGTCAGGCCCATGTCATAAACATCTGCTCCCGAGTCGGTTATACCACGTGACAAAGCCTCGAAAATAGAATCCGAGGTGAGACGCATATCACGTCCTACCAGCACTTTGTCTGCATTCAGCAAAGACGGCAAGAAAAAACCGAATTTGTAAATTGTCTCCAAATCAAAATCCTTATTGAAAACGCCTCTGAAATCGTATGCTTTAAATGCTCCCATATAAATATTATTAACGTGCAAAAATACATTTTTATTGCAATTTAGGATTTACAAACTATCAAGTTTTGTATCTTTGCAGCCGAAATAAAAAATATGGGAAAGAGAAGACAGGACACACAGATTGGCATCAAGAACAGGAAGGCAGAGTTCCTGTACTATTTGCATACTTCATTCACTGCCGGCATAGTGTTGACGGGAACAGAGATAAAGTCGATACGAGCTGGGCGGGCCAACATCACTGATTCATATTGCTCGTTCATGAACAACGAGTTGTGGGTACACAACATGCATGTTAGTGAATATGCACAAGGAAGTTACAACAACCACACGCCTAAACGCGACCGGAAGTTGCTGCTTCACAGGAAAGAGATGCGCAAGCTCATGACCAAGCTCAACGAGCGCGGATACACAATCATACCCACTCTGCTTTGGATAAACGAGAACGGGTATGCAAAGCTGGACATCTGTTTGGCGAAAGGTAAGAAGATGTACGACAAACGCGAAAGTATCAAGGAGCGCGACCAGCGCCGCTATGGCAACGACGAGGACTGATGGAAGAGAACATGGACATATTTCAGGAGGATTTGGAATTCCCGGGAAAAATCTGGTACAGCATAGGCGAAACTTCTACTATGCTTGACATCCCCGCTTCCACTTTGCGCTTTTGGGAAAAGGAGTTCGACTCGATCCGACCGAGAAAAAACAAGAAGGGTGACAGATTCTATTCGAAAAATGACATCACCATCTTAAAGACCATAAAGTATCTGACAAAGACGAAAGGTTTCACGCTGCAGGGGGCAAAAAGCGCAATGAAGAGTGACATGATGAAAGAGATAGAGACCGCATCTATTGTTGACACGCTTCAGAGCATCAAACGCAAACTACTTATATTAAAAGAGTTGCTGTAGAGCAACTCTTTTTTTTTTATTTTACAGAATTCAGAAAACCGACAAGTTTTTGCATTGCGCGTCCGCGGTGGCTGATGCTGTTTTTGGTATCGGCATCCATCTCCGCAAACGTCTTGTCGAATCCATCGGGCAGGAATATGGGGTCATAGCCAAAGCCCTTTTCACCATGCTGTTCAGTGGTTATCACGCCATCTACGCGGCCTTCGAAAAAGTGGGTCTGTCCATCGAGAATCAGAGCCACCACAGTTTTGAAGCAGGCCTTTCTGTTTTCCATGTCCTCCATTTCATGAAGCACCTTTCTCATATTGTCTTCAAAGGAACAGTTTTCGCCTGCATAGCGGGCAGAAAAGACGCCGGGGCGGTTGTCGAGGGCCTCTATTTCAAGACCAGTATCGTCGGCGAAGCAGCTGCAATGATAGTGTTGAGCCACGTATTGTGCTTTCTGCAGGGCATTGCCCTTGAGGGTGTCGGCGGTTTCAGGAATGTCGGGACAGCCTATTTCACGGAGACTCTTGATTTGGAACTTATCGCCCAAGATTGAGCGTGCCTCCTCTGCTTTGTGAACGTTGTGGGTTGCAAAAATAATTTCCATAGCAATATAAACTCAAAAAGATGACATAAATGCTTATGTCATCGTACAAAATTCAGAACATCAAACAAGATTGATGTTATTCTGCTGAGTTACCGATTTCGATGGCTTGTTTTCCTCTGTAGTAACCGCATTCAGGGCATACGCGGTGTGTAAGGATAGGGGCACCGCAATGGCTGCATGTTGTCAATTGAGGAGCTGTGATGAAATCGTTGGCTCTTCTCTTATCTCTTCTGATAGCTGAATGTCTTCTCTTAGGATGTGGCATATCTTTCTAATTTTACGTTATTAATCTAATTTTATATTTCTTAAAGCATCCCATCTGGGATCTGTTGTGTCGTTATTGTCTTTTTCCCCGTTCATCTCTTCCAAGCGGCGCATAACTTCCGGGTCGCAAGTCGGGTTTCCGTCGGCGTCATCCTCATGCACGATTCGCAACGGCATCGCCAATGAAATCGACTCGTACACAAAATGGAAGATATCGACTTCGTACGTGTTCTCGTCCATGATCCAAATGTCATCATCAGCACTTTCCTCCACCACAGACTTGTCGGACACGAGTTTCACGAAAAGTCGTTCATCAAAGTTCATCGGCAAGGTAACCGGGGCGAGACAGCGGTCGCACTCCGCAACCACTTCTCCATCAAAATGACAGTGAAAATCCACCATTTTCTCAGATTTTTCCATTTCAATCCGCAAATTCACATTGCCGTCTTGAATGGTCTCAATACCTGCCAGGTCAAAGAACTGTTTATCACAATCAATTGAAAAACAATGAGTTCCGAGTTCCACACCCGAAATCCGGATCTTAAATTGGTCTCTTATTTGCTTCTCATTCATTGTATAAAATTCAGGGGCGCAAATATACGTTTTTTTATATTAGAAAGTGTACTTAATTTTATTATTTTTGCAGTTCTTAAAAACTCTATAAAATTGATAAAGAAACTACTACATAAATTCTTCGACCCGCAGTTCATAAGATTTGTACTCGTAGCCATCCTGAACACCGCCTTTGGATACGTGATTTATGCCATTCTGCTTTGGTTTTTCAATCTCCTCAAATTAGAAAACCCTTACGTTTACGCATCCTTCTTCGGCTATGTGATCGGAGTGCTTTTCAACTTCAAGACATACAGTGCTTTGGTCTTCAAGACAAAAAACAACAGACTTATTTTCAAATTCATATTGGTGTATGTGATCTGTTTTCTCGTGAACATCTCGTGCATACGGCTGTTGGAATTGGCAAAAGTCAACAACTATGCTGCCGGCGCAATCACTGCGATACCCGTGGGTTTTCTGGGTTATATCTTGAACAGTGTTTTTGTGTTCAAAAAGAAACCGTCATTCTTAAGTCACAACAACAAAAGTGAAGATAACATCGACAAAAACATCAAAAATATAGATTAATATGAAAGACATTCTCTTGGAAAGATTCGCAAAATACATTTCATACGCAACCACGGCAGATCCTGAATCCGAGACCTATCCGAGCACCCAGGCGCTTTTAGACTTCGCCGACGTAATGGTTGAAGAGCTGAAGAGCATCGGGATGCAGGATGTGAAGAAGGACGAGCACGGCTATGTGACAGCACTTCTGCCGTCCAATTCCGGAAAAAAGCTTCCCGTCATCGGATTCATGTCGCATTTGGACACCGCTCCCGACATGCCTGGAATCAAAAAGCCGGTGATCATAAACAACTATGATGGAGGCACCATCGTGTTGAACGAAGAGACGGGCACAGTGCTCAGTCCTGAAGAGTTTCCTGAGCTTTCAGACTACAAAGGGCAGACATTGCTCACCACCGACGGCAAGACACTCTTAGGTGCCGACGACAAGGCCGGTGTTGCAGAAATCGTGTGCGCCATGGAGTATCTGATACAACACCCAGAAATCAAGCATGGCGACATCAAGGTGGCTTTCTCACACGACGAGGAAATCGGCAACGGAGTGAAGTATTTCGACACCGCGAAATTCGGCTGTGACTTCGCTTACACAATCGACGGAGGCGGAATCGGGGAGTTGGAGTTCGAGAACTTCAATGCCGCATCAGCCGAGATACGCATACAAGGCAAGAACATCCACCCGGGATACGCCAAGAACAAGATGGTGAACTCACAACTGATTGCAATGGAACTCAACAGCCTGCTTCCGGCTGCGCAACGCCCGGAACACACCCAAGACTACGAAGGGTTCTTCCTGCTCACACGAATCGACGGAACTGTTGAAGAAACGAAGATGCAATACATCATCCGCGACCACGACAGAACTGAATTTGAAAAGAGAAAAGAACTCATGAAAAAAATCGTGGAGTTCCTGAATTCCAAATACAACAACTGCATTTCTTGTGAGGTCAAGGACCAATACTACAACATGCGTGAGATGGTGGAACCTGTGTACTACATTGTAGAGAGAGCCGTGGAAGCGATGAAGGAGGCAGGAGTAAAACCCATCATCGCACCGATACGCGGTGGCACGGACGGAGCAAACCTCTCGTTCCGCAACCTCCCATGCCCAAACATCTTCGCCGGCGGACACAATTTCCACGGCAAATACGAATATGTGCCCCTTGAATCCATGGTCAAGGCAACAGAAGTTATCATCAACATTTCAAAAGAACGTTAATCAATATGGAATACAAGATTGAAAATTCAGCCCAGTTGGGCAACGCACTCGTGTCGGCAGTTGACGACTTCCTGCACCATTTCACCAGATATGCAACAGATGTTGTGGTCGGCATCAACCCCACCAACTTCGACATCATGATTGAAAGCCCGTCAAAAATACCGCCCGTTTACAGACAGCACAGCATTGCAGACTTCATCCTCACCAACGAGAAAGGTCTGTACGAGCCCGATGAGAAGACCGCCTTCATGGTGGCCGAACACTATTTCTAACATTTGATTATTGAGACCTATGGCCAAAAGCAGGAAATCAGACTCCGTGGGCGGCAAAATCGACAATTCTGTCAAGTTTGAAGAGGTTGTCGCACAGATTCACAACAGGAATTTCGCGCCTGTTTACATTCTCACAGGCGAGGAACCTTTCTTCATCGACCGTCTCGCCAAGATGTTCGAAGAGGGTGTCCTTGAACCGGAAGAGCGCGATTTCAACCAGGTGGTCCTCTATGGCAAGGACACCGAAGTTGACACCGTGGTGGCCAACGTGCGCCAATTCCCGTTCGGCAGCCCCCGCCGAGTGGTGATCCTCAAAGAAGCCAAAGAACTCAAACATATAGAGGATTTAGACCCTCTGCTGGAAAACCCTGTACCTCAAACCGTGTTCGTGATCTGCCATAAATACGGCAAAATGAAACTGAAAAAGGGAAAAGTCTCACCCCAGTGCGTCATCTTCGAATCACTAAGCATCAAAGACAACAACCTGCCAGCTTGGATACAGAACCTCGCTCTTCAGTCATTCAAATTCAAAATGGAACCTTACACAGCAACGGTTCTGAGCGAACATATAGGCAACGACCTGTCAAGAATCTATACTGAATTTCAGAAATTGAAGGTTT
Source organism: uncultured Bacteroidales bacterium (assembly GCA_934699095.1). Lineage (GTDB taxonomy): Bacteria > Bacteroidota > Bacteroidia > Bacteroidales > WCHB1-69 > F23-D06. Next base: position 54,635 of record CAKUVI010000001.1, on the reverse strand, counting down.
TTCTGCCTGAAAACAGCGAAATAACCCCCGATATTGTCGAAAAATACATCGGAATAAGCAAAGAATATAACATCTTCGAACTCCAAGAGGCTCTGGGAAACAAGGACCTCCAAAAAGTTTACAAGATAATGCTCAACTTCACGGAACATCCCAAAGAGAACCCTAACATCAAAACCATCACCATGTTGTACTCTTTCTACAACAAAATGCTGCTCTACCACCTCTCACCCGACAAAAGCAATGACAACATGCGCAAAGTATTCGGCGGCAGCGACTACTTTCTGTCAAAGAAAATAGCCGTTGCAAACGCGCACTCCGTACCTCAACTGATTAAAATCATCTCTATTCTGAAAGATTACGATCTTAAAGCCAAGGGTGTTGACAACGATATAGATGATGCCGAACTCCTCAAGGAGATGATTTATAAAATAACGCACTAAAAATTGTCTTCATGTCTGCAAACAGTGTTTTTTTATACAATAACAAATTGAAACTCAAATATATAGCATCACTTTTGCTTGTACTTTGCGGTCTGTTATCGTATGCTCAGGTTCCGCCAGGATATTACTCACAAGCAGAAAATCTCAGTGGTGATGCATTGAAAAACGCGTTGCACAATATCATCAAGAATCACACATCGGTCAGTTACAACAACCTTTGGCAGTCGTTCTATACAACAGACGCACGCACCGACAATGGTAAAGTCTGGGACATCTACTCCGACAATCCTACGGGCATCACTCACTATTATTTCAGTTTCGGCACCGACCAGTGCGGCACATATTCAGGCGAAGGCGACTGCTACAACCGCGAGCACACAGTTCCGAAAAGCTGGTTCGGAGGAAGTACCCCGCCGATGTACACCGACCTCTTTCACCTCTACCCCACCGACGGCTACGTCAACAGCAAACGCTCCAATCTGCCCTTCGGTGAAGTCTCGAACGCAACCTGGACCAGCACCAACGGTTCGAAGATAGGTCTTTGTAGCTACTCAGGATATACAGGCCAGGTATTTGAGCCGATTGACAGCTACAAAGGCGACCTTGCCCGTACTTATTTCTACATGGCCGTGTGCTACAAAGACAAAAACCTCGGAGTCGAAACCCAATCCATGTTCAACTACGGAGAATTGAAACCCTGGGCAAAAAACATGCTCCTGGAATGGAACTCCCTTGACCCCGTGAGCCAGAAAGAAATAGACAGAAACAATGCCGTTTATCAAATCCAACACAACAGGAACCCATTCATCGACTTCCCTGAATTGGCTGAAATGATCTTTGGCAACAACACGAACGTGCCATTCACAACAGGCATATCAGAATTCAATGACGAATGGCAGGTTTTCCCTAATCCCACGCAAGGCAAAATCAACATCAGACAGATTGATAACATTAACGGCGGCACAATCAGTATTGAAATGACAAATGCTGTCGGTGTGACCGTTTTCAAAAAAACAGTTAACGACTTTAATCATAGCGAAATTGACTTATCCACACTTCCCGCTGGAGTGTATATTCTGAAGATTTGCGCTGAAAACAACAACAAAACATTGAAAATTATAAAACAATGAGCATCATAAAAATCACAAAGCAGTTCAATTTTGAAATGGCTCACGCCCTTTTGAACTACGATGGCCTGTGCAAAAACATCCATGGTCATTCATATAAAATGGACATAACTCTTTCAGGACAGCCCATAAATGATGAAAAATCACCAAAAAACGGAATGGTCATGGACTTCGGCGACCTTAAACGTCTTGTGAATGAAAGAGTGATTTCGCTTTTAGACCATGCGTTAGTGTTGAACGAGAAGACAGACGAGCAACTAAGGCGGGTTTTGAAAAGCAACTACGAGAAGGTTGTTGTTGTTGACTTCCAGCCCACAACCGAGAATTTATTGAACTTCATTGCCGCAAAAATAGAAGATGGTTTGCCTGACAATGTCAAGTTGTGCACAGTAAGGCTACGAGAAACTGATTCATCATACGCTGAATGGTATAATGAGTAATAAAAAAGCGGCATAAAGCCGCTTTTTTTATTCCCACTCGATAGTTGCCGGTGGTTTTGAGCTTATGTCATAAACAACTCTGTTCACACCACGCACCTTATTGATGATATCATTAGAAATCTTTGCTAAAAACTCGTATGGTAATTGTGCCCAATCTGCCGTCATGCCATCTGTTGAGAGCACGGCACGCAAAGCCACCGCATTCTCGTAAGTTCGCTCGTCACCCATCACACCCACAGAACGTATTGGCAGCAAGATCACGCCAGCTTGCCAAACCTTATCATACAAATCGTTATCAATCAAGCCATTAATAAAAATAGAATCTGCTTCTTGGAGGATTCTCACCTTTTCCGGGGTGATGTCGCCAAGAATACGAACGCCCAAGCCGGGGCCCGGGAACGGATGGCGCTTGATCAGATTGTCGGGGATGCCCAAGGCCTTGCCAATACGACGGACCTCATCCTTGAACAACAGCTTCAACGGCTCCACTATCTTCATGTTCATCTTTTCCGGAAGTCCGCCCACATTATGATGTGACTTGATAACCATGCCGGTGATCGAGAGCGACTCTATTCTGTCAGGATAGATGGTACCTTGTGCCAGCCATTTGATATTGTCGAGTTTGCGAGCCTCTTCTTCAAAAACTTCAATAAATCCAGCTCCGATTATTTTACGTTTCTTTTCAGGATCCTCCACGCCTTCGAGAGCCTTATAGAACCTTTGGGAAGCGTCAACACCCTTTATGTTGAGTCCTAAAATCCTGTATTGTTCAAGAACTGATGAAAATTCGTTTTTGCGGAGAAGGCCGTTGTCCACAAAAATACAGTGGAGCTGCTTGCCAATAGCTTTGTTAAGCAAGACAGCGGCGACAGTGGAGTCAACACCGCCCGAAAGACCGAGCACCACGTTATCGCCCCCAATCTCGTCTCTCAGTTCCTGAATTGCAGTCTCAATGAAAGATTCCGGAGTCCAATCCTGTTTGCAACCGCAGATTTTACCCACAAAATTGTTCAATAAAGTTTTGCCATCAGTTGAATGATATACCTCAGGATGGAATTGAACAGCCCAAGTCGGTTCCTCAAGTATGTGGTAAGCGGCCACCTTAACCTCCTTACTACTTGCTATAATATGATAATTATCAGGTAGTTGCATAATAGTATCACCATGAGACATCCAGACTTGGCTGTCTTGAGGAACACCCGTCATCAGAAGATCATCAGCTTCAACGAAGGCCAAATTGGCACGGCCGTACTCACGGGTTTCGCAAGCACCGACCTTACCGCCTCCGAGAGTGGCAAGATATTGCGCCCCGTAACATATTCCCAGCATCGGATACTGACCCCTTATCCCATCAAGACTTGGCTTAAAAGCATCCTTGTCGTTCACTGAGAACGGACTGCCAGAAAGAACAACACCTTTAATGTCAGGATCTCCGTATGGAAATTTGTTGTAAGGAAGGATTTCGCAATATGTGTTCAACTCACGAATGCGACGGGCTATCAACTGCGTATATTGTGACCCAAAGTCTAAAATAATTATTTTCTCCATCGTATCAAAATTGAGGTGCAAAAATAAAAAAAAAGAGTGAAAAAATAATACATTTTCATACTCTAATTTTGTAATTTTGCAATTCTGATTTTTTATATAAAGTATGGATAATATTGACCAACTATTTTTAGATCTTTTCAAAGATAAAAAGCCCGTTAACCTTTATGAGCCAATATCTTACATTCTTACGCAGGGTGGCAAACGATTGCGTCCGAAATTAGTCGGCATTGCTTCTGAAATGTTCAACGGCGACCCTGAAGGGACAAAACACATTGCAGCTGCTTTCGAAATGTTGCACAATTTCACATTGATACATGATGACATCATGGACAAGGCAAATGTAAGGCGCGGCAAACTCACAATTTACAAAAAATGGAACACCAATATTGCCATTCTTTCCGGGGATGCATTGGCAGTAATGGCCATGCAGCAGCTCTACAATCTTCAGTGCCGTCCCGAGACCATCATCGAAATTTCAAAAGTGTTCACACAAACAGCTCTTGAAATCTGCGAAGGACAGCAATACGACCTTGACTTTGAAACCGCCGAAGAGGTTCTTATAGAAGACTATCTTGACATGATTCGTCTTAAGACCGCCGTGATGTTTGCAGGCTGCCTCAAATCAGGGGCGATCTTTGCCGGCGCCGACTGCAACAGCATTCAGGCACTTTACGACTTGGGCATACACCTCGGCATGGCATTCCAATTGGCTGACGATCTTCTGGATGTTTACGCTGACACGGAAGTTTTCGGCAAAGCCGTGGGCGGAGACATAAAAGACAACAAGAAGACTTTCGTCTTTCTGAAAGCATTGGAGCTTGGCAATGATGAGCAAAAAAACGAGTTGAAAAGACTTTTCTCTACATCAAATTGTGACGAAAAGGAAAAATTCGAAGCCGTAAAAACCATATTTGACGCCCTTGATGTAAAACAAGCCACCGAAAATTCCATAGAAAAATACACAAAACTGTGTTTCGAAGACCTGAAAAAAGTAAACACTGAAGAGTCGAAGAAGTCATTTCTGACCGATTTAGTTGTGAAACTTCAAAACCGCGAAAAATAGATGGCCCAAGACAACAGTAAAAGATATTACATTATTTTAGCTGCATTGGGGATACTTCTGGGCATCTACACAATACGGCTGTTCAATCTGCAGGTATTGAACCGTTCCTACAAGGACAAGGCTGTCAAGAATGCCATCCGCGAAGTGACCATCCATCCGGCACGCGGTTTCATCTACGACAGAAATGACTCGTTGTTAGTATATAACGACGCCGCCTACGATCTTATGATCATTCCCAAAGACATCCGGGCTTTCGACACTGCTGAATTGTGCCGCGTGCTTGACATGGAGATAGAGGATGTTCGCACGAAACTGGCAAAGGCTGAAGCCTACTCAAAGAGTGTGCCATCTCTTTTCAAGCAGCAGATTTCAAAGGAGGACTACGGCTATCTTCAGGAGAAAATGTCGGAATTCCCAGGCTTTTTCGTGCAAAACCGAACGCTGCGTTCCTACCCACAACCCATTGCAGCGCACATTTTGGGCTATGTAAGCGAGGTTGACGAACGCGACGTCGAAAACGACAACTACTACGCCATGGGCGATTACATCGGCAAAAGCGGCATCGAGAAGGCCTACGAGTCGGTTTTGCGCGGAGTGAAAGGCAAGGAAAAGAAGCTTGTGGACGTACACAACCGCGTAGTGGGCGACTATGCAGAGGGTGCGGAGAATGTACAGGCAGTGCCCGGCACATCCATCTGGAGCACCCTTGACATGCAGTTGCAGCGCTACGGGGAAGAGCTGATGAAGGGAAAAAGAGGCAGCATCGTGGCCATAGAGCCCAAAACCGGCGAGATATTGTGCCTCGTGTCAAGTCCGAACTACGACCCTAATCTCCTGGTCGGCACCGCTCGTCCCAAAAACTACGGAAAACTCATAGCCGACCCCGAAAAACCCCTTTTCAACAGAGCGCTCCAAGCCAGCTATCCGCCCGGCTCAACCTTTAAGTTAGCGAACGGACTGATAGCCTTGCAGGAGCACATCATAACACCATCAAGCGTCTATTCATGCTCGGGCGGCGGCTATCACATCGGAAGCCACGTGGTGCACTGTCACAACTGCGGAGGACTTAACATCTACACCGCAATACAGCGCTCCTGCAACACATTTTTCTGCCGCGCTTACTACAACATCTTGTCCAACAGGGTGAAATACAAAAACATAGACGAAGCCTACACAGCCTGGTTAGACTATATGGAATCCATGGGATTCCTGAAGGTCTTCGACACAGACCTGCCCTATGAGCTGAAAGGGCGCATTCCCACAGCGGAATACTTCGACAAGAAATACAACAACAGTTGGAACGGAAACACAGTGGTGTCGATGGGCATCGGTCAGGGCGAAGCTGCCGTGACCCCGCTTCAGATGGCCAACATGTTGGCAGTAATAGCTAACGAAGGCTACTACATACGGCCCCACATAGTACGTGCCATCGGACATCGTGACAGTCTTAACACACAATTCAACGAGAAAGTGTATTCAAAAATCGAGCCGCAGCATTTCCGCACGGTACTTCAGGGAATGAAGCAGGTGGTCACCGCCGGTACCGGGCGCGGTGCCCAGATTCCGGGAATAGAAGTTGCCGGAAAGACCGGCACGGCGCAGAATCCGCACGGCCGCGACCACTCGGTGTTCGCCCTCATAGCTCCTGCCAACAACCCCGAAATAGTGATTTTCTGCCTCGTTGAAAACGGCGGCTTCGGAGCTACAGTGGCCTGCCCTATCGCCAGCCTGATGGCCGAATTCTATATCAACCGCAAGGTTGAACGCACCGATCTGGAAAAAAGAATGAAAGAACTGTCAATCAAATAGCTGTCATGCCAAAAATAGAACCTTATAATAAAATCTCCAAGGGCTTTGATGTCAGACTGATAGGTTATTACCTCGCATTAGTCTTCATTGGATGGCTTACCATTTACTCCACCTGCTGCATACAAGGCACTTCCCTCCCGATATTTGATTTCAACCAACTCTACGGCAAACAGATGATCTGGATCGGAACATCGTTTGTCATGGCAATCATAATCCTGCTTGTCGATGGTCGCATAATACAGCACTACGCCTACTTTTTCTACCTGTTCTGCCTGCTCCTGATGGTGCTGGTTCTGTTTATAGGCGCCGAAATCAACGGCGCCAAGTCGTGGATAAAAATCGGGAGCTTCAGCATACAGCCCACCGAGTTCATGAAGTTCGCCACCGCCCTCACGCTGGCCAAGTTCATGCAGGAGGGCAAAACCGACAACCAACGCCGCTACATGTGGGTTGCCCAGTTTCTGCTGATTCTAATACCTGTGATTGTGGTCATGCTGCAACATGACGCCGGCTCCGCTCTTGTGTTCGCTTCGTTCATAATTCTGTTCTACAGGGAAGGCCTGAGCACCCAGTTCTTAGTGTTGGGAATAATAGCCGCTGTCCTGACCCTTGTCACACTTATATTCAACGAAATATACGCCATAGCCATTGTCGTGCTGGCCTTCATCGTAATCATGATCGCCGACAGAAGACAACGAAAAAAATACCATCGTAACATACTGATACTGCTCCTTAGCATTGTATTCATTTTTTCAGTGAACATTTTTTACGAAAAAGGATTTGAACCACACCAAAAGCAACGTATCGACACCATTTTAGGAAACACATCCGACCCGCTGGGCGCCGATTTCAACCTTAACCAATCCAAAATAGCAATCGGATCCGGAGGCGTGTTCGGAAAAGGATACCTGAACGGCACACAGACAAAGCTCAAGTTCGTGCCCGAACAGAGCACCGACTTCATCTTCTGCGCTATTGGTGAGGAATGGGGCTTTTTCGGCACAATCGTAATTTTCGGCCTTTACGGCGCTCTGATTTTCAGAATACTGAAATTGTCGGAAAAACAACGGAACCCTTTTGTCAGGTACTACGGCTATGGAATTGCAGGCATCTTCATAGTCCATTTCTTCATCAACATCGGCATGACCATCGGACTGCTGCCCATCATCGGCATACCTCTGCCGCTGATCAGCTACGGCGGCTCATCTCTCTGGGCCTTCACCATGATGCTGTTCTGCTTCATCAAGTTCAACGACAACTGATTAGAAAAAAACACTGTCAAGGAATATCGTTTTCAGAAATTATTCCCATCACATGATTGACCACCACGGTATAACAGCCATCCTTTCTAAATTCAGAATGAAAATATATTTTGCATAATTTAAACTTATGTTTAAATTATGCCATTTTTTCTCCTTTACTTTCTTTGATAACCCCAAAGAAAATTGCGATTGAGCGAGAGAAAAGCAAGCTAGCTTTCTTTTCTCTCGCTTTACCGCAGTTTTTATCAAGAAAAAAGTAACATTTAAAATGCTTAACAAAAACCTACGTTCATTTAACAGCAATGATTTTTTACATCAATATGCAGAAAAAAAATGATAACATTAAAATATGTGTTAACAAATCATAATTATCACTAAAAAATCAATAAAATAGGGAAAAGAAGGCGAAAAATCCAAATGAAAATTGTACTTTCGCGGGGTAAAAAAATCGGTATGGAAAAGTCTTCCCAAACTCCTTTGATGAAACAATACAACCACTTCAAATCGTTGCATCCTGATGCAATTCTGCTGTTCAGAGTGGGTGATTTCTACGAAACTTACGGTGAAGATGCCGTAAAAGCTTCCAAAATATTGGGTATCATTCTCACTAAACACGGCAAGAATGAGAACAGGACAGATCTGGCGGGTTTCCCATACCATGCATTAGACACATACCTTCCAAAGTTGGTTCGCGCAGGCCAGCGCGTGGCAATCTGCGAGCAACTTGAAGACCCCAAATTAGCCAAGACCATAGTGAAACGCGGTATCACAGAATTGGTAACCCCCGGTGTGTCAGTCAACGACAAAGTTTTAGAGCAACGGGAGAATAACTTTCTGGCCGCAATCCAACTTACCGACAAAGTGTCTGGAATCGCCTTTCTTGACATCTCCACAGGAGAATTCTACATTGCAGAAGGCAACGACGACTATATAGACAAGCTATTCCAGAACTTCAAGCCCTCAGAACTTGTCATCCAACGCGGCAAGACAAAAGCCTTCAAAGAGAGGTTTGGCGAAAAAATGCTTCTGACCCAACTCGACGACTGGGTGTTCACCAACGACTACGCCAACGACATACTCACGCAACATTTCCAGACCAACTCCCTGAAAGGTTTCGGAGTTGATGAACTAAAATTCGCAATCATAGCTGCCGGCGCCGCACTCCACTACATACACGAAACCCAAAATCACCAACTCAAGCATATCACAAAAGTCAGCCGCATTGAAGAGGATCTCTATGTGTGGCTCGACAAATTCACCATACGCAACCTTGAACTCATACACACCCCCAACGAGAACGCCATCACACTGCTTCAAGTGTTGGATGAAACCCAGACTCCCATGGGCTCTCGACTGCTCAGAAAATGGATCTTGATGCCGCTCAAGCAGAAATCGCTCATTGATGAACGTCTTTCTGTTGTAGAATATCTTATCAAAAACAAAAAATTCACCGAAAAACTGTCAGGCTCATTCAAAACGATGGGCGATTTGGAACGGTTAGTGTCTAAAATAGCTGTCGGGAAAATCAACCCACGCGAGATGCTCCAACTTGCCGCATCCCTCAGAAGCGTCGAAAAGCTGAAAGAGCTCTGCGATTCGGCACAAAACCCCACATTGGCTAAAATATCCGAACAACTGAACCCCTGCAAGATCGTCTGCGAACGAATCGAGAAGGAGATCCGCGAAGATTCACCCGTGGTTCCAAGCAAGGGCGGCATCTTCAAAAGATGCGTTGACGCAGAATTGGATGAACTGTCCGACTTGGCCACAAACAGCAAAGATATACTGTCCGACATTCAACGACGCGAAGCCGAAAGAACAGGCATCAACTCACTCAAGATAGGCTTCAACAACGTTTTCGGATACTATTTGGAAGTATCTAACCTCCATAAGGCAAAAGTGCCCCCAGAATGGGTTCGCAAACAAACCCTCACCGGCAGCGAACGATATATAACCGAAGAGCTCAAAAACCTCGAGACCAAAATCCTCAGTGCCCAAGACAAAATCCTGGAAATCGAACTGAGACTCTACAATGAGCTTATGCTCAGCCTCTCCGACTATATCACTACAATCCAAAATGACGCAAGGTTAGCTGCACGACTTGACGTGCTCTGCAACTTCGCATACTGCGCGACCCAATACAACTATGTGAAACCTGACATCACAACCGACGGAATCATAGATATTAAAGAAGGAAGACACCCCGTCATTGAACGACAACTGCCGCCCGAACAGCCTTACGTGCCAAACGATGTATATTTAGACAATGAAAAACAACAAATTATTGTCATTACAGGTCCCAACATGTCAGGCAAATCAGCACTGCTGCGCCAAACCGCCTTGATCACTCTGATGGCCCAAATGGGATGCTACGTGCCAGCCAAGAGATGCTCCATCGGAATCACCGACAAGATATTCACCCGTGTAGGAGCCTCCGACAACATTTCAACGGGCGAATCTACCTTCATGGTTGAGATGAACGAGACAGCCAATATCCTGAACAACGTGACCAACAACAGCTTGGTCTTGTTGGACGAGATAGGCCGCGGCACAAGCACTTACGACGGAATATCCATTGCGTGGTCAATCACTGAGTACCTGCACGAAAATCCGAACCACCGCGCCAAAGTGCTCTTCGCAACCCACTACCACGAACTCAACGACATGGCAGAACAGTTCCCAAGAATAAAGAACTACCACGTGTCAGTTAAAGAAATCAACAACAAGATCTTCTTCCTGCGCAAACTCGAAAAAGGAGGCAGCGAACACAGCTTCGGCATCCATGTGGCCAGAATGGCCGGAATGCCAGCGTCAGTGCTCCGCCGCGCACAGGAAATACTCCAACAACTGGAAAACAACAGATCCAACAAAACTGAAATCAAAAGCAACCCTTCAGACGGCTACCAATTGAGCTTCATAGCCCTCGACGATCCCCTCCTTTTAGATGTAAAAGATATCATAACTGACCTCGACATCAACTCCCTCACACCCGTGGAAGCTCTTATGAAACTCAATGATATTCAAAAACTTCTGACAAAAAAATAGATTATGGCCAACCCCATCCGACTTGTTATTCTGAACTCCAATTCCCCTTATTTCAATCTCGCCACCGAAGAGTATCTGCTCCACAACAGCGAAGATGATATCATCATGCTGTGGCGGAATGACAACACAATAGTCATTGGCCGCCACCAAAACACACTCGCCGAAATCAATCTCGACTATGTGGAAAACAACAAAGTGAATGTCGTCAGACGACTTACTGGCGGCGGTGCTGTTTTCCACGACCTCGGCAATGTAAACTTCACTTTTATCAAAAACTCTGAAAACAATGATCCCGAAATCGACTTTTCCAAATTCCTCCAACCCATCTTAGACGGGCTCCACTCTCTCAACATACCCGCCGAGTTCTCCGGTCGTAACGATATCGTTGTGGATGGCAAAAAAATCTCCGGAAACGCCATGACTTTCCACAAAAACCGGATACTTGAACACGGCACACTGCTGTTCTCTTCCACACAGAAAAATATTGCCGACGCTTTGAGAGCTGACCCGGCAAAATTTTCCGACAAAGCTGTTAAATCTGTCAGAAAACGCATCACCAATATATCTGAACATCTCAAAAAAAAGATGTCCGTTACAGAATTCATGGATTATCTTGCCTCTTTTCTCTCTGAACACCAAAACACATATCTGAAAAATCTGACTTCCGAAGAGACGACTTCAATAGAATCTCTTGCAAAAAACAAATACCAGACTTGGGAATGGAACTTCGGAAACTCCCCACAATATGCACTCAACAAGAAAATCAGGACCAAAGGAGGAATCATACAGGCTGTGACAGATGTGAAAAACGGCAAAATATACGATGTTAGATTTTATGGGGATTTCTTCGGGTACCTGAATCCGCAGGTTCTCGCAGATTCGCTAATCGGCACCGAACATACTAAAAACGCAATAGAAAAGGTGCTGAACGAACAAAATGTGAGCCGGTTTTTCAACAACACAACCACCGAAGAGGTTTTAGACCTGCTCTTTTAGCTTATTACACTCCAATCAGTGTTGTTTTGAGCTTGCCTTTTTAACGTCTCCGACAACCTTTGATGTTCCGGAAATGTCAAATCCGGATCCTTCTCCAAAATCTGCTGGGCATAGTTCCGGGTATATACCACTAACTTTTCATCCTTGCTCAGATCTGCGATTTTGAAATCCAGCATACCGCTCTGGCGGGTTCCCTGTAAATCACCTGGTCCACGTAACTGCAAATCGAAATTGGCTATTTCAAAACCGTCATTCGTCTCCACCATCGCATCAAGACGCTTTCTGCCTTCTGTTGAGAGTTCGTACTTGGACATCAATATGCAATACGACTGGTCGGCACCGCGCCCTACACGACCGCGCAACTGATGAAGCTGAGAGAGCCCGAACCGTTCAGCGTTCTCAATCACCATCACCGTCGCGTTCGGCACATCTATACCAACCTCTATGACCGTAGTGGACAACAAAATCTGAATCTGATTGTTTTTGAAATAATTCATTGTCAACTCCTTGTCTTCATTTTTCATCTTGCCATGAACAACTCCGACACTGTATTGCGGCGAAGGGAAAGAGCGTGTTATTGCATCAAAACCTGCCTCCAAATCCAATAGGTCCAAAGCTTCCGACTCCTTTATAAGAGGATAGACCACATATATCTGACGCCCGGTCTCTATCTGTTTTCTCATAAAACCAAACAATTTCAAACGGTCTTTCTCGTAAAAATGTTTAGTTATTATCGGTTTTCTGCCTTGGGGGAGTTCATCTATGACAGAGACATCCAAATCACCATAAAGCGTCATGGCCAGAGTGCGCGGAATCGGTGTGGCGGTCATGACCAAAATGTGAGGCGGCGTTGCGCTTTTTCTCCACAGACGGGCGCGTTGCTCCACCCCGAACCGGTGCTGCTCGTCTATAACCACCATCCCAAGATTATTGAAAACAACAGGATCTTCAATCAAGGCGTGTGTACCTATCAGTATGTCTATTTCCCCGCTTTGCAAATCGGAAAGTATTCTCTTCCGCGCTGCCGGTCTTGTGGATCCCGACAGGAATTCAACCCGCAACTTAAGTGGCTCAACCTGCCTGCGAATCTTCTCGTAGTGCTGCGTGGCTAATATCTCTGTAGGCGCCATCATACACGCCTGAAAACCGTTATCCTTGGCCAAAAGCATAGAGAACAATGCTATTATGGTCTTTCCGCTACCCACATCACCCTGCAAAAGCCTGTTCATCTGATGACCGCTGCCAACATCAGCACGGATTTCCCTCAGCACTCGTTTCTGCGCACCTGTGAGATCAAATGGCAGACATTCCTTGTAAAACCTGTTGAAATACTCGCCAACATGCCTGAAAACATGGCCTTTGAACTTGTTGGTGTTTATCAGTTTTAACTTCAGTAGTCTTAGCTGTGTAAAAAAAAGCTCGTCAAACTTGAGCCGCAAAGTGGCTTGCGACAATTTCTGACTGCTCTCAGGATAGTGAATGTTCACAAGCGCCTCCCGCAACGGCATGAGATGCAATTCCTCAACCATGTCGTGAGGCATCGTCTCAACTATGTATTCACTATGCGACGTAAGCAAATTCATCACCAACTTGGAAATGGCTTTGCTGTCAAGCGACTTCTTCTTGGCAATTTCTGAAGTGTTGTACAGAGGCTGAAAACGCATTGAAATCGGCGAATCACTCTGCTGCTTAGGATCTATTAACTCGGGATGTGTCATGTTCCAATGTCCGTTGAACAGAGAAGGTTTGCCAAATATCACGAACTCACTGCGCGACTTCAGCACGTCTGCAACCCACTTAAGACCGTTGAACCATACTAATTCTATCGAACCAGTGTCATCCTGAAAAGTTGCACTGAGACGCCGCCCCCTGTTCTGCCCGAGAATCTGAACATTCCCTATTGTGCCTTTCAACAATATATACCCACCATCATTCACAATATCACTGACGCGATAAACATGCGATTTGTCAATGTGCCTGTATGGAAAATAGTATAAAAGATCTCCGAAAGTGGCTATGTTGAACTCTTTTCGCAACACCGCTCCACGCTTCTCCCCCACCCCTTTTAAAAACTCTATGGGTGTCTGTAAATAATCTGCATTACTGTTGTTCATGGTCTGATTTCTTATCAACAATATTTTCTCTTTAAAATTTCTGAATATACGATCCCCTTATAAATCTCCTCTTCAGAAAAGTCCAATTCATTGTCATTTACCGTAGCATCTTCCTCTGAATCAGCCATCCTTTCCATTTCCACCGTTTTGTCGAATTCCCTCTGAAAATCACGGTTGCTCATTGTCTCGTAAGAGAAATGCTCCTCTCCACTGGTGTTCGCTCCGTTGACAGATTCAAAATCGGTAGATTCCCCACCATAAAATCCCTCTTCATCGTGCTCATCCTGCATGACAGGCCTTGCCGCTGGTCTGACACGTCTGTTATTATTGGGATACTTTCCAGTTTTGGATTCGATTTTTTTGTTTATCAAAGCGCCTACAACAGCCCATACGATAGCGCCCGCAAATATCAAAACATCAATTATTCCATCCATAATATATAATTTTATCAGTTATCTTTATTATCATCGGCGAATTCATCGCTCAACCTTTTATTTTCACTTTTTGCTTTTGCGATACTCACATTCAAATCATAGCATATCAAAAAGACGGCAGCGCTCCAGTTAATCCACAACAGGATGGCAAAAAGCGCGCCCAACGAGCCATATATCACATTATAATTAGTAAAATTTGAAAAATAGACATTAATAATCCACAAAAGTAATACCAAAAGAATGGTACACGTTGAAGATCCAGCAGAAAAAAGACGGTAGTCGCCACGTTTCACCGGTGCAAGGTAGTAGAATATGCTAATCAGAAAATAAATCGCTGCATATACCAATATCCATTTCAGGAAATGAACGGCAAAGGAGTATAGCCGAGGATTGTTAATAAAATTGGTATGTATGTAATTAACTGTCACAGAGGTTATTATAAAAACGGCTGCTACTAAGATAATCACGAAGAATGTCAGCAGCATCAATCCTGCGCTCAATAAAATCTGCTTAAATATGTTTCTGCTCTCTTCATTGAAATAAGATGAGGTCATCGCCACCAAGATTCCATTGATGCAGACTATTGTAAAGTACACGCCAATGATGAGCATGAATGACGAAAGTGTCCCGTTTTGTCGCATAACCACATCAGTAATCATCCCTGACACAGCCGGCCACACATAAGGTGGCACTACAGAATCAAGCATTGAGAGTATGGTCATCTGGAAATCCTCGCCCAAGAAGGCGATGGAGGAAAATAAAGCAATAACCATAGGTATCAGTGCGACAAAAAGACGATATGTGATGGCCGCAGCCCTTTGAAACACCACTCCCTTGCTGAGCGACTGAAAAAAGAAGCGCATCACATCGTATAGCGGCACCTTCTGCAGCCCAGGCAAGGTCATTGTCTTGGATTTGCGCACCGCCTTTCCCAAATACGGAACCCGTTCCAAATCAGTGCTCCACTGACGGAACTTGATATTCGCGTATCTGAAAAAGTTCTTCAACATGCTTTTGACAAGTGTTCAATGATAGACGTTTATGACCAATATTTGAGACTCATGTCGAGACTGGCAACATGATGTGTGAATGCTCCTACGGATATGAAATCGACACCAGTGACGGCATAGTCATGGAGTGTTTCCCGGACGATGCCTCCGGATGCCTCGGTCTCAAAGCGATGACCGACCATCTTGACCCCATCCCTTATCAGTTCTGGAGTGAAATTGTCGAACATGATACGATGCACACCTCCGTGTTTCATGACACGCTCCACATCGTCCAAATTCCTGCATTCTATCTCAATTTTTATATCCAGATTATTCTTTTTCAAATAATCATTGGCTAAATCAATTGCTTTTTCGATACCTCCGGCGAAGTCTATATGATTGTCTTTAAGCATTATCATGTCATATAGGCCGAACCTATGGTTTTGCGCACCTCCCACAGTCACGGCATATTTCTCAAAGATTCGCATATTCGGCGTTGTCTTTCTGGTATCGAGAAGTATCACATCTGTGTCTTTCACCAAATCGACGTATTCGCGGGTTGTGGTGGCTATTCCGCTCATTCGTTGCATGAAATTGAGCAGTGTGCGTTCAGCGGTAAGCATGTTCCTTGACGAGCCGCTCAACACAAAAGCAATATCGCCTTTTTTCACCGTCGTACCATCCTCCATCAGCACTTCCATCGTGATGTTTGGGTCCACCTGACGCAAAACCTCGCGTGCTACATCCACGCCGGCGAGCACGCCGTCCTGCTTGATCAACAATTTCATCTTTCCACATGCTGATTCTGGAATACACGAGATCGATGAGTGGTCACCATCTCCTATGTCCTCGCGCAACGTCAAGGCTATCAATTCTTTAACTTTGTCTGTTATTTTCATTTCTTTACTTTTATTTCTGGGGTGATTATTGTGTCGCTATGATGAAGCGCCCTGTCAACCACGAAACACGACAAGCGCACAGTGTCATAATTCGAATATGGATTGTTGATGTAAGTACGAATCGTTAATTTCCCCTCTATGGATTCCGGTTCGCTCTCGCTGAGGTGCGGGAATCTTGCGTGCAACGGTGTAGGAAAATCTATCTTGACCCACTCACCATTCTGCTTTTCATAGAAATCAATGAACATATTGTAATAATATGGCGAATCCACGGCAAAAACAGGATCTTTATCGCTCTCGTCAAGTCCGAGGTCGCCATCACCGTCCTGAAAATAGATCGTGAGGTCAGCCTGATTGTCGGCTGCAGCACCGTCTTGCACTTTTTCCAATGAAACAAACTCAATGTGAGGAATTTCCGAGAATTTCTCATGATGCCTGCATCCGGCCATGAACATCGCCATGACTATCATAAACACTCCTATTGCGTATTTTTTCATCAGTCTGTAATATATTTTTCAATACATCAAACTGCAAAGATACAAAAATAGTTATAAATACAAAAAATCACGCCCTATTTCATTTTTTCGATTTTTTAAGTCAACACTCGATTATTTTGATTACTTTTGCAATCCGAATTTTGCCGTATGGCATTAAACTTGAGCTTATAACTTATTGAATAACTAAATTTTAAGATATTATGAATCCATTATTTGAATCAAGCATTTACGCTAACCGTCGTGAGAAACTCACGAATTCTGTCGGACATGGAATTGCTGTTTTCTTAGGGAACCACGAAGCACCCATGAACTACCCCGACAACACGTATAATTTCCGTCAGGACAGTGATTTTCTATATTTTTTCGGATTGTCGATAGCAGACATTGCAGCGGTGATTGATTTTGACGCTCATAAATCTATCATTTTCGGCAATGATTTTGGCATTGACGATATCATTTGGATGGGAGACCAGCCCTCGATAGCATCTTTGGCCGAAAAAGTCGGGGTCTCTGAGACCCATCCGTTCGGAAAGCTGGTTGAATACATACAGCAGGCACAGCAACAGGGCCGCAAGGTTCATTTCACCCCTCCTTACCGCGGCGACAACCAGATTCTGCTCTCAAATCTCACTGGAATCAACATAAACTCAATTCGTGAAGAGGCCTCTTTGGAACTCATCAAAGGTATTGTAGCTTTGCGTTCTGCTAAAGAACAGTGCGAAATCGACGAGATGGACAAGGCATGCGAAATTGGTGTGAAGATGCACACCGCAGTCATGCACCGCTGCCACGAAGGCGAATCAGAGCACGAACTCGCCGGCCTGGCCGAAGGCATCGCGCTCTCATTCGGCAACGGCATCTCTTTTCCAGTAATTCTCTCACAACACGGAGAAACTCTCCACAACCATATCCACAACGGCATTCTCAAAGCCGGCAATATGCTGCTTATGGATGCAGGCGCCGAAGGATTGATGAACTATTGCTCCGACTACACTCGTACAATGCCCGTGAACGGCAAATTCACCACAAAACAACAAGAGATATACGAAATCGTTCTCAAGGCCAACATGGACGCCATCAATGCGGCTCACCCCGGTCTCTATAACAAAGAACTTCACCGTCTTTCATGCGAAGTAATCGCCCAAGGCCTCAAAGACCTCGGCATCATGAAAGGCGATGTCAAAGAAGCTGTGGAACTCGGCGCCCACGCTCTCTTTATGGTACACGGCCTCGGACACCAAATCGGCTTAGACGTGCATGATATGGAAGGCCTCGGACAAATACATGTCGGCTATGACGAAACAGTGCGCCCAAGCAATATCTTCGGATGGGCCTCACTCAGAATGGCCCGCGAACTCAAACCCGGCTTCGTGGTGTCTATCGAACCCGGCATCTACTTCATACCTCACTTGATTGACATCTGGAAGAAAGAGAGAAAGTTCGAACAGTTCATCAACTACGACGTTGTGGAGAAATATCGCGACTTCGGCGGTATCCGCATCGAAGACGACCTTCTCATAACCGAAAACGGTCACCGCGTGCTCGGCCCACACCTCCCGAAAACCGTTCAGGAACTGGCCGATACCATCGGATAATAACTTGTATTTTGGTTTACACACTAAAAAGGATACGCGAAAACGTATCCTTTTTTATTTCACCAAAAATTCATATAAGTTGATCAATTCGGAAATTATCTTTTCAGGATGAAATTTTGCACAATGATTCTCCGCTCGCTTTTGGAAACCAGCCCTGAAATCGCCATTTCCGATGATATTCATGCACTGACTGGCTATTTCATAAGGATTCTCAGGATTGGCATACAACGCGGCATCACCACCCGCCTCTGGCATCGATGAGAGATTTGACGTGACCACTGGCGTACCGCATGTCAGAGACTCCAATACTGGTATTCCGAAACCCTCAAACAATGACATATAAACCGATACTTCTGCCTGCGAATAGAATATTGGCAGATCTTTGAAATCCACATTGTCAACAACAACAACCCGATTTGCAAGATTCTCTGCTGAAATCACCGATTCAACATCGCAATAATACGAAGTTTTCCTGCCTACGAGCACAAGTTGCACGTCATCCGGCAGATATTTCAACATTCTCACTACCGAAACCTGATTCTTTCGCTGTTCGATAGTTCCCACACACACTACGTACTTTTTGGGCAAACCATATTTTTTTCTGACTTCAGCAATTTGATTTTTGGAATATTGATGTCTGAAAATATCGTTACAAGATTGGTAGATGACCCTGATTTTCTCAGAGGGCACATTCAGAATATTCACCAAATCATCGGCCGTCTGCTGACTGACCGCAACCACACTATCTGCAACCCTGCAGGCACGCGAAATTTTGGCCTTGTATATATTCCTGTCAAAAACACTGAAATACTGAGGATAACGCCAAGCTATCAAATCATGTATTGTAACAACCTTCTTTACTGATTCTTGAAGTTTGACCGGCAATTCCTGACTTAATCCATGAAAAATAGATAGATCAGAAATACTATTAACACCATAAGACATTAATCTCCAACATCTTGAAAAGACATTGGCAATGCCATGTGGTTCTACAACACTAACGTTATTGCTATTATCGAAAAGATGCTTGTAAATACCATCTGAAGAGGGTGTGAAAAGCACTATGTCGTAATCAGGACGGCACCGCGACAATCCCTCTACCACCATCCGTCCGTAGTTCCCCAAACCAGTTTGGTTCTTAAAGACTCTCTTTGCATCGAAACCAATCCTAACCATTACCAAATGTTTTTCTTAAACTCTTCTGTTTCAGTAAGTCTCGGATTACGTTGCCATTCTATCACACGGGCATATTTCAAATATGAGTTCATTCCCATTGCAAGGGATATTGAGAAACCGTCAACTCCTCCCAAGATGCCTCCTCTTATGATATAGTTCAGGAAGAATGTATGTATTCCGTGGAATACCGGAGCAAAAGGGCCTACCTTTTTCCCTTTGGCATATATTATCTTTGCGCTTCGGGAACTGAATCTGTTGATCTGTTTTGAGAACATCTCCGCCGTGTTGGAATATGTGTAATGAACCATGTCGGCTTTCAGGCGGCAGGTGTTCACTGAAGGAATGGCGGCATGCGCTTTGACATCAGGATAGCGGAGACGGTCGTGACGGTAAATACGCACAAGATAGTCCGGATACCACCCACAACTCTTTATCCACCTGTCTCCTATCATGTTCCGCCGCCTAACCTCAAAACCATCATAGGCTGTATTCTCAAAATCAATTTTCTTTATTGCCTCCACCAATTCTGGTGTCAGGCGTTCATCTGCGTCCATACAAACCACCCAGCGGTTCTTGACATATTTCAACGGCTCGTTTTTCTGGATGCCATCGCCCAAATATGGCTGAACCACGACTTTGGCTCCAGCCTCTCCCGCCAATTCAACTGTCCTGTCCGTACTGCAAGAATCAACCACCACTACCTCATCGCACACCTGAAACAGGGAATCAATGGCATCTCGGATGTTCTTTTCCTCGTTCAAAGTGATGATTATTCCAGATAGTCCAAGCTGATCACCCATCTCGAAAAAACTAAATTTCAGGAATCATGTTGTAAATCAGATTCACAACCTTTGAGCCAGCCTTGGCAGCAGCCTCCAATACCTCTTCATGACCAGATTCCATGACCATGCCTACAATTCCCAAATCTGTGATTACTGAGAAGGCGAAGATCTCAATGCCACGATGGTGAGCAACAATAGCCTCAGGCACCGTTGACATACCGACCGCATCAGCTCCCAAAATGCTGAACATCCTGTACTCTGAAGGCGTTTCAAACGAAGGACCTGTAACTCCGATATATACGCCTTCCTGCAAATGGATGCCTAACTTTTCACCAACTTCATAGGCCAATTTCATCAGCCTGCGCGAGTACACGTGGGTCATGTTCGGGAATCGCGGTCCTGCATTATCGTCATTTGGACCAATCAACGGATTTGTGCCGAAAAAGTTGATATGGTCTCTGATGAGCATGATGTCGCCTACCTTGAAGGTTGGATTCATTCCGCCGGCAGCGTTTGAAATTATCAATGTCTGCACCCCTAAACCCTTGAGAATCTGTTCCGGGTAAGTCACCACATCCATAGAATATCCTTCATAGTAATGGAAACGCCCGTTGAACACCAATATGTCAACCCCGTTCAGCCTTCCGAAAATTAAAGTTCCCTTGTGTCCTTGCACTGTGGATACAGGAAAATTAGGGATTTCCTTGTAAGAAATCTCCTCTATCGTCTCAATTTTTTCGGTCAGGCCGCCCAGCCCAGAGCCTAAAACTATGGCTATTTTTGGGTTATTGGGCTTTCTTTTGTTCAGAAACTCAATTGTCTGATCTATTTTTTTTGTTCTTTCTTCTGACATAATCACTTAATATGTTGTTAAAACGATTTTTTTGTTCGTCATCTAGGAATTCGATTCCTATTTTAACCACAAAAATCGGTAGCAAAGATACAATATTTCTGTTATTCTCAGTCTGCAACCGCGCCCAATCTTTTTCAGTAGTCATCAAGACACATCCTTTTGCCTGATTAACACAATAATCCGAAATCATTTTCAACTCTTTATCGCTAAAAATATGGTGATCAGGGAAGTTAAATTCTCTTTTTATTGAATAATGCGATCCAAGATGTTTTTTTAGAGGCTCCGGATGGGCTATGCCAGTAACCACGACAACATCTTTAACCAATCCAAAATCCATATTTTTGGCTTTGTCTGTTACTGCCTCAGGCGTTTGATAACAGATTCTTGTAAAAAACAACTCTTGATTGTCTTTCAATCTCAGTTTACTTCTCCACAACCTTACATCAGGAACTGTTCCATCCGGCGTTTTTGACACAATTACAATGTCCGAGTAATCCGCCGCACATCTAAATTCACGAAGCCTGCCGGCAGGCATGGGATAATCTCTGAAATATGGCCTTTCATATTCAGTAATTATTATTGACAAGCCACTCTTCAATTTCAAATGCTGGAATGCATCATCCAATATAACAGCTTCAGTATCAGGGTTTTTATCTAACAGATGTACAATTCCGTCATATCTGTCAGTATCAACAGCAACAGGAATGTCTTTATTTCTTAGAAAAATCATAAATGGCTCATCGCCAAATGTTTGAGCGGATATTTCATTCTCAGGCAAAACACATGTCAACAGAAAGCCTTTGGATTTTCTTCCATAACCCCGGCTCAGGAAAGCAATTTTGAATTCATCTTTCAAAAAATCTATAACATACTGTGAATGAGGTGTTTTTCCAGTACCGCCTACGGCAATATTGCCAATAGTCACAGTAGGAATAGGAGGTTCATGACTTTTAAGGATGTTTTTTCTGTAAAGAAAACGACGGATAAAAGCGACAGAACCGAAGCACCACCCAGCCGGAAGCAGAATATTACGCATTGTCGGTTTGAGGCTCATCGGTCTCTTTATTTGTTAGTTTTCTTTCGTTACGCTTTTTCCGGGCCTCTTCCAACTGATTTTCATAATCCTCATATCGTGTTATGATCTTGGTCACGAGATGGTGGCGCACCACATCCTTGTTATCCATATAGATGAAGTCGATGCCTTTCACTCCCCGAAGAATTCTGTCGGCGAGGATCAATCCTGACTGTTGGTTTTTAGGCAGGTCGATCTGGGTTATATCACCTGTTATGAAGAACTTGGCGTTTTTTCCCATGCGGGTCAGGAACATTTTGAGCTGGGCAGATGTGGCGTTCTGGGCTTCATCCAAAATCACATACGCATTGTCGAGGGTTCGGCCGCGCATGAAGGCCAAAGGGGCAATCTCAATAACCTTGTCCTCCATCATGTTCACCAACTTCTGCATCGGAATCATATCCCAGAGTGCATCATACAAGGGCTGCAAATAGGGATCGAGTTTATCGCGGAGATCACCCGGTAAGAAACCGAGGTTTTCACCCGCCTCAACTGCGGGACGAGTTAAAATAATTCTCCGTATCTGTTTGTTTTTCAGAGCTTTTACGGCAAGTGCGACAGCTGTATATGTCTTACCTGTTCCAGCTGGTCCGACCACAAAAACCATATCGTTCTTCTCGGCGCTTTCAACCAATTTCTTCTGATTTGGAGTGATGGCCTTGATAATCTTCCCTTCGCGGCCGTGAACGATAACATTTTCGTCAACCCTGTTAAGGGCGTAAAAGCTGTCATCTTCCATTGCAGTTATGTTGATAATATCAGTCTCGGTGAGCTTGCCGAACTGCTGGATATGTCTCTCCAACAGTCTTATCCTCTCCTCAAACTGACGGATGTCGTCATCAGGCCCGGAGACTCGGATCTCATTTCCGCGTGCTACTATCTTCAGTTTTGGGAAAATATGGGTCAGCATCACCATATTGCAGTTCTGAAAACCCAACAATTCAACGGCGAACTCTGAATTTATGTCAATAATCTTGTCCATCTAAAAGCTATTCAATAACGAGATAATTCAAGGGGTTTATCGGGAATCCGTTGTACCAAAGTTCAAAATGCAAGTGCTGTTTCCCTTTGGTGTTGTTCTTGTCGAAACTTGCTATCGGCATACCGGCGGTCACGCGCGCGCCAACATCCTTCAGCAGCGCAGAATTGTGTTTGTAAATGGAGATCATATTCCCAGGATGTTGCACCATAATAGTATAACCATCTGAGGATGTGAAATTTGCAGCTATCACAACGCCATCTGCCACACATGTTATTATAGGGTTCTCCTCCATTGTAATGTCAATGCCGTAATGGTTTTGGGCTGGGTCAAAGAGGCGTGTCACCACACCCATTGCAGGCGGAAAGATTGAAATGTGCGTTATCTTAGCCTGTTCAATTTTTGGCACCCCTGCGGCAGACGAGGAGCTCTTCTCCGACACCCTTCCCAAAATCTTCTCCGTCTCCTGTATCAACTCCTCTACCTTTTCCTTCCGCTCCTCTTTGCGCTCGGCAGGATGCACGTTTGGAGTGGCGCTTTCCGGAGTCTCTGTATCTTCTATCCTCTCGACATCACCATCCAACATTGAGGAAAAGTTCTCTATAAACTGCTGGTTATGCTGGTAAACCTTCTCCATTGTATCTATCTTGGCCGCCGTCTGCTTGTACATCTTGTAATCATTCTTATCCGTATATCCCGGAATATACATTCTCAATGGTGTCAATGCTATGAGGATGGAGGTCAACACTATAATGAGAAAAGCGGCAAGAATCACAACCACCACTATTTTTTGGATAGTGATCTTCTTTATCACGAAACTCTGTTCAAGGGTGTCCTCGTTGGAAAAAACCAATCTGTAGCGGGTCTTCCACTCGCTAATGATGACATTCCAAATTTTCTTTACCTTATCGAATTTGACCATATACCGGGTTCAGTATTTCAGAACCGCAAAAGTAACAAAATTTTCGAGAGTTTCCAGCCCCCTTAAAAGTACCCGTATTTTTTCAGAAAATCTCCACAATTGTCAGTATTTTCACGGAAAACAGAGAGTTTTATGACAAGATTTTTCATCAAAATAGCTGGAAAACACCATGATTAAACACTCTACAACTCTGATTATCAGATATTTATATAGTGTTTTATTTTTTTTTGAAGAAAGATTTTTAATTATTTTATGTTAAAAAATATTAGTATTTTTGCGGCTGAAAGCTAATATATCAAAATTATGAACGAAAGAGACAACAACGTAAGTTTTTTCAGATTTGAGGATTTGAGAATTTATGCAAAAGCCATGGATTATATAGTATGGCTTTACCAGCAGCTTCCGGAAGACGAAGGTGCAACGAACAAACGCTTCATGCAGAAGTCATTCTTGAAATCGGCTCAGGAAATCGCACTGAACACTGCTGAGGGTTCATCACGCAACAGAACGCAATTTTTGTATTATCTGAAAATGGCCAAAAGCTCAGTTAGAGAATGTGTGGTTTTGACAGAAATCGCTTACAAATGCGGAATCCTTAACGAGGACGGCCGCGAGCATTCCCGCACAGAACTCATGGAGCTCACAAAAATGATAGGCTCACTTATCGCCTCTCTCCAACGCTCATCCAATGGTTCGTCAAACACGGCTAAAATGGACGATTTAGACGATATTTCCATCCCGGAAGCCGATGATTTTGATGAAATGATATAATTTTTTAGGCAATTTTTTTAACTATAGAAAAAAAAGGATATCTTCGCGGTGTCCTTTTTTTAATTATTTCTCTTAAATATGAAATTTAAACAAACCCTGCTGCTGTTGCTCTTTTTACCACTATTTATAACAGCAAACCCTGTCTCAAAAAAAGAGATCAAAAACTTAGGTAATGCAGCCTTTGTTTCGTTATCTTACAAATATTCACCCGCTTCGGCCGACAATTCACTTCGCTTTGTTGACTATCTGACAGAGGATGGGGAGCTGTATGCAGCCCTTCTGCACTTCGACAAGGGCTTTCTCCTCATCGCAGCTGACGACGCGGTGGCACCGGTCTTGGCCTATGGTTTCGACAACGACCTTCAACTTCAGAATATGGCACCGGCCACCGAGGATTTGTTAGAGCAATATAAAAACGAAATCCTGTTCGTACGCCGCAACAACATCCAGCCCGATGCACGCGCGTTGAGAGCCTGGGAAGCACTGCGCAACCCGCAAACCCGCGACAGCGAACAGCCAACCTCCGTAGGCCCACTCCTCAGATCATCATGGAACCAGAACAAATACTATAACTACTATTCTCCCTACGATGAAAACTCCCCTACCGGATACGACAACAGAACCCCTAACGGCTGCGTTGCCGTGGCCATGTCGCAAATAATCTACTACTACCGCTACCCCGAAAGAGGCGCCAACACACATACAAACCACTCATCTTACGGTGACTTTTTTGTCGATTACGGCAACACCACCTACACCTACGACGCAATGTGCGACGTGCTGTCTCACAACAACAATGAAGTCGCCAAACTCATCTTCCACTGCGGAGTGGCCGTTGACATGAACTATGGACCCGAGGGCTCCGGAGCCTATTCTTGGGATGTGCCATTGGCTATGATCAAATACTTCAGATACAGCGACGATATAAAATATGTGTCAAAACACGACTTTTCCAGCGAGAGCTGGGACTCCCTCCTCATCAGTCAATTGAACCAACTCAGACCGATCTACTACTCAGGTTATGCTGAAGACGGCGGTCATGCCTTCGTGTGCGACGGCTACAACGAAGACCATTTCTTCCACTTCAACTTCGGCTGGGGCGGCTCCGGAGACGGCTACTTCGTGACTACCGCTACCTCCGACGACCAAATAGCAACCGGCGGATACAGCCACGGCCAAGCCGCCGTGATAAACTTTTGCCCACCTGATAATGCTTACCCTGAATATTGCAACGACCGCATAATCACCCCTCTTTATGGTTATCTTGAAGATGGCTCCGGAAACAAAAACTACGGTAACAACCAATATTGCACCTACATCATCACCTCCCCGACCCAATATTCAGTGCAAGTCTCAATCAAAGAGTTGGACATTCAAGAAGGACACGATTATCTTAGATTTTGGAACCGACATCCATCTAACGACAGCCTCTTGTTGGAACTCTCCGGTGGACTGCCAGAACAACTGTCATACTTTTTGAACACCGACAGCCTTTACATCACATTCGAAACCGACAACGACACCACAGCTTCGGGTTGGAGACTCTATTATCTCGCCAAACGCAGTGAACCAGGGTGCAGCGTCTATACACACACAAGCGACACCGGCACTTTCTCAGACAACAGCGGCGACCTGAACTACAGCGACAACTCCAACTGTGTGTGGAATATTCGTGTAAACGATGCAAATTACATCAAATTCACATTCCATGAATTTGATATCAGTCCTGAAGATGTGCTTGAAATCTTCGACATTTCCCAAAATCCCCAAGAACTCTTGGTTTCCCTTTCAGGCAGTGACCTTCCCGATCCGATGATTTTCCACACCAACAAGGTGCGGGCCCGCTTGGTCACCGACAACTATCTTAACGCCCAAGGCTTCAAAATATCCTGGAGTACCAATAATACCATTGGTATCAGAGATAATGATTTGAACAACAACATATTTATCCATCCGAATCCTGCAAACAATGCAATAACCATTGACCTCACCACTGACGCTTCTTCATTCAACAATGTATCCATCGACATTTATGACATTGTCGGGAATTGTGTGTATAGTAACAACAGCGTCACAGAGAGCAAAGTCTCTGTCAACACTGAAGACTTTTCAAATGGAATGTATTTAGCCAAGTTCAATATTGACGGTCGCACGACTTTCAAAAAAATTGTCATAAAGCATTAAACAACAAAAGTCATTGTAAGTCTTTGAGGTATCTTTTATCACACAAAAAACCCAAAAAAATGAAAAAGTTAGTAATGATGATGAGTATCCTTCTGATGACCGGCATAATCTCATCAGAAGTTTTGGCCCAAACACCAAACTCATCCAGGAATGCCGCAACAAGCAGAGCCAACACCTCTACTGTGTCAAGACCGAGCACTCCTCCTTCGCCTCAACAGAGTCGTCAGATTCGCAGAGGAGACAGCCAACTTAACAAAGCTAACGAAAGTTATCAAAGGGCTCAGCAAAATATATCACGTCCATCTTCAAACAGTGTTAATCGTCCTGCTACCAACTCAAGTGTAAACCGTCAAGTTGCACCTTCGACAAACAACTCAGCTCGTCCTGCTGCTTCTTCAACTGCTCGTCCAGCAGCTTCCTCGACTGCACGTCCTGCAACTTCCTCAACTGCTCGTCCTGCAACATCCTCAACGGCACGTCCGGCGACATCAGGAACTGTCAACAGAACCACAACCACTAACAACCAAAGTGCACGTCCGAGCGCGAACAACCAAACTGTAGGCAAGGCCACTGAAGTGACAAGTTCACGCGCAAACTCCAACACAGTACAGGAGACATCAGCACGCCGCGGCTATACATCAGAAGGCAAGGCACAGCCACAGCCTGTAGCAACTGGTCCGAGAAACGAAGGTTCAAACAATGGCAACGGCAATGACGACAGAGGCCATGGCCACAATGGCCACGGAGTTCCTCACACCCCATACGTACACCCTAACCACCACAACTACAACTCACACATGCACATTCCTCCTCGCATCAGACCTGTATATTATCACGGAATTCCTTACTACTTCTACAACAGCGTGTTCTGCCGCTACATCAATGGATACTATGTAATCTGCCGCCCACCGCTTGGAGCCGTTATAGCATACTCAATATTCAACAGTTGGAGACCAGTGGTAATTGTATATAAGAATGTGAACTACTATTACGATGACGGCACTTTCTACCTCCCATACAACAATAACTACAGAGTTGTAGCACCTCCTATCGGAGCAAGAGTAGCAGAACTTCCAAGCAACTACGAAGAAATCATACTCGACAACACTCTCTACTACAAAGTTGACAATGTATATTACAAAGCAGTGGTAGTAAGCGGATATATTTGGTACGAAGTGGTTTTTGTAAGTTAAAAGATTTTTTTCAAAAAAAGAGCGCGGTTTCAAAAAAAATATTATCTTTGCCACGCTCTTTTGAATTGCCCTGTTGTGTAATGGTAGCACCGCAGATTCTGGTTCTGTTTGTATGGGTTCGAATCCTATCGGGGCAACAAAGACGGTCGCTAATTAACGGCCGTCTTTTTTTATTTCACAGTACATCAGAAAAATACACATTTGTAACATTATCTAAAAAAATTCGTCTTATAAAAAAAACACAGATATGTTAGTATTAGGTATAGCTGGCGGTTCAGGTTCCGGAAAAACCTCCGTAGTGCAGAAAATAGTGAATCAATTTCCAAGACATCACGTCAGTGTGTTGTCTCAGGATGCATATTACAGAGACAATGGGGACCTTACGCAGGCCGAGAAGGAGCAGATCAACTTCGACCACCCATCCGCAATCGAATTTCCATTGCTTGTTGAACACATCAACGCATTAAAACAAGGGGAAACAATACAGATGCCCACATATTCGTACGTGACCTGTCGCCGTGGTAAAGAGACTATTCCAGTGCAACCAGCTGAGGTACTTATCGTTGAAGGTATCTTGATATTCACCAATCCTGAACTCTGTGATACAATGGACATCAAGGTTTTCGTTGACACAGACGCCGACGAACGCCTCATTAGAATCATAAGCAGGGATGTGATCGAACGTGGCCGCGGTTTGGACAAATCAATACGGCATTACCGCCATTTTGTGAAACCTATGCACGAACTTTTCATAGAACCTACTAAAAGATTGGCCGACATAATCATCCCCGTCGGAGGACACAACAACATAGGCATCGACATACTCACAGCAAAAATCCGCGAAACACTTAATTCACAAAACAAAAAATAGACCTATGAAGTCGAAATTGGGATTTTTGCTAACCCTTCTAATTCCAATTTTGATGATTGGCTGTAATCATAATGCACATAATCAGCCAAAGCCCCACTGGTTCAAACACTACACGCATTTCGACAATGGCAATTACACTGATTTTATAAGAGAAAAAATCGAAAATGAACACGATTCCGTCGATTTTTCGTACCTAATAAGAGATTTTTACAAAGACAGGAATTTTCACCCTTTTTGGACCAAAAACGGATTGCAAGAAAAAGACATCGACACACTGCTGTCGTTTTTTACCGAAGCCCCTGAACACGGCATTTCTGCGTCTTTTTTCGATTACAACCATATCTCCGACTTGATCTTGAACCTCAAAGAGAGCAAAACCCCTAACAACGACACGCTTTACGATGTTCTATACAAAATAGAACGCTCTCTGACAAAAAACTATCTAAAGTACGTACTTTCACTGCAATTTGGTGCCACTGACCCTAAGGTCATCCATGGAAGGAAGTGGTATTACGAGGTAGAAAAACCTGAACCTGAACATGTCAGAAATTTACTTTCAAACATTGACAAATTCAGTGAAGAGATGCGTCTGCATCAACCTGACGACAAAAACTACACAGCCTTACAGAACAGTTTGGCTAAATTGCTGAAATTGAAGAGTTCTGCTTTAGACACAATCGTTTGCGCTCAAAATTCTACCTTTAAGAGGGATTCTTTGGCTATCTCGAACATCAGGAAACGATTGGAAGCCTTTGGCATAAGTACAAGTGACAAATGCCAGGATTTCGAGGCCAATCTTGATGACTATTTCGCAAAATTTCGCTCGAAAAATGGATTATCTCCAGAATGTGATGTGTGCGAGATAATTTCCATTCTTAATCATCCAGAAAACAACATAAAAAAACTTTGCGCAAACATGGAAAGGTTGAGATGGAAAAAACATCACAACAAATCGGATGACACAATCTATATTTGTGTAAACATCCCAGATTATCAATATATTGCTGTACAGAATGACTCTATAATACTTAGAAACAAAATCTGTTGTGGCAAAACGCAGAATCCAAACGGGGTTGCATCAAGGCACAAAAACGGCATCATAGTCCCTTTCAAAGCAGAAACGCCTCTGTTGTTCAGCTACATAAGTTCCATAACACTCAATCCCGAATGGAAGATCCCATACGACATCATCAAGAATGAATATTACCCAAAACTGACGAGGAGCAACACTGCCTGCATAAACCGCGAACATATCTACATAAAAGACGTGCGAAATGGCAGATATGTGGTTCCTGATTCCATAAATTGGAACAAAGTGAATCGGGACAATATTCCATATCGTTTGTATCAGACTTCAGGAAAATATAATGCTTTAGGGCAAGTGAAGTTTGTTTTTGCAAACTCAGAATCGGTGTATTTGCACGACACGAACAACAAAGGAGCTTTCAAAAGACGACGTCGAGCTCTGAGTCATGGGTGCGTGCGTGTAGAAAACCCTTTCGATCTTACAGAATGGATTTACTCGGTCAACAAATTTGACACAAACTACATTGAGCAGTTGCACATAATATCTGGTGAGGAGCCAAAGACAGAGAAAGGTGAAGAGTTTTTGGAGGAGCGCACCGAGAAGGAACTTGAATACTACGAATCACTGAGCGAATATGAAAAGGGGTTCTACCGTGAACTGCGTCCCACAAGCGTGGCACTCAAGAAACGCATTCCGCTGTTCATTGAGTACTACACGTGTTTTGTTGACGAAAATGGTGAAATTCAATATCGCGAAGATATTTACTACAAAGATTCCAATATTTGGAAAACAATATATCCTGAATTAGATCTTTGAAAAATGTGCTGCCACCCACTTGTCATGTTCTTTATGGTCAACATACTTCAAACCGTTTTGGGCGCAGCAGTAGCGAATCGCAGGAAGGTCTTCCTCATAGAATCCACTCAAAAAAAGTTCTGCATTTTCATTCATGCACTTCGTATATACAGGGATGTCTTGTAACAGGATATTTCTGTTAATATTAGCGAGAATAATATCATACGATTCATCGCCAAGGAGAGACGCATCGCCGAGCAGAACTTTTATGTTTCCGCAATTATTATGTTTTGTATTCTCAATTCCGTTGCGATATGCCCATTCATCGATGTCAATAGCCGTCACCTTGGAAGCTTTTTTCATAGAGGCAAGGATAGCGAGCACGGCTGTGCCGGCACCCATGTCTAACACAGATTTGCCTGTGACATCTGATTCCAAAAGGTATGACACCATTTGGGCAGTTGTAGCGTGGTGGGCAGTGCCGAACGACATTTTCGGTTCGATGATTATATCATATTCAGCCGTTGGATTAGGTTGGTGAAATGGTGCTCGAATAAAGCATCTGTCATCGATAAGAACCGGTTCATAATTGGCCTCCCAGGCCGCATTCCAATCCTTATCCTCCATCTCAGAAACCGTGTACGAAATCTCAACTTCCGGGAACTCAGGATTTTGAAGCATATCATCAAAAACATCCTTATCATAATCCTTTTCTGGAATGTAGCACAGAAGTTCATTTTCAGAATCGCCATCCATGAAGCTGTCGCAGCCGGCATCGGCCATCATAGAAGTATAAATTTCCTTCCAAGGATCAGAAGGGGAAATGTTCAACTTAATCTCTAAATATTTCATATTCAATACTTTACAATTCAATAGGCTTTCCTGAAAGATTGAACCACAGTTCTTCTTCTGCCTGTGTTTTCTTATCTGAAATTATGACCTTATAGGCTGTTACTTTCTCTGCGAGTTTCTTCACGGTGTAGAACTCTTTAAGTTTGTAGTTTTTATACTCTTTTTTCAGATAATCCTGGATAGTAGCTGAGAGGTTATCGTTTTTTCCAAGAAGCCAAGTTTCCACAATTTCGCCGTAACGGTTGAACACGCAGGTCTCTTTTCCTCGGGTGGTATAATATTCGGCGAGATAATTCATGTTGTCATCTTCTCTCCATTCAACATTAGTGACCTTCGGATATTTCATTTTGAATGTGGCGATGATATTTTCCGGCACATTTACGGAGTTGTCGTTGTCGAGGCTCATATTCATTTTCTCATAGTATTTGTTGAGGGCATCGTCGTCAGCGCTCTCCTTGGTTGAGCCACCGAGCTCGTAATCAGGATCGATGGTGCGGATCAGTTTGCCGGCCTTGTCGAAGAAAACGGTGGTGACAAGCTTGGCCTTATAGTTGCTTTTTTCATAGAATTCCACCATCATCTTATCATTTTTGTCGGCGCGCTGTTCTTTTACGGCATTTTTAAAGCGCCATCCCGGGTAGAAATCATTGAGATGTTTAGCCATGAGGCCAGACACAGATTCCTCCGGCATTACAGTTAAAGTCTTATCCCACAGTCCCTTAGGAGAAATATAAACAGCGGTTTTCTTACCTTGGTTGAGGCATCTTGCGATATACATACTGTCAACGAGGAACCAGTTCAGTTCTGCTGGGTGAAGAACTTTTTTTACCAAGGCTTTAGACACGACATCTGGCACAGTGGAAGCTTTGATTGCCACATTTCCATATTCGTCCTTAACCACAGGTTCGGGTTTTTCTTTCTTTGGTTTTTCTGTTTTTTGACTATTAGAAGACGAAGTTGAAGAAGATTTCTGCGCAGTTTGTG
The DNA here is from genome assembly GCA_934699095.1 of uncultured Bacteroidales bacterium. GTDB lineage: Bacteria > Bacteroidota > Bacteroidia > Bacteroidales > WCHB1-69 > F23-D06. Next base: position 21,916 of record CAKUVI010000001.1, on the reverse strand, counting down.
GGGCAGGTTTAGACTCTTTTTTAGCAGCCTCGGCCTTTGCTTTATCTTGTGCAGCCTTTTCTTCAGCGGCCTTTTTAGCAGCTTCGGCTTTTGCGGCGGAGCGTTCTTCTGCAGCGGCTTTGGCTTGGGCGATTTTGTCTGGTTGCTGTTTAGTAGGGTCAACGAAATCATCAGGATCGTTACGTGACAGGAGTTTATTGCTACCTGTAGTTGCAAAGGTCAATATTGACGGACGGTTGCCGATACCGTCTTTTTTCACTTCGAGGTAATAATGAGTGCTCTCGTTTTCTTTCTCTTCGAGGCAACTCTCGCTGATTATAAAATCGGGGTAGTTATTAGCCACGAAATCAGTGATTGCGGAAGGAAGTTCACGAGGTGGCACATTAAATGTGGTTTTGAGCCATTCACCGGATTTTGAGATATAGACTTTTCCGCTTGTGCTGCCGTCCTTGACAGAAGCGACGTAATTGCCATTTTCGATTTGCCAGCCATTTACTTTCATGTACGAATATTGTTCATCGAAGGTCTGAATCACATCTTCCGGCACATCTGTGGTTTTGATTTTTTGTGCTGACAATTGCAGCTGATTAACAGTAACTATCTGAAATACAAATAGTAAAGCGATGATAAGTCTATAGTTTTTCATTGTAATTGATTATTTCAAAAAAGAGTACAAATATAATTATTTTTACAGCACGGAATAAAAATTATGTTTTTTGCTGTTGTTTTTTAGCAGCCGGGAAGAGTACATTGTTAAGAATAAGGCGGTATCCGGCTGAATTCGGGAACAGGTTAAGGTCTGTAGGGGCGTCATTCACAAGATGTTGATAATCTTCCGGGTCGTGACCGGAATAGAACGTCCAGGTTCCTTTGCCATATTCACCATGAATATATCTGGCTTCGTTAAAGAAGGCGCATTCGCCCATAATAGTCACGGTAGGCTTAATTAGTTCTTTGCGGAAAGCGGTGGTTTGGCCCATGAAGCCGGGAATAACCTGCAAGTGATTCTGGCACAGCATTGTAGGCACCGGGTCCCATTTAGCGGAGAACTCAAAAAGAGTGAAATAGTCGTTGGATTTATTGGCTATATGTTGCGAAGGGTTGACGTCGATATCAGACACCTCATAGACATAAGGATTGGTTTCAATTCTGAAATTTGTAAAAGCAAAACAGTTGTCGTAGTTGAGTTTGCTTTGAGCTTGTGGGTCCATCGGGTCACCATCGAACATCTGTTCGCAGATATCGACGCCTTCGGCTGCAAGGGCGATATCGTAGCTGTCGGGGCCTGAGCACATGGCAAAGAGGTAGCCGCCACCAGCCACGAAATCGCGGATTCCCTTAGCGACGGCGAGTTTCATTTGCGACACTTTCGTGAATCCCAATTGGGCTGCACGTTCTTCATTTTCCTTCACGTCATCCTGATACCACTTTGCATTGCGGTAGTTAGCCCAGAACTTACCGTATTGTCCGGTAAAATCCTCATGGTGCAGGTGCAGCCAGTCGTATTTTGGAAGTTCGCCTTTGATAACTTCTTCATCATAGATAACTGTATAAGGAATCTCGGCGTATGTGAGCACAAGAGTTACGGCATCATCCCATGGAAGTTTGTTTTTAGGGGAATAAACGGCGATTTTAGGCTCTTTAGTGAGTTTTATTTCATTCATATTGTTCTCAACGACAGCGATTTCGTTGAGGATTTGTGAAGCTTGGAGGTCGGCAATAACCTCATAAGAGACGCCGCGAACCATGCATTCATTTTCGATGGAGCTGTTATAGGCGCACATAAAGCTGCCGCCGCGATAGTTAAGCAGCCAGCTCATTTCAACCTGCCGTGCGACCGCAAAATAAGCTATCCCATAGGCTTTCAGGTGGTTAGCCTGCGACATATCCATCGGTATCAGCAAATAACTTGCCTTTATCTGTAAGGTCAAAGCCAAGACAAGTATCGTAAAAAGTATTTTTTTCATCTTTCAAAAATTGGCAGCAAAGATAAACAAATTCAACCTATCAGGAACATGTCAAGGCAACAAAAGTTTAACAGAAAAACCTTGTAGGAGGTAATTGTTGTTGTCAGTCACGTGGCGGCAACATGGTACGCATAGCACTAAGCACAGCAATGACGGTAACTCCCACATCGGCGAAGACGGCGAACCACAGATTAGCGACACCGAGTGCGGCAAGGACAAGCACTGCCACTTTCACTGCTATTGCGAAGCAGACATTCTGACGGGCTATGGAGATGGTTCGACGGGAGATGCGAATCACGTCGGATATTTTGGAAGGTTTGTCATCCATGATAACGACGTCAGCGGCTTCGATTGCGGCATCGCTGCCGAGACCGCCCATTGCGATGCCTACATCGGCGCGGGCCAGCACAGGAGCGTCATTAATGCCATCGCCAACGAAGGCGACCTTGCCCATATCAGACTTTGAGAGCAGGCTTTCCACAACGGCAACCTTGTCGGCTGGCATCAGTTCAGCGTGGAAATCGTCAATTGAGACCTTTTCGGCAACTCTTGCGGCGGTCTCCTTCCCATCGCCTGTAAGCATCACAGTGTGAGTGACGCCGAGTTCTTTAAGTTTACCCACTGCAGCAAGGCTGTCTTCCTTTATCGTGTCATTGATAACGACATGTCCGGCATATTTGCCGTTTACCGCCACATGAATAATAGTGCCATGGCATTCGCACTCCTCCCATTTAGACCCTACAGACTCCATGAGTTTTGAGTTTCCAACGGCCACCACATCGTTCTCGACCTTGGCACAGATGCCTTGGCCGGAGATTTCGCGCACATCCGACACCGTGCAGCCGTCGGTTGCTTCGTTAGGGAAGGCATCGCGGAGGGCGGCTCCTATGGGATGGGTGGAGAAGTGCTCCACATGGGCAGCGAGGTGCAGAATCTGATTTTCATCAATAGAGTCAGGATGCACCGCTTCAACTGCAAATTTTCCGTAGGTTAGAGTACCTGTCTTGTCGAAAACCACAGTTTTGAGGTTAGCGATAGTATCCATATAATTGGCGCCTTTGACGAGGACTCCTTTACGGGAGGCAGCTCCGATTCCACCGAAGAAAGAGAGCGGAACGCTGATCACCAAAGCACAAGGGCAGGAAACAATCAGGAACATCAGGGAGCGGTAGAGCCAAGTGGGGAATGAGGCCATGAAATCACCGCTCAACAAAGGTGGAAGAGCAGCCAAGACAATGGCACCTATAACCACAATAGGAGTGTAAATACGGGCGAACTTGGTGATGAAGGCCTCGCTTTTGGATTTGTGTTCGTTGGCATTTTCCACCAATTCTATGATTTTAGAGACAGTGCTTTCGCCAAATTCTTTAGTAGTCTTGATTTTAACCAGTCCGGTGATATTCAGGCAGCCCGATGCGACCTCATCACCGGCTTTTGCATTGCGCGGCAAGCTTTCACCGGTGAGGGCAGAGGTGTTCAAAGCAGTTTCGCCTTCTATTACAATACCGTCAATAGGTATCTTTTCACCTGGACGCACAATGATGGTCTCCCCTGTTTCAACCTCTTCGGGCGACACCTTGGTCTCTATTCCATTGCGCAAAACCACAGCAGTATCAGGGCGGATGTCCATAAGATGGGCTATGCTCTGGCGGCTCTTACCTTCGGCAAATTCCTCAAAAAGCTCGCCAATCTGGAAAAACAGCATCACAAAGACAGCCTCCGGGAATTGTGTTTCAGCGCCAGGGAGAAAGCCTATACACAGAGCACCGATAGTGGCAACAGACATAAGGAAGTTTTCGTTAAAAACCTCACCTTCTGATATTCCTTCCACAGCTTCCTTCAATGTGTCGAAGCCTATCAACAAATAGGGCACAAGATAGACAAGCAGTGTTTGCCATGTCGGGAGAGCGAAACGTTTTTCTATGAAAACGGCAGCGCACAACAGAAGAACAGTGATGACTATTTTTACGATTTTGGGTTTCAAAGACTCTTCTTCATGTTCGTGATGATGTTCATGACCGCAGCTGCAATGGCCGTGGCCGCAATGTTCTTGATTTTCGTGTATATGTTCCATAATATTAATTTTTTTCGAGCGATTTCGGGAGCAAAAGTAGGGAATAAAAAAAGCAACCGGGTTGCAAACTCTCGTATCAGTTGAGTTTGCAACCCGGTTGCATCTATAGTGCCCTGCAAAAGATTAGAGCATTGCTTCTATATCTTTTTCGATTTCATCCGGGTTGATAACAGGGGCATAGCGTTTGATGGTTTTGCCGTCGCGGGAGATGAGGAATTTGGTGAAGTTCCAACGCACGTCGCCCTCTTTGCGGCCCTCGGCCAACTTTTCAACCATCTTCATCACAGCCTTATCTTTCAGACCCTTAACTTCCTCATTCGGAACCTGCTGGGTGAGATAAGTGAAAATTGGGGCAGCATTTTCGCCGAAAACATCCACTTTTTTCATAAGAGGAAAAGTGACACCGTAATTAACCTTGCAGAACTGTTCGATTTCATTATCGTCACCCGGCTCTTGATGTTTGAATTGGTCGCATGGGAATCCTAAGATCACGAAGCCACGATCCTTGTATTTTTCATAAAGAGCCTGTAGTCCATCGTATTGAGGTGTGAAACCGCACTTGCTGGCTGTATTGACAATCATTAAAACTTGGCCTTCATATTGGGCCATATCAACATCAACACCTTTGTTGTTCAGAACTTTAAAATCGTAAATTGAAGACATACTTTTTTGAATTAGTTGTGATAAAAAAATTTCAGCGAAAGTACAAAAATAATTATTGCCGTCTATTTATATCCCACCTGTTTTTTCACTTCAGATGGTTTTTCACATCTTTTTCAGTGAGTTGACGAAGGTTTACTGTCTTAACAACATCTCCATCCGTAGTGAATATGTAGGTCGGAAAACTGCCGTTAACCATCCTTACCGCCGTTACAGGATCAATGTAAACGTATTTAAATCCCTCTGTCTTCGTCTCTTTTTTAAAATTATCGATGGATTGCTTGTCTCCCCAAATGAAGAAAAGGATATTATTGTTGTCGATATTGTTGTTTTCTGCAATTTCTCTTATTTTTATACCGCTTATCCTACAAAATTCACATCCTGAAGACAACACTCCAACAATATAATTGCCATGGTCTATGTTGATATCCCTCATTGCAGAGTCTTGCAAGAAACCGTTGAAAGTGGCTTCATGTACAGACTTGGGATTTTTTTTGACAAGATTGTAAATACTGTCTGTGGGGAAAATAGCGAAAGGAATAATTATGGAAATTGCTATAATTATTCCTAAAACGATGTTTTTAATCTTGAAATTGTAGTCTTGTTCTTTGCGGATTAATAATAAAAGTGCAATTGTGACAATGTTTTTTACAATAGACAAGGATGGCTTTATCTGTACGAGTTCTCCCATACAATGACAGTTTTGGTCATCGCGGAAAATTGCGGTGTAACAAAGCAAGAGTGTGAAACCGATAAGCATCAGCATTGTGAGCCACCATGCTTCACGATAGCGGATTTTGGCAATAAGGAGGGAGCCTGCCAGGATTTCGCAGGTGATGACAAGCCGTGCGATGATAGTGCTGAAGTTAAAACTAAAGATTTTGAAGCTGTAGATATACAGTTCGAAAGTGTCTAAAGAAAGGAGTTTCAAGATAGCCGACGTTATGAAATATGCACCGAGCAGTATTCTGAGTGTGAATTTCAGAATGTTTGTTATTTTCAATTTAAGTTCTTCATTCATGATAAAATTCCTTTAGGTATAGAACTGATAAGTTTCTGTGTATAAGCTGTTTGAGGATTATTGCAAAGTTCATCGGCGTCACCGGTTTCAACAATGCTGCCATTTTGCATAACCACAATGCGATTGGCCATAAATTTCACAACCGAGAGATCGTGGGAAATGAAAATGTAAGTGAATTTATATTCTTCTTTAAGTTCGTTGAGCAGATTCAGTACCTGTGCCTGCACCGAGACATCGAGGGCCGACACAGATTCGTCGCAGATGATGAACTTTGGATTGACGGCCAGGGCGCGGGCTATTGAAATGCGCTGCCGTTGCCCACCTGAGAATTCATGAGGGTATCTGTAGAAATGTGATTCGTTCAGGCTGACGCGCTCCAAAAGGGAGATCACCTTTTTCTTTCTCTCCTTGTCGTTTTGCAAAATTCCGTGCACTCGCATAGGTTCCATCAGCGCATCACCAATGGTAAGTCTTTGGTTTAACGATGAATACGGATCTTGCAGTATTATTTGCAAATCTTTACGCATCATTCTCATTTCGTCTCTTGAAAGTTGAAGAATATCTTGTCCTCTATAAAAAACGTTGCCAGAGTCGGGTTCCACGAGACGAAGCATGGAGCGGCCGAGAGTGGTTTTGCCGCATCCGGATTCGCCCACCAACCCTAATGTTTCACCTTCATAAACATCGATGTCAACATTATTCAGGGCATACACAAACTGTCGTTTTTCGAAGAGTTTGCGTTTTCTAACGGGATAGCGTTTTGAGAGGTTGCGAACCGAGAGTATTTTTTCACCCGAGTATAACTTTTTGTGGCTTTCGGTCCGTTCTTGCTGAGTTACTTTTAGATTGTCAATAACTTGGTTCAATGTAGCGAAATCTGAGCCGCTGAAGTCGGATATCTGCGGCAGTCGTCGCAGTCGCACATCCATAGGCGGTCTGCTTGCTATCAGCTGTCGCGTATAAGGGTGGTTTGGATTCAGGAATATATTTCTGACACTGTTTTCCTCAACAATTTCGCCTTTCAGCATGACTATGGCACGGTCGGCGATTTCAGCTATGACACCGAGGTCGTGGGAGATGAAAAGCACGCTCATCTGGCGCCTATCTTGAAGATTGCGTATCAGTTCAAGGATTCTTTTCTGTATAGTGACATCGAGAGCGGTTGTGGGTTCATCGGCAATGAGGATCTGCGGGTTACAGCTCATGGCCATGGCAATCATCACGCGTTGTTTCTGACCGCCTGACAGCTCATGAGGATATGAGTCGAACATTTGTGCGGGCCGCGGCAGCTCCACTTCTTCAAACAGCCCCATCACCCGCCGCTTCGCTTCCTTCTCAGTGCATTTTTCGTGCAAGATGATCTGCTCCGTGATCTGTTCACCACACTTCAACACCGGATTTAACGAGGTCATTGGTTCCTGAAATATCATCCCTATCTGGTTTCCCCTTATGGCACGCATCTGCTCCTCCCCTATCGACAGGATGTCGGTGAATGGCGCATCTTCTTCTCTCTGGAAGAGGATTTTTCCATTTGGATAGCGTGCCATCTTGGAGTTGAGAAGCCGCATCACTGAGAGTGCCGTCACAGATTTTCCGGAGCCGGACTCGCCTACTATACCTAATGTCTCTCCCCTATGCAGTTCAAAATCCACACCCTTGAGGATCTGATGCCATTGGTTATCGCGCTTCAGATCTAACGACAGATTTTCTATTTTCAGAAGGGTGTCCATGAAGATGTCTTGTTAACGTACCCGCAGCTTCTGACCTTCAACTATCTTGTCGGCGTTTTTCAGATTGTTGAGTTTCAAGATTGCGTCAACAGTGGTGTTATATTTGAGGGAGATACGATAAAGGTTTTCACCGGCTTTGACTGTGTGATAGGTTGCCTCCTGCTGATTGTTGTATTCTTTTGCACTTGGCTGTGGCTGCTCCACGGGGACAACCTCTTTCTTTGCTTCGACCTTCTCTTCCTTCACTTCCTGTTTCTGTGGCTGTGATACGGTTTCAGCCATCGGCTGTGACTTCACCTTCCTCCGATATGAATCCAAAGGGATTATATTGAAGTCACGCGACATCAATGCTATGTTATTTTGAAGCAACTCTTCCTCTTCAAAATCTATAATCAACTCAGGATCAATGTGTTCATTCATAAATCTCACTTCAAAATGAATCAAACACTCACGAGAATTTGACGAATTGCAGGTTTGTCCCAAAACCTGTCCGGCTTTTATGATTTGTCCAGGTCTGACACATATCTTGCCTAGTTTGGAATAGACGGTTTCAAGTCCGTTGTAGTGTCTTACGACAACGAGGAGACCGTAGTCGCCATAGCTTCTGGCCATTCGCACGACGCCGTCGAAGCAGCTTTTCACGAGAGTCTGAGGGTCAGTCACGATATCAACGCCTGGATGAAAATCGCCCGATTTGGCAAGTCCGTAGAAAGTCTTAATCTTTTCGTATCTGCAGGGCATCACGAAGGGATTGTTAGCGTCCTGGACAAGCATGAGCATAAGTCGGTCGTTTGAGAAAGGTATTTCAAGAATGGAACTGCGAAGATTCGCTGTATCCCAGTATTTCTGATAGAGATTAAAGGAAGGAATCTCGTATGAATCGGAAATATAGGGGTAGTTAGCCAACTGCTCCACCTCTATACATACGGATGCAGCTGGATCGGCGAGCGCATCATTTTGAGACCTGTCGGTGACATCCAAGCTTTGGGCCATCAGAATCACAGGTAATATCAGTGCAAACAGGAAAGGTATCTTATTCATTGTTGTTTGTTTAATTCATTAATAATTGAAGTAGATGAAAATCCATCAACAAAGGGTATTGTGGTGACAGTACCACCATTTGCCAAAACGAAGTCTGCACCGACAATCTTGTCTAACGAATAGTCTCCGCCCTTGACCAGAACATCGGGGCGCACCACGCGGATAAGTTCTTCAGGAGTATCTTCGTCGAAAATGGTCACATAGTCAACAAAAGAGAAGGCTGCGAGCAAAAAGGCGCGTTCGTTCTGTGAGTTAATTGGACGGTTTTCACCCTTGAGACGTTTAACGGAGAGGTCGCTGTTAAGTCCGATCACCAACAAATCTCCCAAGTCGCGTGCTTTAGCGAGGTATTTCACATGACCGAAGTGCACCACATCAAAGCAGCCGTTTGTGAATACAATCTTATGAGAATGTATAGCCGAAGCTTGGTCTGTGAAAAAGTCACGGCCCACGATTTTGGCTCTTATCATATTTTCAAAATTATTCATCCGAGTTGTTTTTTATGGTGGCGTCGCGGCGTTTGTAGAGAGGCACAACAGCAAGAGTAAGGAGTCCGATTACAAGAGCCACGGCGGTTTGGAGAATCCATCCTATCCAACCGGCGGCAAGTCCCTGGGGATAAGAGACTCCGTAAAGAAGAGTGATGCCAGCTGTTATAAGGGGGTAAGATCCCAATCCTCCCTGCGATATCATGAATGCAATTGTACCGAACACCAAAACGGCGAATGCAGCCCCAGCACCCACATCACGAAGGTACGGAAGAGAGAAGAAGAAAAGATATGTACCGGAAAAATACATTATCCACATCGCTACAGTAAGAAAGATGAAAAGCCATGGTCGCTGCATGTCTTTAATCGAGACGAACCCCTTCCAGATGTCTTTAAAGAACTGCACTATCTTGGACATCACTCTGTTTTTCTGCCAGAATTTTTTTGTAAGCCGCAATATGACTATGATTGCAACCAGGACTGCAAGAATGACAAGCAGAGAATGATTTCCAAGGAGATTCAAACCTTTTGATTGAAACCATTGCTGAAGGGTAATGCCTGTCTCTTGGTTTACGACTATCTGTGACAAAAGTGTGGTGTTCATGAAAAAAGCCACACAGAATAGTGCAAGCCAGCATATCAGGTCTATGGCACGCTCCAGAATAACAGTGCCTAATGATTTTTGGAAAGGAATATTCTCGTAGCGTTGCAGGAATGTGCAGCGCAGGATCTCGCCGAGACGAGGTACAGCCAAGTTAGCCAAGTAACAGACCATCACAGAGTAGAATGTCATAGACATTCTCGGCTTATAGCCGATGGTGACAAGCATTTGGCGTGCCCGTAACGAACGTATTACGTCAGCGGAAATGAGCGACAGTGCAGACAGAGTGATGAAAAGCCAACCCTGTGCGTTGTTAACCAACTTCATGGATGAAAAAATCATCCTGACATCCTCATCGCTCAAGTTCTTGACAGAAAGCCAGATGAAGAACACCCCTAATCCTACGAAAATGATGACTTTCAGTATGTCAGGTAATATCTGCTTGAAAGGTTTCATTTCTCAAATAGACAGGTTATAAAGTTTCAGTCGTATTATTTTTTCTCTATTTTATATCCTATAGTTGCGAAGAATAAGATGTAGGCATAGCTTACAAAAAGTATGGCGTACGCGGCATGAGCGTTCACTGCATCTGCTATCTTACCGTATATAAGCGGTATAACTGCTCCACCGACGATGGCCATCACCATAAGTGCCGATGCAAATTCAGTGTGGTCGCCCAGGTCGTGGATTGCCAACGGCCAAATAGCGGGCCACATGATTGCGTGCGCAAAGCTCAGACAGATGATGGCGATGATGGAGATCATGCCATTGGTGCAGAGCGCAACAACAACCAACGCCACTGCGAGCAGCAGTTGGATGATGAGGGCACGGCGTTGGGAAATCACTTTCGGGACAAGGAAGATACTGCAAATATAGCCCACTAAAAGAGCTATCAGTGCATAAACCCCGAAAAGATGTGATACTGAGGTCGGTATATTGTAGTAATCGCCATAACCAATCAGTGTATCTATCGCGATAACCTCGGCGCCGACGTAGAAGAAGATGGCGAGAACACCCAACCACATATAGGGATAATCCCATAGACTTGCTGTTTTGCCACCAATTTTTTTCTCTTCTTCCACGATTTCAGGCAGATGAGCTGTTTTGATGAAAAGCACTAATGCAATCAACACAGCTGTCATGATGAGGTATGGTACGATCACGCCGCTTGATAGTTGCTGGAGCATCATCTCTTTTTCAGGACCGGCAGGCGTGTTGTTGATGGTGTTGATGAGTTCCTCTTTGCCGCCGAAAAGGGCCTTGTAAAGGATAAGGATTCCAATCATACCTGCCACTTTGTTGCAAATACCCATGATGCTCATTCTTCGTGCAGCGGATTCTATCGGTCCGATGACGGTGACATACGGGTTGCTGGCGGTTTGCAGCAGCGACAGACCGCTTCCTTGCAGGAAGAGTCCCAGCAGAAATATCGGGTAGCTGCGAAGTTTGGCACCAGGTATGAACATCATGCAACCTACTGCCATTATTATAAGTCCGAGAGCCATGCCGTTGCCGTAGCCTGTCTTTTTAAGCACATACGAAGATGGTATAGACATTACAAAATATGCAATGTAAAAGGCGAAAGTCACCAAATAACCCTGAACTTGGGTTGTAAGTTCACAAGAGGTGCGCATGTACGGAATCAGGATGTTGTTCAACCATGTCACGAATCCGAACACGAAAAACAGGGATCCGATGACGAACATGCAATAAGCAGTACTTCTTTTCTTTTCTTCCATAGTAGTTATGTTTAATCGATAAATTTCATTAATTCGGCCTTTTTGGCATCATACTCTTCTTGTGTGATGATCTGCAGATCGAGTTTTTCCTTCCATTTTTTAAGCTCTTGGAGAGCTGCGTCCGATGATTTCATCTTTGTCTGAACTTCACCAACGGCTATGGCTTCCTCGAAGTTTGTGCAGGCTATTCCGCCCCGGTTTAAAACAAGGTATATCTTGCAACCGCTGGTTTGCTTGTTGAAGGGATCGATGGGCAGACATTTTATCTTTTTGATGGTTGCAACACCGCCAGCACGGTTCTCTATGCGTTCAGCGCGTTCCCTGTTGGCGGCCCGCTCCGACGATGTGGCATTTTCATCCTCGGCAAAGTCGGCTATCCAGCTTGACGTTACATCCACGAAATAGAGGTAATATTTCCCGTTTGTCGGGAAACCGTATGTTATGGTCGAACCGACCTTGTATGTCACACCGTCAGATGCGACATACGAATTGATCTCGTCACCGATTTTCTTCCCGGTCAGCTCCTTTGCCGACTTCTGGTCTTGAATGTCCTGATAAGTGACAGTCTGTGCCATCGACAAAGCACAAAATCCTATGAGAATTACAAGTGTGAGGAGTTTTTGCATTACTGTGTGTTTTTAAGTTGAAGAATAATGTCTTCCGGATTTTCAGCCTTGAAAACGGCGTTTCCTGCAACCACGGCGTCGGCGCCAGCCTTGATGATTTCGGATATGTTGTCGGCGTTCACCCCACCGTCAACCTCAATCAGGGCTTCCGAATTGTTACGCTCAATCATCTCGCGCAATTCGGTGATGCGGTGCAGCGACCTGTTAATGAATTTCTGACCGCCAAAACCGGGATTCACAGACATGATAAGCACCATGTTTACATCATTGATGATGTCCTCCAATCCTGAAACCGGGGTATGCGGGTTCAAGGCCACTCCGGCCAACATGTCCTCCTCCTTGATCTGTGCGATTGTCCTGTGCAGGTGCGTGCAGGCTTCCCAGTGCACTGTAAGAATGTCGCAGCCAGCCTCCTTGAATGTGTGTATATAGCGCTCAGGCTGCACTATCATCAAATGTGTGTCCAACGGTTTCTCCGAAAGTTTTCGCACGGCCTTTATTACGGGCATTCCAAAGGAGATGTTCGGTACAAAAACACCGTCCATCACGTCCAGATGTATCCAATCGGCTTCCGAACGGTTCAACATCGCCACCTCTTCACCTAATCTGTTGAAATCCGCCGACAACATCGACGGAGCTATTATCGGTTTTACACTCATGACAATTTTTTTTTAAAATGCAAAGATACTATATTTATGCAATAATCAAGATATTTATTTCGTTAATATTATGATAAACAAAAATTAAAAACTATGAAAATTATTAAAAATCTTCTTGCTTTGTTCTACCCACGGCTCTGCTGCGCGTGCGGTAATCCACTTCAACAAAATGAACCTTGCCTGTGTTTGGAATGCTATCTCCATCTTCCTGAAACTGAGTATTTTAAAGAGCACAACAACCCATTAAGGGCGCTTTTTGAGGGTAGAGTGCCAATACAGGAAGTAGCTTCTCTTATGAGTTATAAGAAAAGCAACAAAGTGCAGAAAATACTTCACAACCTCAAATACAACGGCCAAAAGGAGATTGGAAGTTTTTTGGGCGATTATTTTGGAAATCAGTTGATTGAAGAAGAAAGGTTCAAGGATGTGGATTGTATAATTCCTATTCCGCTTCACCCGAAAAAAGAGCGCAAGCGGGGATACAACCAAAGTGAATGGATTACGAAAGGATTGTCTGAATCTATGAAAATACCATATTTTACTGATGTTCTGATCAGACAGGAATATACTGAGACGCAGACCAAAAAAGGCAGATTTTCTCGTTGGATGAACGTAAAGGACGTGTTTGCTGTAGTAGATAAAGGGAGAATAGACGGCAAGCACGTCATGGTTTGCGATGATGTGCTGACCACAGGAGCCACAGTTGAGGCAGCGGTGCGCAAGCTTCAACAGGCGGCGGATGTAAAAGTGAGCGTTGTAACCCTTGCTGCTGTTACCTTTTAGTTTTCTGACAGATATTTGTCGATAGCCTTGGCAGCCGTTTTTCCGGCACCCATGGCGAGAATCACAGTGGCAGCCCCTGACACGGCATCACCGCCAGCGAAGACACCTTTTTTTGAGGTTACGCCGAATTCATCGGCAATGATACATCCGTGGGAATTCACGTCAAGTCCATCTGTTGTACTGTGTATCAAAGGATTAGGTGCTGTTCCGATGGCCATAATCACCATATCTGTTTCCATCACAAATTGTGACCCTTGGATAGTTTCGGGGCGGCGGCGGCCTGACTCATCTGGATCGGAAAGCCTCATCTTGGTGCATTCGATTGCTTTTACCCAGCCATTGTCATCGCCAATGATTTTAACAGGGTTTGTCAGCATCTCGAACTTGACGCCTTCCTCTTTGGCATGGTGCACTTCTTCCTTGCGGGCGGGCAGTTCATCTTCAGAACGTCTATAAACGACAGTCACATCAGCACCGAGGCGCGTGGCGGTTCTGGCCGCATCCATGGCAACGTTACCGCCTCCCACAACAATCACTCTCTTTCCCACATAGTTCGGAGTCTGGTAGTTGTCTTTGTATGAGAACAGCAGGTTGTTGCGTGTGAGAAACTCATTTGCCGACACAACACCACACAGGTTTTCACCATCAATATTCATGAAATTCGGGAAACCTGCACCCGACGATATGAAAACAGCCTCATAGCCCCACTTTGTCATTAAATCATCAACCGAAAGGGTGCGGCCAACAACCACATCGCTCTCAAACCTTACACCCATGTCTTTGATAGTCTGTATTTCCGGTTTCACAATAGCGTTTTTAGGAAGACGGAATTCTGGGATTCCGTACACCAAAACGCCTCCGAATTCGTGAAGAGCTTCGTAAACTGTCACATCGTAGCCGCTTGCCCGCAGCTCTTTGGCGCATGTCAGTCCTGCGGGGCCGCTGCCCACGACAGCCACCCTGCGGCACTTCTCTTTGTCAGGTTTTTGCACCGGAAGATGGTTCTTCATCGCCCAGTCACCCAAAAAGCGTTCCAATTTACCTATGGCAACAGCATCGCCCTTCCGTCCTAACACGCATTTACCCTCGCATTGGCTCTCCTGCGGGCAGACACGGCCGCACACCGACGGAAGAGCAGTGTCTTGACGTATGAACTGGGCAGCCTCGTCAAATTTTCCGTCTTTTATGAGCGAGATGAAGTCAGGTATGCGTATATGCACAGGGCATCCTGAGACACATTGGGGATTTTTGCAGTGCAGGCATCTGCGTGCCTCCTCAACAGCCTCTTCCTCATTGTATCCCAAACAGACCTCGTTGAAATTTGTTTTTCTTATCTCTGGACTCTGTTCGCGCACCGGCACCCTTTTCTTTGCCACTGGGGCCTCGTTTGTGATTCCCCCGATATGGCAGACGTGATTCTCCTTTAACTCCTCGTCTTCCAATATCTTGCGACTTTCAATGTGGTCATACATAGCCTGACGATGCATGCACTCGTCAAAATCAATTAGTGCTCCGTCAAATTCCGGACCGTCAACACAGGTGAATTTTGTCTTGCCTCCTATCTGTACGCGGCAGGCTCCGCACATACCAGTGCCGTCAACCATCAACGAGTTGAGGCTCACCACACAGGGAATATCCAATTCTTTGGCCTTTAATGAAACGAACTTCATCATAATCATGGGACCTATGGCGGTGATCTCATCATAATGGCGTCCATCCTCTTTCACAAGGTATTCCAACATTTGAGTAACGTTGCCCTTGAAGCCTGCCGAGCCATCGTCTGTGGCAATGAACAGATTGTTTGTAATCCTTTGAAAACGTTCAATATAGAACAAAAGCGACTTGTTGCGGGCTCCGATTATTACATCACATTCGATGTTGTGTGCAGTCATCCATTTCACGAGTGGATATACGGGTGCTATTCCCACGCCACCTGCAATAAAACAGTATTTTGTTTTTCGCAATTGTTCTATCGGGCGGTGAATGAATGCCGATGGATTTCCCAAAGGGCCTACAACGTCATGGAAAAAATCGCCAACAGAGAAAGAGACAATTTTGTTTGTGGATACACCTATCGCTTTTATTACCAGGGTGATAGTTCCATCTGGCAGGTTTGTATCGCTGATGGTGAGAGGGATTCGCTCCGCCACTTCGTCCGATTTAACGATTACAAACTGTCCTGGTAAAGCTGCCTGGGCAACTTTCGGGGCCTCCACCTCCATTAGGAAAGTGTCTTTGCCGAGCTCCTCCTTTTTGACGATTTTATACATATTTGTTTACTATATAGATTCGATTATCACGTTTGCAAGTGCTTCTAATTCAGCTCTTTGCGAATCCTTCATTGAAGATTTGAATGTTACTGCAGGTTCTAATATTGTGGTGTTCTTCATCTCTCCGAGAATGGCTTTCACAGCGTTTGCGGAAACTGGTGCCCATGACCCGTTTTCTATGACAGTGAAAACCCTGTTTTGTAACAGATGAGCTTTTAAGTCTAAAAGGTAATTCTCCATTGGCGGGTATAGGCCTCCGTTGTATGTGGGTGCAAACAACACAATGTGGCTGCATCTGAATGATTCGGATACGAGATATGAAACATGGGTGGATGAAACATCGTACATTTGTATGTTTTTGCAGCCTTTGTCAGCTAACAAACCAGCTAATGTGGTTGCTGCCGATTCAGTATGACCATACATCGAGCCGTAAACAATCAACACTTCACGATCCTCAGGCTCATAACGGCTCCAAAGATCATATTTCTCAATCAATTTGCCGAAATCATTGCGCCAGATCGGACCATGCAAGGGACAAATCATGGCAATGTCCAGGGCCGATGCTTTCTTCAGCAGATTCTGAACCTGAAAACCATATTTGCCGACAATATTTGTATAGTAGCGGCGTGCTTCTGCCATCCAGTCTGTGTCAAAGTTGATTTCATCAGCGAACAAGTTTCCGCTTATTGCTCCGAAAGTCCCGAAAGCGTCTGCCGAAAATAGAATCTTCTCAGTTGACTCGTATGACACCAAGACTTCAGGCCAATGCACCATCTGAGCACCCACAAAATTAAAGGTATGTGAGCCAACGTTCAACGTATCGCCTTCTTTAACTATTTGGAAATTAACATTTTCAGATATTTCCATAAACTGTTTCATCAGTCTTGAGGCCTGCATGCTGCAAACAATTGTCGTTTGCGGGTATCTCACTAAAACCTCCTGAAGAGATGCCAAATGATCAGGTTCAACATGGTGGATGATGACATAGTCGAGGTTTCTGCCGCTGAGCACTGCCATCATGTTTTCGATGAATTGTGCGCTAACAGCCTGGTCAACAGTGTCTAAAAGCACTGTTTTCTCGTCAATTAGGAGGTATGAATTGTATGATGCGCCGCGTGGAATCGGCATCATGTTTTCAAAAAGGGCTAAACGGCGGTCTGAAGCACCGATATACCAAAGATTTTCTTTGATTTTTCTGGAATTATTCATAATTTTATTCTTTTTTATCCTGATTATCTTGATTAATCTTTTCAGATATGTCTTGATTTTCCTTTTTCAACAGATAAACTTCAAAAATTGCAAACAGAAAATAGATGACAAGGAATGCGATGGCGAACCTTATGGCATCTTTCTTGTTCAAAAAAATGTACAAAGTCAAGAATATGAGGCAGGAGAGTATTTTGATTATACGCGACAGCATGTAGCCTGAAAAAAACTGCCTTTGGTTTGCCGCATTGTCATTGCGAAGTACGATGTAGATAGTGAAAAGAGTAATAAAAAAGAAGAAAATAACGATAAATGGCAACGCTGGCGACGCATATAACGGGAATATCCACTGAAATAGAGCAGACAAACCCGCCACTATGACGGAAAACACTATGATCCTGAACGAGAATTTTCTGATTGGAATTTTATTGTTCATCTTTCCGTTTGTTGATTTTAGACAATGATCTGACAACAATATACAAAGAGGCAGCGATTGCAAGCAACGAGCACACAATCGTAAATAAAGGACTGACATCCAGCCATTTATCCAACTTTACACCCCCGAATACACCCAACGCAATAACAGCTCCCATCTCAAATGCCAAATTTGAATAGACGGCATATTGTTGAAGTGGGGACTGCTTCTGATGGGGCTTGTATCCGCTCATCTACTATTTTTTCTCAGGTTGTTGAGGATTCGGCTGTGCCATTGCGCGTGAATTGCGCATTTTACAGTTGCCTGAGAACTCCGCACCCGGCTCGATAGCAATCTTCGATGTCTCTATGTTACCTGTGAGATTTGCAGTTGCCTTGAGTGATATCAGTTCCGTAACCACCAAAGACTCTGCTTTGATGTTTCCTTCAACCTCAATGTTAGAACAACGGATGTTTCCCTCCACAACACCAGTCCTGCCAACGATGATTTTCGCTTTTGATTCGATATTTCCACGAAGCATGCCATCGATTCTGCAGTCAGATGATGTAACCATATTGCCTAACATTTGAGTACCTTGCGCGATGACGTTCACTGCGCCACCACCGAATTCACGAGTATCTGTCTCTTTCATAAGCGATTCTATATTTAGTTAATTCTTTTTCAAATAATTGTCTTTAAAAAATTGCGGATAATGAACTCTTTCGTCACGTTTGTTGTAGAATGAAGTGTAGTTGGTGGCACTCATGGCATATACCTCTATGTTGCCATTCTGGATATTGGTAGTGTAATTGGCGTTTTTGACAAGTATGTTATAGTAGTCCATTGCTTCATTACTGTTTGGGAATTTGGATATCGTCACCATCTGTCGCTCGTTGTCAATAAAGAAACTGCTGACTATGAGCTTTTTAAGGCTGAAGAACTCCTTATTAAAGTTTGTAAGGTCCTGTTTTACTGTTTGTAGAGGCAAGTTGGCGGTCTTCACGAGAAGCACTACATAGTGCTGTTCCGACGGGTTAAAAGTGAAAGAGGTTTTCACTTCAGGCTTGTCCTGGCTTGTAACTTGTGAAATTACAGCTTTTGCAGTCTCTTCATTGTAAGTTCCCAAACTTTTCTGAATCTGCTCAGTTGTAAAATTGGACAGGTATGTCTTTGCGAGATCTGCCACAGGGTATTTCCCGAAGTCAGAGACCACCTTAGTAAGGTTCAAGATAAGGGAATCTTGATTGTAAACTTGGCCTGATGCCACGGCGCGAAGGTAGCTGTACTGGGATTTAAGTGTCTCGTCGGGACAGATTGGAATTACTTCATTGGCGGCGGTGACCACTTTTTGCCAGCGCTTGTTCATGAAATCGTCGTAAACTTCGTTGTATCTGTTCTCGAGCTGTTTTTCCCGTTCTGCCAGTTTCTGATAGTAGGTCGGGTCTTGTACGAGTTTGGCGTAGTCAGTTTCTGGATATTTTGTGAGGAGGATGTTCTTGTATTCGTCAGCCTTGCTGTCTTTTGAGTTGTTGTACAGCACGTAGAGCATATAGATGGCAGGCAGAGAATATTCGCAGTTGGGGTAGCGCTTAAGCAGTGTTTCAAATGAACTGCAGGCGCGTTTCGTGTCGTTCAAAAGGTCTTGGTAGATGAAACCTGTCTCGTACAGGTCTTTTGCGATGATGTTGTTGGCAGTGTCTTTAGCACCTTGGGTTAGTGGAAGGTCCTGAGTGTAGTATGCTTCCTTCTTCGGGTCGGTCTCTCGAACCGCTATCGGGTTGCCGTCCTCATCATACTCTACAGTGTCCTTGGCCAATGAAGGGTCATTCAAAAGTGCCATGTCATCGAATGAAATCTGGGCCTTGTTACTGATGAACCAGTTGTCTTCCAACTTCCTGTTTCCGAATCTTCTGTAGAAGTCTTGTTGGCCGGCTGTAACCAAAGATTGGTTGTAGAAATACCATTTGCCGTTTGACGAGGTGGTGTTGACGTTGGTGTAGGAGGCGGCATTCTGCATGGCAAGCATACGTTCAGCCTCTTCCGCTGCAGCTTTGCGCTCAGCCTCGGTGTACTCCTCTATCATCTTCTTGACCCATGCCTTGCGCTGGCCTTCCGGCAGGTTGGCGATGCGCAACAAACTGTCTTGAAGGTCAATCTCATCCAACTTCTCAACCAAATCCTTTAAAACGTTCGCCTTGCTCTGGATTTGTTCAAAGTTGGGATAATTCTTTGGTATCGACATCATTGCGGTGTCGTAGTAGTGCTGCGCGTTACGATATTCGTTGTTCTCGAAGTAGAGGTCGGCAAGGGTCAGACCTGAAAATGTCTTTTGATAGTTGTTCTCGGTTGATGCAGACACTGACTTGGCAAGGTATTCAATCCTGAGATCGTCGTCTTCGTCAATTCGGGCGATTTCAGAGAGAGCATAGTATATCTGGTCGCGGTAATTCTCATTTTTCTTGTCGTCCAGCATTTTGTTCAGGAGCTTCACTATTGAGTTTCTGTTAGAAGCCGAACCGTCGTAGTTTGTGGCGAGATGCATCTGCGCGCAGAATGTCATCTCATAGTCGGAAGAGTTTTGGATAACCTTCTTGAACTGCTTCTGTGCCTCCGACTGTTGGCCTAACTCTTCGTAGAGTTCTCCGAGAATGAGTTGCAGACGGGTTTTGAAATCCTTTTTAGGGTGCGCGTCGATAGCACTTTGAATGTAGTCGATGGCCTCCTGCACATCTCCGTCGGGTGCTGTCAGATGGTACTCCGCCTTGGCAGCATTGAACATGACGTTGAACTTTTTGTTCTTCTTTGAGTTCATATAGCGGATTGTCTCAAGAAGTTCGTCGGCACCACTGTAATAGCCTTGGCGAATCTGGGAACGTGCAAGCAACACCTGCGCATCGCTGTATATATTCGACTTCGGATAGCTGTGCACGATGTAGTTGAGCACGCGCTGAGCCTGGGCGTAATCCTGCTTATAAAAGTACGACTTAGCCATTAGATAATAGGCGTCGTCGATGGTTTTGACGTATTCTTTGCCCTTGAATTGCATTGAGTGCTTGTGGATGGCTTTGGATGATTTCTCAATAGTACGGTCCAAATGTGACAAAGCCGGTCCTAACTCTGTCTTGTCAGGATAATTGTAGATGGGCAATGTGACTGTAAAATTGTCTTTGGATATTTTGGCAAGTTCCTTTTCTGCCTCTTTCATTGCCTGGTTACCATTCCAATAGACGTTGTACTTGCAGGTTACGTTATGGTATGCACGATTAGGGAAGGTGTTCTTATGGGTAGAACACCCTGTGATAATAATCAAGGCGGTCACAAATGCGCCTATGATTGTGATTCTCAATATGTCAATCTTGTTTTTCAACGAGGTTTTGATTTAGTTTGTGAAATATAGATAACGTAGAAATATGAAACTTATTATTTATTGTTTGCAAAATATTCGGCCAAAAGTTTTTGCACATACTTTCCGAAAACGTCAAATTCGATGTTCACCACAGAGCCTGGCTTGAAGTCATGGAAATTAGTGACTTTGTAGGTATAAGGTATTATTGCCACAGAGAAGCGGCCTTTTTCGGAATCCACAACTGTGAGACTGACGCCATTGACAGAGATAGAGCCTTTTGGAACAGTGAAGTTGTTCTTGTCGGGGTCGTAAGTGAAATAGAAGCGCCAGCTTCCGTTCTCATCCACAACCTTCTCGCATACTGCGGTCTGGTCAACGTGACCTTGGACAATATGTCCGTCAAACCGGCCGTCCATGCGCATGCTGCGTTCAAGGTTGACCTCATCACCGACCTTCCAGGTGCCGAGGTTAGTCTTCAGCATTGTCTCTTCCATGGCTGTCACAACATATTGTTTCTTAGCCTTGTCGATGCTTACGATAGTGAGGCAGCAGCCGTCGTGGGCCATGCTTTGGTCTATACTCAACTCTTCCGCAAAATCTACTTCAAGTGTGAAATTATAATTGGTTCTGTCTTTTTCTATGTTTGTGATTTTCCCTGTTTTTTCGATAATTCCGGTAAACATTTCCTCTAATTTAAAAACGTGCAAAGATAACAAAAAAAGCGCACGAAGATGCGCTTTAAAAACTTATAGACAAATACTTTTTTAATTCAAAAAACTTTCAGCTACTGTGAACTATTGTACCAGGTCAACGATAGCCTTGTGTATCTCAGTATTATTCAACCTTTTTGAAGCACATTTTATACTTCTTCGATTCTGCTGCACTGAATATTAGAGTTGTTGTGTATATAGAGTTATCTATAACCAATTCAGAGTTATTGTTAGAAAAGAGATATTTCATAATAGCAGGTCTTTGCACGTGAAAAGTATCAAAGATTGAAACAGAAACAAACAAGGACAAATAATTGGTTGAGAATTCATAGGGATAAGTCTTGATACTGGTGTATTCGTAGGAAGTAGTAACACTGTCGGCAGTAAAAACAAGTGTGTCAATTGGTCCGGTGTAACTGGTGTCGCAGGTGCATTCACTATCTGTCAACAGTGCTCTTCCGCAGCGCACCCACGTGCCGATAAACTTGTTCTGTTTGTCTCTAATCTGTTTTCCGTCATTTTCGAGGTAAATTGTTTCACGATGACATGCACTCGCCAATGTCATTATTGCCAATACGGC